>JASFYT010000025.1:0-90932 GCA_045047085.1 Rhizobiaceae bacterium | reverse complement strand
CATCTATGTCACCATATTGCGCACCTTCATCCCGCGCATGAAACGCATATCGAGACGACAGGCTGATGCCCGTTCCATCATGACGGGCCGCGTTGTCGATAGCTATACTAATATCAACACGGTGAAACTGTTCTCCCACGCCGGGCGCGAAGCCGACTACGCACGCGAAAGCATGGATGGGTTCTTAAAAACGGTCTATGAACAAATGCGCGTTACCACGACCATACAATCGCTCGTTTATGTCAACAATTGTGTCGCAATATTTGCTGTGACTGCCCTTTCGATCTGGCTATGGCTGGATTCTGCCGTCACCGTTGGCGCAATCGCAATTGTCACCACTCTTGCTTTGCGTATCAACGGCATGTCTCAGTGGATCATGTGGGAAACCTCTGGCCTGTTCGAAAATATCGGTGTGGTGCTCGACGGCATGAGCATGATGACCAAGCCCCATGAGGTCACAGATAAACCTGATGCCGACAAGCTGGTCGTGCCAAAGGGCGCAATCGAGTTTAAGACCGTGCGGTTTCATTATGGCAAATCAGAAGGGATCATCGAGAACCTCTCTCTGACAATCAAACCGGGCGAAAAAATCGGCCTTGTCGGTCGCTCAGGCGCGGGAAAAACCACGCTTATAAATATCCTATTACGGTTTTACGATCTGGAAAGCGGCATAATCCGCATTGATGGCACAGATATTTCTACCGTCACGCAGGATAGTTTGCGCGAACATATCGGCGTGGTGACACAGGACACTTCTCTCCTGCACCGTTCCATTCGCGAAAACATCGCCTATGGTCGTAGCGATGTGAGCGAAGAGGCCATCCTGAAGGCCATCAAACGTGCCAGTGCGTGGGAGTTTGTTGCTGACCTTGTAGATCAACAAGGTCGCAAGGGACTGGACGCCCATGTAGGCGAGCGCGGAGTAAAACTCTCCGGCGGCCAGCGCCAGCGTATCGCAATTGCCCGTGTTTTCCTCAAAGACGCGCCCATTCTGGTTCTGGATGAAGCCACGTCTGCACTTGATTCCGAGGTGGAAGCAGCCATTCAGGAAAACCTCTTTGCACTGATGGAAAACAAAACGGTAATCGCCATCGCCCACCGCCTTTCAACCATCGCCAAACTTGACCGGCTAATAGTCATGGATCAAGGAAAAATCGTCGAAACAGGTACTCATGACGAGTTGATAAAGGCCGATGGCATTTATGCCGGCCTATGGTCACGCCAGACCGGTGGCTTTCTGCTGGGCGAAAAAGAAAGCGAACACGCATGAAATTTGCAGACGATATCTTCCGCCTTTTTGAAGGGATAATTGATCCGTTCGCACCACGAAAAGATTACGAACCACCGAACAAATTGCTGGCTTATGTATGGCATTATGTAGGGCAGGCCCGCTGGGCATTCGCGGCCATGCTTATTTATGGCTTCCTCAATGCCATCGTTGAAACAGCCATTTTCACTTTCATCGGGGATATCGTCGATATCCTCGGTAACTTTCAGAGTTCACAAAGCTTTTCCGGTGGTTGGGACTCCCTGCTGTCAGAATATGGCTCCACACTCATTTTTATGCTGTTTGTCGTCGTAGTCTTCCGCGCTGCCGTTATCACCTTCGGCGCATTAATCGAGGAACAGGTTATCGTTGCAGGGTTTTTCACCTTGATGCGCTGGCAAAGCCACAAACACGTCATTGCACAATCCCTCACTTTTTTCCAAAACGATCTGGCGGGGCGCATATCTCAAAAAGTGTTCCAGTCTGGTCAGGCCACTGGTGAGATGATGATCAGCTTGTTTCAGGTCATATGGTTCATCGGTGTTTTCTCGATCACCGCAGCGGGCATGCTCTCCGCATTAAACTGGCGTTTGGGCGCCATCGTGCTGCTTTGGATGGTTGTATTTGGTCTGCTCGCGCGCAAATACGTTCCTATGATTAGAGACAGAGGTCGTGAAATTGCAGAAGCAGCTTCGGTCGCCTCAGGCCAGATGGTCGATGGCTACGCCAATATCCAGACCATCAAACTCTACGGCAATAATGATCCGGATCGCGACTGGATTTATGAAGGCGTGCTCGGCACATTTGAAGCACTGAAAACATTCACCAGAGTACTCACAAGCGTTCGTGTGCTGCTCAGTTTTATAAACGGCATCGCCATCAGCGCGGTCACATGGGTAGCAATCGATTTTTGGCTGGCAGGCGGCATGAGCATCGGTGAAGTAGCCTTCGCGCTCGCACTGGTCATCCGTCTCCACATGATGCTCAACCGATTGATGGGAAATCTCAACGGCTTTTTCAGATCCGTTGGCACCACACAAAACACCATGGATATGGTTGCCCAACCACTCGGTCTGGTGGACGACAAAAATGCCCCGGACTTAGTATTGAAAAAGGGACATATCAAACTCAAGCACATCCATTTTCGTCACGAGAAAGATTCAACCTTGCTCGAAGACCTCTCCATGGAAATCAAGCCGGGAGAGAAAATCGGCATTGTCGGCCCGTCTGGCGCAGGAAAAACAACGCTGGTCAATCTGATCCTGCGTTTCTTCGACGTCAATGAAGGCGAAATCTCCATCGATGGACAAAACATTGCCCATGTAACCCAAGACAGTTTGCGCTCACACTTTTCGCTGGTGCAGCAGGAATCAGCTCTCTTCCATCGCTCAGTCCATGATAACATCGCCTATGGCAGCCCTAATGCTACCAGAGAAGACGTCGTCAAAGCCGCAAAACGCGCCAGCGCCCACGAGTTCATCAAGGATTTGCACGATCAGGCCGGACGCACAGGCTATGAATCCCAGGTCGGCGAGCGCGGTGTAAAACTTTCAGGCGGTCAGCGCCAGCGCATAGCAATAGCCAGAATATTCTTGCGCGATGCCCCCATCCTGATTCTGGACGAAGCCACATCGGCACTAGATTCCGAAATCGAAGCAGCCGTTCAGGAAAATCTATTCGAACTGATGAAAGGCAAAACCGTAATAGCCATCGCCCACCGCCTATCAACAATAGCCAGCTTTGACCGCCTGATAATCTTGGATAAGGGGCGCGTAGTAGATGAAGGCACCCACAAACAATTACTGAAAAAAGGTGGCCTATACGCCGATTTGTGGGAAAGACAATCTGGCGGATTTATTGGGAACTAAGCCCCCCCCAGCTCGTCCTTAATCATCTCAAGCTCCAGCCATTCTTCTTCTTTCTCACCAAGCGAAGCCCCTCGCTCAGCCAAAGCATCAGCATATTTTTGAAACTTCTTCGGCTCTTTCGAAAACAAATCCGGATCTTCAAGCGCCTTTTTCAATTTCTCAATTTCAAACTCAAGCTGCTTCATCTCTTTCGGTAAATTTTCCAGCGCATGGCGTTGCTTGCCGCTTAGCTTCGATGAATTGCCTGATTTTGTGGCAACCTGTTTTTGCTTCGCTTGTTTTTCACCGCTAACCTCACGAACATTCTTTTGAACACCGGAACCTTTTTGGAAAACCATATCCGAATAACCACCGGCATATTCGGTCCATTGGCCATCCCCATCGCTGGCAATGATGCTGGTGCAAACGCGGTCAAGAAAATCACGATCATGGCTCACCAGCAAAACAGTGCCCGGATAGTCAGCCAAAAATTCCTGCAACAAATCCAGTGTTTCCAGATCAAGATCATTGGTCGGTTCATCGAGTACCAGCAAATTGGAGGGCGTGCGCAGTCCGCGCGCAAGCATCAGCCGCCCGCGCTCACCACCCGATAGCGCACGGATAGGCGTATTAATCTGCTCCGGCGAAAACAGGAAATCCTTCATATAGCTGATCACGTGCTTAGTCGTGTCGCCAATCGAAACCGTATCACCAGCGCCATCGGTCAGAGCCTGTTTCAGGCTCCATTCGGGGCTGAGGGCCTCACGTTTTTGATCAACCAACAGCAGATCAAGATTTACCCCAAGCTTCACCGTGCCTGAATCCGGCTCAATCTTGCCTGTGATCAAATTGATCAGTGTCGTTTTTCCAGCCCCGTTTGGACCAACAATCCCAACCCTATCTCCCCGCTGAATGAGCGTAGAGAAATTCTTCACAACATGGGCATTACCAAAGGATTTCGAAACATCAACGATTTTGGCAACCAACTTGCCAGATTTATCCGACTCCGCCAGCGTCATGTTCACGCCGCTTTGGACCTTGCGGATATTCGAACGATCCTGACGTAATTGTGCCAGTTCCTTCACCCGCCGCATATTGCGCTTGCGGCGACCGGAAACCCCGTGAACGATCCAGTGCTCCTCGCGCACGATTTTGCGATCAAGTTTGTGATTATCAAGTTCTTCTTGGTCCAAAACCTCGTCGCGCCATTCTTCAAAATTGGCAAAGCCGCGCTTCATCGTACGCGATTTTCCACGGTCCATCCAAACGGTCATCCGGGTGAGATTTTCAAGAAAGCTTCTATCGTGGCTGATGATAACCAGCGCCGAGCGACAGCGCTTCAACTCATCTTCAAGCCATTCAATTGCCGGCAAGTCCAAATGGTTGGTTGGTTCGTCCAAAAGCAAAACATCAGGCTCTGGCGCAAGCGCGCGTGCAAGGGCTGCACGCCTCGCCTCACCGCCTGATATCTCGCCGGGAAGCTCCTGCCCACTCATACCAAGCTCACCCAATAGGTAGGCAGCACGATAGGGATCGTCCCCTGCTTCCAAACCTTCTTCCACATATTCCAGCACATTGGCATAGGCGCTCAAATCAGGTTCCTGCGGCAGATAACGAATGGTCGTTCCCGGTTGCGCGAACCGTTCACCTTTATCAGCTTCAACCTCACCGGAGAGGATTTTCATCAAGGTAGATTTGCCAGACCCATTGCGCCCAACCAGCCCGATACGATCGCCAGCCTCAATAGAAATATCAGTCCCTTCCAGCAGCGGCGTACCACCAAAAGTCAGATGGATATCTTTAAGAAACAGAATTGGCGGTGGCATGAAGAAGGTCCTTGATTTATATCATGTGCACATAGCTTTATTCGCGCCATAAACGCAATGCCATTTGCTTCAAGGATTATTTTAGAGGGATAAACATGCACGTGGAGATTACCAATGCTCGATGAACGACATATATTTTTATATTTTCTAGCATTTGGGATTCTGGTTACGTTGAAGATCGGTCTGTTCGATACCATAAGAGAATTTCAATATGCCAGAAACAAGGTAAAAATAGAGAATCGAAAATACATTTTTGGGGCGGAATTCATACACTATTCTACATTTAAATGGTTTGATGAATATGGAGCCAGAAGATACTGCCTCTTCATATATATTACAAACCTTGGAGGTTTTATCTTCTTCTTCTTCCTAAATCTGTCTTAGATTTCAAATTCCAAAGGAACCATCTTAATGGTCACAAAACGCCAGCCACCTGCCCCCGGACACCCAGAAGACATTGATACAAAAAAGCAACTTGCTGAAAGCTGGTTTCAAAAACTGCGCGATACGATTTGCGCCAGTTACGAAAAACTGGAAGATAATCTCGAAGGCACATTTTCCGATCGCGAAGCCGGACGCTTCGAACGCACCCCATGGGTAAAGAGCGAAAACGAAGGCGGCGGCACCATGTCGTTGATGAAGGGCCGCGTTTTTGAAAAAGTCGGCGTTCATACCTCCACGGTTTATGGTGAATTTTCAGAAGAATTCCGCAAGCAAATTCCAGGTGCTGCCGAAGACCCAAGATATTGGGCATCAGGCATTTCACTCATAGCCCACCCGCAAAACCCAAATGTTCCAGCCGTTCATATGAACACCCGCATGGTGGTCACCACCAGCCAGTGGTTTGGCGGCGGTGCAGATTTAACCCCGGTGCTGGATGCAAGACGAACCCAGGAAGACCCTGACAGCAAACTATTCCACAAGACGATGAAAACCGCCTGCGACCTCCACAGGGTCGCCGACTATGCCAAATATAAGGACTGGTGCGACGAATATTTCTTCCTGCCCCACCGCAACGAAATGCGCGGCATTGGCGGCATATTTTATGACTATCTGAAATCAGAAAACTGGGATGATGATTTCGCGTTCACCCAGAATGTCGGTACCGCATTCGCCGAAGTATACCCAACGCTGGTCGCAAAAAACATGAACAAGCCATGGAGTGAAGAACAACGCGAGGAACAACTAATCCGTCGCGGTCGCTACGTAGAATTCAACCTGCTATACGATCGCGGAACAATTTTCGGCCTAAAAACCGGTGGCAACGTAAACTCAATTCTCTCCTCAATGCCACCTGAAGTGAAGTGGCCCTAGGTTTTTGCGGTTAAATTATCCGTTCTTCAAATGGTAGCGTTCAAGGCGGCTAAGAGCCGCCCGGCGCTAATGCGCCGCGCATCCGCAGGCCCGAGTGAAACGAGGATACGCCGTGAGCCAGAATGCCGTGAGCAATAAACTAACCGCCCAGCAAAGCGTTTTTGCTCATCGTAAAATCGCTATCCACCCAAAGTTGCTCAAGTGCTGCCAATTTCTCTCCAAGCTCAGGCCCCTCTTCAAACCCGTCAGTCAGAAGATCTTTCCCCTGCACTGGAAATTCTGGCCGCTGCCATCTTTGCGCTTGGGCAAACAGGTTTTTTATTTCCTCCATCGGCCCGCTTTGATCGTAGGTGGCAATCCGTGCCAGCTCCAGTTTCAACTTATCCTTCATCACCCGTGGCGAATTACGATAGAGCAGTTTATGAAAATCCTTTTCCGAAATTTTTGCATCCGGCAATGGGCATTGAGACCATTCAATTAAACGTCTGGCTTCTTTTGAAGACAGTTTCAAACGCTTGGCCAACTCAATGACAATATCCCTGGAAACGGGCAATATTGCCATCATCCGCAATACTGGATCAAAATCCCATTTCAATTCTTTTTCCATCCGAACCAGACCGTGAATACGGTCAATGCCCCATTTTCCGGTTTCCGGTAAAACAGTGGTCAAAACACCGGCAGTTCGCATCCATAATAATGCACGCGATGGGTCAGGGGCAGCCAGAAGTTTCTTCAACTCGGCCCAAACACGCTCAACTGACAGGTTCTTGATCTGGCCTTTCAGCCGGGCACAAGCCTTCAACCCTTCTGCGTCAGGCCGCATGGTGCCATACCACGCAAAAAATCTAAAGAACCGCAAAATCCGCAAATAGTCTTCGCGAATGCGGTCGTCGGCATCTCCAATAAACACCACCCGCCGCGCAATTAAATCCTCATACCCGCCGAGTGGATCATAAACCTTGCCATCTATATCGCAATAAAGCGCGTTCATAGTCATATCGCGCCGCATGGCATCAAGCTTCCAGTCACGGCCAAATTCCACCACCGCCTGACGGCCATTGGTTTCAATATCTTCACGCAATGTGGTGACTTCGAAATGATGACCTTCAACCAGTACCGTCACGGTGCCATGTTCAATGCCGGTAGGAATAACTTTCATTCCTTTTGCTTCCAGTCGCTCAATAACATCTTCTGGTAAAAGCGTTGTCGAAATATCAACGTCCGAAATCGGTTCGCCCAAAATAGCGTTACGAACAGCGCCGCCATTCACCCGCGCCTCTTCGCCGTCCTTTGATAAAATGAGTAATACCAGCTGCAATTGGTCGTTATCCAACCAGCCTCTGTATTTCAGCTCAATGTCCATGCCAGTCATCTATATAACCTGTCATAAAGGACCCGGATCATGCCAGCCGTAATCCCCCATATATAATGTTCCCCAAACGGCATTTCATAGAAATGACGTTCCTTGCCCTCAAAAACCCGACTGCCACGAAGGTGGTTATCCGGATTCATCAAAAATGAAAGTGGTACCTCAAAAAGATAATCCACTTCATCTGGATTAGCTTCAACCACCGCATTTTTATCCATTATGCCAATGATTGGCGCAATTTTATAGCCCGAACCGGTGAAATAATCCGGTAAACGCCCAAGTATTTCAACCTGATCTGTAGCAAGTCCCACTTCTTCATGCGCTTCACGAAGGGCCGCAGCTTCTGGCCCGTCATCATCCGCATCAATCTTGCCGCCGGGAAATGCCACCTGTCCAGAATGGGAAATCAATCTATCGGCCCGCTTGGTGAGCAACAGCGACATTTCCCCTTGTCGTTCAACCAGAGGCATTAAAATTGCCGCATCTTTTGTCGCCCTAGACATAACCCATTGTCGCATATCAGGATCGTGCGTAAAATCACCAATTGGTTCATTGTCGGAATGATTCAGCCGCTGGGACACACGCTCACGCAGTTCATCCAGCGTAAATTCCGCTATCGATAGCTTGCTCACTGGCTGAGTTCTGCCAGAGTTTCTGTTGCCATTATGGGATAAATTTCCCCTTTGCTTTTCACTGCAAACATAAGCTGCCCGTTCACTCCAATTTCCTGCCCGTGAGCAATCAGCTCATACATTACCGGACGTGCCAAAACCGCTTCAAGGCGTCCACGCACCCGGATATAGGGTTTCACCCCATCATTTTCCGGCACAGTAACAAATCGTAACGGGTTTTCCGGCCCCGCTGTCACAATATCTCCAACATTAGTTCGAAACGTCAGAACTGATTCGCCATCCTCCTCGTGGACATTCATCTCCACGGCAACAAAATGTGCGTCTTCAACGGTTATTCCGATTTTTTCCACCGGCGTTACCAGATAGGTTTCTCCATTTTCGTCCTTGCGCAACACTGTGGAAAACAGTTTCACCAATGATTGCCTGCCAATGGGGGTGCCCATATAGAACCAAGTGCCATCCGCTTTAATGACCATATCGAGATCGCCACAAAAATCGGGTTCCCAGCGCTCAACGGGTGGCAGTCCTTTTCCTGAGCCCTCACCACGCTGTATAAGGCCCTGCAGTCCTGCAAGGCCATTATCGCCAGTATATTGTTTTTCTTCGCTCATATCACTTCAATTTTACAGGTCACACTATCGTCTTACACAAATGTAACTTGTATTGATAAATTAGACCATTACCATGTTAAAATCTATTTCGCCTACCTGAGAGACCAGTAAGACTTGTCAGGGTTATGCCGGAGAAGCCACCGTCCATATCAAAACGGTCCAATTTATATCAGCCTATATCTTACCGGAGATTCATTGATGAACGCCATCGACCCAAAACTCAGCAAGACCGAAGAAAAGGCCATTATCAAACAGGCTGAAAAGGCTGTTACCAGCGTTACATCCGTGAAATCAGAAATCGGTAAAGTTATTTTTGGTCAAAATGAGGTGGTGGAGCAATCCCTGATTACCATTCTTTCTGGTGGCCATGGCCTGCTGGTAGGTCTTCCCGGCCTTGCCAAAACCAAACTGGTTGAAACCCTCGGCACGGTTTTGGGAATGCAGGAACAGCGTATCCAATTCACTCCTGACCTGATGCCCTCGGATATTTTGGGTTCAGAAATCTTGCACCAGGATGATGATGGCAAACGTTCTTTCCAGTTTATCAAGGGACCTGTTTTTGCCCAATTGCTGATGGCCGATGAAATCAACCGCGCAAGCCCCCGCACTCAGGCAGCTTTGCTGCAAGCGATGCAGGAGCATCACATAACTATCGCTGGCAAGCGCTACGATCTGCCGGAACCATTCCATGTCCTTGCCACCCAAAACCCGCTGGAACAAGAAGGCACCTATCCGCTTCCAGAGGCCCAACTCGATCGGTTCCTAATGCAAATTGATGTACCCTACCCCGATATCGACGCGGAACGTGCTATCCTGTTTGATACAACCGGAACATCCGAAAATACCGTGAAGAAGGTCATCTCATCCAACGAACTGAAAAAGCTGCAAGTTCTGGTGCGCAAGCTCCCGGTTGGTGAAAGCGTGATTTCGGCAATTCTGGAATTGGTCCGCTCCGCTCGACCGGGCAACGCATCAAAAGAACTCGAAGAATTCATATCATGGGGTCCCGGCCCAAGGGCTAGCCAGGCATTGATGTTGACCGCCCGTGCCCGTGCGCTTCTCCACGGACGCCTTGCTCCATCGGTAGACGACGTTCTGGCACTGGCTGATAGCGTACTGCAACACCGTATGCAGCTAACATTCGCGGCACGCGCAGAACGCATCACCATTCGCGAAATCATTTCCAAATTAAAGGCAAAAATTGGCTGATGAGCGTTTCTTTCTCCAATATAAAATTGGGCTCCATTAAAGAAATGGGACAAAGATGAGCCCTGCAATTGGCACCCTTGCTCCGCGTGAAACCGGCAAAGATACCATTTTACGCGCCCGTGCGCGTGCCGCACTCATTCCCGATCTGCTGGTCGAAGCCCAACGTATATCCAACAATGTTTTCGCTGGTTGGCACGGTCGCAAAAAACGTGGCACTGGCGAAAATTTCTGGCAGTTCCGCCCTTATACGGTAGGCGAAAACATGAACGCCATCGATTGGCGAAAATCGGCCCGTGACGATCATATCTATGTCAAGGACCGCGAATGGCAGGCCGCCCACACAATATGGCTTTGGGTTGACGAAAGTCCATCCATGCTGTTCAAGTCCGATCTTGGCAGAGTTTCCAAGCAATCACGCGCATTAGTGTTGGCTTTCGCCATGGCCGAATTATTAGCTCGTTCCGGCGAGCGTGTCGGCTGGCTTGGCGTAACCCCACCGATTGCCAGCAGAACTGCCTCGGAAAAATTGGCCGAGGCGCTGATACTCTCCGAGCCTCAAGATCGTTTCCCTATTGCAGACGCAGTAAAAGACAGTTCCGACATTATTATTTTCAGCGATTTTCTCGACGATATGGACAACACCGAAGGTCGCCTGCGTTCTTTTGCGCGGCGCGGTGCAAATTGCCATTTGGTCCACATCATCGACCCGGTCGAAGAAACCTTCCCTTATACCGGGCGGGTGGAATTTATCGACCCGGAAACCAATGAACGCTTCACCGCCGGCAATGCCCACGGGCTGGCCGAAAAATACGTAAATTTATTTACCGCCAGAAATACGTCTTTGCGTAATCTCGCCACCAAATTGGGCTGGAGCTACATCGTCCATCACACAGACCGGTTGGCATCAGAAGCACTTGTCACCCTGCATGAATATCTGCGTGCCAATCGTCAATCCTCTCAACAGGGAAGGCAATAATTATGCTTGGCCTTCCTCTCGCTTTTGGCGCACCACTAGTGCTTTTCGCGCTGCTTGCTTTGCCGGTTATCTGGTATCTGTTACGCCTGACGCCACCAAAACCACAGCAGGAAGTTTTTCCTCCGACGCGCATTCTGGCAACCCTGCAAAAACGTGAAGAAACCCCAGCGCAAAGCCCGTGGTGGTTGACCCTGCTTCGCCTCGCCCTTGCAACATTAGTCATATTGGCCATGTCATTGCCCTTGTGGAACCCAGAAGAAGCAACCCTCAGCGGCAACGGACCAATCACCTTAATCATAGATGATGGCTGGGCTTCCGGCCAAAACTGGGATGAACGAAAACAATCGGCCATTAAACTCATCAATGAAGCACGCGATGCCGACCGCCTCGTTTCCATCATCCGCACCACAGCACCCGAAGACGCCACCAATAGTCCAGCAAACGCAGAAGACGCTCTTAAAGTCATCGACGCACTGGTCAACCGCGCAATTGAACCTAACCATGCAGCGACAGCAAATATTCTTTCGGATATGAAAAATCCGGGCACGATCATATTCTTCTCCGATGGCCTTACTCACGAAAACACCGAGAAATTAGCATCGGCCATTAGCCGCATTGATGGTCAAAAATTCATCTACCAGCCGGAATCCGGAAATCTGGTTGCAATGACAAAAATTTCCAATGACCCCGATGCCATGCGCGGACAACTCAACCGGGTCAATAAAAATGACGAACTCGTGCTTGATCTTACCGCTTACGATATCAAAGGAATTCCTGTCGCCCGCCAAATTGTTCAGTTTGCCAACGGGGAGAGCCAGACAGAATTCCAGCTTAAAGAACCGGTAGAACTACGCAACGAAATCATCCGAATTTCAGTTGCCCAATCAAACAATCCCGGTGCCGTGCAATTGCTTGATGAGAGCAATCGCCGTAGGTTGGTCGGCATTATATCCGGGGAGAAACGTGATCTTTCACAGCCATTATTGTCGCCTCTCTATTACATCACCCGCGCATTAGAGCCTTTCAGCGACATCCGCGAAGCCGATAGTGCCAATGTGACACTGGCCGTTCCTGAACTGATCAATCAGGGCGTATCAGCCATCGTTCTGGCCGATGTGGGCCTCATTCCGGAAAAAACCGTCGACACCTTTCAGGAATGGATTGAAAAGGGCGGTATGTTGGTGCGATTTGCCGGACCAAGAATGGCCGCCAGTAATGAGGAAACATTGCTGCCGGTGCGCATACGTCAGGGCGATAGAAATCTCGGAAGCGCCTTATCTTGGGAAGCTCCCAAGCCAGTCGCAAATTTTGAAACCACCAGCCCGTTTTACGGATTACAACCGCCAAAAGAAGTTCTGGTAACCCGTCAGATTTTGGCACTGCAGGAACTAAGCCTTGAGGGAAAAACATGGGCCAGTCTTGAAGATGGTACGCCGCTCGTTACCGCTGAGCAAAGAGGGAATGGCTGGATCGTATTGTTCCATGTAAGTTCCGATGCCACATGGTCAAATTTACCGATTTCAGGAACTTTTGTTGAAATGCTGCGCCGGGTAGTCAATCAATCCAAATCAAACAGTTCCGGCGCCCTAAACCCAGAACAGGATATACGCTTGCCTGCCCTGAACATTCTCGACGGACAAGGAAACCTCAGCGCGCCATCTGCAAGCATAAAACCACTGGAACTTTCTAAAGGCGTGGCGCCAGCAGCCACCGCTGAAAACCCACCAGGTTTCTACGGCACTGAAGATGGATTCACCGCATTAAATCTGTTCTCCAAGGGCGAACAACTAACAGCTCTGGATATAAATGCCTTCCCCTCCGACATGATTCAATCTAGCTACCAAAACCAGCAAGCCATCGAATTAAAGCCGTGGCTACTACTCGGCGCAGCAGCATTACTGATCCTCGATTGCCTTGCAGTCCTGTGGTTCTCAGGCGCGCTGAGAATACGCCCAAGCCCACAGCTTGCCCGCTCGCTTATCCTGCCAATGGTGATATCCGCATCACTTGTGTTCGGCCCATCGGACGCATTTGCACAAGATTCTGACTTCGATTTTTCAGCCGCCTTAAAAACACGTCTGGCCTATGTGGTCACCGGAGATATCGAAGTTGACCGCAAAAGTGCCGCTGGTCTACTCGGGCTGACACGCTTTCTCATCACCCGCACGGCACTGGAACCCGGACCCCCTATCGGATTAGATATTTCCGAAGACGAACTGGCGTTTTATTCGCTTATATACTGGCCTGTACACTCGGGAAGCGCACTTCCCACTGCCGAAACCATGGCACGCATTGATACTTATATGAAGCAAGGCGGCAGCGTTTTATTCGATACGCAGGACCAAATTTCCGGTAGCTTTGGCGGCACAGCAAGTTCGCCCGCCGCGCGTCAATTACAGGCAATATTGTCCGTCCTCGATATACCTCCATTAGAACCAGTACCAAGCGATCACGTGCTGACAAAATCCTTCTTCTTGCTCAATAGTTTTCCCGGCCGTTACGCTGGCGGCGAATTATGGGTGGAAGCATTCACTGGCGCATCCGCCCTCGCCGACCGTCCAGCGCGCGCAGGGGACGGTGTTTCGTCTATTCTGATCACCAGCAATGATATGGCCGGTGCTTGGGCCATCGACGATGCGGGACGCGCTCTTTATTCAACCATTCCCCCCAATCCGGTTCAACGAACGTACGCTTTTCGCGTCGGTGTGAATTTAATGATGTATGCGCTGACCGGCAATTATAAGGCCGATCAGGTTCACATCCCTGCTTTGCTCGAACGATTGGGGCAATAAGCATGGATTTCAACATCTCATTTACCCCCGAACTCCCTTTGTGGGTAATTTATACAATTGCAATTCTTGGCGGTGCGCTTGTGTTCTACGGCCTTGCACGACAAGTGCGTGGCTCATTTATTCGCCTTTGCGCATGGGGCTTGTTGGTCTTTGCTCTTTTCAACCCGGCCATCCTGCGTGAGGATCGCGAACCGCTTAAAAGCGTTGTGGCAATCGTTATTGATAAGAGCGCCAGCCAAAAACTGAACAATCGCCAAGGCCAGAGCACAAGCATTCTTGAGGATTTACGCAGCCGCCTTGCAAAGCTGGACAAGTTTGAAGTTCGCGAAATCGATGCCTTGGATAACTCATCCCTCACAAATGATGCGACCACGACCCTCTTCCGCTCCCTCAAGAGCGCATTTCAGGATGTACCAAGTGAGCAAATTGGAGGAGCGATTTTTATTACCGATGGGCAGGTGCACGATGCCCCTGAACGCGTTGCCGATGTGGGCTTCAATGCCCCGGTACATGCGCTGATTACAGGCACCAAAAACGAGAAGGATCGCCGTTTGGTCATTCTGAATGCACCGCGTTTCGGAGTTGTGGGAGAAAGTCAGGAGATCATATACCGAGTTGAACAATCTGGTTTTGAGAATGCCAATAGCCCTTTGGAAATCATCATTAAGTTTGATGGAAAAATCATGGCCATTGAACAAATCATACCCGGCAAAGACGGGAATTTCGTCTTCGATGTTCCCCATGGCGGCAAGAACATCATCGAATTGTCCGTTGAAGCAGATGATGGCGAAATCACCCCGGTAAATAACCGTGCCTTCACCACGATCAACGGCATTCGCGAAAACCTGCGCGTCCTGCTGGTATCCGGTGAACCTCATGCAGGCGAGCGTACATGGCGCAATTTGCTAAAATCCGATGGTTCGGTCGATCTGGTTCACTTCACCATTTTGCGCCCTCCTGAAAAACAGGACGGCACCCCGATCTCCCAACTATCGCTGATAGCATTCCCAACACGCGAATTATTCGTTCAGAAAATCGATGAGTTCGATTTAATCATCTTCGATCGCTACCAGCGCCGTGGCGTGCTGCCCTTATTGTACTTTGAGAACATCGCCCGCTACGTCCGCGATGGCGGTGCCATCATGGTAGCCGCTGGACCCGAATATGCGTTTCAGGGCAGTATCGGAAATACGCCACTAAGCAGCGTCCTCCCGGGGCTTGCCAATGGGCAGGTGATTGAAGAACCCTTCAAACCTCGTTTGCATGAATTTGGTACCAAGCACCCTGTCACCAGAGGTCTTGATGGCTGGAACGAAAAAGACCCAAAATGGAGCCGCTGGTTCCGCACTATCGGTGTCCACAAACAGGATGGCGACACGGTGATGGTTGATGAAAACCAAAACCCCTTGCTTATGTTAAATCGCGCCGGTGAAGGACGCGTTGCGTTATTCCTGTCGGATCATGTCTGGCTCTGGGCCCGTGGTTTTGAAGGCGGCGGCCCTTATGTGCAATTGTTACGCCGCATCGCCCACTGGCTAATGAAGGAACCTGAACTTGACGAAGAACGTCTGACAGCAAACGCGACAGGCAAAATCATTTCAGTACAACGCCAAAGCCTGAGCAAAAAACCTGACGATGTACTGCTGCAAGGCCCCACAGGCGGCGATGTCACAATAGCGTTGAAAGAGACAAAACCCGGCATCTGGAACGGTGAACTGGAAGTCGAAGACATCGGCCTATATCAGGCGACAAGCGGAGAATTCACCGCCCTTGCACAGGTCGGCCCGGCAAATCCGCGAGAATTCTCAGCCGTCATCAGCACGACAGAATTACTGGGCCCAATATTAAAAGAATTGGGCGGCTCCGCCCGCCGCGCACCAGAAGGTTCAGCACCAAGAATTCTGCCTGTACGATCCGGTGCCAACGCATCGGGCAAAGGCTGGATAGGTCTCAACAATACCAATGCCAGCGTGCTAAAAGGGATAGATCGCACCCCGTTATTCTCAGGCTTGCTTGGCTTAGCCTTGCTGCTGTTTGCATTTACTGGCATGTGGTTGCGCGAGGGCCGTTAAATAGTATCGGCTTTGATCCAACCCTGTCGCTTGGCTAAACCCAGACATCCATAGGAAATAACAATTCCTGTCGTAACCATCAGAAAACCTGAAAATTCGCGGCCGTTAAAAAAGACTTCACTCATAATCCGGTTCGGCAAGAATGTGAAAAGCCCCGCAACAATCAAAGCACCAAAATATAGGCCACGCATGTTTTTTTGATGTGCCACAATATTGCCAACACGGGCAAAATGTATTGCCCTCGCCAAGCTGAAACTCGCAAGAACCGAGATTATATGGATAGGACCAAATAGCCCGAACGTACGAATGCCGAAGATGAAAAATGAACTGGCAATTGTTATGGCCATTGTAAATGCCCATAGGCGACCTAATATTTTATGTCGGGCATCACCTTTTTTTCTGAATAGTATGAAAGGGCCAAGAAAAAATGATATACTGGCAGCTGCTGCATGTATCTGAATAGCAATACCGGCGCTGAGTAGAGGTTCAAGAGACATGCAATTTTCCCGTTGTAATTAGATAATTTTGAGAATTGCAATACGTTAGTTTTGTCGTATTTTATCTGGCAACAAAGTTTACGCCAATGACAGGAAGTTTTCGTGAATAACAACATGCTGCAATTGACGTTACGCGAAATGCGCGAAAATCTTATCGCACCCCGCTCTCTAGCCGTACTGGGGTTGGTATCACTGATCTTTGGATTGTCTGGGCCATTTCAGACATTTGAGCTGCTTGAACTGATGCCGCGATTGGTCTACTGGACCGCCATTTGCACGCTTACTTATATGGCCGGATGGCTGGCAGGCGGATACGTCCTGCGACTCGTCGCCCCGCGTACAGAAAATATTGTCTGGCAGATTTTTGCTTCAGGAAGTGCTGCAGGTCTCGCTGTTTGGCCTGT
This sequence comes from Rhizobiaceae bacterium, assembly GCA_045047085.1. Classification (GTDB taxonomy): domain Bacteria; phylum Pseudomonadota; class Alphaproteobacteria; order Rhizobiales; family Rhizobiaceae. The sequence continues at coordinate 74,116 of JASFYT010000025.1, read as the reverse complement.
GGTCTTAATCATCAATCTCGTCACATTTGGTAATGATGACGGCAATGGCGGCGGGCACTGGCTAGGTTCCGGCAGTTTGCTGATTTATTGCGTACTGATTTCCATCACCCTTTCAGCCGTTTCCACACTGGTAAAAGGCAGCGCGCAGGAACAAATACCTGCCATGCCAACAACACCAAAAATTGTCTCCCGCTTGCCTTTGAATTTGCGTGGAAACCTGATTTCCTTGTCCGTGCAAGACCACTATGTGGAAGTAACAACCAGCGGCGGCGCTGGACTCGTACATTACCGTTTGTCTGACGCAATAGATGACTGTGATGGCGTAATAGGCTTACAGATTCATCGTTCACATTGGGTTGCCCTTACAGGTATAAAATCGGTATTTCGAAGGAACGGCAGAGTTCTGGTGGAAACGATCAAAGGTGATGTCTTCCCGGTTAGCCGCACCTATTTGCCAAAAATAAAAGAACTGGGCTTACTTTAACGTTGAATAACCCGCTCTGCCGTTCCGTGATACTCTGTCAAGGAATCCGGCACCAGTTCGCAACATAAAATCCGGGCCGGATCTGCCGGACCGGGAAAACTTATTTGCCCATGCGGGACTTTTTTGAAACCAAACTTCGAATAATAAGGTTCATCTCCCACAAGAACCACCAGATCATGCGCGCCTTCTTTTGCAGCAGACATGGAATACTCCATCAAAGCTGCACCAATGCCGCTATTCATCACACCAGAAGCAACAACCAGCGGCCCTAAAACCAACGCCTCTTTGCCACCAATCTTAATGCGAGTCTGGCGTACGGACCCAACAATCTCATCACCTTCCATGGCAACAAATGATAGATCAGCTTCGTGGGGCACCCCCTCCCGCAATCGGAACGCAGATTTCGCAAACCGACCGGGACCAAAAGCATCCGCAGCCAATTGCTCGATGGCATCAAATTGGGATGGGTTTTCAGATTGAATGGTAAATTGTTGAGAGTTCATTGGTCAGCTTCCGGTGTAAAAAGGTATTTTGCATTCACCAGATGCTGAAAAAATCAGCCAAACGGCAACGCGTCGAAGGTCGCGCGGGTATCGCGCAAGCCAATTCGTCGTCGCAGTTTTGCATTCAAGATCATTATCTTATCCATATCTCTTAGGAGATGATCAATTATCACAGGGATTTTTCCCTGTCCAGAATTTTCTATTTATCTTGAAATTGGCGTTCGCCAAGATCCGCCGCAAGCATCACAAGATAGCCATCGGGATCCTGCAAAACAATTTCGTTTCGCCCCCCTTCGCGGTCTCCATAACGCCGCCAAACCTCATAAGGTCCTTTCTTTATCGGCCAATTGAGTGCTGACAGTCTTCCCACAATAGGATCAATGTTCTCCACATTAATTTGAAACATCACACCGCGCCCAAATGGCGCCTCCATCTCACCAGTTTCCCATTGACCAGATCGCTGGCAAATCATGATTTGCGCACCTTCCGGTCTTTCCAGATAGGCAAAGAGCTGCTCCGTCCGCTGGTAGGCAATAGCAAAACCAAGCACATCCACCCAGAACGCGCGGCTTATTTCAAAATCCTCGACCAACAGCTCACAGCACAATTTCGCCCAACCCGATTTGGGCGGCGTACCATCATTATTCATTTTAATCTCGCTTTGCTCACCAATAGGCGTCCAGCGGCTTACCGTTTAACACCTCGTCAATACGGCGCAATGTGCCAGCTGTTGTGCCTTCAGGTAGCTTATCCAGCGCAAACCAGCCACATTCAGCAATCTCGCTATTGGGTTTAGGCATCTCCGGTTGCCGCCAGTCTTTCACGTGATAAAGCATCACATGGTCTCGCCTGGATGCATTGGCATTCCGATATACACCGATCAGAACGGGCGTGTTTTCACAAAACAAATTTGCTTCTTCGCGAAGCTCCTTGGCCAGCGCCTGCTCAATCGTTTCACCGGATTCAACGCCGCCCCCCGGCAGATACCATCCGGCCACATAAGTGTGGCGCACCAGAAAAATACGCTTTTCCCCATCTTCCACCAACGCACGAACCCCGAGCGTCATCGGGCGAGAGAAGCGCCAGTAAAAATGCAAAAGCCGCTGAATCAGTTTAGATGCCATCATCCCCAACCTTACCAGTTTTTTACTTGTGGGTCGCCCATCAATAGTGATAAGCGCAACTAATGTTTCGCATTGCTCACATATCCGATATCCATTTGGCTCCCCTGCCGAATCTTACCCTGTTTGAGTTGATGTCCAAACGGGTCACCGGTTATTTGAACTGGAAGATAAACCGTGCAGCGGCCCAAAGACCGGAATATCTCAACGCATTGATTTCTCATATGATCGCCCAACACCCAGATCATGTGAGCGTCACCGGAGATCTGGTCAATCTGGCAACAAATTCCGAGATTGAACGCGCAGGCCAGTGGTTGGAGAACCTGGCCATAAAACTGGGAGGAAGGCACATGTTGACCACCATTGCCGGAAACCATGATGCCTATGTTCCGGGAAGCCTGAAAAAGGCGTTGAAACGTTGGGCGCCCTTCGTTTCAGATGGAACAACCCCACCCACCGCAAATGAGTTTCCACTCGTTCACCGCCGGGGAATTGTATCCATCATAAGTTGCAATTCAGCTGAGGCTACCTTGCCGTTTCAAGCCACGGGGTATTTCAGAGCGAAGCAAGCCGAACGGTTAGCCCAGATATTGAACGAGGAAAAAGAGCAATTCCGCATCGTTCTAATTCATCACCTGCCAATCGAAAACGAAACAGCCAATTTTAAACGCCTGATTGGTGCAGAGTTGTTTTGTCGTTGCATTCAGCATTCAGGGGCCGAACTGATCCTGCATGGCCACACCCATTTAAACAGCCTATACTGGATGGAAGACCATAATATGAAAGTTCCGGTGCTTGGGGTATCAGCCGCTGGCCAAATTCCCAACGGAAACAAGCCTGCCGGACGCTATAATCTCATTTCAATTGATGGAAAACAAGGTTCTTGGAACTGCCATCTTCAACAATATGGTAGCGCCGAGATTTCCAGCACAGCCTTTGTTGAATTACTAAACGAGCAACAATTACACGGTTAAAACGCCGGTGCATTGGCAAACCACGCCCAAAGAACCATCAACACAGCACCGCCCAGAATACCAAGTAAGAACCAAACACCAGCCTTCGTTGCCGAACCTTGTTTTTCCGGCTTGGTGATATGCGCATCAGATGCATCCAATGATCGCTCCTCCATGGCAATCCAATCGCCTTCAATGGCCCGTTCCCGTTCCAAAACCCGTTCTGCGACATAATCAGTAACCGCTTTGCCAATTTTCGTTTTGTCCGTTCCATCGGCCAGAATGGTACGTCCAAGGCGGGTATCCTTGACGAATTCATAAACCCGACGATCTCGCCCCATACGCACGAAAGAGGTCATATCAATCCACAATCGGGCATTTTCTCCGTTCGTTAATGCAAACTCAAACTGATCAGAATTTTTTGGTAGATCGTCAAACACCGGTTGCAAGTCTTTGGCCAGTAATTCCAACCTTGTACGCGTCGCCTGTTTCATCTCAACAACCACATCATCGCGATCCGCTTGAGCCGTTTTGACACGGTCCATCGCTTTTGCAAGGTCCAAAACCTGTTGTTCAAATCCCGCTGTCTCTTTTTCAAATTCAGACATTCTAATACCCCTGAATATCATTCTACCGGTAAATTTTAACAAAAAAATGTCCGAATTGAAAGTTACCAACGATTTGAATACTTGACATGATACCTTTTGGTGTTATTAATCATGATACCAAAAGGTACCACAAAGGAAATGTCATGTCGTTCCACAAATTGAAATTAGCTCTTATATGCACGATCTCATCAGGTATATTTGTCACCAATGCTCATGCGGTAGATAATAGCAAAATAAACAATAAGCCCACTTCTCAATTAGATTGGGAAACAACCAAGGAAGGCGTCGGTTTTGCCCCCTTGCATGGTAATCGTTTCGAAGAAGCCTATATGGCCATGGTCAAACTACCGGCAGGCCTCGTCAGTCCACCCCATATAAAAACAGCAAATATGTATGGGCTAGTCGTCAGCGGCACCATCACCAACATTGCTGTGGGAGCAGATCCCTCGAGTGAAGTCGAATTACCGGCCGGTTCCTATTATAAAATCCCTGCAGGCCTCCCTCATGTGAGCAAATGCGTATCCAAAACCGATTGCGTCACATTTCTTTATCAGGACGGCAAATTTGATTTTCTGCCCATAACCCAACAAGTAGATCAATGATTAGCGCCGAGCAAGGCGCATTCCGTGCGCTCGCTGATCCGACACGGCGTCAAATCCTGATGCATTTAAGCACGGCAGATATGACCATTGGCGAGGTTTCTGAACGCTTCGAAATTACCCGTGGTGCCATCAAAAAACACCTCACCATATTGGAAGAAGGCAAACTTATTTCTGTCCAAACCAGTGGTCGCGAACGCATAAACCATCTGGAGCCTTTGGGCATAAAATCCGCCGCCAACTGGATCAGCTACTTCAGCCAGTTCTGGGATGACAAACTTGGTGCACTACAAAGCGCAATCGAAAAGGAAAATAAAAATGACTGACGCAATTATCAATAAATCGGTGTTCTTCGCTGCATCACGAGAAACCGTATGGGCCTTTCTCACAGAGAAAGACAAACTCGCCCAATGGTTCCATCCCGCAGAATCCGATTTAGCAGAAAATCAGGATTACGCACTGATTCATAAGGAAGATGATGGCTCGATATCAAAGCAATGCTGGGGCACTGTACTTGAAATGGATAAGCCATCCCGCCTCGTCTACACTTTCACAATCAAACCATTGGCCGGCGCAATGACCACCGTCATATGGACGTTGGAAGAAGCCCATGGCGGCACGAAATTATCCTTGGAACATGAGGGCATCAGCACAGCAGCAGGCGAAGCGGCAATGGGACTTCTGATGGCGCTAGATGTTGGTTGGGACAAACATCTTGCCAACCTGCGCACAGCAATAGCCTAACAAATTGCGGCACGGTTTCACTCTCAAAACCGTGCCGCGATCATTTTTACATTAGGCGATTAGCCGCCGATACCAGCGCTTCAAGCGAGGCCGTCACAATGTTTTTATTAATGCCAACGCCGAACGTCTTCTTGCCGCCTGCTTCAACTTCCATGTAACAAATCGCCGACGCATCAGCCCCCGGACGAAGCGTATGTTCGGAATAATCCACCACCGAGATCTCGGCACCTAAATGCCCGCAAAGCGCATCAAGAAAACCATCAACCGGGCCAGTACCCATCCCTTCAATGGTTATCTCATCACCTTTATCAACAATCACCGCTTCAACCTTACGTTGCCCCGGTTGCCCGGAAATCGGGATGGTGTGGTGATCGACAAATGCCAACCGGGCATTGGGTTGTTTCACATAAAGTTCCGTGAAGAGATCATGGATACGGGAGGATGTCAGCTCTTCGCCCAGTTTATCGGTAATGTTCTGCACCGCCCCACGCATTTCAATTTGTAGGTTACGCGGCAAATGCAGGCCGTAGTCAGCCTGCATAATATAGGCAATTCCGCCCTTTCCCGATTGGGAATTAATCCGGATGATAGCTTCATAAGAACGCCCCACATCCTTCGGATCAATCGGCAGGTAAGGCACGGCCCAAAGTTCGCTATTGGCTTTTTCGCTAGCCTTCATACCCTTATTGATCGCATCCTGATGTGAGCCGGAAAAGGCAGTATAAACCAGTTCTCCCACATAAGGATGCCGTTCGGGAATACGCAATTGGTTCGAATATTCATAAACCTCCTTGATGCGTTCGATATCGGAAATATCCAGCGCGGGATCGACCCCTTGAGTAAACATATTAAGCGCCAGCGTAACGATATCCACATTGCCAGTGCGCTCGCCATTGCCAAACAGCGTACCCTCGACCCGATCAGCACCAGCCATCAAACCAAGCTCGGTGGCAGCAATACCGGTGCCACGGTCGTTATGAGGATGAAGTGACAATGTAATTTTATCGCGATTATCCAGATTTCGGCTCATCCATTCGATCTGATCCGCATGAATATTCGGCGTAGACATTTCCACAGTCGCAGGCAGGTTGAAAATCACCTTGTTTTCAACGCTTGGTTGAATGATTTCCGCAACTTCGTTACAAACCTCAAGCGAAAATTCCAGTTCCGTGCCGGTAAAACTTTCCGGCGAATACTGAAAACGGAAACCGCCGCCAGCATCTTCCGCCATATCGCGGATCATCTTGGCCGCATCAACCGCAATCTGCTTGATCTGGGCACGATCCATGCCAAACACCACACGGCGTTGCAGTTCCGAGGTTGAATTATAAAAATGGACAATCGGCGCATTCGCCCCTTCAAGCGATTCAAATGTGCGCTTGATCAATTCCGGGCGACACTGCACCAAAACCTGTAGTGAAACATCTTCAGGCACATCGCCCTTTTCAATACACCAGCGGGCAAAATCAAAATCCGTTTGCGAAGCCGAGGGAAACCCGATCTCGATTTCCTTAAACTGCATATCAAGCAAAAGCTTGAACATACGTTCCTTGCGGTCCTGCCCCATCGGGTTGATCAGTGCCTGATTGCCATCACGAAGGTCAACGGAACACCAAATGGGCGGCGAGGTAATTTGCTTTGACGGCCACTGGCGGTCAGGCAAATCAATTGCAGGATAAGCTTGATATTTCTGCGATGCGCCAGGCATCGTATTTGGAGATGAAGTCATGATAATTCTCAAATTGACAGGCCAGTACTATTCTTAGCAACTGACTATTAAAATTCTAATATGATGGATTTGAGGAAGCAACGGCTCGGTTCGACCGCCGGGTGCCTCCTGTTACACAGCCCGACGATCGCCAATAAGACCTAGTAGAAGGCCCAATAGCGCAGATAGCGTCAGCAGTGTTGTATCAATAGCAGAGTACATTTTTCTTCATCATCTGTTTGATCTGGATGCACGATAGATTTAGCTGGTAAAAATTGCAAGTGGGATGTGAAAACAGACGGAATTCCGCCTCTTTTCCTGCCGGCCAATTCGGCCGCTCCACTTTTTAGCGACGAATGACAGCATGCGGACAAAGTGCCCCAGATGAAAGCATAGAATTGCCCAAGGTGCGACACGACAAAATAGACGAAGGGAAACAAAGCAAAATCTGATATTGGTTCAGATATTAGATTTTATGTGATCGATGAACGCACGGGTTTTGGTCGGCACGTAAGCTTTTGACGGGTATAGAAGCCATGCGGCAGTTTCAAAGCTAGTTGCTGATGCTAACCAGTGGGGGAATACATCAATTAAGGTGGCCGCTTTCAAGTCTTCCTCAATAGTCCAGTCGCTTAAAAGAGCTACTCCAATCCCATCAAGTGCAGCCCGACGCAGACCAAGCGCATTGGTCATTGAAACAGTGCCAGATATTTGAACTTCAATTGGTTTGATAGATCGAGTTCGAAACCGCCAAATCGACCTGTATCCGGGCAATGAGAATGTCAAGCAATTGTGGTCAGCGAGGTGTTCCGGCTTTTTCAGAATGGTATGTTCGGCTAAATACCGCGGTGAAGCAACAACATGATAGCGGGTTTCCAACAACCGGCTTGTGACATAAGTGCCAGCCATCCGTTCACCCAAGCGAATGGCGACATCGACGTTTTCTGAAACGAGGTCAATGTTGCGGTCCGATAAAACTATGTCCAACTCGATTTCGGGATATGCCGCTTGAAAGCTTGCCAACCTTCGCGAAAGCCAACGCTCACCAAACGCTACTGAGGTTGTGATGCGTAATAGTCCACTCGGCAGGACCAATATGTCTTTTGCTTCTGCGAATACCTGGCCAAGTTGTTCTAACGGTGCCTGTATGCGGTCAAATGTCATTTGACCTGCTTCAGTAAGTGAAAGCCGTCGTGTTGTGCGTTCAAAGAGGCGATAACCGAGTTCGCTTTCGAGATTGGAGACCTGGCGTGATACGGAAGACGGATCGACAGCGTGCCGCTTTGCTACCTTGGCAAATGAGCCAAGCCTCGCGATCTCCATAAACAGTTCTAATTCTTGTATTTTCATTCATGCACTATTCGCACGACTGCATGTCATTTGTCTATGTTTTTTAATCTATTCAGCACGAGTACAACATCTCCATCAGAAATGGAGTTTATACAATGACCAAAATTCTTCGAATTGACTCATCATCCAGACCAGAAGCAGCATCGCCTACGGCAGAGGGCTCTTACTCTCGCCGCCTTGCAACGATGGTGACATCACATCTGACCGGCGCCGGACATTCCATTTCCATCGTGAAAAGGGATTTGGTGGAAGATCCCATGTCACATATTTCCATTCAGACGATTGCTGGATACTACACGCCGGAAGAGCAGCGCTCACCAGAACTGAAAGATGCCACAGCATTGTCCGACAAGCTAATTGCCGAGATAAATGAAGCCGACATTCTTGTTCTCTCTGTACCAATATACAATTTCTCAATCCCTTCTTGTCTCAAGGCATGGATAGACCAAATCGTGCGTATCAATGAATCTTTTGCTTATGAAGATGGTAATTTTAGAGGCTTGGTCTCTGGTAAAAAGGCTTATGTGTGCTTCTCGTATGGCGCTGGCGGCTATCTAAATGACGGGCCACTGGCGGGATACGACTACATGGCTCCTTATATCGCGATGATCCTCAATTTTATCGGTATCGAGGATGTGACCACGTTTGCTATAGAAGCAACAACTGCAGACGCTGATACCATCGCAACCCAAATGGCGACTACGACTGCGTCAATCAACCAACACTTTGCAACTTAACAAGAAGTATTCACATGACCATTGATCTATCAAGCACAACAGCCTTCATCACAGGCGCATCGCAAGGTATTGGCGCGGCAACTGCAAGACACTTAGCAAGCCTTGGTGCAAATGTTATCCTTGCTGCACGAAACATCGATGCACTGCGTAATCTCGCGAGAGAGGTCGGGCCTCAAGCTTTGGCTGTTCGCTGCGATGTTGCTGACTATGCAGCGGTTCAAGCAGCCATGCAGGAAGGCGTCGAACACTTTGGCAGCATGAATATTCTAATAAACAACGCAGGGACAATCGAACCCATCGCGCGAATTGAAGACTCTGATCCTTCACAGTGGGGTAGGGTTGTCGATGTGAACTTGAAAGGCGTTTACCATTGTTTGCACGCTGCTTATCCGCACCTAAAAGAAAATGGTGGCACAATCATTAACATTTCGTCAGGTGCTGCCACAAGTGCTCTTGAAGGGTGGAGTCATTATTGCTCTACCAAGGCTGCTGTTCTATCGCTCACCCGTTGCGCACATAAAGAGTGGAGTGATTTTGGCATCAATGTGGTCGGTTTGTCTCCGGGTACTGTCGCAACAGATATGCAAATAGAGATAAAGAAATCAGGTATAAACCCCGTCAGCAAACTCGATTGGTCATCGCACATTCCTTCCGAATGGGTGGGAAAAACTATCGCTTGGCTTACAACTAATGCTGCCCGCAAATATGATGGTAGTGACTTCTCATTAAAATCAGAAGAAGGGCTTCGCGAGGTAGGGTTAATATAACATCTTACCAATGATAGTTGGATCTAAAATACTGGCAGCATGTTTTAAGAGCAACAATCTAATTGCGACATCACCTAGATTGAACTCACAGCTCAATGCAGTCTTTCACGTAACTTAGAGAAATGGTCACTGCTGCCAATTTTTTGCCAAGTCACTACCCAAAAAACCAAAAACACTTACCAGTAACAACCCAAAAATCTACACATGCCCCATGAATATGAAATGCATAAATTTCTGGTGGTGGGCTCGCTAACATGGTGGCTTGCTTACCTGTATCTAGGTTGCAGAATTAATTGAAACCGCCCGAGGTTTCAGAGCGGCTTTTTTATTGTTCGTTTAACTGATGTTTTGCAGCCACCCCGCTACAACAATCATTTACCGTTGGGTGATTTTGGCAACAATCGTGCAGGAGATACGAAATTAGACCTCCTACCTGCTCAAAATTCACACGGTAAATTATGCTTCGCGACACACGCTGGGACGACACAACGCTTGCGTGTTCCAAAGCCGAAAGATGAAATGAGAGGCGAGAGGAGCTGGCATCGACTGCTTCACCAATTTTTGCAGCCGGCGCACCATCTGCACCGCACCCAACCAAATATCGCACAATTCGCAACCTTGTTTCTTGAGCAAGCGCACCAAGGGCTCGTATGACTTGACTTTCTTCCATATTTCAACCATTCTTGAGATATTGAATTGTTCTTATCTAAAGTAATACCGAATGAACCCGATACAATCAAGTTTGAAGGCAGACAATGAAGCGGCAAGCTGCTGCGGAGGCCCAGCCCCGGATCACGCGGATGCATGTTGCGTTAAAGATGCCAATGCAAAAGCTGCAGGCGAAGACGGTTGTGGTTGTAACTCGAAGGCGGATAACTTGCAGAAGGCCAAAACCAACATCTGCTGCGCCAAATTGCTTTCTGCCTAACCCATGTCCCCTACAAAAATCCTGTGCGCGCAACGGTGCGTCAGGATTGAAAACACTTGCCAGCAACAACCCAAAAAGCTACACATGCCTCATGAACATGAAATGCACAAATCTCTGGTGGTGGGCTCGCTAACATAGCGGCTTGCGTAACTGTAATTAGATTTTGCAGAATTAGTTGAAGCCGCCTGAGATTTCAGAGCGGCCTTTTTATTGTTCGCTTGAAAGGGTTCAGGCGAAAATGAAGGCAAACTTATGAGCTCCGAGCACATCGAATATATCACCGAGGGCGGCATCACAGTTCACCGCCACTCCGTCCCTGCCAATTATGAAACCGCCATCAGCGATACGCTGGACAAGGTCAATAAGAGCCGAGGCGCTGTTCTTTCGTCGAACTATGAATATCCGGGCAGATATACCAGATGGGATACGGCAATCATCGACCCGCCTTTGGGCATCGAGGCCAATGGCCGCGATGTCACCATTACCGCCTATAATGATCGTGGCAAAATCCTGCTCAAACCTGTGGGCGATTGCCTTCGGAACCACGACCATATTGCCTCCATCGATATTGGTGAAGAACTCATCCAACTACGGATCAAAGACACTGGCAAAGTGCTCACCGAAGAAGAGCGCTCCCGAGCCCCCACCGTATTTTCGGTCGTGCGTGCCATTGTCGATCTTTTCCGCTCCGATGAAGACGATAAAATCGGCCTTTACGGCGCCTTCGGATACGACCTCGCCTTTCAGTTTGATGATATCGAATATCATATGGACCGCCCCGACGATCAGCGCGACTTGGTGCTTTTTCTACCCGATGCAATTTTGGTAGTCGATCATCATCAGGCACTGGCCTGGTATGATCATTTTGATTTCACCATCGATGGCGTTTCCACCGAAGGCCTGTCGAGGGAAGTGGAAACAGACCCGTTCAAACCCTCCGATATCACTCCGCCCCACGGAGACCATCAACCCGGCGAGTACGCAAAATTGGTTGAAAAAGCCAAAGAAAAATTCAAAAAGGGCGACTTGTTCGAAGTGGTTCCCGGCCAAATGTTCTATGAACGCTGCAATTCATCACCCGCTGACATTTCACGCAAACTAAAAGAGATAAACCCTTCTCCTTATTCATTTTTTATCAATCTTGGAAAACAGGAATATCTCATTGGTGCTTCGCCTGAAATGTTCGTGCGCGTTTCCGGCAGGCGGGTTGAAACCTGCCCGATTTCCGGCACTATTCGCCGTGGCTCGGATGCCATTGAGGACAGCAAACAAATCCTTGCTCTGCTTAATTCCAAGAAGGACGAGTCCGAACTCACCATGTGTTCCGACGTGGATAGAAACGACAAATCCCGTGTTTGCGAACCGGGCAGCGTCAAGGTTATCGGCCGCCGCCAGATCGAGATGTATTCCAAATTGATCCACACAGTCGACCATATCGAGGGCCGTCTCGCCGAGGGCATGGATGCCTTTGATGCATTCCTTTCCCACGCATGGGCGGTGACAGTGACGGGTGCTCCAAAACTATGGGCTATGCGCTGGATCGAGCAGCACGAAAAAAGCCCCCGCGCATGGTATGGCGGCGCAGTCGGTGGCGTCTTTTTCAACGGCGATATGAACACCGGCCTAACGCTTAGAACCGTCCGCATCAAAGATGGCATCGCGGAAATCAGAGCCGGGGCAACCCTGCTGTTTGATTCAAATCCGGAAGAAGAAGAAGCCGAAACGGAACTCAAAGCATCAGCTATGCTTTCAGCCATTCGCACTGCCGGAAAATCCAACGCCAGCACTAGCAATCGCTCAACCGCCAAGGTCGGCATGGGCGTGAATATATTGCTGGTCGACCATGAAGACAGCTTTGTTCACACACTGGCAAATTATTTCCGCCAAACCGGCGCGAAGGTAACCACTGTTCGCGCACCGGTTGCAGAAAGCGTGTTCGATGAACTTAATCCCAACTTGGTAGTCCTCTCCCCAGGCCCCGGCTCACCGAAGGATTTCAACTGCGCCGATACGATCAGCAAGGCAAGAGCAAGAAACCTGCCGATCTTCGGCGTATGCCTCGGCCTGCAGGCATTGGTTGAAGCGTATGGTGGTGAACTCGACCAACTTGAAACTCCGATGCACGGAAAACCTTCAAGGATCGAATTGGAAAATCCGGGCATTGTATTCTCCGGGCTCGATAGTCAGATCACCGTTGGACGCTATCATTCAATCTTCGCCGATCCAAAAGCATTGTCTAAAGATTTTATTGTTACGGCCAGAACAGAAGACGGCGTTATCATGGGCATTGAACACAAAAGCGAACCGGTGGCAGCAGTTCAATTCCACCCGGAATCCATCATGTCTCTGGGAGGTGATGTGGGGATGAGAATGATCGAAAACGTAGTCACCCATCTGGTGAAGTCACCGAACCCTCAAGGAAATTAAATGAGAGCCCTTGAGGCAAGCAAGAGAACCCGGCGCTAACGCTCCGTGACTACAAAAAAGAGAGATCCAACCGGGTGTCCTGGTTGAATCTCTCTACAATCTGCGATTGAATGTGGGTTCAACTTCAGATTAAGTCAGGTGCCTAAGCAGTCAGCAGAGTGCAGCACCAGTGTTTGCAATACACAAATTAGTTGTATTTATGAAAGCAACTAAACTATAAGTTGCACTTACAATCAAAGTCAACTTTTTAATAAAACTACTGAATGCTACGTAAAGTAAGATAAATATCTGATATATTTCAATATGTTAAAATTAAATGATATAAACCTGAGCATACACTACCTTACGGCAGATATTGGAATTTAGTCGAATATCTGTCATTTAGGAGAGAATCACTTCAAAGACAAACTTTTCAATTTCGAAATGATTCTCACCGCTTTGTAGCCCCAGAAAAACCCGGATGCCACAGAACAGACGAGCTAATATTCTTAGAACAACCCCTGAATATCACCTTTATCATCAAGGCATATCGCCTCGGCACTAGGCACTTTCGGCAGGCCGGGCATGGTCATGACATCACCGCAGATAACGACAATGAACCCGGCACCCGCAGAAAGGCGAACCTCGCGCACCGGCACACTATGGCCAACAGGCGCACCCCGAAGGGCAGGATCCGTAGAGAAGGAATACTGCGTCTTTGCAAGGCAAACCGGAAGGTTACCAAATCCAGCATCTTCCCACAGACGCAATTGATCGCGGATTTTCTTGTCAGCCAAGACCTCGTCAGCACGATAAATACGCTTGGCAACGGTTTCAATTTTTTCAAACAATGACATCTCATCGGGATAAAGCGGTGCAAATTGTGCAGTCCCAGCTTCCACGATCTCCACCATGCGCTTGGCAAGATCTTCCGTCCCCTCAGAACCCTTGGCCCAGTGCTTGCAAAGAATAGCTTCAGATCCCTGCGCTTCGACAAAATCTTTGATTGCCTGCACTTCAGCATCTGTATCAGTCACAAAATGGTTGATCGCCACGACAGCAGGCACACCAAACTGTTTAATATTCTCGATATGACGCCCAAGGTTTGGGCAACCATCCAGAACGGCCTGTACATTTTCCGGGCCAAGGTCAGCACGAGCGACACCGCCATTCATTTTCATGGCACGAACTGTAGCAACAATCACCACGCCATCCGGTGAGAGGCCAGCTTTACGGCATTTGATGTTAAAGAATTTTTCAGCGCCAAGGTCTGCCCCAAATCCAGCTTCCGTCACCACATAATCTGCAACTTTCAAGGCGGTCTTGGTGGCAATTACTGAGTTACAACCGTGAGCAATATTGGCAAAAGGACCACCATGCACAAAGGCCGGATTGTTCTCCAGCGTCTGTACAATATTTGGCTGCATTGCCTGTTGCAACAGCACTGTCATCGCGCCGTCAGCATTGATATCGCGGCAATAAACCGGGCTGCGATCCCTGCGGTAGGCGACAATGATATCACCCAGACGCTTCTGCAAATCGCCCAGATCATTAGCTAGACAAAGAATAGCCATCACCTCGGAAGCAACAGTAATATCAAAGCCGGCTTCACGCGGGAAGCCATTGGCCACGCCACCAAGGCTGGCTGTGATCTGACGAAGAGCCCGATCATTCATATCCATCACACGGCGCCAAACCACACGGCGCACGTCGATTTCCAGCGCATTACCCCAATAAATATGATTATCAATCATCGCCGACAAAAGGTTATGAGCCGAGGTGATCGCATGAAAATCACCGGTAAAGTGCAAATTCATGTCTTCCATCGGCACTACCTGCGCATAGCCACCACCTGCAGCACCACCCTTCATGCCAAAGCATGGACCAAGGGAGGCTTCACGAATACAAATTGCAGTCTTCTTGCCAATTCGGTTTAAACCATCACCAAGACCAACGGTCGTCGTCGTTTTACCCTCACCCGCAGGCGTCGGATTGATTGCAGTTACAAGAATGAGCTTGCCATTCTTATTATCTTTGACTTTTTCAATAAATTCCTGCGAAACTTTCGCCTTATCATGACCATAGGGTACAAGATGCTCCGCCCCCATACCAAGCTTTGCTCCAATCTCCTGAATGGGCAGCTTACTGGCCTCGCGCGCAATTTGAATATCGGTTTTATAGTCTGACATCTCAGCTCCTTGTCCCATATTGAATGAGGAGTAACCTCATTCTCTCCCATAATTTTCTGATTATAGCGGGCTGTTACTGCCCATAGAATCCTGATCTGGACGTAAAATCGACAATATGCGACAGACATCTTTGCTCTGGATCAGAGATCTACTGTGTAAGTCATACGAATTGAATTTCAATTCGTTTTTATGATTTATACATTGGCTTCAACAGTTTTTCCGCACCCTGCCAAACCCCGTCTTTGAGCTTCAACCATCACTCATTGCAATCAGCGATGCGTTTCCACCTGCTGCGGCCGTGTTGGTGGAAACTACTTGCTCTTGCCCGAAGCATGCCAGATAGTTTGGTCCGCCGGCCTTGGGCCCGGTGCCGGAAAGACCACTACCGCCAAAGGGTTGAGTGCCAACAATGGCACCAATCGTATTTCGGTTCACATAGATATTGCCCGCATCAAGTTGCGCCACAACCTGCTCAATGGTCGTTTCAATACGCGAATGTATGCCAAATGTCAGGCCAAAACCACTTTTCGAAATTGCATCTATCGCCCCGTCAATTTCGCCCTGCTTCCACCTAACCACATGAAGCACCGGCCCAAAAACTTCATCTTCCAGAGCATCCGCTGTATCAAGTTCAATAATATGTGGTGGAAAATATGTGCCGGAATCGGCGAATTCTTGAGGCACGGAACCTGCAAAGCGCAGCTTTTGACTTTTGCTCATGGCATCCACATGGGTTTGCAACTTGTCTCGTTGCTTTTTGTCGATGATCGGCCCAACTTCCGTTTGCGGATAAAGCGGATGGCCAAGCGTCAATTCAAGCGTAGCACCCTCAATCATCTCCAACATTTTATCAGCAACACTTTCTTGCAAAAACAGCAATCGAAGGGCTGAACAACGTTGGCCCGCCGAACGAAATGCCGACATCACCACATCATCAGCCACCTGTTCAGGCAAGGCAGTTGCATCGACAATCATCGCGTTTATGCCACCCGTTTCCGCAATCAACGGCACAATGGGCCCCTTGCGGCCAGCAAGAGATTTATTGATTGCCCAAGCGGTTTGGGTTGAGCCGGTGAATGCCACCCCGCCAATCGCCACATGTTTGGTGAGTGCTGCACCAACCTTGCCACTGCCCGGAACAAAAAGCAGCACGTCTTCAGGAACGCCAACCTCATGCAACAACCGCACAGCTTCATAGGCCACAAGCGGCGTCTGCTCCGCTGGTTTTGCAATCACTGAATTTCCTGCCGCTAGTGCAGCCGTCACCTGCCCAAGAAATATCGCTAACGGAAAATTCCACGGACTAATGCAAACAAAGGCCCCGCGCCCGCCCATGGACCATATATTCTCTTCGCCCGTCGGTCCGGGCATTTCCACAGCAGCACCGTAAAGCCGTCGTGCTTCATTCGCGTAAAAACGGCAGAAATCCACAGCCTCGCGAATTTCGGCAATACCATCATCAAGCGTCTTACCCGCTTCACGCGACAGCAGGTTTATGAAATGGTCGCGGTTTTGCTCCAGCCGATCGCTGAATTTTTCGAGAATAACTGCACGTTCCTCCGCAGGAACATTCTTCCATTTTTTAAAACCCGCATTAGCAACATTGACGATCTCATCCACCTGACCGACATCGGCTGCAACAACACTGCCCAACAATTCCATATCAGCAGGAGAAATTACATCTTTGGCAGCACTCGAAAATTCCAACCCGCTAACAAGCGGCTTGGCATCAACTTTTTCAAACTCTCTAAGCCCATCAATCAGCTTACCCAGAGCAACCCGGTCACCAAACTCAAACCCCTTGGAGTTTGCTCGATCCTTATAAAGTTTGGAAGGCAATCGAATTCCCGAATGGGCAAAATTTCCCCCGCCACGCAATATCTTTTCAGGCTGTTCTAACAATTCATCTATCGGCACATTTTCATCGCCCACAACCGCAACGAAAGACGAATTGGCTCCGTTTTCCAAAAGCCTGCGCACCAGATAGGCCAGCAAATCGCGATAACCACCAACAGGCGCATAAATCCGGCAGGCGATACCATCTTCTTTTTCCGTGATCTGACGGTAAAGCTCTTCACCCATGCCGTGCAGCCGCTGAAATTCAAAACCGGAGCGATCATCCCCTGCCAACTCCAATATACTCGCCACTGTCAGAGCATTATGAGTAGCAAATTGCGGAAAAATCCACTCCCGCTTTCCAAGCATCTGCTTTGCGCAAGCCAGAAAATTGACATCCGTTGCAGGCTTGCGGGTAAAAACCGGAAAGCCATCCAGCCCCCGCTCCTGTGCACGTTTTATCTCAGTATCCCAATACGCCCCCTTCACCAGCCGCACCATCATACGACTACCGTATTGTTCACAAAGGCATTCAATATAGTCGATGACTTCGCCCGCGCGTTTTTGATAAGCTTGTATTGCGAGGCCGAACCCATCCCAGTCACGAAGACTGTCATCAGAAAACACGGCCGAAATCACATCGAGCGACAGTTCCAGCCGGTCAGCCTCTTCTGCATCAATAGTGAAATTCAAATCATAAGACTTAGCCTTTTGCGCCAGTTCCAGCACGTCAGGCACCAGCTCCCGCATAATCTGCTCTTGATGCATCGGTTGATAGGAAGGATGAAGCGCCGATAGTTTTACAGAAATTCCCGGGCGCACAGGCAGCGAATTATTGCCAGCAGTCTTACCTATTTTATCGATAGCATCCGCATAGGATTGCCAATAGGTGTTGGCATCCTTGGTCGTGCGCGCACCTTCGCCCAGCATGTCATAAGAATGGCGATAGCCTTTTTTCTCATTGGTACGCGCCCGCGAAAGAGCGTCCGAAATGGTCTCACCCAACACAAAATGATGTCCTAAAAATCGCATGGCTTGCTTGGTTGCCGTGCGCACCGTCGGCATACCAACCCGCTTAACCAATGCAGATACGGCACCCTCTGGCGTCTCTCCCGGTTTAATAACACGGGCAGTCAGCGCCAGCGCCCACGCTGAGGCAGTAACAAACAGCCCTTCGCCTTCAATATGCTGCTCAACCCAATTACCCTCTTTCAGCTTATCCTCAATCAACTTATCCTGCGTTGCAGCATCGGGAACCCGCAACAAAGCCTCCGCCAAAATCATCAGCGCCAGCCCCTCGCTGGTGGATAGCCCGTAGACACGCAGAAAATCCTCTACCCCGCCCATTTCACTTGCATTATCGCGAATGGATTGGATGTATTCGCGCGCGCGTCGAATAACATTCCGGTTCCCTACTTCATCAAGCTGAATTGCCTGCATCGCCGGATATAGAATGGCACCATCCTCTGGTGCATATTCTGCTGAGAATGGTGTTGGAACTTCCAGAATGCTTTTAGTCATTGTGACAAACCTATTTTCCTACCTGAAACACATTCCCCATCATATCATTAGGATGGTTGCATTTTTCACTATGTTTTCACTGAAAAGCAGTTAGCATTAGCATGAAATACAATAATTTAGGTGAATTATGAAGAATATTGATAAAATTGACCGACGAATCCTCTACGAACTTCAGCGCGAAGGTCGGTTGACGAATACCGAACTATCCGAGCGGGTGCATCTATCGGCAACAGCCACCATTGAGCGTGTTCGCCGCCTCACCCGCGACGGATATATCCTGGGCTATTCAGCGGTGCTGTCGCCCAAAATGCTCAACCGTAATCTAATCGTATTCATCGAGGTTAAATTGGATCGAACCGCACCTGACGTCTTCGAAGCCTTTGCAAAGGCCGCAATGGAGACAGAAGATTTGATGGAGTGCCACATGGTGGCTGGAGGCTTCGACTATCTGATAAAGGCACGGTTGCCCGATATGGAAACCTATCGCAGCTTCCTAAGTGACACCATTCTCTCCCTCCCCGGCGTACGTGAAACCCACACCTATACCGTTATGGAAGAGGTGAAGAATTCACGCGAAATTCCGGTGCTCACGCAGAAAAGTTAGGCCATCGACCTAATGCTTTAATACATCCCGCATTTCGGTCAGGTTTGTACGTACCCGCAAAATATAAAACCCCATGGTAGTGAGGTGAGTAGGCATAATAAAGCCATCCTCATTACCATTGGAAATAATCAGCGGATCGAGCAACAATGCACTATCGATCTGACTGAGCATGTTATCCCATAAGCTACCGAGGGCCCGGTTTTCAATAATATCCCGAAAATCGACACGCGCTGCCCGCAATACACCCGCATAGCCGTATAATTGCCCCAGCGCTCCCATAAACACATTATCGGCACGTGTATCAAACCATCCACTATTATACTGCTCTGCACGGTCTTTAATAACAGCAGTAGTAGAACCAATATCCTTGGCAATTCTATCAAGCAAACCGCTCAGATTGTCTGCTCTCGCATCAAAGAATGCTCCACACGTTTCCAGTCGCTCATTATATTTTTTAAACTCTTTCATCGACTGCCGGTAAGAGGCCCATGAAGTCTGTTTCACACCCGGAGGATTTAGGCCCATGTACCAGTTATATTCAGAAATCTGGATATTACTCAGCGCCGTATTCAAATTTCGATCTCGTTCAGAGGTACCGCGCACCCGTCCAAGGGATTCTTGAAGTTCAATTGCTGTACTGGTAATTGCCCGATGCACACCCCGCTGGAACGATGCTTTATTGTCGAACCAAGGGGTAGCATCCCAGCTAAATACGCCAAAAAGCCCTAACTTATAAAGCAGCGACGATGAAATCCAAGCATTCTGATTAACGTTGAAATCTATCAATTCTGTCGTCACATCCACCACAGCGGAACGACCGCAAGTTTTTTTAGCGGAAGAATTTCCATCAATGGTGACCGTCCCGCCAGCCGAAACAGTGAATTCTTCAAAGCGAATCTTATCCGTATAATTGACGTCATAATTCCGGATCCACGCAACATTCCAGAAAAACCAGCAATAGGGAATGATGATACAAAGCAGCAGTACCGCCAGCAGCACCTTCATAATGCCATGGGTACGTTTATACAAATTGCTTAGCCAAATGAATGGGAGCAACAGCCAAGCGATGACCTGCCTAAAACCTCGGCCAATCAAGGTGAACATCTTGGTGATGAAACTAACAATCGGATCAAGCATCAAATTTTCTTTCTCTAGCGATACAGTGTTTTTCGCAGGGTCTTCTTATCAGTAAAATAGGTGTCACGAATCTGGTTGACCACAAAATCTGCATAATTATTAGACCATTGTTTATAGCGCTCATAAAATTTTGGTTTGTTGAACACAAACAGGGTCAGATAGTCAAACGGCAAAAATTCAGAAATCAGACGGTTTACCAGATAATGATCTTCATGCTCGGGGTTGGCCCGCGATATCAGAAATTTATGATCATGATCGATATCATCCATATCAATATTAGACCAGTTTGAAACTTCTGATTTCACCCGCTCCAACAAGGGGATAATCCCTTCATAATCCGAAATCTCACTATTTTCACGCACCCAGTTTCTTGCCCACTGCATACTCAATTCCTCAATTTTCAATCTGTCATTGAATTGCATTGCAAGCCAGGCAACCACCATTTCAAAGCGCCGGTCGAGCAAACCGGAGCCTTCAATCCAGGCTCCACGCGGAGGGTCGATCCGCCCTGTCTCGGCAAGAAACCGGTAAACCTGCTTGGTGTTATTAATATCCAGGTAACTCACTTGCCATGGCCGCGACTTGCGAAACCCTTTGGCCTTAACATCGCTGATAACCGTGGTTTGATTGTCATCATTGAATACATAAACCCCACCAAAATGCGCTGCCCAAAATGTGTTGTGGCGAAATACAACTTCCTGCGGAGTCAATCTGTTGGTGCGGATATCGCCCGTGGTATTGGCATAATCCACCATCTTGTTGAGCATCTCATCGTCGCGCCATGCATCGGGCTCCTTCAGCAACCGATCAATCATCAGCTTGAGTTCAGCGGTTTTACTGAGCAGCGATTCCGCAGTGCGCACCTTGAACTGCACCTGTTCGATGGACAGCAAATCATCGATTGTTTTTGCCTCATAGACACTATCTTCGATCTCACCAAAGACCACATCCTTAATCGTCAACGCATATAGAGCGCGGGCGTTTTGCTCGTAAAATTTATACATCAATCCTTGCGTATTAGAAAAAGATGTATGCACTACCGGCAACGACGCCTGTTCCGGCGAGAGGATAATGAATCGCCGGTTTATGCCCAAGGGGTCCAGATATTGCGGGTCTTTCATTTCCTCAGCCACCTCCGGCGAGAACCCCGTCATATCGATCTGGAACTTTTTCAACTTGGTCTTAGGTAAGCCGAACGCCACCAACGCCTTGTTATAACGCTCAAGCAGGTGCTTTTCTGACACTTCCATCAGCCTGCCAAAAATCAGTTTATGTTCAACCAATCGCTCCATAAAAGCTTAACTACCCCAACGTCCGTCTTGTTTCATTGCTGCGATTTCTTCGACCGCTTTTTCGCGTTGACGCTCACGGCGGATAATTTCATCCACCGCAGCATTGTCTGATTTGTCCGTATAGCGAAATTCAGAATCCGCATAGCGATTGATTTCCTGCATCACCATGTCGATGGTGAACGGCCCTCGCAATTCTTCAATCATCGCCCTTTTTTCATCATAAGGCTTGTGAACAAAATCTTCTGGTTTTTCAAACCATTCATCCGGCAAATCCACATCCATCGCCCGCATCTTAATGGCGTCGGTGACGTTCTTGATCGCACGACCGGTAAAACGCGGTTCGGCGGTTTTAATCATGTGTAGATAGGTGCCCACATCATTCATGGTCTTGAGTTTACTGTCTTTGGTGAAGCGTTCAAACACCTTCAACAAACCCTCTTCCTGCGGCTTACTATGCTGTTCATAAACAGTGGCTACAGCCTTTTCGATTTGCTGCGCATCAAATAAATCATGATCACCCAAGGGGATTGAATGGTTTTTACCAGCAAGCAGCACAAAAATATCAACATAATCATCTTGGCTTTGCGGACCATCCACCAGCCAACGAGCCCCTGCCCGTTGACGCAGCGCATCATCCACATTTTCCGGATAGTTAGAGAACATGCCAAAGGAACAATTGCCACGAATGACCGTAGAAGCACCCGCAAAACTTTCCATCAGAACGCCAGTTACCTCTTGTTGCCCTGCCGAAGCACGGTCATCAGAACGTTTGGCGGCGACCTGATCAATATCATCAACAGTGCCAAAACCAATCGTACGGGTGTTTAAAACATTAGAGATGAATTGCTTGCAGTTCTGACCGGACTTCCCCTGATAGGAAGAGATCTGATCCACCCCGAAATTTTCGTATGTGAAGCCATAACCCGCCATCTGGCAATAATCATTGACCAACCCGGCAATCATTTGAATAAGAATGGTTTTACCAGTACCCGGCGCACCATCGCCAATGAACGTGAACAGGAACCCGCCCAGTTCAACAAATGGATTAAGCTGTCGGTCAAAATCATAAGCCATCAGCATTTTAGCTAGTTTCATCGACTGGTATTTGGCGATGTGGTTGCCGATAATCTCATTGGGTTTTTTAAAACTCATTACCAGCGGTTTTGATTTTGCACCCGGAGCCACATCAAAACCGTTAATTTCAAACCCATCACTTTCAAGCCGCAAATGAATATCTTCAAACGTACCCAAGCCGCTGAAACGTGATTTGCGCGTCAGCAAATCTTCCAGCGCCTCATCAACAAATGCCCGCACATGAGTTTGCAAGGCAGCATCACCACTCGAAGTGGTAATCGCCACTTCCAAACCGGCAACAAACGTTTTCAAGGCATCCTGAGGCGTATTGAAATTATATTCCGGCGCCTCAATATCATTCGCAGCTTCCCCCGCCCCTTCCACCGATTGATGCAAA
This sequence comes from Rhizobiaceae bacterium, assembly GCA_045047085.1. Classification (GTDB taxonomy): domain Bacteria; phylum Pseudomonadota; class Alphaproteobacteria; order Rhizobiales; family Rhizobiaceae. Next base: position 51,158 of record JASFYT010000025.1, on the reverse strand, counting down.
TAAGCAGCAGCCGTGAAAGCAGAAACATAGGCGCTGGCTTCAAGCAAAACACGATAACGATCAGCATCCGCCCCTTGCAACGAAGAAGATGCATTGCGGCTTCGAAGCGCATCAAGACCTGTGTTCTTTGCAAACAAATCCGATACAGCCAGCGCTACAGCCAAGGCGCGTCGCGTCTTGAACAAAATATTGTGCTGTGCAGGCGATAACATTGTATCCCCCGGGGTTAGCGCCAACAGCGTTTTCGCCAGTTCCACCTCGCGCGAAGTGCGCGAACCGGCAGTTGAAACCGTGGAGATAAATCTACGGCGTGTGCCGGCAATCTCGGTTTTGCTCTTGCCGCTTGCCGCTTCCATCACAATCATTTTTGTAACAAGGCTCTGCGCCATCGAAATATGTTTTTCGACATCTTTTTCGTCAAGAGTAGTAAGTCCGATATCCATTCGTTTCGTCCTGTTCTTTCAGCCCCCACATTCTTTCAGTTCCCCACATTCTTTCAGTTCAGTGGACAACCCCTACATATTTCTGAGCACTTGATCACCGGATATAATATGTTTCTGATATCCATCAAAAATCTCGCCTTCTTCTCCAGCCGCATAGATCGCCTGATAGGCTTCGTGCGGTACCAAGGCATGGCGCTGAAATGCACTCACCCCCTGCCGCGCGCAATCTAGGTCATCAGTATTGATAAAAAACTCTTCCCGCGCTGGGGCGCTATTCCAGAGCCCCCATTTCGCAGGCTTTTCGTTATAAGAATAAAGTTCCTGCAACGTCCATGTGAGCAACCACGCATTTTCCGGCTTCTTCACCTTTTGCAGGATTTGATCCACCTTGTGCCCGTGTTCAGTGATACCGGCATGATAAAACGGCCCCAACACAAAGCGCCGCAACTGCTTTGGATGTAGATGCTCGAAATCATGATCCAGATTGGTAGCAATAGTCGATAGCGTCAGACTGTAAGCAGAATTCTTCTCACAAAAATCATCAAATTGCCGAGCGAGTTTCGGGTTCAATAGGCCGTCAACCGGCAATGGAATATCGACCTTTTGATTTAGTTTTACTTCATTAATAACCAACGTTTCAATCATGTCATCGGAAGAGTCTTCAATCGTTGCCATGTAGACCATGGGCAGATTGGCAGAACCATCATAGGCGCCCCAATGCACAACGTAGTAAGGCCTGCCGGTCTTCGGATTGACCGAAACCCGAACGGTTTTAGGCAAATTGAGCGGTGAAAAATGCGCACCATCCATCAAGGTTTCCAGATAACGCCGTTCCGACATGGTTTTTTGCAACGCTGTGGGGAACGCTTTCTTTTTCAAAATATATTCGACCATCTCCTCGCGGATACGCTCGTCATCAGGAAGCACGGCCAAACGCTTTTCAGCACCACGCCGGTCATTTTCCAATTCAAGTACATTTTGAAACACCGGAAATCCGCTCTCCGATCGTGAAATCCGAAAATGGTCCGTAAAAGAAATCCGGTTTTCCCAGCTTTCCAGCGACTCGTCCATGCGCTTGAGATAGCCAGCAACAACAGAACCAATCACATCATGCTTGTAGAGCGGTGAATCATCCTCACGAAGATACATATCCAACCCGGCAAGAGCCTTCACCAAAGCGTCAAAATATTGCGTTACCGCCGCCTTTTTTTCTACCATTCAGGCACCCTGCACGCCAATTTATGTCTGCACATAATTGCCTGAATCATGCTTCTTCATCACATCTTCAAAACGCCGTGCAAAGGCTTCATCAGCCAATTGTTTGCGCCGTTGAATATCCTTGGTGGAGACCATGTTTTTCTCGTGCATCTCCAGGAGATCACCGATATGCGACTGCGCTGCAGCGCCAATACCGGCCATGGTTGTTTCAGCCGCTGTATCAACCTGATTGCCCAACGTATTGATTTTATGGGCAACATCTTGTTGTGCAGCGGTTTTCAAACTGTCTTCCAAAGCCTTATAGAGAACAACACGCTGTTCCGTATCAATGGTCAATTTGTTGATCAGTGTTTGTTGAGCTGCAAGCTGATTGTTGAGACTGTCAACGAACGTTTGAAACATGGAAGTATAACGTTCCAGCGTCTGGCTTTCCGCTAGCAATTCCTGTTCCTTGGCCTGTTGCTGATTATATTCTGTTGCAAGCTCGGAACGTTTGGATTCCAGGTCGGTTCTGGTTTTTTTGTCAGTCGAGGCCGATATTTGATTTTCTATATCGAGCAACATCGGATTTAATTCTTCAATACGCGCCTGAACGGCTTCAAGCTCGGTCATGGTATTTTGATTGCGCCCGATAACTTCGCGCAAACTACTTTCGGACGCCGCATAACGCGTATCCAGTGTATCTTTTTGCGCCTTCAATATACCTACAATACTATCGGATTTCGACAGCAATTCCTGCAAATTTCCTGCCAAAGACATATTGCGCACCCGGTCGGAACGCAGGCGTTGCATTTTCTGTTTGGAGAAAATTCCGACAAATTTTTCCCAGCCAGAATAGCTTTTCATGCTTTCAAATTCAGCACCGAAAACATTGGTAGCATCTTCAAGCCCGATAATCAGGTCGGCAATATTGCCTTCCATCACCGTTTGTTGCTTCAAAACATCCTGAATGCGGGCATTTTCAATATCAAAATCTGCGTCCCCAATCGTGTCCGATTTAGCAAATTCCTCCAATACCTTTCCGCTTTGTTCCAACTTGGCGCGCATATCTTCGACGGTAGCGCGGGTTTTCTCAATTTCTGAATCCAAATTCTGCAATGTTGCCACGAATAAAATCTCCCGTTTCACCCCAAGTAAATCAATTAATCTCGCTTAACATAGGTGTTCTCGCCCCGTTTTTGAAGCACAAAGGTTCATTTTTACCGTTTGTTCGCTGTTCAACTAAGATTTTCCCAAATCTCTTCTGCTCCAGTGTTTTCGGCAAAGCGATACGTAGGATTCGTTGCCACCAACAAATATCTGCTCCCCTTCTTCCAAAGGCTTGCCATCCCCATCAAGACGCACAACCATGGTCGCCTTACTGCCGCACCAACATATGGTGCGCACCTCACGAATTTCGTCAGCAATCGCCAACAAACCCGCACTACCTGGAAAGGTTTTTCCCTGAAAATCAGTACGCAAACCATAGCACATAATTGGAATATTTAGTTCATCTACCACCTTGGCCAGTTGCCAGATTTGGTCACCGCTCATCCACTGAGCTTCATCAATGAAAATACAGGCCGTCTTCTTGCCCTCAATACGGGTCCGAATAAATTCGTAAATGTCATCTTCATTACTAAAAATATCAGCGGTCTGATGAAGACCAATACGTGAGGTAATTTCTCCTTGCCTGGTCCTGTTTTCAATCGCAGAAATCAGTAAAAGGGTTTCCATTCCCCGCTCTCGATAGTTGTAAGAAGCCTGAAGCAATAATGTGGATTTACCGGCATTCATCGCCGAATAGCTGAAATATAATTTTGCCAAAATGATCTCCGTTCCAGAACCATTTTGTAAAACCCTCAATGCCTATGGCAAGGACTTTTGAATTTCTCCACAGCGTAATTGATAATAATTAAGACCCTTTAGTGCGCAATCTGGAAAGCAGGTAGCCGGTTCTCATATCAAATGTACGTAAAATGCACCCTAGTATTTAAAAAAGCTAATGGGGTCGCGAACCCACACGCGACCCCATTATTTGTCACCGAAGTGACTACGTCGATAGTCCCCCAACAAAGGAGCATCGACGAAATATCTAAGCATCAACTCGAAGAGTTCGAGCGATCCACTTTCCCAATCATGGGATATCGTTGTGATTTTGTGAACGGCATACAATAAGGATCTGTAAAACTGCTTCGACCTATATGCCTGTTTCTGCTGACCACACCCGAGACTTCCCAAATAAGTCCCTGAAAGTATTAATGGGTGATTATAGTTAATCAATGGTTAACAGAAAAAAATACGATAATGAATACTCCTCATGATATCTTGTTTTAAGCTTCAAGAATTTTTGGTCATGAAATTAAAAACGGCGACGAAGCAGCGTTGAAACCGCAAAGAAATCCAATGATATCACGGGTTAAAGTGGATTTACATCTTGGATGAGAATCCATATCGACTCTCATTATCGAATCACAACCTAACCAGCAATCTGCCGCTCAGATCCCAATGTAGAATCACCCATATATTCACGTATATAAGCGAGTGTTCTGCGCTCGTTTTGCGGCCTGCCAAACAAAAATCCTTGCCCCGCATGACAACCGATTCGTTTAAGAAGTTCAGCCTGAGGCAATGTTTCAATGCCCTCAGCGACAACCGTCAACTCAAGCCCCCTGCATAACTCCAGAACAGCACGCACAATATGCTCAGCGGCTTTATCCTCATTAATTGGTTTGATAAAGGCTCTGTCGATTTTCACCTTATCAAGATTTAGTTCGCGCAAGCGCCCAAGACTTGATTGGCCAGTGCCAAAGTCATCCATTGAAATACGCACACCTGCCCTATTCAAATCAGCAAGCACCATGGCAGCGGTTTCCGGATCACTCATCATGGCAGTTTCCGTCACCTCCATTTCAATGCGCGTTGGGTCAAGCCCAATGCCCTTGATGATAGAGAGTATCATTGCAGCAGTACCAGTATCTACCAATTGCACACTGGACAAATTGAACGATAGAAACAATTCTTCAGGCCAAAGCACAGCAGCACTTGCAGCTTGCCTCAGCAAACTTTCCGTCAATGGCGCAATCATCCCACGCTTTTCAGCTATTGGAATGAATTCCACCGGAGAAACGGAGCCTAATTCAACATCATGCCAACGCGCTAACGCTTCAAATCCGAGAAGAGACCCATCTTGCAGAGAAATGATCGGTTGAAAATGAGGCAATACTTCCGAATTATCAATTGCCCGGCGCAAAGCCTGTTCAAGCTTTGCGTCATTCAAATTTTTCTGAACCAGCTCTTGTGAATAAACCGTAACACGCCCTCGTCCGGAGCGTTTTGAATGATCGAGCGCACTGGCAAGGTTATCGTTTACCGTCTCAAATTTTTTCCCCACTTGAGGAACAATACCAACCCCGAAGGAACCTGAAAGTCTCACAGAGCGACCATCAAGGTCATAAGGAGCCTGCAAAACCTCAAGCATGACGTTCGCTTTCTCCTCAACTTCATCTTCACTTATGATGTCGGAGAAAATGAATGCAAATTCATCTCCGTGCAAACGCGTCACAAGCCCCTGCTCCCCGACTGCATTGGAGAGCCGCAGGGCACATTGTTTCAATATTGCATCTCCACCAGCACGGCCAAACATATCATTGATCAACTTCATGCCATTAAGATCCAGCAAACCGATGGCAAATTGAATGCCTTCACTGGTTTCACCAGATTCATCATCCGCTGCAGTATTCATCAGTCTTTCAAATTTATCAGCAATGCGCTCCCGGTTTCCCAATCCCGTCAGAGGATCGGTAAATTTGAGTTGGAATGCTTCGACATCCCCGGTGATATCAGCCGGCCCGATGATTTCAGCAGGCCCGATGATTTCAGCAGGCCCGATGATTTCAGCAGGTATGGGCGGACGAGAATACGTTTCATCTGGCTGTACGGTTTCAAGCTCTACAGATGGTTCTGTGGGGGAGGTAGCTGGCTGGTCTACATATGGTTCCGCAGGCAGTTCATCATAAGGCGCAGCGGTTTGTTCCATGTAAGGTCTGGCAGGGAGTTGTGGTGTATAGCGTTCCCCCTCAAAATCAGCTTCATTATTCCGCTTTTGCATCCAGAACAAGCCGATTGCGCAAAACGCCATGCTTGCAACCCCAATCAGGACCATAACCTTAAATCCGGTTTCGGTGATTTGCCAAAAAACACCCGAAAACAGCACTAAACAGGACAAAGCTATCGCGACAAACAAAATTACAGCAATTGCCAGCCGCTCGACACTCACAGACTTCACACTCGAAATTCCTTGTTTCATTGAGTGATTTCGAATCACATTTACGCAACCCCCAAAGAAAATATCTTGTAAACTCTAGTGCAATGCCCCCTCTAAGCAAACAGATTTCCACCAATCATCACAAGTCAGAAGGGGAAAACGTATTGGAATGGCCAACAAAGCGATAATCAGGCTCTCGTGATGAAACAAGTGCGCCGGGAAATACTCTTCATCCGATTGTTCCCAAGCTCGGAAAGGTTTCCAACAGCAGATAGGACAACACGCTCATTTTGCCGGTAACAAACAGAATGCCGGTTAGTACCAACATGGCACCCATTATTTTTTCAACTTTGCCTAAATGCTTCGAAAAGCGTCTCATCATGCCCATGAATGGCGCTACAAAAAACGACGCCAATATGAAGGGAATTCCAATTCCCAATGCATAGATAAAGAGCATAAACGCCCCGCGCAAAGCGGACTCTTCCGCCCCTGCAGCAAACAATACTGCCGCGAGTACAGGCCCGACACACGGTGTCCAGCCAAAGGCAAACGCAAGCCCGACAACATAAGCGCCAAGTAAGCCCGCCGGTTTGCGCTCCACATGCACCCGCGCTTCACGGTAAAGCAGAGCGATCTTGAATACGCCAAGAAAATGCAACCCAAGAATGATGATAATAACGCCGGCAACTACACTAAGCGTATCAAGGTGCTTCACCACAAAGCCGCCAACAAAAGATGCGCTGGCCCCCAGAGCCACAAACACGGTGGCAAATCCGAGAACAAAAGCAATTGAAGCCGCAACAACCTTTTTATAGGCGTCGGAATTCTCTCTGCTTTTGGCGAGTTCTTCCATGGACATTCCCGCTAAAAAGCAAAGATACGGTGGTACAATCGGCAATACGCAGGGGGAAATGAATGAGATCAACCCGGCCAAAAATACGGCAATATATGATACGTCCAGACCCATGAGATTATTTGATTCCTAAATTGTGATTTTATATATTCGTAAATTGCTATATATTTGGCAAGCCAATTCGATCATATTGCCTGTTGATAATATACAAGTTAACATATGAGTTCTAAAAAGCTGGGAAATCAGACCATGATCAAAGCAATCAAAAGCTATTTTACTGCCCCTACCATTGTGGTAATGCTGGCATTTTTTAGCCTTTCAGGTTTTCAAACCGGCCAGAGCCACGCCGCTGAACTCATCATGCTCGAACAGGAGTATTGCGCGTGGTGTGAACGCTGGAAAAAGGAAATCGGACCGATTTATCCAAAAACCACAGAATCAAAAATTGCCCCCCTGCGCGTAATCAACATCCACGATCCTTTACCTGAGGATTTAAAAGACCTGTCAAAGGGACGTTTCACACCGACCTTTGTATTGATGCATGAGGGTAAAGAAATCGGACGCATGCGTGGCTATACCAGCGAAGATTTTTTCTGGGGTCTGCTCGATGAGATGTTGAAAAAACTTCCCGCTGAGGCACAAACTCAAAGTTAAGCTTAACGTCAAGCATCGCGGCATATTCGACTTCTTACTACAAATAAATTGCATTAGCGCCATACGAACAATATCAAATGAGCAAGTACATTTTTCAAAAATTTGGAGCCCATAAAATGGCAAAACATATGGTACAATTCACATTGGCAGCACTCCTTACTCTCGCAGCCTCTCCTGCCTTCGCCGAAGGGGATATTAAAAAGGGCGAAAAGATTTTCAAAAAATGTCGGGCCTGCCACACTGTTGGCGAAGGTGCAAAAATCAAACTGGGCCCGGTCCTCAATAATGTTTTTGGCGCAACTGCTGGAGCCAGTGCAGACTACGCCTCCAAATATTCCAAGGCAATGAAGAAAAAAGGTGAAGAAGGCCTAGTCTGGAATGCAGAAACCCTTAGCGATTTCCTCACGAAGCCAAAGAAATACATCAAGAAAACCAAAATGGCATTTGCTGGCATAAAAAAAGAGAAACAGCGCGAAAACCTGCTGGCATATCTTCTCCAGTACAGCCCGGACTACAAACCAGCCGAATAGCATTGAGGCTTAACGCGTATTAATTTTATTCCGCAGCCTGTGTTGCCATGGGTGGTGCTTGCATCAGAGGTTTTCTGTTCAGCACGCGCATGGCAATGACAGCACCTCCGATGATCGCGGCAAACGCAATAAATGAAGACAGAGATAAAGTGCCAATGCCGCTTACCCCTTGACCAACCGAACAGCCAAGCGCTGTCACGCCACCAAACCCCATCATTAATCCACCCAGTCCATAGCGAAGCGGTGCCGCCTCGCTGGTAAAGCCGCTCAACTTAAAACGACCACCAATTACAGAACTAACCAACGCGCCGAGCAAAATACCACCGATCAATGCAATCGGAAAACGAACTTCGTCACCCGTATAGATCATTGAAAATTGCAGGCTCTCAGCCAAAGGCGAAACCATGCTGAGCGATGTCAGCGCGGTCGGTTCAAATTCATCAGCCCCGACAATTCCCGTGGCCAACCAACCAAAAATAACCAATGCACCAACGCCAAGACCGCTGGCAATGCCTTTGATTGAACCAGACTTGCGAACGAGCACAACCAACGCACCAATCAGAGCAATTGCCGCAGCAAATGCCCAAAGGTGAGCATTATCCGCAATGAGAACACCCGCGCCCCCTTGGCTCGCCATCATGTGTTCCAGCAGGATACGCGGATAGGACAAAATTCCCCGTAAGGTTGCATAGGCCGCTATCGCTGCAATGATTATTGTAAACAATGAACGGATATTACCACTAAACCCAAGTACTAGAATCCGGCTAATGCAACCCCCGGCAAGCACCATGCCAATACCGAATGCAACACCTCCAACAACCAGCGCAACAGGCCTGATTGGCGCGCTCCAATAAAGTGATTCCGTCAAATCAATCACACCGGAAAACTGTAAAAATTGCACACCGATGACACTGGCTAGAATTGCACTCAAATATTGCACAGTGCGTAAACTGCCAGTAGTGGGTTTTTCAGAATTCCATTCGCTCACAGCAGCACGCAAGCAAAACTGACTGGCTTCGGCAATTGCGCCAAATGCAATACCAATCGCAAATGCTGCGAAAGCCACCAAAATTCTGGTGTCATAACTTTCGCGCAAAACATCAAGATATGAATTGACCGCATCCATCGCAAAATTCCTCAAACAATATTCAACTGCTCAAGATTACGAAATCTTGCATGTAAATGGTTGGGATGAACATTTAAACATTCAAGACGCTAGGCAACAAGTTACCCTGTCAGGTTCGGAAAATAGAATTCTATTCCTGTTTGGCACCCTTAAACCCCTTGGCCAACAAATAGAGCTCCACCGAGTCCGCTCTGGAGGCCGGTGGCTTAACGTGATGAACGGATTTAAAATTATGTTTCAGCTGCTTCAACAGATGGGCCTCCGTCCCGCCCTGAAATGTTTTCGATAAAAAGTGCCCGCCCGGTTTCAGTACCTGAAGCGCAAAATCTAGCGCCACTTCCACCAGATGCATGGTACGAATATGGTCAGTTTTCCGATGACCGGTTGTGGGAGCAGCCATATCAGAAAGCACCACATCCGGCTTTCCACCTAACGCCTCAAGCAGCATATCCGGTGCATCATCATCGAGAAAGTCCTTCTCCAAAATAGTTGCACCCGGTATTTGGATCATCTCCAGATAATCAATACCAACAACCTTGATGTTATCCGGATCAGACTCAGTTAGTTGCACGCAGACCTGGCTCCAGCCACCCGGTGCAGCACCCAGATCAATCACCCTGCTACCCTTTTTGACGAAGTCATAGCGCTCATTCATCTCGATCATCTTATAGGCCGCACGCGAAGCATATCCTTCCACCTTCGCACGCTGCACGTAAGGATCATTCAACTGGCGCTGAAGCCAAAGCGTTGAAGAAAGCTTCCGGCCCTTGGCGGTTTTCACCTTGGTATGCATGGTACGAACATTGGAGCGTTTGCTGGTGCCGGGATTTTTACCGCCACCGCTTTTTGAAGCTGCCATTATGTTTCTCCTTGTCTGGGATTACCCGGACGAAAATTAGAATTACCAGATGGTCTACGGTGTCGCTTTTTCCGCCAGCGGCCCTTTTTGGGTGTGATCCACGCCCCGTCACCATTAATCATTTCATTTAGCAAACCTTCGCGCAAACCGCGATCAGCAACCCGCAGTTTCTGACATGGCCATGTCAAGCGAATAGCCTGCAAAATTGCACACCCTGCCAATACCAGATCAGCCCTTTCATGGCCAATACAAGGATTTCGTGCCCGCTCATCATACCCCATGGACAACAATTGCGAAATCACCGCATCAACTTCCCGATCCATGAGCCAGATACCATCAACTTTGCGGCGGTCATATTTTGGAAGTTTCAAATGAATCCCGGCAATCGTCGTCACTGTTCCCGACGTTCCAAGCAAATGCACCCTGCCCTTGTTCCAGATGTGAGCAAGCTTGTCCCGGCCTTCAAAAACTTTCAGGTGCCCGACAACTTCTTCGACCATCAAATCAAAAACCGAACGCGATACCTCTTTCCCGCCATGGCGTTCAGCCAGCGTAACAACTCCCAGCGGCAAAGAGGTCCAGGCTGTGATTCTCTCTGAAATTGGTTTTTTGTGGCTACGCGCTCCCTTGCCCATATTTAGGTTTCGATCGATCAATATAAGTTCAGACGAACCACCGCCAATATCAAATAGTACCGCCGCATCTGCCTTGCGATCCATCAAGGTTCCGCAACCTTCAGCCGCCAGCCGCGCTTCGGTTTCCCGATTGACGATTTCCAGATCAAGTCCGGTTTCGTTTTTTACCCGCAAGAGAAATTCCACACCGTTTTTGGCCTGACGGCAGGCTTCCGTAGCAATCAGGCGAAACCGTTTGACACCATGATGTCTTAACTTTGCAGCGCAAATTTTAAGGGCATCAATTGAACGCTGCATGGCGGCATCCGACAACCGACCCGAATGCGAAAGCCCTTCCCCCAATCGAACAATGCGTGAAAACGCATCAACCACCCGGAACCGTCCGACCTCTTGCGGCGCAACAATCAACAGGCGGCAATTATTGGTGCCAAGATCAAGCGCTGCATAAAGGAGCCTCTGGCGACCATCATTACCCGAGTTTCGGCCATAGTTTTTGTCGAAGTTTTTACCGGAATTTCTGGAATCATTCTTTCTACACTGGGGATTACGCTGCAGTACCTCACTTTTACTGCCGTTATTATTTTTTTTTGAACCTTCATTTGCCCGACTACCTGGGTCAAATGTAACGTCAGGCGTACGTCTCGCAGGCGCACGCATGTTGCGCAGCACGCCATGTTCAGGCCCACCGTTTCGACTGTTCTTGGATTTAGAATTCCTACGTCCACTATGCTCGTTTTGCCCACGCCCAACAGCCTCGGAACTAGCCGAAGCAGCAGCACCGGCCCTGCCCCGAAAATTACTCCGGTCAGGCCGCTCAGAGCCGTTTCCATTTCCAGAATTCCGGGGCTTCTTCCCCTTCCCAACATTTCGGGATGGACTTCCAGATTCATGTGGTGATCTTTGTGCCGGCTGGCGGCTGTCACCACTGGCGTGATCATTGTCACGCAATTCTCGGATCGGCTCCTCTTTTGGTTCGTCAGAACCATCAGTGGAACGCTTCACACCCTATTCCTACTCTGCCGAACCTCGAGCCGCATCGCTCTTTTTCCCGGCAACAATTTCTATCGTTGTCAAAAGGATACCATCAGGGCGTTATTTTTACCATCAAAAACATCTGATGATTTAGGTTGCAATGCAACAAGTGGCGCTCTATACAGCCCCAAAGCAAATAAACGGTTTGCCATGCAAGGCATCGCTTATTGATTTTGGGAATTAGTTTAACGGTAGAACTACGGACTCTGACTCCGTCAATCCTGGTTCGAATCCAGGATTCCCAGCCATCTATCTCATCCAAAATTCGGACAAAGAAACGGGCCAATTTCCGCTGAATCTGGAAACTGGCCCGACTTGAATATCAATACATTCTCAAAATTGCTAAGCTGCTTTAGCCATTTCGCTCTTCCTTTCACTCGGCTTGTCACCGTGCGATTGATCCGATCCATCAGCCAAATCCTCATTAAGCATAGCATCAATCCTCTTTAGATTAGTTGCCAGATTCTGACTTGCAGCGATGGATGTTTGTGCAGTTTCCGCATTTTGCTGCGCACCAGAGTCAATCGTATCAATCGCCTGATTGATTTCTGAAAGCCCCAGAGATTGCTCGCGGGTTGCATCAACAATTGCCGTAATATTGATATCAATCTCCTTAACCTCACCAACAATTTTGGAAAGTGCGGTTCCAGTCTCATTCACCAATGCAACGCCATTTTTCACCTCTTCGCTTGAAACGTTGATGAGTTGCGAGATTTCCTTGGCAGCATTGGCCGAGCGCTGGGCCAGTTCGCGCACTTCCTGTGCAACAACTGCAAACCCTCTACCTGCATCACCTGCCCGTGCAGCTTCAACACCGGCATTGAGCGCAAGAAGGTTGGTCTGGAAGGAAATTTCATCGATTATGCCAATAATATTCGCAATTTTTCCCGATGAATCTTCAATCCTGGCCATCGCTTCAATCGCTGTACTCACAATGATACCCGATTTTTCCGCGTTAGCCTTAGTTCCAGCGACAAGTTTACTTGAATCTTCCGCCCGTTCAGCGGATGACTTCACATTAGCCGCAATCTGCGTAACCGCAGCAGCAGTTTCTTCCACTGCCGCTGATTGTTGCTCCGCCTGAGAGGAAATTTTGCGTTCCAGTTCACCATTGGTGGCCTGTCGAACAAGCACACCCAATTCATCCAGCGCGCTTTTAATCTTAGTTTGCCGCGCACCCATATTATCAATTGCAGAATTGATTTTGGTGATCGAAGATAAATACATTCCCCTCATACCCTCTGGACGAATTTTACGATAGTAGCGCTCCTCGCTCACTGCCTCCATTGCCAGTGCAGATTCTCGCACAAAAGCATCGCAAACATCTATCATGTTGTTCACCTGATCGATCAAGAATTTCAAATCCCCCTTTTCTCTGGGAAAGATCACACGTTCCTCGAAATCACCGGCTTTGATCGCTTCACTTACTCGTGCGACCTCTAGGAGAATTCGCTTGGTTTTCAACAAATAAATGACAACGATAAGAGTTATAACGATTTGAAATGCCGATAAAGGCAGAAGTACTTCTTCCGCACTGTGGACCAATTCAAGTCCAATAATGACGACCGCAGAAACAACGCTAGCGATTGAAAAAATGATGGCTTTAGATAGTTTGGATAAATTCATCATAATCCACCCCCTTTTCTCCTAAAATGTTCTGTAGCAATACATAACTAGACTTTTGGCCGTCCTTGCGGTTAGCTTTCCGGTTTTCCTCATCCAGCAATTTTCTGTAGAGTGCAGATATCTTGGAAATTGCGTCGTCTGTGGGGCTGCGGCGATTTGAATGATAGGAGGTGGTATTTCCATTCTTGTCGCGACTCGGGGTTACATGGGCCAAAACCCAGTAATACCCATCGTTGTTTTTAGTGTTATTCACCACATAGGCAAATATCTCACGGCCCGCTTGCAACCGCTCCCAAAGGAGTTGAAAGATACAACGTGGCATAACACTGTTCCGGATGATCGAATGTGGCTTTTCCAACACATCATTCAATGTAAAATCTGCGATCTCCAGAAATATATCATTCGCGTAAGTGATGTGTCCTTTCAAGTTGGTTTTACTGACTATAATCTTGTCGTAATCAAGCTTTCGCTCGATGCCTGTTGGGTTTAACATGGGGTTTCTCGTGGGTTGTTGGAGTAGCCCTGCACCCGTTCATGCTAAACTGCCATGGTTAACAATACTATAACATAAAAACCAATACTTATCTTACCTTACGTTAAGAAAAGAATTTGAATAGTATTTCCATTTAAAAACAACAATCAACCAATGGCATTGCAGAAAACTTCCAACAAATACGAATGAGAGCAACAATCAACTTTTATTCCTCAACTCGCCCAATAATTCACCAGCATAGTCAGCACGCACATCGCCTGCTTTCGCCAGCTTTTCTGCAATGATCTCAACTTCATCGCCCACCGCCCCGGCGACAATTGCCATATTTCGAGCATGCAGCACCATATGACCGCGTTGAATACCTTCTGTTGCAAGCGCCCGTAACGCTCCCATATTCTGCGCCAAGCCAACAGCCATACAAACTTCACCCAATTCCTGAGCGGTTTTGACGCCAAGAATTCTCAAATTGAGCTGCGCCAATGGATGGGTTTTGGTGGCCCCACCCACCAGACCAAGTGGCATTGGCATTTCCATCGTGCCAATCAAACGCCCTCGGGCATCTTTTTCCCAACTGGATAATGGGCTGTAATGGCCACTCCTTGACGCCCAAACATGGGCACCCGCCTCCACCGCACGCCAATCATTGCCGGTTGCAAGCACAATTGGATCAATCCCGTTCATAATGCCCTTATTGTGAGTTGCTGCCCGGTATGGATCAACGACAGCAAAACAATAAGCATCCAGAATACCTTCAATCACTTCTTCGCCAGAAAGCTCCTTGGTGCGCAAAGCCTCTGGCTCTATCGCAACATAGGCACGCGAAACACGCAAATCTGCAAAATTGGATAAAATCCGCAACCGTGCTACACCGCCAGAGCATTTCTCCAGCATCGGCGCCACAGCCTCCGCCATGGTATTCACCGCATTGGCACCCATTGCATCACGCACATCAACCAGCAGATGCACAATAACCATCGGGCCGCGCGGAGTGTTTTCCTTCACGTGGATTTCAATGTCCTTGCAGCCGCCACCCAGTTCCACCAGCAATTTATCCTTGGCATTGGCAGCAGCGATAATATTATCGCGCTCGGCCAGAATACGTTGCTTTGCGCCATTAGGGTCATCAACATCGATTATCTGGATCTGCGCCCGCATAATTGGCAAGGTGCTGGAGGTCTTGAACCCTCCCCCGTCGCGTGCAATCCGCGCCATAAAAGATGCGGCCGCAATGATTGAAGGTTCTTCGACGGCCATCGGAATAAGATAGTCGCGCCCATTAATCAAAAAATTCGTCGCTATGCCCATAGGAAGTTCAAACGTGCCAACAACATTTTCGATCATCCCGTTTGCCCGTTCCATGGGCAAGGCCCCAGGCTCATCCATCAGCGCCTTGTCAGCCTCATCAAGGCCAATCTCTGAAACGACCTTCTGCCAGCGCTCTTGAGGCGTCAAATTTCGAAAACCCGCGATGCGGGAGATGTACGGTACTTTAGTCATAAAGTTGCCCCGTTACTATTCCAGCCGCCAAGCACAAGTCCCCTCGCCTACATCCTTGCAAGGCTCATAGACAACGATTTCGCTCTCGGTCTCATATTTGTCCTGCCACACAACCTGTACTGCAACCGTTTTGACCGTGCCAAGCTTAAAGTTCGAATAAATGTATTCCAATGGCATATCAGAAGGCATGGTAAAAGGTTGCTGCGGATTACATTTCGCCAGCTTCAAACGCTTATCCAGCGCCATGGAGTTGAGAGAATAACGAACCTCTTTCACCCCGCAATGCATCGTCTGCAGGGCAGTAAAATACACCAATTGCTTGCCACTATAATTGCGAAATGAAACCAGCCCGCTTGGCAAATTCGCGCTCCACATGGCTTTGTACAATTGCATATTTGGTACTTTGGTTTTGGCGGCAAGCCCTTGCTTGGGAGCAATGATCACCGAAGCCTTATCCTGTTGCACGGTAGTCAGAGTACTTCCTTTTCTGGCTTCTTCATCAGCCTTCAAAGCGGCCAGCTTTGTTTGTGCAATCTGCACATTGAAATTTTCGCTTTGGTTTCCATATTTTTTAACAAACAATTCCCAAACCTGCTTGGTTCCGATTTTCATTGAGAGACCAAAGTCCTTTTCCAGCTGGCTTTCATTGCTGGTAGAAGCCGCAACTTTGCTGCCAGCAGCCGGAAGAAACTCAAACCGTCCGGTAATTGATGAATATTCATATGGCACCTGTTGTCCGCCAGTTATTTTGCCAACAAGGGTGCGCACAGCCTTAAAAACATCTTCTATTTGCGCACCGGGATTGCCAAGAATGGCTTTGCTTAGCGCCAAGGTATAGGGGCTGTTACCCTGATCACCGTCCAACGCCACTTGCCCTGATGCAGTAGAATACCCAACATAAGTCCCCTTGGGCGCATCCACCGGTGCCAATCCCCCAAGGATCAGAGAACGAACACTACCTTTAAACGGATTGTTCCGACAGGCATCAAGAATAACGATATTGACCGAGCTGTTAGCTTCATCCAAACGCCGCAAAAAAGAATTCACATCGATGGCTTCGTCTTCCACCTCACCCTTGCTGGTGATATCAGCAGAGGTGGGTAAAAGATAGTTCTGCCCATCCACCTGCAATCCGTGACCTGCATAATAAAACAAGCTCGCCTCAACCTCTTCCCGACGCAACAGCCGGGTATAGTTGAGCAACGCCCGTTTCAAAGTGCGCTGATCCGCATCAATAATCGTCGTGACAGTAAACCCAGCCTTTTCCAGCGTACTGGAAATAAGAGCAGCATCATTCGCCGGATTGGCTAGCGAACCAATATTCTCATATTGAGAATTCCCAACCACCAGCGCAAACCGCGCTCCGGCAGATGCATTGAACGTAAATACCAATACAAACAACATCGCAACAACCATGCGGCCAATAAAATTCAACATCGAAAAATTCTCTCCACCAAACCAAATATATACGCCCTCTGGAGAGAGGTTACCGCCTCAACGAAGGTGGTACAATAGCCGAGCCTTTAGAAATTGGGTTCAACCCAAAGAACCGTCAGGAATTTCATCGGCATTTACAAAAGTCGGAAGTCCCCGGTCCCGAAATTTCTGCATCTCCTCATCTGCACCCTGCGATGGTCCACCAATCCTGAGGCAGGCGTCACAACGTTCTGTAATTGCAAATGACAAAGGCATCATAATTTCATCAAACCTGTTCGAACCGGCTACTTCGATAAGAGGCAATGCATTATTAACACCAATGATCGGCACATGCCCTTTCTCAAAAACCGCTAATGCAACTTTGTTCATCACAGCAAGGTTATCAGCACGTTCCTGTTCATTATTCGCACCTGACGTATAGGGGCCAGCAATCATAATCCACATTTCAATACATCTCCGCCAATTTAGATTAAACATTTATCGTGTCGCAGTGATTTTCATGAAGTCTGGCGAAAGCTTGTACTGCTAAACTGGCTTCCTTACATAGGGCGTATTCTATTGGAGAGTTTCATGGCAAACAATTTTTTTTCCCCCATATTAAATTTACGCACTCAGTTTCGCGAAGCAGCCAAACGCGAAAATGGGGAAACGCTGAACAACCCACATCTGCGTGCAGCACTGGAAAGAAATAAACGCGAGGGGCATAAGCTGGCTGTCCGCTCACGCTGGGTTGCTCTCGCAATAATTGGCCTGATGGCCCCTTTCCTCACCCCAAACTGGACATCCACGCTCTACAACGAAGTAATCCTGCTAACCTTCGCGATTTTGGGCTGGGCGCAGCTGAAAGTCGGCAAGGTCGGGCAAAGCAAAATGGAACTGTTTCTGCTGTTTTGTGATCTCGCACTAATGGCCTTTGTATGCGTGTTTCCAAACCCGTTCTTCGACAATGAATGGCCCACCGCCATGCAATACCGGTTCCAGAATTTTTCCTATTTCATGGTTTTGCTCGCCGGCGCCACACTTGCCTATTCCTGGCGCACCATATTTGCCGTAGGAGCATGGACCACTGGCCTATGGGTAACCGGCATTATACTGGTATATTTGTTCGGCAAACAAACGCCGGAACTAACAACAAAACTGAATGTCGCTTTTGCAGATTACCCGCTGCTGGCAGCTTTTACCGACCCAAATTCCATAATAGTCGGCTTGCGCATGCAGGAAATTGTTCTCTTTCTTATCGTTGCAGGCATTCTTGCAATCAATGGCTGGCGCAACAATCGGCTGGTTTTGGAACAAGCCTTAATTGCCCGTGAACGCGAAAACCTCGGTCGCTATTTCCCGCCAAACATCGTGGAAGAACTGGCAGGGCAAAACGATCCGTTCGCCAACATCCGCTCACAGTTCGTAGCAGTTTTATTTGCTGATATCGTCGGCTTCACTCGCATGGCAGAACTGGGTTCGCCTGAAAAAGTGGTGGCAATGCTGCGCGAATATCACCAAAGACTTGAAAAAGCGGTCTTTGATAATCACGGAACCCTCGATAAATTCCTAGGCGATGGCGTGATGGCAACCTTTGGCAGCCCGACTGTTGGTCCCGATGATGCAGCCAACGCCATACAATGTGCCCGCGATATGGTAACAGCAATCGATAAATGGAACATCACACGCAAAAACAACGGCGAAGACCCAGTCATCCTTTCTGTTGGCATTCACTACGGTGAGGTCATTTTGGGCGACATAGGCTCCGAACGCCGCCTGGAATTCGCAACCCTGGGCGACACGGTAAACGTCGCCAGCAGACTGGAAGCCCTGACACGCGACCTAGGCACACAAGTGGTTATCTCCAACGCCGTCGTAGAAGCCCAAGAAGCAACCTCCTCCGACAAAGGCGCAAACCTTCTCCTTGGCTTCCATCAAGACGGCAAACAATCAGTAAAAGGTCGCGACACCGAAATCGCCATCTGGAAACTGGATCACGCAGCATAGGAAAGAACGACTTAACAACGAGATGAACGCAAGACTTTGATTCTATTTCGCAGGCTCAAAACAATCAGATAACGGACAGATTTATGCATGCAGCAATTCTCAATGACTGGCGGCCGGAATTCAACATTGAAAACATCTGTACCCCCAAATACGTAGAAGATGGTATGGACGAAGCACTCGCCACATCACTCAGTTGCCGCGCAACCACCGCATGGCATGACCTCACTGGACGCGTGGTATTGCAAGGCCGCGTCTCCAGGCATTGCAGCGATTATTGATTTTCAGGCATGAGTTCCAGCCTCTCCATCCAGCCTTTTCACGCGAATTATGCAACTGATGTCATCTCCCTCTTTTCTGAGATAAACAGAAGTTTAGCACCCGAGGGAAAAGAACAGGCATTTGAAAATTACATCCAAAACTCAATTGAGGACGAAATTGGTCGGATTGAGAGTTATTTCACCGAGAAACAAGGCGGTTTCTGGATAGCTTTGAAAGATCAAAAACTCGTCGGTATGTACGGGTTGGAAACAGTTTCAAACACCACCATGGAATTGCGCCGGATGTATGTGGACCCATCCCATAGAAGGCAAGGCATCGCACAAAAACTGCTCAGTCACGCAGAAGTTCAATGTGCAAGATCGAGCAAATCAATGCTCGAACTCTCCACATCAGAAATACAGAAAGCGGCACTACAATTATATCATAGTGCCGGTTTTGTACTTGTTCATGAAGAGACCGCCACGGAAGCATCCAACAAAACAATCGGAGGTGGTATCAATCGGTTTTACTTTGAAAAACGAGTATTAAAATCGGAATAAAGTTATCCTTGAAAGATAACTTTACGCAGTAATCGGCCATCAACGGCGATCAATCCGGTAAGGATCAATGCCAATCCAACATAATGACGGGTTTCCAGAATTTCATTGAGGAAGATTGTGCCGAGAAGAATAGCACTAACAGGAACAAGCAATGTCACCAAAGCAACATTAACAGACCCTGCACTCGCCAAGAGTTGGAAATAAATCACATAGGCCAGTGCCGTTGATACAATGGCCAACATGACAATCGCCAGAATGACATCTACTCCCGGCATCGGCAGTTCCCATGGCCGATCCACAATCAACATCACCGGGATCATCATCAATGTTGACGCTGTAAGCTGACCAAATGCCAAGTAAGAATTGGAGACGTTTATCGTGCGAAACCGCCGACCAAAGGCCGCCGCGCAAGCATAGGATAACGCGGCTCCCAAGCAGGCGATCATACCAAAAATGGCGATATTTTCGCCCTGCAATGCACCGCCTCCCACAAGGGTCACCACCCCGAACAATCCTAAAATCACCCCGACAAATTTGTTGGTTGCCATTTTTTCATCCGCCAGCATGAAGTGTGCAACAACAATTGAAAACATCGGCATTGTGGCGTTCAGGATAGAGGCCAAACCGCTGGATATGGTCGTTTGAGCCCAAAAAAGCAGGCTGAAAGGAATGATATTATTCAAAATTCCCATTATCAAAAAAGCCAGTAAAAGAGGCCGCTGAAACAGAAACTTCTCTCCCTTGATACGCAGATAGATAAACAATGCGAATGCTGCAACTCCTACCCGCAAGAAAACAACCGTCAGCGGTGGCACGACTTGAACTGCCACAGCCACGAAAAAGAATGCACCACCCCATATGATCGACAAAAATATTAGTAACGCCCATTCACGAATTGTCATTTGCATGAGGTTAAACCCTTCAGATATGAGTAAAAATATCTATCGCATATACCCTTGTCAAACTAGCCGAAATCGGACTTCATACTTCGAAACCCCTCGACCCTTCGGATATGCTTTCCTATGTTAGTTTCATGTTAGATTTCAAAACCTGCGAAACCGCCCGCCATAAGCGCGATCCCAATTTTGACGGCCTGTTTTTCACAGCCGTCAAGACCACCGGCATTTATTGCCGCAATGTTTGTCCGGTCAAACAACCGCTGACGAAGAACGTCACCTATTATCAAAGCGCGCCAGCAGCAGAACATGCGGGTTTTCGCCCATGCCTGCGTTGTCGTCCGGAAACAGCCCCTTTTTGCCCGGCGTGGAAGGGTACAAAAACCACTGTGGAACGCGCCTTAAAACTAATCGATCATGGCGCACTGGACAAAGGAAATGTTGAACAACTATCAGACCGTGTTGGTGTCGGTGCGCGACATTTATCCAGATTGTTCAAGCAACATATTGGCGCAAGTCCGACACAGGCTGCTAAAACCTTCCGCCTGCAACGGGCCAAACGCATGTTGAATGATACGGAACTCTCAATCACTGAAATAGCTTACCGCTCAGGCTTTGGCAGCTTGCGCCGGTTCAATGCAGCCTTCAGCGATCTATATAACCGTCCACCATCCAAAATTCGCAAAGCGCCAAAAGAGGACGCCCAAAATGAACACTCCTGAACTTGCCTATATCTATCTAGAAAGCCCAATCGGTCAACTTCTGGTGGCAGGGGATGAGCAGCATTTGCATTATATCAGTTTTCCCTCAGGCAAAGGGACCATCACACCCCATAAAAACTGGCACGAAGACTCAGCGCCATTCAAAGAGATCTCCAACCAGCTCGCGGCATATTTCGCCGGAGATTTGGAAAACTTTGATATCCCCATGGTGTTGAACGGTACGGATTTTCAGGAAGAAGTTTGGACCGCCCTCTGCGACATCCCTTTTGGCGAAACCATATCATACGGCGAACTGGCGAGACGCATCGACAGGCCGAAAGCCAGCCGCGCAGTGGGTGCTGCCAATGGCGCAAATCATCTGCCGATCATCATTCCGTGCCACCGGGTAATCGGTGCCAATAATTCTCTCACCGGCTTCGGCGGTGGCATTGAAACCAAACAATACCTGCTGCAACACGAACAGGGTGAAGACCCGCAATTGAGTTTGATTTAGGGGAACCTACGAACAAACTTCTGCTCGATAACTTCCTTGCCCCATTGGCTTCCTGATTGCTCGTCGACCAATGCAAAATCAAAAACTTCGTATAGCTTACGGGCAGCGTCCAGCCCCTGAAACGTCCAAAGATGAATTTCGTCAAATTTTTGTTCATCACAATAATCAACAACTGCCTGCATGAAGCGACGTCCAAGCCCTGCACCACGCAATCCATCGTCAACAATGAACCAGCGAAGATGAGCAATATTATCGTCAAGATCTTCGCCGTCAATGGTTAGGCTTCCGACAATGGTTCCACGTTTGGTCGCGTACCAGATTGCGTTTTTGGGGCTTCCCAACCGGGGAATAAACTCTGCCAACCCGCCAGCAACCAAAGCCTCAAAATCCGCACCAAAACCTGAATGTTTGCTATAATATAGCGCGTGCATCGCCGCCACTTTACCGATGAGACCGGGGGTGTAGCCTTCATGCACGACCACCTCATCTTTCATTAAAACAGACGAGCTTGCTTTACCAAGAGCCGCCGCATAAATCTCCAGCCCTTCCAATATCTTATCGCAATTTTCTTCATTTAAAGGCGCGATTGCAGACGCCACCTGATTTTCGGCAAATTCAACAATGCTTTCCATGGCAGATTGACCAGCAACGCTCAAATTTAAAAACTTCATCCGACCGTCAAAATCTGCTGGCGTTTCAAGCACCAGGCCATTCTTCACCAGAGATTTTACCAAACGGCTAATCGTGGATTTTTCCAACAACAGTATCTGCCCCAATGTCTTCGCTGTAATTCCGCTGGCAAGCCCAATCTCGATAATCGCATGGACGGTGGAAGCAGACATCTCCGTACCCGCAAGTGTTTGGTTCAAAAACCCCAATTCCCGCACCAGTTCGCGAGATGCTGTACGGATAGCCGAGATAGTTTTCGCTTGAGAAGAGTTCATAAATCATACCCATTTAGTTGCCATATACAACTAAATGGGTATGAAACAAATGTCAATTTTACGCTAAAGCACCCCAAGAACAGCCGCATACACCAACCCCGATAGGAGTGCACCAGAAGCAGCCATGACCAGATAAAGCGCAAATAACCGTGGCTTTGCCAATGTCCAGACCGCAATCGCTGCTGGAATACTGGTAACGCTGCCAGCCAACATAAAGGATAGCCCGGTCGCAGGCGACATGCCCAGATCAAGCAGACCGCGCACCAGCGGAATGGCTGCATATCCATTGAGATAAGCAGGAACACCAACAACCACCGCCAAAGGAATAGCATATGGATTACCATCCCCAAGCCATTGGGCAACGCTGGCGGCTGGCAAATATGCAACCATCAAGCTTTCCAGCAAAAAGGCGAAGGCAAGCCAACGCCCAAGGAACCAACCGGAAGAAAGCGTCTCGCTCCAAAATGTCTTCAGCCGCTCCCCTTCCCGCCAGAATTTCCACACTGGTTTGGTTTCTTTAAGGTCGGGAGAGCAACTGGAAGCGCCACAAGATGGTTTCGCAATATTCTTAAGCGCGTTATCCAGCGCACCGGTTTTTGATATCAACAAAGTGACATAGCCGGTCAATAGGCCCATGCAAACGGCAGCCAAGGTCTTAACCATTGTGAATTCAAGACCGAGACCAGCGGCTGTAAGAACAAACATTTCCGGATCCATAATCGGCGAAGCAATACAAAACGCCAGCACCGGAGCAATTGGAACGCCCGCCGCCAACAAGCCTGCTACCAAAGGAATAACCCCGCAGGAACAAAACGGCGAAAGCGCACCAAATATCGAAGCAACGGCAATGGCCTTCACAGGACTGCCCTCAAATGCCTTGGCAACAATTTGATCCGCACCACTGGCCTTAAGATAGGACGCTAAAGCCACAGAAAGCAAAATGAACGGCAATATACCCACCAATGCTTCAACGGTGAAGGCAAAACTCCTACCAGCTTGCGGAGGCACAAGCACAAGCAGCACGCCAAATACCAATCCAGATAGAACGATTGGCGCTCCAAGTTGTTGCCAAATCCTAGCAAAATATGCCTGTAAGGTGGAGAACCCACTTTTTTCAAGCGGCTGCCCATCCCGGTGCTCCAGATCGGGTGTGCCGCAAGTGGTCGGAGCGGCAATTTTATCTATGATATTCATTTTAATTTCCACTTACCTAGGTTTATAGTTATTTCTTCTCAAAATTGGGGAACTGTCTATGCAGCATTCCCACATAATTCATTCGAATTCTGATCAGCACAGCACTCATCTTCAAGGCTGTGTAAAACACTGGTCAACATCTCAAGTTCCGCAAAGCAAAACACACTGCGCCCCTGCTTTTGCTGGGTTACAAGCCCAACTTCTACCAGACCGCGCAGATGAAACCCAAGGGTAGAAGCCGGCACTTCCAACCGCTTACCAATCTCACCGATGGTCATCCCATCCCTGCCTGATTTCAACAGCAACCGAAAAATCGCCAACCGGGTTTCGTTACCCAGTTCTGCCAATGTGCGTGTAACGTGATCTTGTTTCATATTGAAACCAATAGCATGAGAAAATCTAATTAACAACCATAAAACTAGTTATGTAGATTTTATTAATCCCCAAGCCCTTCTAGCAAGCTTACGGTTTCACATTCCAGTTTCGATAAATATACCAATATCTCCGATGCCTGATTGATATGCATCACATCGCCGCTTGCTCCTGCCCGATCAAGCATATCCGCCACCTCGGTCCAAAGCTTTGCGCATTCGACAAATCCAATATACGCCTTGTGAATGGGTTCCAACCTTGTAATCTCCGCGCTCTCCTTCAAAAAATCGCGATATAAATTGCGAAACAGCGCCCCACCAGTTCCAGCCCGCTCCATTAGCATTGCGGTAGTTTGAAATTCCGTTTTCACATCATTGCTTCGCTTGAACCATTTTTTGATTTCTACGCCGGCCGTGTGAATGCCCTTGTAACCAAAATTTTTAATTGGTGGATTGAGATAGCCCTTCGCATTATTGGAAATCGCCGAGACGATTGCCTCAGCCAAATCAAACTCCTCGTTTTGCTTGCTCAAAACATACATAAGGTTTTTCGCAGCCATCGGCCCTTTTTCGGAGCGTGCAAGTTCCAGGCTTTTCAGCGATGTTCTCACCTCCCCATGCTGCTGCGCTGTATCAACGAGATAGGCGAATTCATCGTCATAGCCATACATCGCAACAAAGTGCCCGGCGAAGTGAATTTTCGAGCCAAAATATTCCAGATGATAACAATCAACTTGAAGACCCACGGCAGTACCTTGATCAATATAATCGGCAACATTCCGCCAAGCTTTCTTGATGGAAGCAGTCTCCTTAATCGTCAGTCCAAGGTTGAGATTTCGCGCCAGCGCCTCTGTGATCGCACCGGGTTTGGTGCGCCCTCCAATGAACGGAAAATCCATCATCTTCATATTCCAGAAGATAAACCCAAGCCCTTCCCCAAGGCCAAAAAGCATCGGTTCTGAAAGTTCAAAGCCCAATTGGTTAAGCAGACTTCCCGTTGAAGTCGTTTCACAGTGTTGACCGCTAAAGGATTCAAAGTTTTCGATAATCATGATTATTCACTCCCACGTTGTGGTGATAAAGCATTCTTGGTCGCCTTAAGGGTTTTTAGGAAACGGCGCGAGCGACGTATCCTTTCCTCAACTTCATCAATCTTGGTTTGGAGAAAATCTTCAGCATTGAAGTTTTCAACCGATGCCTCGCTCATTTGTTTGATAAACAGCACAAGATCAGCAATCGACAACCCCGCATCCTGCGCCTCTTTTATCATGGCAAGAATCTCAACAGTCTCATCAAGATATTCTCGATAAGAGTTTGTTCCACCATCGTTGGGTATCGAAAATATTAGCCCGTTACGCTCATAAAAACGGATCGTATCCCTGCTCATACTTGAGCGTTTTGCCAGTTCACCTATTCTCATCCATCCTCACTTATGCAGTCATCCAGCGCCTAATCTCCAAACTTTAGCAGACCAAAAAACCATTGACAATGGTCCATTGTTATGAATATTTGTATTGCGATTTATAGTCAAAACGGGATGAAGAGAAATGACCAAATATTGCCAAAGCTGCGGCATGCCGATGAACAAGGATGCAAAGGGTGGAGGCACCAATTCCGATGGCAGCAAGAGTACGGAATATTGTTCTCTTTGCTTTGAAGATGGTAATTTCGTCCATACGGATTTCACCGTTGAACAAATGCAGACACATTGTGTTAACGCACTAAAAGGACACGGCATGCCCGGCTTCATGGCCTGGATTTTTACTCGCGGACTACCCAAACTTGAGCGTTGGAAAAAGGCCTAATTTAGTTCTTCCAGCCACGGCGAGTTGGCTCCGGCGCGGGTAACAGAAATCCCGGCAACTTTGGTAGCCATTTGCAAGGCAACACGCAAGGTTTTCTCATCAAGATCACGCAGTGAAGATTTGCTGAGAGCGCCGGCTTTATTCAATCCAGCAAGCAATCCTCCATCAAAGGAATCCCCTGCCCCGACGGTATCCACCACCTGCATTTTTTGCACCGAAACAGTAATATCATGATGAGCCGTAACAATCCGACATCCTTCGGCACCCATGGTAAAAACAACAACTGAAGCACCGTTTTCAATCCACGATTTCGCAGACTGTTCAAACGAGCCACTCGGCACCAACCAGTCAAAATCCTCGTCCGAAACCTTGATTATATCACTCATCGCAATCATACGCATCATACGGGCACGGTGTACCATCTCATCCCTGATAAAACTGATCCGGATATTCGGATCAAACGACATAACACGGTTTTTATGCTCCCGTTTCATCAGCACTTCGAATGCTGTACCGCAAGGTTCCGAAATTAGACTTATCGTACCAAAATGAAGCGCCGTCACCTCATCGCCGAAATCCGGTATATCCGATTCAGTGATCATACGACCAGCGGTATTCTCATCATAAAACGTATATTGCGCCTGGCCGTTTGTCAGTTTGACAAAGGCTAGTGTGGTTGGCAAATCGCTGCGCACCGCATATTGGAAATCCACATTAGAAGCCACCAGAGCCTCAGTCAGTTTCTCGCCAAACAAATCAGTAGAAAGACCGGAGAAAAAGCCCGATTTTTCACCCAACCGCCCAAGTGCAATCGCTGTATTATAAATCGCACCACCGGGAACAGGCAGCAAAACCTCACTGCCATCTTCCAACTGCCGTGGCAGCATGTCGATCAGCGCTTCTCCACAACAAATGATCATGGCACCAGCATTACTTTTCCGGTGTTCATATTGCTAAGCTCATCCGGCAATTGGCTCATGGCGTCCCGCAAGGATACAGTCGCTCGAACATCGGTTTTCCACTTGCCTGAAGCAAACAATTCCTGCACCTGCGCAATCACGGCCAATTGTTCTTTTGGCGGTTTGGATTGCATCCATTTGGTAAGCCAAAAACCTGTAATCTCTTTGCCGGTAAACACAAACTGCCCCATTTGGCTCATAACAGGCGCATCGGGAGACAATTTGCCGTAAACCACCCATTTAGCGCGGTTTGGCATGGCAAAGAATATATCCGCAGAAATTTGGTCAGCCACCGCATCAAGTATAACGCGCGGTTTTTCTTCCTTCATGAGCGTGTCAATGGCCAGTTGAAAGTCACCAGTCATACAATTCAGCACATGGGCCGCACCAAGATTTTTCAATGGCTCGATTTGCTCGTCATTGCGCACAATCGAAATCGCGTTAATCCCGCTATCCTTCGCAAGACCTGTAATCAATTTGCAAAGCTGGCTCGCCGCCGCCGTCATAATGAAACTCGTTGTGCCTGTCTTTTTTACTTCATCAAACATCGCCACCGCCGTCAGCGGATTAACAAACAGGGTTGCGGCATCCTTATCGCGCAAATCATCACGAACCGGAATACAAGTAATCGCATCAGCAATCACATAGTCGGCCCAGGCGCCAGATGCTGAAGCCAAAAACGCCACGCGTTTGCCGACCAAACCTTCGCCGCCAGCCCCAGCCGCCGCCACTTCGCCAACGCCCTCAAAACCAGCAGGCACACCGATGCGACGTGGCAAACCATATTCGCCCTTGATAAAATGTAAATCTGACGGATTGATATTTGCCCGGATAAGACGAATCAGCACCTGCCCATCGCTAGGCTCGGGAACATCAATTTCCTTTGCTTCCAGATAGGGTTCCAGTGTGGTAATTGACGGCCCTTCCTGTGTATTGGAATAACCATCATTGCGCAAAACCAGCGCGAACATTTTTGTTGGTATAGACATTGAGAATTTCCTAAGGTTTTAACACAATTTTGCCGACCGCTTTACGATCATGAATATAGTTGAGAGCGCTGGCAGCATCGCTTAGCGCAAACGTATCTTCCACGTATGGTTTAATTTTTCCAGCTCCGTACCACCCCATCAGTTCAGCCATATTCTCAGCATAAGCACTTTGTTCTTTACGAGTAAATGTCCCCCAAAAAACGCCAACAACACTATATCCTTTGACCAAAGCCAGATTAACCGGGAATTTGGGAATTGTTCCTGATGCAAAACCCACCACAAGCAGGCGACCCTTCCATGCCATGGCACGTGAACAAGCATCGAATACCTCACCGCCGACCACGTCAAACACCACATCGGCACCTTTGCCATCAGTCGCCTCTTTGAGGTTGTCTTTTAGATTATCGTAGCCAAGCACCATATCTGCACCGTTCTCCAGAACGATTTTTCGTTTCTCGTCAGTGGAGGCAATACCGATCACTTTTGCCCCCATAACCTTGCCGATTTGCACTGCCGCAAGACCAGTCAGACCAGCGGCCCCTGTTACAACCAACGTCTCACCTTTAGTCAGACGCGCTCGCTGTTTCAATCCGTGGTGAGACGTGCCAAACCCGCATAAAAGCGCGGTGACAGCATTAGCATCCGCGCCGTCGGGAACAGGCATAACTGTTGCCTTATTAACCAGCACTTTTTCGGCGTAACATCCCAATTGGGAAATCGCAGCCACCCGATCACCAACTTGGACATTGCTAACACCAGAACCAATCGAGACCACATGCCCGACCACTTCCGTTCCGGGTACAAAAGGCACTGGCGGTTTAGCCTGATAAAGCCCCTGAACCAGTAAACCATCAGGAAAATTTACCCCTATAGTTTCTGCTTTAATCACAACACCATCTTCATCCGCAACCGGTTCATCCATATCACCGTAAACGAGATCATCAATGGAGCCGTATTCTTCGCAAATTATTGCTTTCATTCTGCAAACGCTCCAAAATTACATTTTTTGCTGGGTGTATTTTTTAAGTTCAGCCCGCGCAACTTGACGTCGATGCACGGCATCCGGACCGTCGGCCAGCCGTAGGGTACGCACATGCTGCCAAGCTCTGGCCAATGAGAAATCCTGTGAAATCCCCTGCGCCCCGTGCATTTGTACTGCTTCATCGATAACCTTCAGCGCCATTAAGGGAGCAACGACCTTGATTTGAGAAATCCACGGAGCTGCAGCACGCCCATCGCCCTGATCCATCATCCACGCAGCCTTTAGGCAAAGCAGTCTCGCCTGTTCAATTTCCATCCGGCAATTTGCGATGATGTCGAAGTTCGCACCCAATTGAGCAAGAGGTTTACCAAAAGCTTCTCGACGAATAGAGCGCTGACACATTTGTTCAAGCGCCCGTTCAGCCTGTCCAATCGCACGCATACAGTGATGTATCCTTCCCGGCCCAAGCCGCCCTTGCGAAATTTCAAAGCCACGCCCTTCGCCAAGCAATAAGTTGGTGGCTGGCACACGAACGTTCTCAAATTTGAGATGCATATGGCCATGAGGTGCATCGTCCAAACCGTAAACCTGCATCGGGCGCAATGTAGTAATTCCAGGCGCATCTGCTGAAACCAAAATCATTGAATGCTGCTGATGCTTTGTGCGTTCCTCATCAGGCGAGTTCACCATTACAATATAGATTTTACAACGAGAATCCCCAGCCCCTGAAGACCACCACTTTTCACCGTTGAGCACATATTCATCGCCATCGCGAACGCAACTCATTTCGATGTTGGTAGCATCCGATGAAGCCACATCCGGCTCTGTCATCAAATAGGCCGAGCGAATTTCGCCTTCCAGCAAAGGTTTCAACCATTTTTTCTTGTGTTCATCAGTACCGTATCGCTCAAGCACTTCCATATTGCCCGTATCCGGCGCACTACAGTTAAAAGTCTCAGCACCAAGATGCGCCTTGCCCATTTCTTCTGCCAGATAGGCATATTCCACCGTCGTCAGGCCGTAGCCTTGTTCAGAATCCGTCAGCCAGAAATTCCACAATCCACGTTCTTTCGCTTTGGCTTTGAGACCATTGAGGATTTCGTCCTGCCGCACCGTATGGGTCCAGCGATCTCCTTTTTCCACCTCAGCAAGGTATTCTTCATCCAGAGGCAATATTTCCTCTTCAACCATCTTAGCCACCTGCTCATGCAAGGGGCGAAGTTTCTCGCTCATACCCAGCGCCATGGCGTCGCCAGTTTTCATTTCAGAACCGCTACTCATCATTTTATCTCCTGACAGTGTTCGGAAAATATTATCCGAACAAAAAAATCTGAAACAATTAATCAGGCATCTTGTCATCACACACAAGAGGGATATTGTAAGATTGTTGTAGACGCTGACATTCTTCATGGAGAAACATATGAACATTCTGAACCATCTCTTTTCGTTAGAGGGGAAAACCGCACTGGTAACGGGAGGAGCCACGGGCATCGGCCGAATGATTGCCACTGCTCTGGTTGAAGCCGGCGCCCATGTGATGATCGCCTCACGCAAGGGCGATGATTGTGTAACAGTAGCCAACGAAATCAACGCATCCAACCCATTGGGTGAAGCTGAGGGATTCTCCGGCAACGTAAGCACAGAAGAAGGCGTCAACAACCTAGTGGCGGAAGTCAAATCACGCACCGATACGCTCAATATTCTGGTCAACAATGCAGGCGTCACATGGGGCGCACCACTGGATGAATTTCCCCACGGGGCCTGGGCCAAAATTATGGACGTGAACGTCACCGGCCTGTTCCACCTAACCCAGCAACTTCTTCCATTCCTCGACAAAGCAGCGAGCCATGAAGACCCGGCACGGGTAATCAATTTGGGTTCAATAATGGGCACAGTTGCCATGGGCGATGGCGCTTACTCCTATTCAGCATCTAAAGCAGCGGTACACCAACTCACCAGAATTCTCGGCAAGGAACTGGCAGAGCGTCGCATCACAGTCAACGCCTTTGCGCCCGGCCCATTCCAAAGTAAAATGACAGCCTTTGCCACCGGCAGCGATGAAAAGGCCGTCAAAGTTGGAAAAGGCGTGCCATTAGGACGAATCGGTTCACCGGACGATATCGCCGGAGCAGCATTGTTTTTATGTGGAAAAGGCGGTTCATACGTAACCGGCGCAATCCTCCCACTATGCGGCGGTGGACATTTGCTTACCGGCCCACCCTTGTTTGATTGAGGTTTATAATGATGGAAACTATTCCTATTAAAGAAATCGTCGCAACCGCCGGTACATTTGAAACAACCTCCCCTTGGGTAGAAATTTCACAGGCAATGATCAATCAGTTTGCCGATGCAACGCTTGATCATCAGTTTATCCATGTAGATGAGGCGCGCGCCAAGGCAGAAACACCCTATGGCGGCACCATTGCGCATGGGTTTTTGACCCTTTCTCTGCTGTCAAAATTTTCCATAGACAGCATTCCCAAAGCAAAAGAAGCCATTCGCGCCGTTAATTACGGCTTTGAAAAAATTCGTTTTCTTACTCCTGTAAGGTCTGGTTCAAGAGTACGCGGAAACATCAAACTGGCAGAATGTACAGAACGAAAACCCGGAGAATTCCTGTCACGATATATCGTGAGCGTGGAAATCGAAGGAGAAGAAAAACCAGCCTTGATTGCCGAATGGCTCGGCATGGCAGTTATAGAAATCGATGGAGAAAATAAAGAATGACAATTGAATTTAGTGGCCAGGTGGCCATTGTAACAGGTGCCGGCAACGGTCTTGGAAAATCCCACGCTTTAGAACTTGCTAAACGTGGCGCAAAAGTTGTGGTCAATGATTTCGGCGGAGCCAGAGATGGTGGTTCCGATGGCTCTCTATCGCCAGCAGAAGCAACCGTTGCAGAAATTGAAGCCGCAGGCGGTGAGGCAATCGCCAATGGTGCTAATGTGGCAAATTTTGATGATTGTGAAAAAATGGTGGCACAGGCTGTTGAAAAATGGGGCCGCGTTGATGTCCTCATCAACAATGCAGGCATTTTGCGCGATCGCTCTTATGGCAAAATGAGCACATCTGATTGGGATAGCGTCATTGCCGTTCACCTTAATGGATCCGCCAATTGTTCCCGCGCCGTATGGAACCAGATGAAAGAGCAAAATTACGGGCGGATACTGATGACCACGTCGACCTCGGGTGTTTACGGAAATTTCGGTCAGGCCAATTATGGTGCCGCAAAAATGGGCGTCGTTGGCTTGATGAATACGTTGTGCATTGAAGGCGCAAAAAACAATATCCAGATAAATTGCCTCTCACCAACCGCTGCCACCAGAATGACCGAAGACATCATGACACCGGAGATGCTGGAAGCATTAAAACCCGAATATGTAACGCCCGCAGCTGTTTTCCTTGTCAGCAAGGACGCACCAAATCACACCGTGATGTTTGCTGGCGCTGGCACGTTTGCCACTCTGGAAATTCACGAAAGCAAAGGTAAGTATCTCGACGAAGCTCACCGTAGTGCAGATGATGTGGCGGAAAACTTTGCTGCAATCAACGACATGTCCGATCCGGATATTTTCCTGAGCGGCACAGAACACGTGGTTAAAGTCATCAATAACGCCACCAAAACCTAGGTCCTCACCCAAAGTCAGGGCCATTAAACAAAGAGGTATCCCATGCGCGAAGCAGTCATCGTTTCAACTGCCCGCACACCGATAGGCAAAGCCTATCGCGGTGCATTCAATGATACACCCGCCCAGACACTGGGAGGCCATGCCATATCTAACGCGGTAGAACGTGCCGGTGTGGATGGGGCTGAAATAGATGATGTAATTATGGGAGCAGCCATTCAACAGGGTTCCACCCATATGAATACCGCCCGCCAATGCGCCCTTCGTGCCGGGTTACCCGCCAGCGTTTCCGGCATGACGCTGGACCGCCAATGCGCATCAGGCCTAATGGCCATTGCAACGGCGGCAAAACAAATCATTTCCGACGGAATGATGGTTACTGTTGGCGGTGGGCTTGAATCCATCTCGCTCTGTCAGAACGAAAAAATGAACCTTTATCGCGCCGCCGACCCGTGGTTGAAAGAAAATATCCCAGCACTCTACATGCCCATGCTTGAAACGGCAGAAATCGTTGCTGAACGCTATGGAATTTCTCGCGAGGCACAGGACGAATACGCCTATCTATCACAAAAACGCACAGCTGCAGCACAGGAAGCAGGCAGACTGGGCGCAGAAATTGTCCCTATAAAAACCAATGTGAAAGTCATGGACCGTGAAACAAAAGAAGTTTCCGACCTTGAAATGACCTTGGAAAAAGATGAAAGCAACCGCCCCTCCACCACCGTTGAAAGCCTGGGCCAGCTAAATCCGGTGTTTAGTGGCGGCCAGCAGGTGAAAGAAGGAAAATACATCACCGCAGGAAACGCCTCGCAACTTTCCGATGGTGCATCTGCATCCGTATTAATGGAAGCAAAGGAAGCTGAAAAGCGAGGCATCGAACCACTCGGAATTTATCGCGGCATGATGGTCGCTGGTTGCGATCCCGATGAGATGGGCATTGGCCCGGTATTTGCCGTGCCAAAATTACTCAAAGCCCATGGTTTGAAGATAGATGATATCGGCCTTTGGGAATTGAACGAAGCCTTCGCCTGTCAAGCCATCTACTGCCGAGACACCCTTGGTATTGACCCGGAAAAATACAATGTGAACGGCGGTGCAATTTCTATTGGCCATCCCTATGGCATGTCGGGTGCGCGCATGACTGGTCACATATTGATCGAAGGGAAAAGAAGAGGCGTCAAATATGCCGTTGTAACCATGTGTATTGGCGGCGGCATGGGCGGTGCTGGTCTATTCGAAATTACGTAGCAAACTTTTTAACACATTAATTACTTGAAATTACAGTGACATAAACCGAGAAAACTTACGTTAGGTAAGTTAATTGTTGTGCCATCCGTTGAAAATAATGTAAGATTTTTGTGTCAAGGGTCGAAGCACCCCCCAGCCTATTACGCTTTGGCGCTCAGAAACGGAATCATTTATGGGACTTAATCTGGCTTGACATGGAAGCCGAGCTAACCACATAGCTCGGCTTCTAAATTTTGATAGATCATTACCCTCCAAGAGCACCAGATTGCTTGATGCTCTCGACATCTTCGTCGCTATAGCCAAGCTCGGTTAGTATAGCCAGATTATCTTCCCCCATAAGGGGCGCATCACGGTAGATGCGCACTGGCGAATCTGTAAATTTCACAGGATTATTTACGGCTAAATATTTGCCTTCGCTCGGATGATCCCGCTCTTCTATAAACCCGGTATCGATCATTTGCGGGTCTTCCAGAACTTCATCCAGCGATTGCACTTTCATGCAAGGTACATTCGCTGCACCCAACAGTGCCATCCATTCTCCGGTTGTTTTTTGCAGGGCAATCTCTTCGAGATGACCATATAGCTCGGTTATATTTTCCGTGCGCTTGGGATATGTAGAAAACCGCTCATCTTCCATCAGCTCAGACCTCCCCCCAAGCTTGAAAAAATCGGCCCAATTGGCAGTGGTATACGGCATAATGCCGATATAGCCATCCTTCGTTTTATAAGGTTTACGCTGCGGGTTGATCGATCTTGTGTATGTAGTTCCACCCTTTGGCGGCACAAATGTACGGCCGTATAGATTTTCGGCCATGGTGAAATTCACCATGCATTCGAGCATCGGCACTTCAATAAATTGCCCCCGCCCCGTGCGCTCCTTGTGCAAAAAACCAGCCATCATCGCATAAGCTGCGTAAAGTCCCGTGGTTTT
This sequence comes from Rhizobiaceae bacterium, assembly GCA_045047085.1. Taxonomy (GTDB): domain Bacteria; phylum Pseudomonadota; class Alphaproteobacteria; order Rhizobiales; family Rhizobiaceae. The sequence goes on along the minus strand of JASFYT010000025.1, from coordinate 16,545 downwards.
ATCAGCCACCAATCCCGGAAAATACCGTGGCGCTTCGCTATCATCCTGCAAAGGCAACATCGAAGCCATACCGCTGGCGCATTGCACCAGATCATCATAAGCCTGTCGCTCCCCATAGGGACCATCCGAACCATAGCCCACCGCATGCAAATAAAGAATTTCAGGATTAATCGCTTTGACGCTTTCATAATCAAATCCCAACCGACGAATACCACCGGCTCGAATGTTATGGATAATCCCGTCAGCATCCGCGATCAATTTGCGCAATATTTCTTTCGCCTCGGGTTTGCGTAAATCCAGCGTCAAAGCGCGTTTGTTGCGGTTGATTGTCAAATAAATCGATCCCATACCATGAGAAACATGCGGCCCCGCATGGCGCATCACATCACCTTCAGGCGTCTCGATCTTGATAATCTCCGCCCCAAGATCACCAAGCATCTGGGTACAAAACGGCCCCAACACCACACTGGTCAAATCCAGAATTTTATACCCGCTCAAAACACCTTGTTTATTCAATTCAATTCTCCGTATATGGACTCAAGCATAGTTAGCCGTACAATCACCCAACCACAAAAAACATCAGGCCGCACCCATGGATACGACAAAACCAATCAAAATTTTCCAAACCACCGTGGCAGAAGACTGGATAGACTATAACGGCCACATGACCGAGGCCCGCTACCTACACTTAATGGGCGAAGGTTCCGACGAATTCCTACGCCAAATCGGCATGGACCTGGCCTACGTCGCCACCGGCTTCTCCTACTATTCCGTAGAAACCCACATCATAAACAAAGCCGAAATCAAAGGCGGCGAGCCAGTGGCGGTAGAGTTCCAATTGCTGGATTGGAGCGAAAAGAAACTCCACATTTTCCAACGGATATTGCATGGGGCAACGGGGCAAGAACTAGCCAGCGGAGAACAGATATTGCTGCATGTAGATATGAAGGCGAATAAGGTAGTTGCGGCGAGTGACGCGATACTTGGAAGGTTGAAGCCAATCGCTGAGGCGCAGTTGGAGCTGAACTGGCCGGAAGGAGCTGGGCGGGTTGGAAAAGTTTATTAGGTTTTGCAATACTTGATAGCTATCTCATTTCTGCAACAGGGATATTTCGAGAGTATCCTGTGAAAATTTTTCACAAAAAAATTCAATTTCCGCACCTCTGGAAAAATCACGAAAACGCTGTTCAACCATTGGTTCTGGGTTTAGAACACTGATTTTTTCGTCATCTGAGAAAACACCTCGAAACAAGTATCGAAATAGGCTTTCAACAATAAAGTCATCATGTGACACATTCAATCCAATTATGGACACTCCCCCTGTTCTCTCTGCGAGGAATTCAAGACGGTACCAAAGCGCCGATAGCTGCCGTATGTCAAAACCCTTACCATAACCGGGCAAAACAATTAGCGGCTTAACTTGACCAATTAAGGCTTGTGCCTGGTGCCATTGATCCACTTGACTAAGAAGGTTTGAACAAAAAATCTCATTTTTGACCAAACCACCATTTAGCCCCAGCGGTTGGTAGTCAAAGTCACTCCTTATTCCACGCATTGCACGCGGCTCATTGTTAATCCAATTGATGGAACCATGCAATTTTATGATGTGAATTTTACCAACTTCAAAAGAGTAAGAAAACTGCCCGCCAGACTTGATAATCACCTTTTCGAGAAGCAAATCCCAATTGAATGTCACCACAACATCATCAGGAGTAAGTGACTTCGCAAATTTCATGTAATAATCAGGAACATCGCAAGGCTCTGGAGTGTGTAACGCAATAGCCTTAGATAAGAAAAACTTAAGTGCAAGTTTCTCACGACTACCATCATTACTCCAACGCTTAGGCCCAGCATATTCTCTCAACTCAAGGAACTCCAGATGGGTACAAAGTCGAGTAAAATCTTCAGCATTTGGAGAGCCAACCAATTGAACATCAATTTGATCGGCATAGTAGCAAACTCTTTGGAAAAGCCCTTCGGCCTCGTCAGCGAAAATCCGCGCAGCCTCTGGCAATAAAACATTAGTAAGAGGAATACCAGCGCCAGCGGAAAATCCAGCCCCGAGCACAAAAATTCGTCCTGCCTCTAAGTTCATTTCTACCCCGTCAACGCGGTTTCAGAAAATTAGGTGCTATTCAGATCAAAATAGCCAAACCTACCACAAAAAATACCGTGGCGACCCAATCGCCTCCTCATACCATTTCGCCAGAATATCCCGCTCTTCCATCGTGACAGAAGTCAAATTTCCCGGCGGCATGGCGTTTGAGCGGGCTGCTTGTTTGTAGATCAATTCCGCATGGCGCACGATGTCTGCGTCTTCTTCCAGCAACACAAGCTTCGGCGTGATTGTCAGGCCTTCCCATGCCGGCTCTTGCGCGTGGCACATTGAGCAGCGGCTGATGACGATGTCCCGCACCATGTCGAAGGATGGCGCATTGGCCAGCTTCTGCTCGGTTTCTGTCGGTGCGTGGCTGGAACTTGCGGTTTCCTCATGGTTCACTGGTCCCGCCTGCGATAGCCACATGATGAGAATAAAGCAAATAGTAGCTACCAGCCATGTCCAGTATGGCTCGCCTTTCTTTGCATGATGCATATTGAAAAAGTGACGGATAACCACACCAATCACCAACACCAACGCAATAATAATCCATGCATATTGGGTGGCATAGGCCAACGGATAATGGTTCGAAAGCATCAAAAACAACACCGGCAATGTGAGATAGTTATTATGCATCGAACGTTGCTTGGCCTGCATACCGAGAGCAGGATCAGGTGCTTCTCCTGCCAGCAGTGAGGCTACCGTTTTCTTCTGGTTAGGAATGATGATCATGATCACATTGGCCGACATGATCGTTGCAATCAGCGCGCCCGTATGAACAAACGCCCCACGCCCGGAAAACACCTGCAAAAAGCCCCAGCCAATCGCCACCACGAAGATAAACACCAGAATGGAAAGCAGATTATCGTTGTTGCCAATGGGAGATTTGCAAAGCTGGTCGTAAAGCACCCAACCAAGCAGCATACCGCCAAAACCAAGGCCAATAGCCTGCCATTGGCTCAAATCAGATACGTTTCGATCAATCAAAAACAGCTCGGACGAGCCATAATAAAGGACGCACATCATGAAGAAACCGGTAATCCACGTAGCATAGGATTCCCATTTGAACCACGTCAGTTCCTCCGGCATGGTCGCCGGGGCCACCGTATATTTCTGCATGTGGTAAAACCCACCCCCATGCACCTGCCACGTATCACCACCAACGCCTTCTGGCAGGTCTTTGTGCTTTTTGAGGCTCAGATCGAGCGCAATAAAATAAAATGACGAGCCAATCCACGCAATCCCGGTGATCACATGCACCCAGCGAATCGCAAAATTAAGCCAGTCCCAAACTATCGGCCACATGATTAGCTTCCCCTGTATGTAGAATAGCCAAAGGCCGAAATCAGCAATGGCACATGGTAGTGGGAATTCGCGTCCGCAATACCAAAGCGAATGGGAACAACATCTAGAAACAACGGATCAGGCAATTTATCGCCCTGTTTTTTGAGGTAATCCCCCGCCGCAAAGTGTAATTCATAGGTCCCGGTGGCGAATTCAGTTTCGTCCAATATAGGTCCATCACAGCGTCCGTCAGAATTGGTCACCACCGATTTCAGTTTTTCCAGAACCCCGTCATTATCACGGTAAAGCGTAATCGCCAGACCGCTCGCCGGTGTACCCTTGGCCGTATCCAGAACATGGGTTGTCAAAAATCCGCTCATTGCTTGAATGCCCTCAACTATTTCTCACCTGACGCTTGACTGAATCCCGCCCCATGCGCATGGTTTTTTCAATTACACCAGTTTTTACGGTTTAGCTCAAAATGGCAATGACTATTTGGCTAAATCCGTCCGGTCTCAACATTTTCGGAAAAAGCATGAACAGATACCCAAGAGATTTTCGCGGCAACGGCCCCAAGAGTCTAGACCCAAAATGGCCCAATGGCGCAAAAATTGCCGTCCAGTTCGTCATCAATTATGAAGAGGGTGGCGAGAACAATATCCTGCATGGAGATGCTGCATCCGAGGCATTCCTTTCCGAAATCGTAGGGGCTGCCCAATGGCAGGGCCAGCGCCATTGGAACATGGAAACCATCTATGAATATGGTGCCCGGGCAGGTTTTTGGCGCTTGCACAAAATGTTTACCGGTTTTGAAATTCCAGTCACCGTTTATGGCGTCGCAACGGCCCTTGCCCGCGCACCAGAACAAGTTGCAGCCATGCAGGACGCAGGCTGGGAAATCGCCTCTCATGGTTTGAAATGGATCGAATATAAAGACTACACACCAGAAGCCGAACGCGCCGATATCGTGGAAGCAATCCGCCTCCATACGGAAGTAACCGGCAGCGCTCCGCAAGGCTGGTATACTGGTCGCTGCTCAGTGAATACGGTTGATCTGGTTTCCGAGCAGGAAGCCATAGCCTATTGTTCCGACTCTTATTCTGACGACCTGCCCTACTGGCACGATACTGGCGAAAAACCCTTGCTCATCATCCCTTATACCCTAGATAGCAATGACATGCGCTTTGCAATTCCGGCAGGCTTCAACAGCGGCGACCCGTTTTACACCTACCTCAAAGACTCTTTCGACATCCTTTATGCGGAGGGCTGCGACGGCGCGCCGAAAATGTTCAACATCGGCCTCCATTGCCGCCTCGTTGGACGCCCCGGCCGCATCGCAGCACTCAAGCGATTCATCGACTACGCCAAGGGTCATGAAGGCGTCTGGTTCCCGCGCCGCATAGATATCGCAAACCACTGGTCTGAGCATCATCCCTATAAACCCTTTGATCGCCCAAGCAGGATGGAGCAGACAAAATTTGTCGCCACCTATGGCGGCGTATTCGAGCATTCTCCATGGATTGCCGAACGCGCACACGCCGATGAACTCGGCCCCGCCCATGATTGCGCAGTGGGCCTCCATTCCGCTTTGGCCAGAAAATTCCGCTCCGCCAGCCATGACGAAAAGCTCGGCGTATTAAATGCCCACCCGGACCTTGCCGGAAAATTGGCAGCAGCCAAACAGCTCACAGCCGAATCCACCAGCGAGCAGGCCTCTGCCGGTCTTGACGCACTGACCGACGAAGAACGCGCGATGTTCGTCGGGCTAAACAGCGACTACGTCTCTAAATTCGGCTTTCCCTTTATCATCGCAGTAAAAGGCCTGACCAAATCAGAAATAATGAACGCCTTCAAAATCCGTATCAATAACGATGCTGATGCAGAATTTTCCACCGCTTGCCAACAAGTGGAAAAAATCGCCCGCCTGCGCATCAACGATCTGCTACCGGAATAACCTACATTGCAAGAACTAGGGTCCAATCCTATTCTTACCTGCACATCTATCCAAATGGCGGCACGAACCGGCTATTGGCTAACGGAAAAATCTTCCGCAGTTAGCGCATAGGCTTTGCCAAAACCACCGTTGAGATTGGCCCGTTCAATTTCCAGCCGATAAAACTGAAAGTCGCCAAAATCTATGTAGAGCTTCGCCTTGGGGTGTTGTGCAAGATATGGATCGCGCAAACGGTCTCGCTCTTCTGAGTTGCGTTCAATAATCACCGCATTGCAAATCAAAGTAATACGCGGATGCGCCAGCGGATCGCCCTTGCCGGGTTCTCCTAAAAGCACAGAACATTTGCTATTTTGCGCCAGACATTTGGAATGGATGGAAAGTTCTGACGCCAGAAAAATTGGTCTGCCCTCTGGGTCGGTAGCAATCGCAACCCTGCTCACCAGCGGCACGCCAGTATCAGGTTCTTGTACGGCAATCGCACCAAAGCTTGCTTCCGCAATTAGCTCACGTGCAAGAATGCGGGCATCTTCGTCTGTATCGCGAATTACTTTTTTTTCTTCTGCCATGAAAGTTCCCTATATAACTAAACTTGCGACCAGATCATTGTCCGTGATGTCCTGAAAACCAAGGCCACCTTCATCAAATTTTTGTTTCAGTGCGTCAAAATTCTCGGCATCTGTGGTTTCAATACCAATCAGTACCGAGCCAAAATTTCGTGCTGATTTTTTCAAATATTCAAACCGTGAAATATCATCATTGGGGCCAAGCATCAAAAGAAAATCTTTCAATGCACCCGGTCTCTGAGGCAGTTTTAATATAAAATATTTCTTCAGCCCGGAAAACTTAAGTGCCCGTTCTTTCACTTCCGGCAAACGTTCAAAATCAAAATTACCGCCGGAAGTAACGCAACAAATCGTCTTGCCAATAATCTTCTCTTTAGGCAGCCGTTTCAAGGCATCCACCGATAAAGCACCTGCGGGTTCAAGCACAACCCCTTCAATATTCAACATCTCAATCATAGTCACGCAAACACCATTGGTGGGTGCAAGAACCACCTGATCCGCGTCAAACTCTTTTAAGTATTCAAAATTCGTTGCCCCAATTTCAGCAACAGCAGCACCATCAACAAAATTATCAATGCCTAGAAGTTTAATCCGCTCACCAGCCTTCAAACTGCTTTGCAGGCTCGGTGCATTATCCGGTTCGACAAAGCAAAATTCCGTATCAGGAGACTGACTCTTCATATAATGAGTAACGCCCGCCGCAAGACCGCCGCCACCGACAGGCAGGACCATCAAATCTATATTCACCCCAACCGGCAATTGCTCAAGCAATTCTTTCGCAATGGTCGCTTGCCCTAGAATGATGCGCTCATCGTCAAATGGTGGCACCATAATACCACCTTCTTCATTGCAATATTTAAGCGCAGCATCATTAGCCTCATCAAAACTATCGCCAATAAGAATAATTTCCACATAAGGTTCGCCGAAGGATTTGGTTTTCATGATTTTTTGTTGCGGCGTTGTCACCGGCATAAAAATCACACCTTTCTTTTTGTAATTACGGCAAGCATGGGAAAATCCTTGAGCATGATTGCCAGCCGACGCACAAACAAAATTCTCCTCCGATGGAACCTGTTTCAATATCTCGTTGAAAAACGTATAGGCCCCACGGATTTTATAACTGCGCACCGGCGATAAATCTTCGCGTTTTAGCCAAATATCAGCGCCATACAAGTCACTGAGGTATTGATTGTATTGTAACGGCGTCGGCTCCAGCACGGCCTTTAAATCCGTATGCACCCTCGCCGTATCACCAACAAAATCTGTCATCGTACCTTTGTCCTAGATATTCATTCGGGAATCAGAAAAATTTGCTTCACACTTCCTTATCACAGCGATAGTATTTGCAACAGAAATTGAAACGCCATGCGGGAGGAATTGATATGCACGGTTTGATGATGGAACAGCAATTGCTGATTTCGGGAATAATTGATCACGCAGCGAACTATCACAGCGATTGCGAAGTGGTATCGGTCAATACCAATGGCGGGCAAACCCGCACCAATTATGCCGATATCCGTGGTCGCGCTAAACAACTGGGTTCAGCTCTGTTGAAAGAGGGCATGAACAAATCAGACCGCATTGCCACCATCGCCTGGAACAATCATCGTCATATGGAATTATATTATGCAATTCCCGGCATGGGCCTTGTCAGCCACACTCTCAATCCACGCCTATTCCCCGAGCAGCTAATTTACATCATCAACCATGCCGAAGACCGCATTTTGTTCTTCGACCAAACTTTCATTCCGCTGGTAGATGCCGTGCGTGCAAACCTGAAATCAGTGGAAAAATACGTCCTGATGGAAGCCCGCGACGAGGAAATCGCCAAGGCCAATCCATGGCTCGATTTTTACGAGGAATTCCTTGAAGCTGGCGACAAGGACGCGAGTTGGGCAGATGGTCTGGACGAGCGTGACGCTTCCAGCCTGTGCTACACTTCAGGCACTACAGGCAATCCAAAGGGCGCATTATATTCCCATCGCTCCACCCTTCTTCACGCCCTCGTTAGCGCCACACCAGACGTTATGAACATATCCGCACGCGATAGCATTTTACCCGTCGTCCCCATGTTCCACGTCAACGCATGGGGCATTGCCTATGCTGCCCCATTAGTAGGTGCAAAGCTTGTTCTGCCCGGCCCCGGTCTGGATGGCAAAAGTCTGGCAGCCTTGTTGAACGACGAGCGCGTAACATTCAGCGCTGGCGTTCCAACCATCTGGTCTGGCCTTCTGCAACAATTATCTGATACCAACACCAAACTCCCTCACATGAAACGCACCGTCATTGGCGGCTCAGCCTGTCCGCCATCAATGATCGATACTTTCCGCGATGAGTATGAAGTTGAAGTAATCCACGCATGGGGCATGACAGAATTAAGCCCATTGGGTTCGGTGAACAATTTGAAAAACAAGCATCTCGCCTTGTCGCAAGAAGAGCAAAATGCCATGCGGATACATCAAGGGCGTCCACCTTGGGGCATTGAACTGGGAATATTCGATGATGAAGCAAAACAATTGCCTAATGACGGTGTTGCACAAGGCGATCTTTATTGCCGCGGCCCGTGGGTAATCTCAGAGTATTTCAGCGGTGAAGGTGGAGATCCACTGGTCGATGGCTGGTTTCCTACCGGCGATGTGGCCACCATGGATGCAGATGGCAATATGACCATCCGCGATCGCTCCAAAGATATCATCAAATCTGGCGGCGAATGGATTTCCTCGGTCGAGCTTGAAGGCCTCGCTATGGCACACCCGGATATAGCAGACGCCGCGGTGATTGCTGCACGTCACGCCAAATGGGAGGAACGCCCCTTACTGGTTGTGGTTCCGAAGGAAGGAAAAACCCTTTCCACCGAGGACATGAAAAAATTCTACGAGGGCAAAGTCGCTAAATGGTGGATACCTGATGCTGTCCAGCTAACTGATGAAATCCCACGCAACGCCACAGGAAAAATTCTCAAAACTAAATTGCGGGAATCCTTCAGTGACGTTTTATTGTCATAAGAATTAGGAGCAAGTCCAACTAGGTTGAGCAAGGCTGAGGTGGCAAAGCCACCCGGCGCTAGCCGCGCCGCCCATACGGAGGGCCTGAGTGAAACGAAGATACGCCCGTGAGAACAAAAGATCCAAACCTTTACTCCCCTCGCTCCTTGTATTAAAGCAGAGTTACTCCATCTTACGTAATAGTAAGAATTACAAATTTATCAGAGGATACACCTATGACCATTGAAGCAGCAGCAGAATCCATTCGTTCCAAAGTTGGCGAGTCCAGCGGCCTTGGTGCTACCGTCAAATTTGATTGCGGCGATGATGGTTCCGTTTTCGTAGACGGCGCATCCACACCAAATACAGTCTCCACCGATGGCGGCGACGCCGATTGCACTGTGTCTCTTGATCTTGAAACCCTGAACGAACTGATTTCCGGCGATCTGGACCCAACCGCAGCCTTCATGCAGGGCAAAATCAAAGTGGATGGCGACATGGGTGTTGCCATGAAGCTCAGCTCAATTCTTTAAATCTACCATCTCACGAATACTTTATTCGTGATAAATTGTTTTTACAAATAAACAAATTTATTCATACCCGGAGCAGCGCTTCGGGTATTTTTATATTTAATTTCAAATAGATAAAGAACTTCTTCAAACCAACATTTAACCTCACAAAAGTGTTAATTGATAGTCATTGGCGAATTTGATCAAAGTGACGCACCCATTTTGGGAAATTATATTTGGAGAATAATTCAATGAAACATACCGGAAAATCAGGCGCAACGCTTGCAGCAGCAGCATTTGCATTGGCTATCACAGGTTCAGCAATGACCATATCAACACCATCCTTTGCTGCAAATAATGTTCAGTGCTTCGGCGTAAACTCATGCAAAGGCCAGAGCGCTTGCAAAACGGCTAAGTCTTCATGCAAAGGTTTGAACAGCTGTAAAGGTCAAGGCTTCCTTGAAATGACAAAATCTGATTGCGCTGCAAAAGGTGGTACGCTAACTCAGGGTTAATTCTCTTGGAGTAAATTTCAGATAAGTTGCGACTCGCCCGGGCAAACTCGGGCGAGTTTTTGCTTTCAGTACAAAGCTATTTTATACTCACCAGTATGTTTAGCAGGAAATAAAACCATGGTTGAAAAGCCCCCCTTCCTCGGATTTGGCCTCGGGCTAAGGCCTCAGCATTACCCGGAAATCCTTGAAGCAGAATCAGAACTGCCCATCGATTGGTTCGAAATAATTTCCGAAAATTACATGGTTGAAGGTGGTCGCCCACTGCAAATGCTCGACCGAATCATGGAGCGTTATCCCGTCGTCATGCACGGCGTTTCCATGTCGATTGCATCCACAGCCCCGCTGAACATGGAATATCTCACCAGATTGAAGAAACTGGCAGGTCGGGCAAATCCAAAATGGATTTCCGATCATCTGTGTTGGACTGGCGTCCATGGTGTGAATCTCCACGATTTACTACCAATTCCCTATACCGAAGAAGCATTAAACCATGTGGCCGGGCGCATATCGCAGGTTCAGGACTTCCTTGGTCACCGTATCGCCATTGAAAACGTCTCTTCTTATATAGAATTCAAAGAGTCCGAAATGGACGAATGGACTTTCGTCGCCGAAATTGCAAAACGCGCCGATTGTTGGTTGTTGCTTGACGTCAACAACGTGTTTGTCTCCGGCCAGAACCATCAGTTCGACGATGGCAATTTCATTGAACAAATCCCTGTAGAGCGTGTGGTACAGTTTCATCTTGCCGGCCATAGCGAAGGCGAAGATGTTCTCATCGACACCCATGACCAACCGGTTTGCGACGAAGTTTTTGAACTATATGAAAAGGCCTTGAAACGCTTCGGCCCGGTTTCCACCATGATTGAACGCGACGACAATATCCCGCCACTGGCAGAATTGCTGGATGAATTGAACCGCGCCCGTCAAATTGCTTCCAACATTCTTTCCCCCGCGCAATTGAAAACCGCAGCCTGATGGCCAAAAACCTCGCGGAACTTCAATCACAAATGCAAAACGATATATTAAAACGCGAAACCAGCGTATCAAAACGATTTTCCGTCCCAAAACATACCACCGCCGAAAAACGCTTCGCCGTTTATCAGGATGCTTATCAGATACGACTGGTTGAGGTGTTGTCAGAAGACTATGAATGCACATGGAAATATCTGGGCGACGAACAGTTCTATCAATTGGCCGTTGAATATATAAAGGCCTTTCCTTCCGACCAAACTAATATGCGTTGGTTTGGCAGGCATTTTCCAGAGTTTTTGACACAAAGCCCTCTCGCAAGCGATCACCCGATACTCGCAGAAATAGCATCAATTGAAAAAGCCATCGAAGACGCATTCGATGCATCCGATGATCAAACTGCCACAATGGAGGATTTGGCAGCAATCCCTCCCGAGGCAATCACCGGGCTAACCTTCAAACTCAAATCCGCCTGCCGCCTGCTCCGCCAGCAAACCAACGCCTTGGACATTTATATGGAGCTGATCAATGAACAGGCTCCTGATGCTCTGGAAAATTTCGATGAACCTTGCTACACACTCGTTTGGCGCAACGACATGATGTGCCAGTATCGTGCTCTGAATGCCGAAGAAGGCATGTTGGTAGACCTCATGATGGATGGCAAGGATTTCGCCCTGATGTGCGAAATGGCAGCCACCATGCAGGACGCTGATAGTGCAGCGGCCAGAGTTGCCGGACATATCACCAACTGGTTGCAATCGCAGGTAATTTCAGAATTGATCATTGCCAAATAGGCATCGTTCTGTAAGCTCAATGGATAATATTGAGGAGCAGAACCTAATGAGTAGCCACGGATATGAAGAGGGCAGATTGAACCTGCCATTTGTCGGCCATGCCACTTTTGGCAAACATCCCCCCTGTCTCGACTGGGACAAAATTGACGCAGATGTCGCCATCCTTGGCGCACCATTTGATTTTGGAACCCAGTATCGTGCTGGAGCAAGGTTTGGCCCCCGCGCCATCCGCGAAGCCTCAACGCTTTTCTCCTTCGGCCACGCCGGTGCCTACGATCACGAGGATGACGCCATCTATCTGCCTGGCAGCGTTCGTATCGTTGATATGGGCGATGCCGATATCATCCACACCAATACCGTAGAGAGCCATAAGAATATTGAATTCGGCGTGCGCAAGGCATTGGCAGCCGGCGCCCTGCCCGTCGTTTTGGGCGGAGATCATTCGGTCAATATTCCCTGCATCCGCGCCTTTGATGATCAAAAGCCCATCCATCTGGTACAAATTGATGCCCATCTTGATTTCGTCGATGTGCGTCACGGCGTCACCGAGGGCCACGGCAATCCCATGCGCCGCGCCGCAGAGCAAGATCACGTCACCGGCCTCTCTCAATTGGGCATCCGCAACGTATCCTCCACAGCCAAGGATGGCTATGAGGATGCGAGGTCACGAGGCTCGGATATTCTCTCTGTACGCCAGTTCCGAAAACTGGGGGTCGAGGGCGTACTTGCCCGCATACCAAGCGGTGAACGCTACTATGTGACCATTGATATAGATGGTTTTGATCCTTCAATTGCGCCCGGCACAGGCACACCAAGCCATGGGGGATTCCTCTATTATGAAGTACTGGAACTTCTACAGGGTCTCACCAAACAAGGTGAAATAGCTGGCATGGATCTGGTTGAGGTCGCTCCCGATTACGACCATTCTGGCGTGACCGGATTTCTTGCCGCCCAAATTCTACTCAACTTTCTTGGTTTTATTTTTCATGAACGCACGAATGCGACATAATCCGTCGCACGATTGCGCAAGCGGATTTTCGATTCATGCCCAACTATAAAAAAACCAAGAGACAAGCCAATGCAAAAATTTAATTCGATTGACCCGGAAACCCAAATGCATCGTTTGGTGCAGATATCAAATGGTAAGAAATCATGGTCACCATTCTCCCCTGAAGAGATGGAGCGCAGACAAGATGACATACGCGGCTATATGGCTGAAAATGACATCGATGTAGCCATCTTCACCAGCTACCATTGTGTCAATTATTATGCCGGTTTTCTCTACTGCTATTTTGGACGAAAATACGCCTGCGTAATTGACAGCGAAAATCTCACAACTCTCAGCGCCGGTATCGATGGCGGGCAACCCGGTCGCATGACTCACGGCACCAATGTCACCTACACCGATTGGCGACGCGACAATTTTTTCTATGGCCTGCAGAAAATCGTCGAAAACGCCACAGCAGGCGAAATGCTGCGCATTGGTATCGAATTCGATCATTTGAGTATTGAATATTATAAGCAGTTGGAAGACGCCTTTCCTGATGCAGAGTTTGTCGATGTGGCACAAGCATCCATGTGGATGCGCACTTTTAAATCGGCTGAGGAAATCCAGCTCATCACCACCAGCGCCCAAATCGCCAATCATGGCGGGAGGGTATGTATCGACGCAATCCATGCAGGCGCACGTGAAAATGAAGTTGCCCTGGCTGCTACTAACGCCATGGTAAAAAGGATCGCCGCCACCTTTCCCCAGGTCGAACTGATGGACACCTGGACGTGGTTCCAATCGGGTATCAACACCGATGGCGCTCACAATCCGGTCACCAACAAAAAGGTTAGATCCGGAGATATCCTCTCGCTTAATTGTTTCCCGATGATGTTTGGTTATTACACAGCGTTAGAACGCACCTTATTTTGCGAGCATGTGAGCGATGATCATTTGAAATTGTGGGAAATCAATTGCGAAGTACACCGCGCCGGTATGAAGTTATTGCAACCTGGTGCCAGATGCGGCGACATCGCAAAAGAGCTCAATGAATTATACGAATCCTATGGCCTGTTGAAATACCGATCTTTCGGTTATGGTCATTCCTTCGGCGTGCTTAGCCATTACTATGGCAGGGAGGCCGCCGTTGAATTACGCGAAGACGTAGACACTATTTTGGAGCCGGGCATGGTCGTCTCCATGGAGCCTATGATAATGGTGCCGGAAGGTACGCCCGGCGCAGGTGGTTACCGCGAACACGATATTTTGGTAATCGAAGAATCAGGAGCAGAAAATATCACCAATTTCCCTTTCGGCCCGGAACATAACATTATCAAGTAGCCCCAATCTAAGGAGATTTGCGCACAAACTAATCTCCTAAATTCAAACGGCAATGCAATGAGGCAATTTTAAACATGAATATTTTCCGCATATGACGCTAATACGATAAAAAATGCCGTTTTAGCATTGACCAATGACCATCAACAGGCTTCACTGTTGTAAGTTAAAGGGAGGCGGGCAAATACCAACTTAAGATTGGATTGCCCAAAAAATAGAGTGACCATGCATGGCCGCAAGTGAAGCATTCGTTCGTTTTGAAAAAGTTCAAAAAAGTTACGATGGTGAAATTCTCGTCGTAAAAGATTTAAATCTCGACATAGCTAAAGGTGAGTTTCTCACAATGCTCGGGCCATCAGGCTCCGGCAAGACAACCTGTTTGATGATGCTGGCAGGTTTTGAACCAGCCACAAACGGCGAAATCTACCTGGATAACACATCGATAAACCACGTACCTCCCCATAAACGTGGCATTGGCATGGTGTTCCAGAATTACGCCCTGTTCCCTCATATGTCGGTAGCGGAAAACCTCGCTTTCCCATTGCAGGTTCGCAATATGGGTCAAGCTGAAATCAAAGAGAAGGTGCAGCGCACACTCGATATGGTCGAGCTTGGAGTTTTTGGTGATCGCCGCCCGGCACAGCTTTCCGGTGGCCAGCAACAGCGCGTGGCCGTTGCCCGTGCCCTCGTTTTTGAACCCGATCTGATCTTGATGGATGAGCCACTTGGCGCGCTCGACAAGCAGTTGCGCGAGCAAATGCAATATGAAATCAAACACATCCATGAACAACTTGGTGTAACCGTCGTTTATGTGACTCACGATCAGACAGAGGCTTTGACCATGTCAGATCGTGTAGCTGTTTTTGAAGATGGTGTCATTCAACAATTGTCCTCACCTGAGGATCTTTACGAAAACCCAAAAAACGCATTCGTTGCCCAATTCATTGGTGAGAACAACAGGCTACTTGGAGTTGTCGAAAAAATTAATGGCAATGACTGCACCATAAAATTGGACGATGGCACTATTATCAGGGCCGACCGGGTTAATGTGAGCAGCGTGGGAGAGCGCAGTTCCCTATCTCTTCGTCCAGAACGCATTGAGATTGACCCGCCAAAATCAATGGAAAACCATCTCACCGGCACCATTCAGGAGCTGATTTATCTGGGAGACCACATTCGTGTTCGCATGAATGTCGCTGGCAATGATGAGTTCATCGTTAAAGTACGTAACCGTGCTGACAGACGAGATCTGAGCGAAGGCCAGAAAGTTAATATCGGTTGGAAATCCATCGATTGCAAAGCTTTGGATATCCTATAGGGAACCAATTGAAATTTAGTACCCCCTGCTATTGGCTGGATCAGGGTACAATTTAACCGTTTCATCCTTGATGAAACAAATAATAAAAAAAAGGGAGAACACTATGAAATTCACTAAACTCCTTGCATCAACCCTTGTAGGCGCTAGCCTACTCGCTGGTGCAACAGTTGCAAACGCCGGCGAAATCACCGTCGTATCCTGGGGCGGTGCATATACCAAATCTCAGGTTGAAGCCTACCATAAGCCTTGGATGGCTGCGACTGGCAACAACATCAAGTCAGAAGACTATAATGGTGGCGTTGCTGAGATCAAAGCTCAGGTTGAAGCAGGAAATGTTACCTGGGACATTGTGGACGTTGAACTATCAGATGCCATTCGCGCATGCGATGAAGGTCTTCTGGAAACAATCGATGCTTCCACATTGCCAAATGGTGCCGATGGCACAGCTGCACAGGATGATTTCATTGAAGGCACTTTACATGATTGTGCTGTTGCAAACATCGTTTGGTCTACAATCTTTGCATTTGACAAAGGTAAATTCCCGGATGCCGGTCCAGCAACAATGGCTGACTTCTTTAACGTAGCAAAGTTCCCGGGCAAACGTGGCCTGCGCAAAGGCGCAAAAGTAAACCTCGAGTTTGCTTTGATCGCTGACGGCGTACCAGCCAAAGACGTTTACGAAGTGCTTGCCACACCAGAAGGCGTTGATCGCGCATTCAAAAAGCTTGATACTATCAAAAGCAGTGTTGTTTGGTGGGAAGCTGGCGCTCAGCCTCCACAATTGTTGGCAGATGGCGAAGTTTCCATGACAACTGCTTATAACGGGCGTATTTTCAATGCGGTTGCTGGCGAAGGCAAAGCATTTGAAATCGTATGGGATGGTCAGGTTTGGGATTTGGATCTTTGGGTAATTCCAAAAGGTACGAAAAACAAAGAATTGGCAATGGAATTCCTGAAATTCTCAACAGCAACAGAACAACTTGCTGCTCAGGCTTCATACATTTCCTATGGTCCTGCTCGTAAATCTTCCTCCCCTCTGGTTGGAAAATATCACAACAAGGACATCGACATGGGTCCCGAAATGCCGACAAACCCGACCAACCTGAAAAACGCCGTACAAAACAACTTCAACTTCTGGGCAGATAATGCCGATCAGTTGAACGAGCGTTTCAACGCTTGGCTTGCTGGCTAATCTAGCTTGAATAATACGGAGATGCGCAAATTTGCGCAT
>JASFYT010000024.1:0-55981 GCA_045047085.1 Rhizobiaceae bacterium | reverse complement strand
CTTGATATATGGTGTCACGACTAGGTGAGTCCGGGAGAGAGATAAGAACTGCTTTTTCTGATTTTACGTGTGAAGTGTCGTTGGCTACTGTTTTGCCTGCCTAGTAGTGAATGCGGCAATTAGAAAACGGCTCCCACCTCAACCAAGGACCTAATATTGCGATATTGATGATGAATACTATTAGAATGAACTCAGCGTGCAAACAGCATTCCTGGTCCCATTGATTTTGTTGGCAAACCCGCAAGCTTTAGCATATGCCATGCCAACGCTTGGTTGCTGGAAATTACCGGTTTTCCGATTTTATCTTCCGCCCGCTCTATAATATCGAAACAACGTAAATTGGTGCAGGAAACGAAGACTGCATCAATATTATCGTCCTTTCCGACTGCGTGGATAGCGTCCAAAATTGACACCGGAGAAATTCTTGCAACAACAGGATCCTGACTTTGTTCGAACGATGCAACATCTGATACGGAAATGCCGTTTTTGTTTAACAGGCTTCGCATTGCTGCTGAAACTTCCGCTACATAAGGGGTGATAAACCCAATTTTTGAAATCTTAAGATGTTCAAGAGCGGCAATCACGGCAGCGATTGGGTCGGTAACTTTTGCGTTTGGATGAACCTGATTGACCAGCGCTGCAATCCTTTTCGAACCAATAATTGTTGCTCCTGATGTGCAGCCATACCCAATTACATCCAGTGGATGGGTCGAAGGTAGCAGCCCTGCTACTACGGGCAACTCGTTTTCCATTTGCTTCAGGGTATCGGAAGAAATTTCTTTCGCCGAAGGGATGCGGGTATGAAATAGCGCTACGCCCCGCTGATTGAAAACCGTTCGAAGTTCCGCCTCCAACGTTTCATCCATCTGGAGAACTATCAACCCGAGTGCGGCTTTGCTTGCGGCTCCACCGTCCAGTGAGAATGGTAATTTCATTTTGTTATCCCTGTGATCTGACATTACAAAACTGGCATTTCGGAAGGCGCCCGTTCGCTGAGCAATATAGCTTCACCATCTGTAATAACAATATTCTCCTCATGCACCATCATGCGTCCGTCACTCATGCTCATGCTCGGTTCGATGGTCATCACCATGCCTGCCTGCATGATTGTTTGGTCAAATGAAACCAGCGACGGATGCTCCGTCAATTGAATGCCAAGCCCGTGTCCCAACCGTCCCACATCACCGCTATTTTGTGAAATAATATCCTGCATGATGGCGCATAATTCACTGCACCTAATGCCAGGTCTGGCGGCAGTGATGGCTGCATCGGTCGCTCGATACAAAATATCGTAGGTTTTCATCACCTCATCGCTGACGCTGCCAAAGGCAAAATTTCGATCAAAGTCGCAATAGTACCCCCCAAGCGTCGCGCCCGTATCCAGCATCAAAACATCGCCTGATTGTATCGGTGATTTATCAGGCGGAGAGATCACATCCCGGTAACCACCCTGCCCAACGCCGCCCACCAAATAGGGAACCTCTTCGGCGCCATTTTCAAGCAGTTCAATCTTGAAAGCCTTGAACACCTGATCAAGCGGTTGACCCACATGGAATAACTGATTTGCATTGGCGAAAGAGGCCGATGCGATTTGGCAAATTCTGGAAGATTTTTCAATTTCGGCATCGGACTTTATCATGCGAAGGGATTGCACTAACGAACTTGCATTATGAAAAATTGCACCGGGGAGCTTGTCCAGAAGGGCCTCAAAATCCGCCAGAGGCATGCGCAAACCACTTTCGCGTCCTTTTAACATTCCGATGTTTGAATAGTTTTCAAGCACTGAGGCCAAAAGGGAAATACCATCGTCATTCTCGTGCGGAGAACTCCAGGTGCGGATATCATCAATCCATGTACCTGCCATCAAGTCAGCGCCAATTGCCGGAATGACGGCTATCGGTTTTCCTGCCGCAGGTAAAACCAGAAACCATGGCCTCGTCGGGCTTAACCAGAATGCCGTTCGAAAGCCTGCAAAGTAGAGCATTTCTGATTCAGATGTGAAAAAGAGCGCGTCCAGCTTCGCTTCATGCATGGCAATTTGCGCGCGCTCACACCGTGCTTCAAATTCACTATCCGGAAATCCCGAACTGTTCATAGCGCTCCTTCAGAAACAATGATGAGCGGATTATATCCATCCTCATGATCATTGGGCAATGATTTTATCTGACCAGCCAATCCTGCTGCACCTGACGGTGTGGTTGCAATGCCATCTTCAGCTAATTTTGCAACGGCGAGGTCCGCCTCTTCATCCGATACGGTCATATAATTGACGTTGGAACGTTCAAGAAGATCAAAGGCCAGAATGGATGGAGCTTTGCAATCCAGCCGCCCCATGTTTGAAACCGGCCCTTCGACTGTCAACACTTTGCCGGCCTTTGAGCTGGCCATTAAACAAGGTGCGGCTTCGGGTTCAACGATGATTATTTCAGGCTGCTCTGCCCAGTTTTTGCGAATCATAAAAGTGATCGCTGCGGCCATACCTCCAACACCTGCCTGCAAATAAACATGGCTTGGCCAGTATTTTTTGACTTCGAACTCGCGTCTCATTTCTTCAGCGATAATGGTGTAACCCTCCATTACCAGTGATGGCGGCACGGTATATCCGGGCCACGATCCGTCCGCCAACAAAATGGCGCCACTTGCTTCAACATCCCGCAATGCTTCAGCAACACTATGGTCATAGGTCTGGCTTGATCTGACAACACTTGCTCCCTTCGCCTGAAGGCGTTTTTCAAATGCGTCAGGCATTTCGCGTGCCAGATGAATTCTGGCATTTGCACCAAATATGCGCGCACCAGCAGCAACCGCCATTCCGTGATTGCCCGCACTTGCACAAACAAATGTCAGCCTGTTTGCAAACGCTCTGATCTTTTCCGAGGCAAAGTCTTCAACTTCAAGTTTTTCGCCTGAGTGCGTTTCCCATTCCAACGCAATCAGTTGCGCTACCGCATAAACACCTCCCAAAGCCTTGAACGCACCAAGGTTCATCCTTTGGGTTTCGTCTTTTACAAGAAGCACACGGCCGTTTGGCTGAGTGATTTCTAGAACAGGCGTTTCTTTATAGGCAGGACAAGCACGCAAGAGCTGAGCGGGTTTTGATGGATCAGGCTCAAAGGCACGGTCTGCGGATTGATGATGGAGATAGGTTGTCATTTTGGTCTAACGCATGATGGTAAGTTGGAAAGATGGTTCTCAGCCATATGAATTTATCTCACCTCTTCCGGTTTGAATTTTTGCTCCAACCGATTGGCAGCGATTGCGGCAGGAATTGATACCAGAAGGAAGAATACACCCACCAGAGTCATTGGCTCAAGGTACTTATAGTTGCTGTTGCTGTAAATGTTTGCGGCGTTGAACAGTTCAACTACTGTAATTGCCGACAACAAAGGTGTCTCTTTAAACATCGTGATCAAATAATTGGCCAAAGGTGGGATCATTGGCGGAATGGCCTGAGGCAGAATGACGTATCGCATGATTTGGTAAGGCGTGTAGTTGAGGGATTTTGCTGCTTCCCATTGTCCTTTGGGAACATTCTCAATTCCTGCTCTGAAAACCTCGGATGTATAGGTGCTGAAGTGAATGCCAAGCCCAAGAACACCCGCAGCGAAAGGTTCAAGAAAAATACCAAAATCCGGGAGCACATAAAACAGGAAATATAGCTGGACCAATAAAGGTGTCCGGCGAACAAACTCTGATGACCAATAGACGCTGAACGCCAGAGGCTTTGATTTCGACATTTTCAAAATGGCCAGCATCAAGCCGAGAATATAAGCGAGGATCGCTCCGATAAATGTTGCCTGAACCGTGATGGCCAGACCCGCCAGCATTTTGGGCATGACGTCCTGAACGACAATCCAACTCCAGTCCATGACTAGTTCCCCCCTGCTTGCATCGTGTTACGGCCCTTGGAAAACTTCTTTGCAATCAGGTTTGTCATGGCGATAAGGACCGAGGAAATGGCGAAGTAAATAACCAAAATGACTAGGAATGGTTCCAGCGTCAGCGCAGTTTGAACCCGAATAATCTGTGCCATGAAAGTCAAATCAGAAATCGTAATCAGAGATGCGACGGCGGTAAGTTTCAGCAATTCTATCAGCAGGTTTCCAAAGGTTGGGATCATCATCGGGATGGCCTGCGGTATTAATACATAACGATAGAGCTGGTAGCTGTTATAATTTAGAGAGATCGCTGCTTCATGTTGGGGGCGGCCGACGGATTGCACCGCAGCGCGAACAATTTCTGATCCGTAGGCACCGACATTCAGGCCACAGGCAATAATCCCTGCGAGTAGCGGCGATAGATTTACCCCCAATAATGGCAACACATAATACATGAAAAACATCTGCACGATTGCCGAAGTTCCACGGAAAAACTCCAGATAAAGGACGGCGGTCCATCGAACAAACCGATGCCTGGAAAAGCGAGCCAATCCAACGATGAACGAGATAAGCAGCGCAACAATCGCGCTGGCAATTGTCAACTCAATCGTCGTTATGGTTCCTTCGATAAGGATCGGTGAATAGGTTAGAACGTCGTTCATTTTGGCACTTTAAATACCTTGTTTTCACGCACTTCTTATCCGAAAACCGGCTCCCACTTTTCGGGAAGTGCTCTAGAATAATACTGCCCCCATTGCGGGAGCAGTATTACGTGACTGAGAGTGGGCTTAGTTACCCGGGCAGAAGTCGTCGCGCTTGACGCTCATCGTTGCCGCGGTAGAAAAACCATAAGGCTCAATGATTTTAGCGAATTCGCCACTTTCTTTGAGTTCCTTAAGGGCTTTATCGTAGGCAGCCCGGAAGGCTGTGTCTGCAGAGTTGAAAGCTGCACCAGCGCAACCCATTGGAACGCCTGTTACAGGCATGACGAGTTCAAGGTTGGGGTCATTCATTTTTTCAAGAAGAGCTTTTGTCCCAAGTCCGGACAATGCAAAGACATTGACTCGCCCTTGCTGCAGCATTTTGATGCCGCTAGGCGGATCGGTGAAGACCTTAATTTGATCAGCAGAAACACCTCTTTCAAGTGCGTATGCCTCCTCGGCACAGCCTGCACAGGTGGTCATTGTGACCTTCGGGTTTTTGCCGATGTCTTCATATGTCTTGATGTTAAAAGGATTGCCTTTGGCAACCGCAAAAGCTTCGGCACCACATAGATCAGGCTCGGAATAAATGATCGATTCACACCGCTTCGGTTTGATGTAAAGTCCTGATGTGGCCATATCAACACGGCGCGCCATCAAGGCCGGGATCATCGATCCGTAGGAAACAACTTTGGCTTTGAGTTCAGGAACGCCGAGCTTTTTCATAACTGCACGTGCAACATCTGGCGCTGCGCCGCTGACATAACCGTCGCCCTTGATATCACTATAGGGAGGTTCATTGGCAACAGCGACGGTCGCGTAACCCTGTTTTCTGAGTTTTTCCAGGGTATCAGCGAAGACGCTGCCCGAAGATATTGTCAGCGCCACAGCGCCCAGCAGAATGGGTGCTATCGCTTTGGAAAATTTGTTCTTTAACATTGTGTTGTTCACTCCTCTTGAGTTTCTTTTTTTAAGTATTTTCGATTGGTTTTGTTTTTGCCCCTCTCCTTCGTTGTTAAACCTCTCCAATAAAATTCTTCAGAAAATCCCTTGTTCGGGGTTCCTTGGGATTGGTAAAAATGATGTCGGGGGAGCCAGATTCAACGATCTTCCCCTTATCAAAGAAAAGTACGCGGTCGGCAAAATCACGGGCAAAATTCATCTCGTGGGTAACTGTCAGCATGGTAGTGTCGGTGCTCTCGGCCAACTGGTGCAGAACGGTTAGAACTTCATCCACTAATTCTGGATCAAGCGCCGATGTGACTTCATCAAACAGCATGATCTTGGGGTCCATCGCCAAGGCTCGTGCGATGGCAACGCGTTGCTGCTGGCCGCCAGACAACTGGTGAGGGTATTGTAATTCTTTCCCCTCAAGGCCCACCAGAGCCAGAAGCTCTTCCGCCTTGTTGAAGGCATCCTTCTTATCGACTTTTTTGATAAGAACTTGAGGTTGCACGATATTGTTGACTACTGTCAGATGCGGGAACAGGTTGAATTGCTGAAACACCATACAAATATTTTGACGCATTTTATGCATGTGTTTTTCGCTGGCAGGCTCTAGCTTATTTCCAATTTTTTGGTGCCACAGATAATCCCCATCGACCATAACAACGCCGCTATCAATTTGTTCAAGGGTCATCAGGATGCGCAGAATGGTTGTTTTTCCAGAACCGCTGGGACCAATGAGCGCGAGCTTTTCGCCGCTGGTGACATGCAAATTCAGGTTTTCGAGTACCTGCAAATCACCAAAGGATTTCGACACATCCTGAAATTCGATGATTTTGTTCATCGACCAAAATTCCAGATAGGCATCCCGCTTCCCGAGAGCTTGAGGCTCGGTAATGTCATATTCAGTTCTCCTCCCACGGCAACAATGCTGGCTCTCCCCAGCCTAACCGGGTTAGCAGTAATATTCATATTAACGGGAAAAATCGAATTCAAAGGTTAGATATTATGTATTTTGTGACTAAATATCTCAAAAAATACATAAATATGATTGAATTGCCGCAACATTACTATATGGCTGCTTTGAGTGAAGGAGTTTTCCATGGAAGAATTAAAGGCTACCGACAAAAAAATTCTGCGATTTTTGCAAGAGGACACCCGCGAAAGACTTGAAACTATCGCCTATGATACTGGCCTCTCGGTTGCCACAGTACAGCGCCGCGTCAAACATCTAAAATCGATAGGTGTCATTAACAAAGAGACCGCACAAATCTCACCAGAAGCTATCGGCTACAATATGACATTCCTCATAATGGTCGAGCTTGAGCGTGAGCGTGTTGATCAGGTTGATGCATTTTGTAAGAAGGCGCGCGAGGAACCCCAAATTCAACAATGCTATTATATTACTGGCGAAGCGGATTTCGCTTTGATTGCCTTGGCCAAAGACATGGATGATTTTGAAAAACTGACGCAACGGTTGTTTTTTAACGATGCCAACATAAAACGCTTTCGAACATCCGTTGTCATGAGACGAACCAAAACCGGGATGACGGTACCATTAGATGACTAATGCGTAAAACCACCATATTTCACCTCTATTCGAGAAAATTTTTCAAATCTTCGCATATTTTAATGTTTTCCTGTCGCGCATTTAGTTTACTTTATTGAAATGAAAAACACACAAAGCAAAAGCATTGAAGAGCTGTCACAAATGCCAATCGCCTCGGCACATTGGGGCACCTACCGGATTGAAATGAACGACGGCAAGCCTGTGGCTCTGCACGGATTTGAACAAGACCCCGAACCATCGTCCATCGGGGGAGCTATGCTGGAGACACTCGATGGCCCATGCCGCATCGCCAAACCCATGGTGCGAAGTGGCTTTCTGGAACACGGCAAAGCAAGCGACAAAACCCGGCGTGGCAATGATAGTTTCGTTGCGGTCGAATGGGACTTTGCGCTTGATCTGGCGGCCAGCGAGCTAACCCGCATTCGCGACGAACGGGGAAATGGAGGCATTTACGCAGGCTCCTATGGCTGGGCCAGTGCCGGACGTTTTCATCATGCTCAAAGCCAAATGCGGCGATTTTTAAATCTTTTCGGCGGATTTACTTCGTCTCGAAATACATACAGTTACGCAGCAGCTGAAGTCATTATGCCCCATGTGGTCGGCTCCTTAAACAAGCTGTTGCTAGAGCACACATCATGGCGTTCGATTGCAGATGGCGCAGGCTTGGTTGTTGCCTTCGGTGGCATGCCTGTCAGAAACGCACAGATTAATCCGGGAGGCACGGGTCGCCATTCTCAGGCTTCCGATATGATGGCGGCAAAAAAAGCAGGCGTTGAGTTTGTCAGCATCAGCCCTTCTGCCCCGGATACCATGAAAGACCTGGATGCGGATTGGCTCCCTATCAAACCAAATACCGATATGGCCATGATGCTGGCGCTGGCCTATACACTAGTCGATGAAGGCTTGCACGATCAGGCGTTTCTTGAAAAATATTGCGTGGGTTTCGAGGCGTTTCTGCCTTATCTGATGGGCACCAGCGACGGCGTTCCGAAGAATGCCCAATGGGCAGAAAACATTACCGGCATTGAAGCAAGTTCAATTATTACCCTTGCCCGCCGCATGGCAAACACACCCACAACGGTTTCAGTAAGTTGGTCCCTGACACGACAACAAAACGGCGAACAACCCTATTGGATGGTCGTTGTATTAGCAGCAATGCTCGGAGGTATTGGTCAACCCGGAACAGGTTTTGCCCTGGGACTTTCTGCCGTCAACAGCATCGGCAGTGATCGCGAGCACCTTCCGTGGGCAGCCCTACCAACGGGGAAAAACCCTGTTGATCAGTTCATTCCGGTGGCGCGCATTGCCGACATGTTATTGAACCCGGGCAAACCTTTTCAATATGACGGCAAGGAATATATTTATCCGGATATTGGCCTGATTTACTGGGCTGGTGGCAATCCGTTTCACCATCATCAGGACCTCAATCGGTTGCGCCGCGCATGGCAACAGGTTGAAACTGTAATCGTCAATGAACCCTTCTGGACATCTCTTGCTCGCCATGCGGATATCGTTTTTCCAACGACTGTATCGCTGGAGCGCAATGATCTATCGGGTTCATCCAGAGATGATTATTTCTTTGCCACTCAAAAGGCCACAGAACCTTTTGGTGAGGCGCGTAATGACCATGACATTTTCGCAGGTCTGGCAAGCCGCTTGCAACCTCTCAGAAATTCAACAACTGATTTTCAGGAGGCTTTCACCCAAGGCCGTAGTGAAGATGAGTGGCTTCGTGAACTCTATCGTGAAACGAAGGAACGAGGCGAGAACCTTGGATACTCTCTCCCCGATTATGATGAATTTAGGGAGGTAAGTTTTTTCAAACTTGATTCTCCTGCTGAACCGAAAATACTACTTGAGAAATTTCGTTCAAACCCGGATAACCATCCCCTGAGCACACCGTCTGGACGTATTGAAATATTCAGCGAGGAGATCGCGGGATTTAATCTGAAGAATATTCCGGGGCATCCAGTATGGAACGAACCGATAGAATGGCTCGGCTCAGAGAACGCGGACAAGCATCCTTTGCATCT
This sequence comes from Rhizobiaceae bacterium, assembly GCA_045047085.1. Lineage (GTDB taxonomy): Bacteria > Pseudomonadota > Alphaproteobacteria > Rhizobiales > Rhizobiaceae. The sequence continues at coordinate 46,854 of JASFYT010000024.1, read as the reverse complement.
GGTTTCTCATCAGCCCACAAGACGGCTCCACAGCCAGCTCGATCAAAGTAGCTATAGCCAAGCTGGAAAAATCAAAGGCAGAGAACCCTGCAACATAAACCCATCCGATGCCGCTAAGCGTGAAATCAAAGATGGAGACATGGTGCGGATATTCAACGACCGTGGAGCGTGCCTCTCGGTTGCCCGGATTGATGCGTCCGTTCGCGAGGGTGTGGTGATGCTTGCAACGGGGGCATGGTACGATCCAGACTGGAGCAATGATCCCAATTGCTGCAAACACGGAAACCCCAACAGTCTAACAGCGGACCTTCCAACTTCTGAACTGGCGCAAGGCCCGGGCGCATTAACCTGCCTGGTGGAACTCGAACGCTTTGACAAAACACCACCCGAGGTGACAGCCTTTGTCCCGCCGGAAATCAGCAATCTGGAATAGATATTCGAGTTGGAAGAGGGGAGGCCTGCAATTGGCCTCCCTAATATCAATTCCTAATTCAGCGGGATAACCAGCCTCAGCCTGCCGCCGTATGAATCATAGTCATCGATGCCGATGCCGTCATAACAGCCCGATGCGGTAACCATCCAGCCCCTCATGTCGGCAAAGCTAAGCCCCGCATCAACCCGTGCCCGCAAATCGTCATTCCCAACGGCAAAGCCCTGCGTCGCAGTGTTGTTTTCCATGCCGAAGTTCCACACACCTGTAATACCGAAGCTTGGCTGGAACATCGTACCATTATCGAGTTTGATCATTTTTCTAATGCGTGGCCCGAAGCGTATCTCACCCAGCGAGATGGTTTGTTCGGAGATTACGTTGGAAAGATTGTCCGTATATGCTTCCTGCTTCTCCTCAAAATAGGAAATGCGGACCGAAGGTTCAAAGGTGAAAGCGTCTGGCTGCCCTCATTGCCGTTCGATTGAAGCCTGCCCAATGGATCACCACCGCCAATATTGTTTCCGGAAACAAACCCGAAATATCTGCCTGATTGGAAAGAATGTGATTGGCCCGGTTCAACATGAATGTTGCGATAACTTTATGGGTGTCTTCGGCCATTGTACCGTTGGTAGATGCAGCGGCATTATTGAGGCCTGCCAAATCCTGCGCAGCACCTGCTGCAATTGTAACCGTCACATCGTCCGTGGCGCTCGTGGGCGTAATGGTCGCCGTGTAGGTATCACCATCTACGGCAACAAAGTTGGAGGCAACACCATTGCCAACTGCAATATCGGCCAGAGTAAAGCCGGTAACGGTTTCAGTGAATTGCATCGTAATGTTAAATGGCGTCACATCGTGAACATTGGCTGGCACGCCGGAAATTGTCACACCCGGCGCATCAAAAGCAACACCTGTAATACTCATGGAATGGATGGTGTATGAGTTGGTAAAATCGCCCAGGTCCGTAACCGTGGTAATACTCATTTTCATCACATAGCCAGTACCGTCCCGACTAACAGTTTCGGTCAGCGTCCACTCCAAATTATAAGTAGCGGCAATTTGCACAGAAGCTATGGCTAGTCCTCTAGCACAACTCGACAGGCGAGTTTGAGGTCCTATCGCTGTCGGCCCCGAAGCAGTCAAGGCACAATTGGCCCATATGCCAAAAGTACCGTAAAACACGCTATCAGGAAAAATGGAAAAACCACCAACCTTCCAACGAAACCCGTTTGTCGGAGCAACACCCCCGCTGGTTTGGGTAAGGGGGTTTAGAAGTCCACCATATCGACTGCATCAAAAGTTATGCTTCTAATCCAACATCTCTCGATGGATTTTGGATTAAAGCATGCAATTCCGGCCATTGCTCAAGAACGGCTTTTGACTCAGGAAAACGCATCGGTTGCAATTCTCCGTCTTCCCAAAGGTTTATGCCGTCGATAGAAATTGTTGGATCGAGAACCATCCAACAAATTTCAGCTGGCGCATAATTTCCACATGTATGAAAATGTAGAAACCTTGGACTGGTGAAAACAGTATTGGACCAGCGGTCCGGATTATCCGCTGCACTCGCAAGATACGAAATTCCCGGATGAATACCCGCATGCCACGAGTGAACAATATCACGGTCAATGTTAAATTTATCGGCCACCATTTTGTAATGGTTTTCAATTTTTGTAATCTGATCAGTATCTCCTGAATATCTGGAAATCCGCCCGTCTTCAACTTCTGCGAAAGTTGTTTTTTCAAGAACGATACTTTCAGGTTGATAAGATTTTGAACCCGTTGGTGTCAAAAAATTTGTCAGTGCAACCTGACCGGAAAACTGTGTTGCCTCTATCGGTAAGGGCACACCCAAGGGAAAACGATGTACCGATACATCTGCCTTTTCTTCGCGGGCTTTTTTGCTCGGCTTGCCGCTAAGACGGGTTCCAAGCGAGCATGTAATTTCAATATTCAGGGCTGCAAGCATGATGCTATCGACGGCAGTTTTTAACGCCTTGAATGCATGATAGGAAGTGCTGCCATAAGTTGATGCAAGCGCCTCAATGGTGCGGGCATAGACCATGACACTGCGTTTGCCTGGAGGTAATTCACCGAAGCGATCCTGATCTCCAATCCTGGCGAAATATATCGTGCAATCATGGGCAGCAATAGCCGCATCGATCGAGGGATCAATATCGTTTTCTGGTTCGCCTACAGCAAGGATTGTAGCTGTTACACCCAGTGCGGCAGCGGCTCCTGCTACGGCTTTTGGTGCAGCGGCGTCATACCAACCCAGCTCAGGGTCTTCGCAAATGATCAACAGAGTCTCGTTCGCTTCCAGCTTGGCGCAATTGATCAGCAGATTATGAACACCCTTCTTGATATCAGTTTCTTTGGTCATTAACGTCGCTCCGCCTGTACGGTTAGAAAGGTAAATTCAGGGGAAATAACTTCCACAAAACCGTGGCTGAGTTCCGCATCCAGACTTAAACTATCGCCTGCTTTCAGATTGATGTCGTGTTTGCCATATCGATATACGGCTTCCCCTTCTATGGCATGGATAAACAAAACTCCATGCCCAACATATCGTGGCGGTTTTGAACTTTGGCGAACCAACGTTACCATTCGCGCTTCAAACTGCATATCTCGGCGGGGATGGAATGCAAGGTTGATGAATTCGTGGCTGTGTTCATCGACAATACGTATCGACTTCAGCCCCTCACCCTGTTTTACGTGGGTGAAATCGGCATGACCGGAAGCAGTTTCGCGAAACAGACTTATCAATGGCACATCAAGCGCACAGCTTAATGCATTGAGCGTGGAAATGGACGGAGAGACCTGACCACTTTCAATCCGGCTGATCATGGCTGCCGACACACCAGAATTCGTAGCCAATTGCCTTGCGGTCATGCCACGGCCTTTTCGCAACCCTCTTAAGGTCGAGCCGATAGCGTGATCAATCATGCTGGTGGGTTGTTGTTCGGTATCCATTTTAAGTCATTTCGTTTCGGTAGAAGAGTCCTAATCCTTACGATAGGAGAAAGCTTTGTTAAACCGCCACTCAAGATATTCACCACAAGTAATTGGAGGTTCTGCTGCCTGAAAGGCTGCCCCGAAAACATCACGGGCATCTATCATCGTATCTGGATTAGGATCGAAGGCAAGAACCAGAGACAGCCGCTCACGGCCCGAGCTATTCACCACCCGGTGTGGTGTCGACTTATAGGCACCTTGCGTCCAGCGAGCCAGAAGATCGGCCACATTCACAATCAAAGTTCCTTCAATCGGGGTAGCTTCAACCCATTCGCCATTGATGTCTTCAATCTGCAACCCGCCCACATTATCCTGACATAAAACGGTCAGTATGCCGAAGTCTGTATGGGGTCCGACACCAAACTGGTTTTCACCCATGTCTTCGGATTGTTGAGGGTAATATACATAAGATGCACGGCTAAGAGGCCTGCTGCTGGTTTGCAGAAAAAAGTTTTCATCAAGTTCCAGTCCCAACGCGAACCCGCGCATCAGGTGGTGGGCAACCTCATGCGCCTGGTGGAAATAGTCCATTGCTTTGTCTTCCATTGAAGGCAAAAATTTCGGCCATTGATTTGGGCCACGCAAGGAATGGTCCTGCGGCGTATCACCCGCCTTATCCTGATAGCCCCATATGAAACTTTCTTTGAAGTCTGCCTTGGCATCATTTTGCATTTTTGCACCGCCCTGACCAAGCCACCCCCGGTGGCGCTTAGATACGGTAACCGAGGCCTTGTCATCCAGGGAGCTTTGAAAAAATTCATAGGCAGAGCTGCGCGCTGCATCGATGGTTTCTTGTGAAATGCCGTGGCCCTTGATGTAGATGAAGCCCAGTCCTTTGCTTGCAGCATGAAGTGCGGCGGCTACACTTTTGGGATCGCTGCCATCGCGCAATGGCGTTATATCAATCACTGGAATGATATCTGCATCAACTTTTTTTGCTTGTGCATAGGCCATGATCATTTTCCTCTTAGTTCAAGATAGTTGCATAATACGCAAATAATTGCTGTTAATGCAACTTATTTTTGATCTGCATAATAGCCGACAACGTCTCCTTGAGTGGTCACACCCAAACCGTTCAAGCAGCGATTTGCGTAATTGAAATAGCCAATAATCTGATTGGCTTCAAGAATTTCGCCATCATCAAGGCCGGCAGATTTAAGTGCGCCCACATCCGCCTTGTCCATTAGGCCAGGTGAAAGTGTCAGCTTTTCGGCGTATTGCAGCAATGCCAGCTCCCTGCCGTCAAATTCATTCTCGGGCTTGTGGGCCTGTAATGCCGCTTCAATTTTGTCGGCTCTTTTTTCATCGCCAATCAAGTGTCGGGCATTGGCCCAATGATTGGACAGCGAATAGGCACAATTATTGAGAATAGATACATAGGAACTGATGGTTTCCTGTAGCCATTTGGGCAATGTGTTGGCTGGATCATGCAGTGCTGAGCGATACAAAATTACGTGGCCACGCATGGTCTCTGGTCGCAACGAATGAACGCGCATAACATTATCGACGGTGCCATGAGGTGTTCGGGCAAGCCTCAAAACTTCAAGCAACTTGTCATCGGCATCTTCGTCCGACACCATCTTTATCCATGCGGGCATGGCAGTCTCCATTATCAGGTTTCGTTGGCTCGCATGCGATTTTCGATACGTCTCACAAAATATGACACGACGAGAATGAGCGCCAGATATTCAAGCAAAAGTACAGTGTAAATTTCCAGAGGCCGATATTCAGTCACTACCAGTTCATTGGCTTTCCGGGTTAATTCCTGCATGCCAATAACAGATACCAGCGATGACATTTTCAACATATAAACCAGCTGATTACCGAGCGCTGGCAATATCCGCCTGATGGCCTGTGGTAGAATGACAAAGCGCATCGTGTCGACGTAATTAAGAGAAATCGTGTGGGAGGCTTCATACTGCCCTTTGTCGATGGATTGAATACCGGCGCGGAAAATCTCGGCTTCGAAAGCACTATCTGATAGAGCCAATGCGATAACACCAGCCCAAAAAACACTGATTGTTAGGCCGGTTACTTGAGGCAGGCCGTAATAAACCCATAAAATCAATACGAGAATTGGAACCGCTCGAACCAGCTCCACATAGGTTCGGTTGAACCCGCGCAGATACTTATTATTCGACAGGCCGGGCAGTGCAACAAAAAGCCCAATGACGACAGATATTACAATCGCTGTCATGGATAAAAGAATGGTGTAGTAGAGCCCGCTAAACAGGAATTTCAGGTTCGACATTCCCTTTGGCAAAGTAGGGTCGACCACATACCAGCCCCAGTCACTGGAACAAGACGATAGCGCTACGGCCATGAAGATCAATGCGAATATTTTGGTCATTTTGCGATCCTCAATGATGCAGAATTTTTTGCAAAAATTCCTGACACCGCTCACTTTTTGGCCTGCTGAAGAATTCCTTTGGGCCAGACATTTCAACAATTTCTCCCTGATCCATGAACACCATGGTATCGGCGATTTTTCGTGCGAAACCCATTTCATGGGTGACACAGATCATAGTCATGCCGCTTTCAGCCAACTCAACCATCACGTCCAGCACCTCGTTGATCATCTCTGGGTCGAGTGCCGATGTGGGTTCGTCAAACAGCATAATATTCGGCTCCATGCATAGGGATCGGGCAATGGCTACGCGTTGCTGTTGACCACCGGAGAGTTGGCGTGGATATTTTCCCGCCTGCTCCGGGATGCGCACCCGTTCCAAATATCCCATCGCAAGTTCATTGGCATCTGCCATGCTCATTTTACGCGCTCTGGTGGGGCCGAGGGTCAAGTTTTCCAACACAGTTAGATGTGGAAATAAATTGAACTGCTGGAACACCATGCCAACATTGTCATGAATTACATTGAGGGCTTCTTTGCTGTTGCCCATCTCGACACCACTGATCGTGATAGTGCCGGATTCATGTTTTTCCAATTGATTGATACAGCGAATGAGCGTTGATTTTCCTGAACCGGATGGGCCACAAACCACGACCCGCTCACCGGATGAAACATTCATCGAGACATTGTTTAATGCCTGAAATGTTCCAAAAAATTTTGAAACATTATCAATACGAATGGCTGATTGCATGATTTCTCCCTTGGTCCGAATGGAACATTAAATTTAATAACATGCAATAAATTTATTATTTTGCAACTTTTATAAATCCGTGCAAGGATAATTGCTGGATTTACAAGGAGGAAAACAATGAAGATTTTGAAACCATTAATTGCAGCCGTATTACTGGTTGCAGTGAGCACTCAGGCTCAGGCAGCAGGGGCATTGCAGGATATTCTAAGCAGTGGTGTACTGAAAGTTGGAACGACTGGCGACTGGAACCCAATGACAGTCAAAGACCCAGCAACCAACACCTATAAAGGCTATGACATCGACATTATGACCGAACTGGCCAAAGATATGGGCGTTAAGGTTGAGTTTGTGGCGACCGATTGGAAGACTTTGGTGAATGGCGTTGTTTCCGGCAATTACCACATGACCGGATCAGCCTCCGTCAGCCCGGCACGCATGAAAGTCGCGGGTTATTCTGAAAGCTATATCGCAGTTGAAATTTTACCCTTCACAACCTCGGATAAGTTGTCCCGGTTTGATGGGTGGAAATCAATCAACAAGGCAGATGTAAAAATAGCAGCTACCCTTGGCACAACATTTGAAAAACAAGTGAGAGCTTGGTTCACGAATTCGGAAATCAAAGCGATAGAAGCGCCAGCGCTTCAGCATCAAGAAGTTCTGTCCGGCCGTTCTGATGTGTTTGTTACCTCAAACATTGAAGGCGCAACTTTGACCAAAAAATTCCCAAAAATCGTCGCGATCCCAGTAATGGAAGCACGTTCGCCTACGCCGATTGCTATGCTGTTGCCGCAAAAAGATCAGGTTTGGATCAACTATGTGAACAGCTGGATTAAACTTAAAAAGGCACGCGGTTTCTTCAAAAAAACTGCTGCTAAATGGGGCCTTTAAGGTCTCCGAATTTAGGGAGCGCTGATGCGCTCCCTTTTTAGTCATGCTCAAAATATACGCAATTCCAGTCAGCCTATATTGTGCGAAACTTCGTATATTGCTGCGCTATAAAAACTTGCATTGGCAAGAGATCGCCCCACCCGGTGGCTATGGGTCTAACGAATATAAATTGACGATTCCATCCGGAAATTTACCAACGCTGATTGATGGCAAACTGGTTTTGGCAGATTCTGAAGCAATCGCTGAATATCTCAACGAGAAGCATCCCACTCCACCAATGTTACCAGATGATTTTGCAGCTCGTGCAAAGATACGTGAACTTTCACGGTTTCATGATACGAGACTTGAACCGGAATTACGGGTTCTTTTCCCTTATATCGCTGCGGATAATCGAAATCCGGATGTGGCGGCGATCCAATCAGAAAAACTTTCTAGCCGCCTTGAACAATTGGCTGCAATCCTCGATCAATACACCTGCAATGAATTGACATTGGCCGATTGTGGTTATCCCATCAGCTTTGCCTGGATTGATGCTCTAACGTCTGTGTTGGATCTTCAGATTGATTGGCCCGCAGCAGTAATTTCTTATCGAAAGCGTATTGAGAACCATCCAGCAATTGCTGCTGAATTGGCCGATTATATACCCAAACTCCAAGCGCGGTTATCCTCATGAGGCTGGATTATGCCACCTGGTATGAAGTGAAAGCCTATCTCGAACACTCACCAGGCATCATCATTCCCACAGGTTCGACCGAACAACATGGGCCGATGGGCCTGATTGGTACTGATGCGCTATGTGTCACGGAAATTTCAGAAAGTGCCGCCGATCTGTCCAACGCATACGTTGCCCCGACACTGGCCTACACACCTGCTCCGTTTAACATGAGTTTCCCCGGCACGATATCAGTATCAGAACCTTTGTTTGAAGCGTTAGCCGAGGAAATTGTGATAGGTTTGGCTTCTCAAGGTTTCAAACATTTTTACTTTCTAAATGGACATGGAGCAAATCTTGCGCCCTTGCACCGCATCGCAGAAAAACTTGAAACCGTAAATATTCGCATTAAAAGCTGGTGGGAATTTGATACCGTCAATGCGCTGCGTCAACAATATTATGACGATTGGGAAGGCATGCATGCCACCCCTTCGGAAGTTGCAATTACCCAAGCCGTCAACCGGATCATTGAACCCGGCATTGCCGCTATTCCACCAGAAAAACTATCACCTGAATACATGAAAGCCCATGCCGGTGATAAACATGGACCACCCGATGAACATCGCGCGCATTTTCCAGATGGGCGGGTTGGATCTCACTCGGCTCTCGCAAACCCAGAACAGGGTCATGCCCTTCTTGAAGCGGCGAATGTGGCAGTTGCAGAAGACTACATAGCGTTTGTATCCTGAAGTCTGATGGTTTGACGCAAGCCGAGACACGGTTGTAGAAAAATGCGACGGTATGAGAACGCGGGAGCTTCAAGCTGGGGGCAGACCATACTTTTGGCCCGTCTGGCAGAACGACAAAATGTATCGGGAAAACTACAGTCGATGGCAAAATTCTCGAGTTAATGTAGAGACTAGGGCATCGTGCGTTAGCTGCTGCTATCAGTTAGAACAGCCGTTGCCTCGATTTCTACCAACGCTTTGTCTTCAATAAGACCGGCAACAACGACCATTGTCATTGCAGGAAAGTGGCGGCCGAGAACCCGGCGATAAACCTCTCCAATTTCCTTTTGGCGGGTAACATATTCGCTCTTGTCAATTATGTACCACGTGAGACGAACAATATCTTTTGCCGATCCACCTGCCGCTTCCACGATTGAAACGATGTTTTGCAGGGCCTGTTCCATTTGCCCAATGAAATCATTGGTTTCAAATACTTGATCAGCATTCCATCCAATCTGGCCACCAACATACAAATGCCTGTCTAGCGAATAAACCCCATTTGCATACCCCTTGGCTTTTGCCCATCCATCCGGTTGAATTATTTTATTTGACACCAAAATTTCCTTCTATCTGGTTTTCTAGCTTCTGACGCAAACCATCAGGCCATGGCGTAGGTTTCCCATTTGAATCTACAAAGACAACTGTGGAGTGAGCGGTAAAGCGTAATTGTGTTTCGCACACTGCTTTGTAATTGAAACTCAGGCTGGTGTGACCAATTTTGACACAGTCCAGTTCAATTTTTAGAACGTCACCTAACCGACTTGGGGCGACGAACTTTGTTTCCATCTGGACAGTGGGGATACCGTTTTTTTTATGCATTTGATTGAATGAAAACCCCAAAACGGTATCGAAAAATTCTTCGACAACATCATTCATCATCTCGAAATATCGCGGGTAGAATACAATAGCTGCGGGATCGCAATGCCTGAATAGCACTTTTTGAGAATAGATAAATGCCATACCATCAACTCCCCAAATAGCGATCTGTGATATCGGAGTCTAGTTCGTCTATACTCCCATGCCAGAATGAAAATTCTCCGTCGGCAAGTGCTGTAGTGGAAAGTGCGGTAATTGCTGCAGCAGCAATTCCAAATGTTCTTTGTTTCATATTTCCGCTCCCTGTTACTGAGCTAATTTTGTTTAATCGGGGAGATGAAGCGCCCCTTTTTGCGAATGATCTGATCTGTTCACCAACGAAATTCCTAATTTTCACGGGCAAATTTTTCTTTGAGAAGAAATCTCTGAATCTTTCCCGTTTGCGTCTTGGGTAAAGTGTCCTGAAATACAATCGAGCGCGGATATTTGTATGGCGCGATAGTTGCCTTCACATGATCTTGAAGTAGTTTGGCAGTTTCGTCATCCTGCTCCGCACCCTCATTCAAAACGATATGTGCCTGCACAATAGAGCCACGCGATTCATCTGGGGCTGAGACAACTGCACATTCGCAAACGAGTGGATGAGATAATAGTGCAGCTTCAACTTCCGGACCCGCTATATTGTAGCCACTAGAAATAATCATATCATCATTGCGGGCTGCAAAATGAAGATAACCATTCTCGTCCATCGAGAAGCTGTCACCGGTCACATTCCAACCATCGACAACGTAATCAACCTGGCGCTCATCAGCTAGATATCGACACCCGGTTGGACCACGAACTGCTAGACGACCGATCGTTCCGTGTGGGACGGTCTTGCCATCAAGGTCGATAATTTTTGCCTCATATCCTGAAACGACACGTCCAGTACAAGCGGCGGCATGATCGTCAAATCTATTAGAAATAAAGATATGGAGCATCTCGGTCGAACCAATACCATCCAACATTGGCTTGCCGGTTTTCCTAATCCAATCGTGATAAACGGGAGACGGCAAGGTTTCGCCAGCGGAAACAGCTGCACGCAGGCTCGAAAGATCAGCACCTTCATCTATCGCCGCTAACATCGCCCGGTAGGCCGTTGGCGCGGTGAAACAAATAGTCGCTTTATATTTTTCGATTATCTCGATCATATTGGGTGGGCTGGCTGTCTCTAACAACGTTGCTGTTGCCCCAAAGCGAAGTGGAAATATCGCCAATCCGCCAAGACCGAAGGTGAAAGCGAGCGGAGGGGAACCTACAAAAATGTCTTCTGGCGTCACACCCAACACTTCCTTTGCGTAACCATCTGCAATAATCAGCAAATCGCGATGAAAGTGCATCGTGGCTTTTGGGGCACCAGTGGTGCCAGATGTGAAACCAAGAAGCGCTACGTCATCACGGCCTGTGGGCACCACATCAAATTTGACTGATTTCTCCAATGCGCGTCGATCAAGGTCTGCATCGTGATTGAGTGTCCCATCAAAACCAACCACAGTTTTTAAATAATTACTGTTTTGAGCTACTGTCTCAATGTCCTCAATCAAACGCGTATCACACAAGGCATGGGTAATTTGGGCCAAATCGACAATTTGTTCCAATTCGAATGTGCGCAACATTGGCATCGTGTTGACGACAACTGCACCGACCTTGGTGGCGGCAATCCAGCAAGCCACCATGGCTGGATTATTGGCCGAGCGAATGAGAACCCGGTTACCGGGTTTTACACCCAGATCCTCTACCAAAACATTTGCAATCCTGTTCGTCCAGTCTGCAAGTTCCTTGTAAGTGCGTCGGCGTCCATTGCCGATCAAAGCCGTATGATCACCAAAACCACGCTCCACCATCTTATCGGTTAATTCAGCTCCGATATTCAGCTTCTCCGGATAATAAAAAGAACCTAGTAAAAAGTCCGGCCAAAGATTGGAAGCTGGCAGATTGTCCCTTGAAAAGGTGTCTGTATGTGCTGACATTCCGAGCATTATTTTATCCCTCCATGGGCAGCCAGTGTTTGTCTGGCAATAATGATTTTTTGAACATCCGATGCACCTTCATAAATTCGAAGTGCCCGAATTTCGCGGTAAAGTGACTCGACCTTTACGCCGGACCTGACACCATCTCCTCCATGTAACTGCAAAGACTGGTCGATGACTTTTTGCGCCTGATCGGTTGAAAACAGTTTCGCCATAGCAGCCTCGCGAGTGATACGGGGTGCACCTGAATCTTTGAGCCAAGCAGCACGATAAATCAGGAGCGCGCTTGCATCAATATCAACCGCCATGTCGGCGATATGCCCTTGAACCATTTGAAGATCGAATAGTGGTGCATCTTGAATACGCCTTGATATTGAACGGTCAAGCGCTTCGTCCAGTGCGCGTCGTGCAAAGCCTAATGCAGCTGCGGCTACTGTGGATCGAAATACATCAAGAACTGACATTGCGATTCTAAACCCTTCTCCGGCATTGCCTAGCAACGCGGTTTCAGGAATGCGGCAATCTGAAAACCGCAACGTCGCCAATGGATGAGGTGCCATGGTCTCAAGACGCTCGGTGACTTCTAATCCGGGGGTGTCTGCCGGAACCACGAATGAGGAGAGGCCTTTTGCTCCAGGTGCCTCGCCTGTTCTGGCAAATACCGTATAAACATCTGCAATGCCGCCATTCGAAATCCATGTCTTCTCACCATTGAGGATAAAGTCATTGCCGTCCCGCGTGGCTGTCATTGTTGAATTGGCAACATCTGAACCAGATTGTGGTTCAGTCAATGCAAATGCGGAAATGGCGTTGCCAGTGCGTGTTTGGGGCAGCCATTCGTTCTTTTGACGGTCGTTTCCAAATAGTGAAATGGCGCCTGTACCCAGTCCCTGCATTGCGAATGCGAAGTCTGCCAAACCATCATGGCGTGCCAATGTTTCGCGGATAATACAGAGGCTTCTCACGTCGAGTTTGGAATCCGGGTCGTTTGGATCGATAGCGCTATAAGATGCCCAGCCAGCCTCACCCAATGCGCGTACCAAGGTGCGACAAGCATTGTCAGTATCGCTATGGTCGATGGTGCCCAGATTATTTTGAGCCCACGCTTCCAGGCTTTCGGACAAGGCGCGGTGTTTGTCTTCAAAGAATGGCCATAGAAGAAATGTTTTGTCTGACATTAATTACCCTCGAAGGTTGGTTTTTCCTTGTTCACAAAGGCATTGAAAGCGCGTTTAAAATCCTCCGTCTGCATGCAGATTGCTTGTGTTTGAGCTTCGGCTTCAATCGCTTGATCAATCGACATAGACCATTCTTGCTGCAGCATGGTTTTAGTCATCATGTGGGCGAAACTTGGCCCTGCCGCAATTGAGGTGGCCAGATCCAGCGCCTCTCCTTCAAGCATATCCGCCTCAACGATCTTGTTGTAAAAACCCCAACGTTCTCCTTCATCCGCAGTCATGGAACGACCGGTGAAGAACAGCTCGGCCGCCCTACCCTGACCAATAATCCGGGGAAGAATTGCACAGGCTCCCATGTCACAACCTGCAAGACCAACGCGAGCAAACAGGAATGCCGTTTTGGCCTGAGGGGTGGCAATCCTTAAATCAGATACCATGGCTATGATTGCGCCTGCGCCCACGCAAATGCCATCAACGGCGGCTATTACCGGTTTGCCGCAGTTCAGAATTGCCTTTACTAGATCACCCGTCATTCGGGTAAAGCGCAAAAGCTCTTTCATAGTCATTTTGGTGAGAGGGCCGATAATTTCATGAACATCGCCACCGGAAGAAAAATTGCCTCCATTGGAGCCAAAAACAACCACATCAACATCATCGCAATAATGTAACTCACGGAACCAATCACGCAATTCCGCATAGCTCTCAAAGGTGAGAGGATTTTTACGGTCAGGCCGATTTAGCGAAACGTGAGCAATTCGGTTTTCGATACGACAATCAAAGTGTGTAACATCGGTACGACAGACACTCATGTATTATTCTCCTCTTCCAGAGCCACTGGAATTACATTCTCCAGGCAGCCCATGATTTGATCGACTTCTTCCAGTGAAATATCCGACAATATGTTATCGATCCAAGCCTCGTGTTCTTTTGCTTGAAGAAGGAAGTCTTCCTGTCCACGTTTGGTCAAACGAGCCTTCAAAGCCCGCCGATCACCCGGCACTTCACTACGAATGATCAAGCCACCCTTGACCAAACGATCTACAATGCCCGTGACATTGCCGTTAGATACTTTCAAAACGCCGGAAAGCTCGCTCATACGCAACCCCTTGGGATATCGGTTTAATGCAGACATCACGTCAAATCTGGGGAGTGTCGTTCCAAAATTAGTACGTAGATTTTCGCGTAATTCTGCTTCAACCTTACGAGAAACTTTAAGGAGTTTTAACCACAGGCGCAGGCGTGTTTTAGCCTCAGCTTCCTGTTCTAACTCCGAAGCACTCTGGCTCATACTTCACCTCCATTAATTGAAATCGTCTGCCCATTAATTGAACCAGTATTCGCACCAGCCAACCAAATAGCGGTAGAGGCCACTTCTTCTACCTGAATGAAACGCTTCATCGGGTTATTTGCTTTCAGGCTCTTAGCGGCGTCTTCCTCAGATAATCCTGTTTTCTCCACAATGTTTTTGATTGATGCATCAAGCATCGCAGTTTCGACAAACCCCGGACAAATTGAATTAACAGTGATATTTGTGCGGGCTAGTTCGAGAGATAATGCCCGGGTCAGCCCCACGACCGCGTGTTTGGCGGCGCAATAGCCTGCTACATATGGGTAACCTTTGAGTCCTGCGGTCGAAGCAATTGCAATCATCCGACCCCAACCCTGGGTTTTCATACCTGTCAGGCAAGCCTGCCACAGATTGAAGACGCCCATCAAATTGACATCGATCATGGATGATACATCACCGGGTTTCATTGCTTCGAACGGTTTGCTTATTGCAGAACCAGCATTTGCAATCGCAATGCTTGTCGGCCCATTTATCTCATGCGCCTGTTCGAGCGCGAGGTCGAGACTAGTTCGATCCGTGACATCACAGGTGAAGGCACTCGCGCCAATGGCATTTGCAACTGAAATGAGCGGTTCTTTACGCCTTCCAAAAATGCTGACTTTCGCGCCGGCCAAGCTGAACTCTTTAGCTATCTCCGCGCCGACACCGCTTCCGCCGCCGGTCACCACCACGTGTTTTCCGGTCAGAGACATTATTTTGCACCTGCTGTTTGAGATTGCTCTATCTCTGCTTCGCGGTCGGCTAATCTCCAAGCCTGATCACGACCGGCAGCATAAGGAAGCGGCCATTGTTCCAGCCTGTCCCCTAGTTCGGTTGCTGCGTGTAATGTCCAATAGGGATCAGCAAGATGGGGCCGTGCCAGACATACGAGATCTGCGCGTCCTGCAATCAATATTGAATTCACATGATCCGGTTCGTAAATATTACCGACAGCCATCGTGGAGATACCCGCTTCGTTGCGAATGTGGTCTGAGAACGGGGTTTGATACATGCGTCCGTAGACGGGCTTTCCTTGGGTTGATGTCTGCCCTGAAGAAACGTCAATGATATCGGCTCCAGCTTCATCAAATAGCTTTGCGACTTTGACAGCGTCTTCTGGAGTTATACCATCATCTCCAGCCCAATCATTGGCTGAAATACGGACGGCCATCGGCTTATCATCGGGCCACACCGCCCGCATTGCACTAAAGACTTCCAATGGATAACGCATGCGATTTTCCAATGAGCCCCCATATTCATCGGTTCGCGTATTCGACAATGGAGAAATGAAGGAAGAAATCAAATAGCCATGTGCTGCATGAAGTTCGATCATATCAAACCCTGCACGGTCTGCCATTTGTGCTGAAGAAACGAATTGGTCGCGAACCATATCCATGTCCTTGCGGTTCATTTCGCATGGATCAGCATTGTCATCAGACCACGCAATTGGAGAAGCAGAAATGAGCTCCCAATTATCTTGAGCCAGTGGCTGATCCATACCTTCCCAACCAATACGGGTTGATCCTTTGCGACCAGAATGGCCGATTTGGCAGCAGATTTTGGCGTCTGTTTCGGTGTGAACAAAATCTACAAGGCGCTTCCATGCCGTTTCATGGGCTGGATCATAGAGGCCGGGGCAGCCTGGCGTGATACGTCCCTCTGGTGAGACACATGTCATTTCGGTATAAAGAAGGCCAGCCCCACCCTTGGCCCGCTCACCGTAATGAACGAGATGCCAATCAGTTGGGCACCCATCGACCGCTTTATATTGCGCCATCGGAGAGACGACGATGCGGTTTTTCAATTTCATTTCGCGCATTTTGTAAGGTGCAAACATTGGTGCGCGAACTGGTGCATCTTCCGCCACACCAGCCTTTGTCTGGAACCACTTTTCGGCAATTTCTAGCCATTGCGGATCACGGAGGCGTAAATTTTCATGGCTGATGCGCTGGGATCTGGTCAAAAGATTGTAGTTGAATTGAACCTGATCCTGATCGAGATAAAGTTCAACATTTTCAAACCATTCCAGAGAGTTGCGTGCTGCAGATTGCAGACGGATCACTTCTAAGCGCCGTTCTTCCTGATATCGTTTGAACGCATTTTCCAAAGTAGATTCGGAACAAAGATAGTTTGCAAGAGCAATGGCACTGTCAAATGCCAGACGGGATCCTGATCCGATTGAAAAATGTCCAGTAGCTGCGGCATCGCCCATCAGCACCACATTCTTATGGTACCACTTGTCACAAATCACTCTGGGAAAATTCATCCAAACAGCAGACCCTCGCAGGTGATCAGCATTGGACATCAAGTCATGGCCATCAAGATGGTCCTGAAAAATGGAGCGGCAAGTTTCAACCGTTTCTTCCTTGGTCATATCCTCGAAGCCCCAAGCATCCCATGTGGGCTGAAGGCATTCGACAATGAAGGTCGCCGTGTTATCATCAAACTGATAGACATGCCCCCACACCCAACCGTGTTTGGTTTTCTCAAAAATGAAGGTGAAGGCATCATTGAATTTTTGATGCGTTCCAAGCCAGATGAATTTGCATAGCCGGGTATCAATATCCGGTTTGAATTCAGATGCATACTCGGCTCGCACTGATGAATTTATTCCATCGGATGCAACAACAAGGTCATAGTCCTGACGGTACTCTTCTGCTGATTTGAACTTAGTTTCGAAAACTAATTTCACCCCCAGTTCGCGAGCCCGTTGCTGTAAAAGAATGAGCATTTTTTTTCGCCCGACACCAGCAAAGCCATGGCCTCCCGAGACAGTTCGAACCCCTTTATGCTCGACGGCGATATCATCCCAATAGATAAAGGAATCCCGAATTGCCTGAGTGCTCTTGGGGTCGTTTTCCTGCATTTGAGATAAGGCATCATCCGACAACACTACACCCCAACCGAAAGTGTCATCAGCCTTGTTTTGCTCAATGACAACCACGTCGGTTTCCGGTTCACGGATTTTCATTGAAATCGCAAAATAGAGCCCAGCCGGACCACCTCCAAGACATGCTATGCGCATAGTATCATCCACTCCCAGGCAAAAGGCTTCCTCATCGTCTGAGCCGGATTGTAAACTTTTCATAATTTTATTTCAAGTAGAAATATTTTATGCTTGAAATAAAATTACTTTGATCGTATCCAAAAGCACGTCCCGAACAGAAAGGTCCAGCAATGTTTGAAAATCAAAATTCAATTGCGCATGCGAACACACCGGAGATAGCGCGTGCAAAACCTGCTCTTTTGACATGGGAAGATCCGTTCTTGATCGAAAACATGCTCACCGAAGAAGAACGTATGATACGCGACACCGCTGCTGCATACTGTCTGGATAAATTGCTACCCCGCATTATCGAGGCCAATCGTAACGAGACATTCGATAGAGAAATCATGAATGAAATGGGAGAGCTCGGCTTGTTGGGGTCTACCTTACCGGAAGAATATGGTTGCGTTGGTGCAAATTATGTTTCTTACGGGCTGGTTGCACGCGAAGTTGAACGTGTGGACAGTGGGTATCGTTCAGCAATGTCCGTACAGTCTTCTTTGGTTATGCATCCAATTTTTGCATATGGCACGGAGGAGCAACGACGCAAATACTTACCTAATCTTGCAAGTGGCGAATGGGTAGGCTGCTTTGGATTAACAGAACCAGATCATGGCTCAGACCCGGGCGGCATGTTGACGCGCGCCAAAAAAGTGGATGGTGGTTATTTGATCTCGGGGGCAAAAAACTGGATCACGAATTCACCGATAGCCGATGTGTTCATCATCTGGGCAAAATCAGATGACCATGACAACAAAATCAAAGGCTTTGTTCTTGATAAAGGAATGAAAGGTCTGGAGGCACCAAAAATCGAGGGTAAATTTAGCCTACGCGCCTCTATCACCGGCATGATCCAGATGGATGAGGTGTTTGTTCCAGATGAAAACCTCCTGCCAAATATATCAGGTCTTGCTGGCCCATTTGGATGCCTAAACCGCGCACGCTATGGGATTAGCTGGGGGGCTATGGGGGCCGCGGAAGCCTGTTGGCATGCTGCACGTTCCTACACAATGGATCGCAAGCAATTTGGGAAACCGTTGGCTGCGACCCAGCTTATTCAGAAAAAGCTTGCCGATATGCAGACTGAAATATCTCTTGGGCTTCAAGGGAGTTTGCGCCTCGGTCGCATGTTAGATGACCACACAGCATCGGCGGAATTGATCTCTCTTATGAAGCGTAACAATTGCGGCAAAGCTATTGAGATTGCACGCATTTCGCGGGACATGCATGGAGGCAATGGTGTCAGTGATGAGTATTGTGTGATTCGCCATATGATGAATCTCGAGGCCGTCAATACTTATGAAGGTACCCATGATATTCACGCTCTAATCCTTGGTCGTGGCCAAACTGGAATGCAGGCGTTTCAATAGAGGGTGCAAGAAATTTACAAGATGGTTCTTACTCGCCAAAGCTCTGGAAAGAGTTCAACCTCCAACATGCGCTTTAAATAACTCACTCCACCCGTACCACCGGTGCCCCGCTTAAAACCTATCACTCGCTCTACGGTCGTGACGTGATTGAACCGCCATCGTCTAAAGTAATCTTCCAAATCGACCAATTTTTCGGCCAATTCATAGAGCTCCCAATAGGATTGGGGGTCCGAATAAACCTTGCGCCACGCCTCCTGTACGCTGTCATCAAATTCATGAGTTTTGGAAATATCCCGCTCTAGGCATTTGGTAGAAATTTCCAGTCCCTGATCTGACAGAGCACAAATGACGACATCGTAAAGGCTCGGCACTTTCAACTCGGCGCGAAGTCGGTCAATTATTTCAGCCTCATGCTCATGTGGCTTTAACATCGCGGGATTGCGGTTGCCAACCACGTATTCAATCAGCCGATATTGCCAGGATTGAAAGCCCGATGATTGTCCCAGATCGTCACGAAACGCGGTGTACTCACTTGGAGTCATGGTCCGTAACACATCCCATGCATTGTTCAATTGTTCGAAGATTTTCGCAACTCGACTGAGGTTTTTGAACGCCATTGACATTCGACCTTCACCGATTGCCTGACGCGCCACATTCACTTCGTGCAATATCAGCTTCATCCATAGCTCGGAAGTTTGGTGTTGGATGATGAACAGCATCTCATCGTGAGTTTGTGTCAGTGGTTTTTGGGCTCTTAGCAAAGTGTCGAGCCCGAGGTAATCCGAATATGACATCCGGTCATCGAACTTCATTTGAGCGCCTTCATTTTCCGGGTCGTAAGGTGTGCTGGCATTCATGGACATTTGCCCCTATTTGAAACTGCGGTTACTTTCAAACTTCCCTACCACAGTTTTCTCCAAAATAGACGCGGCGTAATTTATGTTGCCCAAGTTATGATATAGGGGAGTAATTCTAAGCTGAAAACATCCGACTCCAATGCCCCTTCAACTCATTCTCGCGCAAAAGACGCAATACTTCGTCATCTGAAAAACGCGAGCGGTATTGCAATGACCAGGGTCAGCTCATACCCAATAATGAGTCTTGAATTGATTTGTCATTTCTTGCTTCGGCTGCTGTTCCGGACCAAGTTAGGTTTCCTGCTTCCAGTACACAAACATTGTCTGCCACGCTGAGGGCCCGCTCGGTGTTCTGTTCGACAAGGATAATACCTAGCCCTTCGGCTCGAAGATTTTCCAACGCTGCATAGCACTCATCAACGATTTTTGGCATCAATCCAAGTGATAATTCGTCAACGATCAGCAATTCCGGCTCTGAAATCAGCGCCCTACCCATCGCCAACATCTGCTGCTCTCCGCCAGACAGTGAACCGGCCATTTGGCTTCGTCGTTCGTATAGTCGGGGAAAAAGATCGTAGATACCCGCGATGTTTTGTTTCAGTGCTGACTTGATGCAGACGTGCCCGCCCACTACCAAATTTTCTTCAACGGTGAGGTCCGGGAAAATCCGCCGCCCCTCTGGTACGATGGACATCTTCCTCTTTACCCGGTCTTCGACCGCGATATCTGAAATGTCTTCTCCATGAACGACTATGGAACCGGCCTTTTGTTGAACCAAACCCATTAGACACATTAACGTTGAAGACTTCCCAGCGCCGTTTGCCCCTAATATTGATAGAATTGATCCAGCGTTCACGCTGAACGACAGATCCCTTACTGCAATGATATCGCCATATCCTGCGGTCAAGCCGCTAACCTCAAGCATCAGTGACCTCCGCCAAGATAGGCTTCTCGTACTTCAGGTCGATTCATGACTTCTTGAGCATTGCCCATTGCAAGAGGTCTGCCATTGTCCTGCACATAAATGTTTGGACAAATACGCATTACCTCGCGCAGATTGTGCTCAATCAACAAGATCGTCAGACCGTCAGCATTCAGTTCACCGATCAGATCCGCAAGTGCTCCCGCTTCTGATTGATTTAAGCCGGCAAGCGGTTCATCAAGCAGCAGCAACTTAGGGTTAAGCGCCAGAGCGCGGGCTACCTCCAACCGCTTCAGGTACCCTAATGGCAATGTCGAGGGCAAAGCGTTGACGGCATCACCGATCCCTACCCGTGTAAGGAGTTCATTTGCCCGATCTTCTTCTTCCTCCCGATTGAAGAAACCTATCGACTTCCAGGCATGCAAAGTTTTTTTTGCTCCGCAGGCGAGCGCCACATTCTGTAACAGGGTCAAATCGCGAAGCGGTTGTACGATCTGCTGGGCAAGCGCCATTCCGTGACGAACCCGTTCATTGATCGATTTTCCGAGCAAATCTCTTCCCTGCAACCGCACACGGCCAGTATCCGGTTTGATGATCCCGGTAATCACCCGCATGAGGGTGGTTTTACCGGCACCATTTGGCCCGATAAAACCGACAATTTCAGACTGCCCAATACTTAGCGAAGCGCCATCGACGGCAACAACACCACCGAACCGAACAGTCACATCTTCAACATCTAGAACTGCAGTCATGCCTTGGCTCCTGCAAGTTTTTTAAACACTCTTTCGGCAATTCCGGCAACACCATCAGGCGAAAACCGCATCATGAAAAAGAGCAATGCACTGTAAACCAGAATTTTGTAGTCGTCGACAAATTGCACAAGCAACGGTAACACACTCAACAATGCCGCAGAAAAAGCAACGCCCCATACTGATCCAATGCCACCAACAATCACCATGGCAAGCACGCTTATCGATTCAACAAATCCAAAACTGTCTGGCCCAACAAATCTGAAGTGTTGAGCATATAGGGCACCAGCCACACCAGCGGTTGCGGTACCAATGACAAATGCAATGAGCTTGTATCTTGAAACATCAATACCCAAAACTCGGGAAACATCCTCGTTATCCGCAATCGAATCGAATACAAACCCCATCCACGATTTTCGAACTATCAACGAGAACGCGCCAAATACTGCAGCCAGCGTTAGGCAAAAAGCCATAAAACCAAATCTTCCCATGGAGCTTGATGATATTCCCGATATTCCAATCTCTCCGCCAAGGAAGTCCTGCTGGCGAACAATGCCAACAAAGAGAAAACCAACGCCCATCGTGGTGATTGCCAAAAAGTCATGGCGCACCCGCAGGCTGGTCAATCCCACCAAAAGCCCCAGAATTCCTGCAACCAATGCCGCAACCGGAATAGTGAGCACGAAGGGCACCGATGCTTCCATCAGGAGCGCTGATGTGTAGGCACCTGCCCCCAAAAAAGCGGCATGACCGAGGCTGATTTGACCGCAGAATCCAGTGATAAAGTTCAGGCTCAACGCAAATAGAATGCTAATAGCCATTGTTGTCATAAGAGTGAGTTCATAAGCCATGTCTATTTTGCTCCCAGAAGCCCGGTAGGTCGAAACATCAGGACCAGGATTAGAAAACCAAATGCCAAAGCATCACGATCAATCAGATGTCCAAGGTATATGGTGCCGAATGACTCGATCACTCCCAATGCAAGCGAAGCAATCAAAGTGCCGCGAATGCTGCCCAGTCCGCCCAATACGATGATCGCCAACGCTTTATAGGAAGCAACGCTGCCCATGGTCGGCTCAACGAGATTGTTGAGTTGTGAAACCAACACCCCGGCCAACGCCGCCAGAGCAGAACCGACAAAGAAATTCATATACCGCACACGCTGTATATTGATGCCGAATGAGCGGGCGATCTGCGGGTCGGTTACGGTGGCTCGCCACGATATACCAGTCCGAGTGAAGGCGGACAGATAAGCAAGCACTGCAATTATTATGACCGATATGATAATCACGGCCAACTCGCCATATTTCAAGTAAAAGCCTGAAATGATCTCCAAGCCGCCTTGCAATGGAAGCGTTTGATAAGACAGACCATAGGGACCAAATATGATGCGGAATGCCTCTTCGGAGGCAATAAAAAGCGCGATCGAAGCGATCAGCGCAATAAATGGTGGCTGCGACAAAATTGGCTCGTAAACCAGCTTGTATATGGCCATGCCAACAAGACCAACCACGATCATGGCAACAACAATTGCCAGAGGAAAGCTTCCGGTTTCATTGGTGACAATTACGCCGATATACCCACCAAGCGTAAACAACGCAGCATGCGCAACATGCAGTATCCGCAACAGACCATAGACGAGCGTCAAGCCCAAAGCGATCAACGCGTATATGCTGCCCTGGACAATACCTTGAATTAAGAGCTCGACGTAGAGCATCAATCAACCTTCATTTTTACTAATACGGATAGAAAATTTGTTATTTGCTTACGGTTTAATGCCCGTCACACAATCAACAATGCGTGACGGGTTTTTCGTATCAAAGCTATTTTGATGGAGGGGTAAGCAGCTCTACATCATCTATGATAGAGTGGTGATGCCAATTTCCATCTTTGACCACCTGCACTTGAACAAACTTGCGAACTTCGCCCAGCGCATTGAAGGAAATGTCACCAGTAGAAGCTTTCAGTTTGGTTTGAGCAATTGCATCGCGAATTGCAGATCTGTCAGATGATCCAGCTTTGGCGATCGCTGCCGCTGCGACCTTAATCGCTGTGTGAGCAGATGCCGCCACCATATCAGCTTTTTGACCGGCTTTTTTCTCGAAGGCTGTAATGAAATCTAATGTTTCCTGCGACTTTGAATCCCGGTCGAGTGACGTTGTGATAATTGTTCCTTCAGAAGCTGAACCGGCGATCTCAATAAACTTTTGAGAATCATAACCCTCTTGCCCAATGATAGGGACAGAGATTCCGGCTGAGCGAAGTTGGCTCACCAAAGGACCTGCTGTAAAGAAATATCCAGAAGCGTAGATTGCATCAGGTTTGTCGGCCTTCACCTTGGACACAATGGGACCAAACTGGCGGTCTTTGATGCTGTACTCATATTCCGCGACAATTTCGATTCCAAATTTGCTGGCAGCTTCCTTGAAGCCTGCAGCCAAAGATTTTCCAAAATCGTTTTTCAGGGTGATAATCGCTACTCGTTTTTTGCCAAGGGTTTCTCCAATCAACTTGGCACCAGCTCTGCCCTGCACTTCACCGACGAACGAAGTACGGAATACAAAGTTGCCAGCGCGGGTAATATCTGGATGAATTGCGAAAGCTGAAATATAGGGCGTTCCGGATTCTTGATATATTCCTGCAGCAGCCCGGGTAGCGCCAGAATAACTACCAGAAATACCGACCACAACGCCGTCTTTTTCAATTAGCTTTTGGGCAATCGGAACGGATTCTTTTGGAGAAGCCTGATCGTCATAGACTACAAGTTCAAGATTATTTCCGTTAACACCGCCTGTTGCATTTATTTGTTCAATGGCAAGTTCGGCGCCATTGAGAGCAGACTTACCATCAGCTGCCGCAAAGCCGGTTAGCGGAACATTGAAACCGATCTTAATGTTCTCTGCTTGGGCGGAAGCAGTAAATGCACCCGCACTGATCATGGCGGCGGCAAATATTGCGGCGCCAGTCTTGAGGAATTTTCTTTTGATCATGATTGTTCTCCCTGGTTGATTGATCCAAATTGCCGTTCGCAATTCCATGAAATGCATATTATCAGTATGCGATGGGTTGAATAATAAGCGGATCGCTATTAATAATAAGCATGCACATAAAAAAAATGTCAACAAAAAAATGCTGTCTTTGTTTTTTAGGAACCGGTGATAAAGATGACATTTCGAGTAGGAGGTTGTGTGAGAAATGAAATTGAATAGTTGGCACCATGTTCACGAGGATATCCAGCAGCGCATTCTGGACCGTCGGTTACTGCCCGGACAAAAATTGCCAAAAGACGATATTCTAGCCAAGCAATATGGCTGCGCCAGAACCACGGTGCAGCGCGCAATGCGCGAGCTTGCAGAATCAGGAGCAGTCGATCGACGCCGAAAAGGCGGAACCCGGATTACTCAAAACCCGGTTACACGGGCTCAGGTAGAAATTCCCATTACTCGTCTGGATATTGAAGAACGGGGCTGTTCACATGGATACCAGCTAGTATCTTCTGAAATAGAACGATTACCTTTTGAAATTGCTTCACGCTTTGAACTCTTGGAGCAACAAGACATGTTAAATGTCAGGGCTCTGCATTTTGCAGACAAGCGACCCTATATTTTTGAGGATCGCTGGATATCAACACAGACAGTTCCCGAAATCCTTGATGTGAACTTTGGGGTTGAAAACGCCAATGAATGGCTGATCAGGAACAGACCGTATAGTCGCTGTGACATACGAATATTTGCGATAAAGGCAAATGACGAAGAAGCCCAACTTCTACAAACCGAACCGGCCGAAGCACTCTTGGTAATCGAGCGAACAACCTGGATTGAGAATAGGCCGATCACTTCGGTGCGAGCAGTGCATGCACCAAACTATCAATTGGTGACCAGCGCATAAATCGCTGCAACCGCATCCATCTAATGGAAACGGATTTTCGAGATGCTATTCAATTCCAGTTGACTGGAAAAATCGGTCCTCAACGTGAATTCAGCGAGATAAATCGCTTGCAATAACTTCGATTGCTGAGGAAAGCATGATTTCTCGGGGAAATATATTTCTATTGATAAAGGTTTTGGTCAGTAGCGGAAAACTTTTCTCAAACGGCATTGCGATAGCCCAATGATCCGCATTCATGTATCCTAGAACAGAAGAACCGGGCAATACTGCATTGCTGGTTGGCACTTGGGCATCGCTATCATTCACCCCCCGCAAAGCGAGCAACTTTCTCAGGGGGCGCAATATCAAGGACGTTCGCGCCTTTGATACATTCCCTACCAAGGAGTAATATTTTACTCTTTCTGGCAGGTTATTTTTCTTTAGGAATTTTTGTCGGTTAACAGTGGTTATGGATTGCAATCCCTCTCCATCCGGCCCCCGGCATCCGGTCTTGAATGATTTGAAAAACTTTTCAAACACACCCTTGTTTTCTGCTAATGGACTACCAAGAACAACGCCAGCAACTGAAAGAACGGCGTCTATTTTTTTGCCAAGTTTTGGATAAGAAGCAAGAGCTTCAATCAAATCACTGGTACCCTTTGAATAACTCACCACAACCAGCCGTTCAGTTTTTCCTATGTTCATTTTGCCGATTGCAGATGATATTAGCTTTGCGTTTTCCTTCGAACTCGAATAACCGCTGACACGAATATACTTAAATGACATGGAATTGATAAAATTACTTTTAGCGCTTTGCACATAAGGCCGGGCATTGGAGAACATGCTGATTTTTTCGCGAACACAATCAGAAAAAATTCCTCCAATCATCGCAATTCGGATTTTGATGGGAGATTGTTTTGTCGGCTGTTTGGTCTTCCCAATGAGCTTGGCATCGCGAATATAGGCTTTGCAGCTTTTTTTGTAGCCTAATTTCCGGCCATCCAATTCAAGCTTTCGACAGAACAATTTGCTGAAACGCGCACGCCCGTCAACGGCGGGCCTTTGACCAATTCTAGCAAGCTTTTTATTAGCTGCTTGAAAAGGGTTTGGGCTGTTGGCATCCGACGTTTCGGCGAAACTCAACACCAATAACAAGCTCATCAATACAGTTATGTAATTTCGAAATTTCACCAATTGTTCCTAAGTAGAAGTTGAATCGCCTATATGTGAAACCTGTTTGCTTTCAGGCGAGTTTTCAGATTTAAATCCAGCTTAGCTTTTCGGGTTTTTTGCATTTCCCTTCTTCGGTAACAATCTTAGGAGATACACATCCTGATGTTCTGCTTGGCTCATTAATACTCTTAGTCAATGCAAGCCCTTTACCTGTTGCATTGCTTGTCGTGCAGCCCTGCAACGTTGGAATGAACATCGCAGCTATTATCAAATACGTTATTTTTGTCACAACTGAACCTCCCAAGGACCTAAACTTTTCCGCAATGTTGGCTTGCGTAATCATAATATTTAACGGTCCCTCTATATTCCTTCTTCTCAAACTTTAGATGTCCGAGGCTGAAGTCAAAACCGTGTTTTTCCAATGGTTTGCCTTGTTTTCGCATTGTCGCACTCAAACTAACAATCGCGGCTGTCTGACGTTCCGCAGCAATGGCTCTATTGCTGTCCCAGAATTTAACCGGCAGAAAACACATCGCTCTATACTCGGCTCCAATTCCAATTTTTGATCCGGCAGCCGATCTCAACACGTCAAGAATACTTATAGAAACCGCATGAACGATAATTTTGCGCTGTCTTGCAGTCGCAGAGTCGCTACAGTTTCGTTTTCCAATTTTTGTTGTTTCAGTACATTTGCTATCAACGACCCTATATTTTTTGTCGCCAAATCCCCTCCAGGAATCTCCGGTAAGATTCTTGAGCATTGCGCCCTTCCAGTTGAAAGCGTTGTGAGAGAAATTTACGTAGGCACCCATCATTTTGGTTGTGCCAAGGGCGATTTTTTTGGTGAGCCCGGACCGTTTAGTATTTTTCTTGCCCCAAGCTATGACCTGATCACTCAATTCCCTATCATTGTGCATATGCCCAAAGGCAAACAGATCGGTGAAGCTATGCAGAGCCAGTGCTTCGTAATGTAATGCTTCCCAAAGACGTCCCTTCTTTTTCGCTAAAAGAAGGGCATATCTATGCCATTGCGTATATGCTTGAGCAGCGCGAAGTGAAAAATGGGTGGGATTATTAACGGCCAGGCTAATGGAATGGTCGCGCTCAGTGTCGTTGGAACTTCTGCCGCGCACCACCATTTTTAGGCGCTTTTGCCTTTTAACAAAGGACGGGCTGTTCACCTCTTTAACGGTAACTGCATAATCGCCATAAATTGCAACCAGATCACCAAATGTAAATTTGGTAAATTCTCGTCCATTTGCAACCGCGCCAATCGCCTCTGATGTCTTTGATAGGTGATTGCCAGACAATAGCCTGCCTGAAAGGCCAGGATTGCGACGATTGAGTTTCACCAGCGCCGACTTAAATGCCTCTCGCCCGATCTCGCTATGCTCAAAACTATCAAACGCAAATGCAGGAGCAGAACCCAAAAGGCACGCAACAATCGTAAGTCTCAATAACAAATTACATTCCTTTAGACAATCAATTCGCAGGAAAAATCCGGCAATTCGCAGGAAAAATCCGGTAAAAACTCTTGCACCTATGAGTTTTACCGTCGTCTAAATACCGTATAAAGTCAAATGCTTAAGCATTTTTCCTCTTTTGTGACAGCTCAACGTTCTCTTTTGGTGAGATAATTATTTCTACCCAAAGTTTAGTAATTCTCGATGCTTCGGGAGTTTTGCCCAGCTCACACTTCTGAACGATAATATTTGTGTTCTGCAACTTGTCTTGCGATGTCATTCAGGGCCTTTAGTTTTGCCGTTTCTGAATTTTCGTTTTCAGCTGCTTCAAATCGATCAACGTAGCTCTTGAAGTGTAGGAATTCATCTTCGGCCTTCTGGCTGAGTAATGGCTGATCATCATAAGCATCGACAAACCGGTCACATGCAACTGAAAGCAAGAAATATGCAATGGCCATATCGGGGGTTTCCGCGATATTTTTTCTGGCCACCCGACTGCATTCAGCATAGGAGCGAACGCCTTTACCATTGTCTTCGATGATATTCACAAGCTCAGTAATACTCATTGTACTATTCCTTATTGTTCCATGCAGAAATTTCAGTTACGCCACCATTTTTTCCAGACCATGTGAGTGGATCGTCGAGAAAACTTTCAACCTGAATTAATGTTTCAGGATCGAAATAACCTTGCGATTTACAGACCGCCAGCACATCGCGCCAGGTGGCAAGGTAATGAAGTTTGAGACCGATTTTTTCCAGGTTTTCGCGGGTTTCCGGAAAAATATCGTAGTAGAATACGACTATCGTATCCGAGATATCCGCACCGGCATGACGGATTGCCTCGCAGAATTTGATTTTGCTGCCGCCATCGGTTGTCAGATCTTCAACTAAAAGTACCCGTTTACCTTCGATTGTGTTGCCTTCAATTTGAGCATCGCGCCCAAAACCTTTTGGCTTCTTGCGCACATAATGCATTGGCAAATTGAGTTTGTCTGCAAGCCATGCAGCAAAAGGAATTCCAGCCGTCTCGCCACCAGTGACAGAATCGAATTGTTCAAAACCGATATCCTGCAAAATTACGCTCGCTGCAAAATCCATCAATGCACTTCGTATGCGCGGATAGGAAATTAATTTTCGGCAATCGATGTACACAGGACTAGCGAGGCCGGATGTGAACATGAAAGGTTTGTCTGTACGAAAATGAACAGCGTCGATCTCCAACA
The DNA here is from genome assembly GCA_045047085.1 of Rhizobiaceae bacterium. Classification (GTDB taxonomy): domain Bacteria; phylum Pseudomonadota; class Alphaproteobacteria; order Rhizobiales; family Rhizobiaceae. Next base: position 17,983 of record JASFYT010000024.1, on the reverse strand, counting down.
GCATTTTGGCTGTCATTTCAGCGACTAACTGGCGATCCGGGAATGAGCTGGGAAGCATATTTTATCCTTTGGTAAATTTTATGAGGTTAAACCTTCTCAGCACTAATTAGTTCGGGTCGCCAAAACAATGACAACTCTGCGTCAAACACAACAATCTGCTCATTTTGGTGGAAAAATTTCATGAACCAGAATCCTTGAGATATTCGTAGATGATATCTGTGCCTGCGATCAGATCAGATATCTCCATGGCTTCGTCAGGGTTGTGCGATCCGTTCCGGTTGCGCACAAAAATCATTGCAGACGGGATACCGGCATTGGCAAAAACGGCTGCGTCATGGCCACCACCGGATGGCATGACAAAGGGCTCCATATTTACCCGCGACATTGCGGCCGACAGACCATCAACCATCCCGACATCGCAAAGTGCCGGTGGTGTGTACATTTCCGGATCAAGATCGAACCGCACTTTTCTTTCTCTGGCAACCGTTCGGATTTCCTGATATAAAAGTTCCCGCATTTCATCCAATGCCCCTGCGCTTTGGCTTCGAAAATCAATGCTGAAATCCACCCGATCAGGAATGCGGGTTAAAGCATGTTTTTGCGGATCTGTTGCAACCATACCGCAGGTCAAAACTAAATCTTCGCCCTTTTGCAAAATCGTAAGCCAGCTTTCATCAAGTCGGGAAAGCAGGTCGGCCATGGCCAGAACCGGGTCTTTTCTATAGGCGCGGGGAACCGCCCCTGAATGTCCGGCTTCGCCGACACACCTAATATTTTTGTGACGGATGTTTCCACGAATTCCCGAAACAACTGCCGCAGGCATATTCTTTTCCACGAGAAGTGGCCCTTGTTCGATGTGGAGTTCGATATAGGAGTGAACCTCTTGTGAATCCAGCAACGGGATTTGCTTTCCAACCCGTTCCATATCAACACCTATTGCGTCCATATGTGTGAAGAGCCCCTTGCCATCGCCTTTATGTGGCGAACTTAATTCGCTATCACCCAATTTTCCAAGAAGAGCTTTTGACGCGATGTAACAAGGTCCAAACCATGCGCTTTCTTCGCCTCTCATGGCAATAACTTTGACAGGTCGAGGAAAGTTTTTGGCCTCAAATTTGGCACGAGCCAGACAAATTAGCCCGGCTACGACACCTGCAAGACCGTCAAAATTCCCACCATTTGGCACACTATCAACATGGGAACCAACCAGAATATAACCTATTTTCCCAGTGTCTTCTGGCAAAGAAAAAACGGCATTTTGCCCTGCATCATACTCAACAATAAGACCCAGCTTGAGCGCAAATGTCTCAAGGTATTTGAGTGTTCTGGTTTCAATTTCTGAATATGCAGGTCTGCTCACACCCGTATTATCCGCGCTGAATGATGCGATATCGTCAAATAGTTTCGCCGCAATTGTTGCTCCATCAAACCCGGATGTTTGTTTCTCCTGAGAGTTGGTTACATCTACTAAGTTCATGGAGCCGCCTCCATAAACACAATACCATCAGCAGCTTGCTCATCGCGCACCGATCCAATTAATTCAGAAATGCTGGAGAGGTCTTGGGACTTCAGATAGGTCGGCAATTCATCGATCAGTCGCGCCATAACTTTAGGTTCGATGAATGTGGCGGTTCCAACTTGTACGGCGGATGCGCCCGCTATCAGATATTCTATAACATCTTCAATGGACGCGATTCCTCCACATCCGATGACGGGAATATCAACCGATTTGGCACATTGGAATGCCATGCGCAAAGCAATGGGTTTGAATGCCGGTCCCGAAAGACCTCCCATCAAATTACCGAGTTTTGGTTTGCGGGTTTTGATATCGATGGCCATGGCGAGCAATGTATTTGAGACCACAAGCGCATCTGCACCAGCGGCTTCTGCAGCCTTCGCTACCTCAATTGTTTCGCCCGTATTAGGTGTTAGCTTTGCCCATAAAGGAAGGTCGGTGGCATCGCGCAATCGCTTCATCACCATTTCTGTTGTTGATGGACGCATGGCAAACGCTTTGCCATCTTCTTCAATATTCGGGCAGGAGATATTCACCTCTATGGCATCCACTCCGACGACACTTACTTCTTCACAGAGCGTGACGAATTCATCAGCACTTCCAGCCGAAATGCTGACAACCAATGGGGCATCATACTCAGCGTAAAATGGAATGGCGTTTTCTATAAACGCATCAACGCCCTTACTGGGAATGCCAATGGAATTGAGCATGGAACCACGGACTTCACAGACGCGCGGTGTTGGATTTCCACTTCGCTTTTCCCGAGTGATTGTTTTGGTTACATGAGCCCCCAAAATATCAAGGTCGAAAACCTGAGCCAGATCTTCCGAGAACGTACCAGATGCCGGCATGATTGGATTTTTGAGAGTCAACGAACCAATTCTGGTTGTAATATCTAACATCCAATTGCCTCCTGAAGGTCAAAAACCGGACCCTCTCTACAGACACGTTCCTGCACAATTTCCCCATTCCGCTCGAATGGTCGTACGCAGCATTGGCACATGCCGATGCCGCAAGCCATCTGCTGCTCAAGAGCAATCTGACCGGGAATATTGTGCTGTTTGCCGATTGACTGAAGCAGTTTTAATAGCCGGTTCGAGCCACATGTGTACATCGCATCGATGCCGGTTTTTGCGATCTGCTCTTCGATCAAACGACGGAGATTTTCAATACCTGAAGTATCGTCTTCGTCTGTGACCGTGATAACGTTAGCATCGAGGCTGCGGAAATAATCAATGGACATAAGAACGTCGGATGAACGCGCGCTGCATATGGCGGTAAGCTGTTTATTTTGTCGACGGGCCTCCAGAGCCAGCGGAGCCAATGTAGCCAGACCAACGCCGCGAGCAACCAATAGCAGGTTTCTCCAATCTGGATTGATGTCAAAACCACAGCCCAAGGGGCCCAGAACATTGATAGATTGACCCGGTTGCAAAGTGGCTAAGGCGGATGTCCCTTCGCCAGTTACCTTATATAGAAAATGCAGTTCGCCCCTGTCGGGATAGTATCCGTAAATGCTCATTGGTCGACGGAAATACGGTTGGAATTCACTGCTCACCGGACAAAGAAGATGGAAAAACTGCCCCGGTTCGCAGTTTAAAATTTCCAGCGGTGCATCCAGCTTAAGCAATCGGTATTCGCCGTTCACCGGTATATTGCTCTTTACAGTGCAATCAACTTCAAAAATCTGACAGATTTCAGGAGGTGTTTCCGGTGCTAATTGTGACGTCAATACAGTCAATTTCAATCTCCCTATTGACCAAAAATCAGGTTTGGAATGAAGAGTGAAATTGATGGCACATAGGTGATAATCAGAAGCACAACCACGTTGGCGACGATAAATGGCCACACGCCTTTGATGATATCCATTACCGGTTTATTCAAGGTTGAGGAGGCAACAAATATGTCCAGCCCGAAGGGCGGTGTAATCATGCCCATCCCGATATTGAGGGTAACAACCATGCCAAAATGAATTGGATCAATGCCAAGCGCCATCGCCACAGGAAACAATGGAGGAACCAAAATCAAGAGTGCCGAGTTGGGATCAATGAACATTCCGGCGATGAGGAAGCAGATGTTTACAACCAGCAAAAACGTAATTGGCCCCGCTTCAATTACCGCGAGAAAATCACTGATATGCGTTGGCACCTGCGCCAGGGTGACGAAGAAAGAAAGCACACCGCCCAAGGCTAGAAGGATAAAAATCGTGGCGGTGGAAATCGCGCTCTTCTCGGTGAGGTCTACGAGTTTGGAGAAAGTGAGGTTTTTATAAACAAACGCTTCCACCAAAATTGCATAAACGACACTGACGGCTGCAGCTTCCGTGGGGGTAAAGACGCCGCCATAGATGCCACCTAATATTATAGCCGGCATGCCCAAGGCCCAGCCGGCGGAACGTATTGCCTGAAGTTTTTCAAGGCCGGTCGTTCTCTTAAGTGGCTTTACACCGCTGCGTTTTGCCTCCCACCGCACAAGGATTGCAAAAGCCAAACCCAAGACCAAACCCACGGCCAACCCGCCCGCGAACAGACGGGCAATGGATGAACCTGTCATCCAGCCATAGATGATGAAAGTGATTGATGGCGGGATCAGCAAAGCAGTTTCGGCACTGGCGACCAGCAGGCCGAGGCTGAATCGATCTGAAAACCCGACAGCGCGCATTTCCGGATAGACCATTTTTCCCATTGCTGCGACAGTCGCAGGCGCTGATCCAGACACCGAACCAAAGGCCATGGAACCACCAATGACGGTGTAACCCATACCGCCGCGTGCATGTCCGACCAGCGCTTTTACAAGCCCAGTTAATCGACTGGCTATTTGGCCAGACCCCATTAACTGGGCGGCAAAAATGAAAAATGGGATGGCTAAAAGAGTTGTGTGATTGATCCCGCCGAGGGTCTTTTGAATGAAAGCCAGATCGGGCATGGAGCCATAAAAGATCGCCTTAGTTGCAAGAGCAGGAATCCCCAATACGAGGAACATTTCAAACCCGGTAACGAGCAGACCGATTGCGAGCAGAATTATCAAAAATATCATTGTGCTGCTCCGCCGTTAGTGTCCGTTTCGTCGGCTTCGTCATAGGTATTGAAACGTTGAATTGCTCCCAAAAAGCTGAGAGCGTAGCGCAAAGATAAAAGTCCGAAGCCACCCACGGGGGCGGCATAGATCCAGCCCATCGGGACGTCCAGTGTCGGGCTTCTTTGGCCAGTGGCGAGGACAAAGATTACCAGTTGCCAAGCCAGATAGGCCATATAGGCGGCGAAAATACATCCAATCACATCGATGATCTTGCAAATTAAAATCCGATAGCGATCCGGCAGCGCGTTCCGCAATGTGTCGATACCCACATGCCGGCCTCTTTCCAAAGCCAGGCCGAGCGCGCCAAAAACCAGAAATATATTCATCAGCCGAACAGCTTCTTCAATCCAGGCAAGTTGACTGGCAAATGTGCCGCCGACTTCTCGGGCAACTACATTGAGTGTAAAAAGGAGCACCATTGAGAGGAATACTGAAACGAGGAATACCCGCTCTACGCGTCTGAGAATGAACATGGCTATCAGCTTTCGTTACTAAGCAATTTTTAAAACCTGGCATTGAACTAAAAACGGGTAGCGAACTTTCTATTCGCTACCCGTCAAATGCTAACCCGAAACTAGTGAAGTTCAGAGTATGCTTTTTCGTAGACTGCGATCAGGTCTTTGCCAGCATCACCAGCACGTTCAATATAAGCTGCACGCGCTTTGTCGTACATTTTTGAACGTAGCTCTGCTTTTTCGGCATCGGATGCTACGCGAACTTTGATGTCGCTTTTCTTGATGACGTCGAGTGCGGTTTTGATGGCCTCAGCTTTATGGGCGCGCAAAGCAGGGATAACTTCCTTGAAGGCTGCCGTGATCACATCGCGATGTTCTTGTTTAAGGCTTGCCCACCATGCAGGATTGAAAAGAACAACATCTTCCATCGCACCATGCTCAGAAACCACCAGATGCTTTTGCACTTCGTGGAATTTCATGCGCTGAATTGTATCCAGTGGATTTTCCTGACCATCAACAACGCCAGTCTGAAGCGAGGTATACAGTTCGCCAAACGGCAGGGCGATTGCAGATGCACCAAGAGCATCAAACTGTTCGATCAGAATTTTTGAATCCATAACACGAAATTTTTGACCGACAAATGAGTTCACATCATCAAGAGGTTTATTCGACGTGAAGTTCTTCAGCCCATTTGGCCAGAGAGCCACACCGACTACACCCTTTGATTTGAAGGTATCAAGCAGGGCTGCACCAAATGCGCCTTCGCGCAATTTTTGCGCCTTATCGGCATCTGCTGGAAGAAGGAACGGTATATCAAGAACAGAAACGGCGGCATTGAAACCCCCAAGAAATGCTGCAGGTGAAACAGTTGCTTCAATGGTGCCCAGTTGAACACCTTCAGTCATCTGGCGCTGATTGCCCAATTGTGCTTGTGGAAAAATTTGAAATTCAACAGCACCACCAGTGCGTTCTGCAACAAGATCAGCTACCTTTTTAAGGTGAATATGGCGTGATTGTTGATCAGACTCCAAATGGCCTATCTTGGCGGTGAAGTCTGCGGCGAAGCTCATAGGAGCAGCCAGCGCTACCATGCCACTGATGGCAATGGCTTTGAGAGTAACTTTCGTCACATTGGATAAGGTTTTCATTCGTCCCTCCGGATTTGAATTAGATATTTAGATCGTCGAGGGTAATTTTCTTTCATCTCATAGTCAATATAATTCTCAAAAATGAGACATTTTTCTTTTTTTATTGATTTATGCGATGAAACTACTTATCCATATGAATGCTCTTATATCGGCTAAATGATGAAATTGGAGGGGGTTTATCAGTGGAGCACAGTATATCGATTGAAGAAATCGGCCAACGCATGAAGGCATTTCGTCTGGGTGCAGGATTAACTCCCGAAGAACTGGCTACCAGATCTGGTGTATCTCGCGCTGCTATCTATCGCTACGAATCCGGCAATCCGGCCAGAATAGACACTTTGGTAAAGATCGCCGATCTGTTGGGGGTTTCTCTACCGACCCTATTGGGCGCGGGGGTTGAATACATTGCGTCCGCCATTAGTTTTTTTGAGCGGATGCGCCAACTTGAAGAAAATGTAGATCAAATTACAGTTCTTTTTGGCCCGGTGTCGTATTTACTCACAACAGATTTATACGATGAGTATTTGCCTCGTGTTCTTTTGGAGAGCATCCCTAAAGATGTAAATGACCGAGAAAAAGCGCTTCGCGATGTGGAAATATTGATCGGTATTTTGCGCGCGCGTAAGCAGTCATTTCGCGAACGTACCCCTAGCATCATCGGCCTTATCTCAGCTGCGGAACTAAACCAGTTCCTCCGGGTTGGGTTTGTTGGCGCTCATAATCCACCTGATGTTGATGTCCAGCGACGCCGCGATGTTGCTCGAACCGAGATCGAAAATATTGTGCAGATTCTTAGAAATCAACCTATCGGAGTTCAACTGGGCGTGGTTGTAGATTCCATGCCGGGCGCGAGCCTCCAGATGTTCAAACAAGGAAACCGAACCTCTGTCGGCGTTAGTCCGTTCAGATTAGGAGCCTTTGCAAATATTCGCCTGGGAGTTGCAACCATAAGCTCTTCACCAGAAGCAATTGAACTCTATCGAACAATGACCAATCAACTTTGGATGCGAAGCCTCAAGGGAGAAACAGCAGCAGATTTCATTGAGCGTAATGTTCTGGGATATTGAGGGAAGGACTGGTCAGAAATTTATTGATATGTTCTCGGACCGAGAAACCAACGCCGTTACATACGAGTTGTTTTAGCGCGCGGACCTGAACATTCCCTCCGCCAAAACCTCACTCCTCGGGTTCTTTTTCCTCACCATCTTTTCGAACCAACAACTTTTTCAGCACTTCAGGGTCAACAACAGACGAGATAATTGGGTGCAGCGCCACATGGCCTTTTTCTGCAATCTGGCTGAAATTTGCCAGCACTGCAGTGGCCGCCTCGCGGCTTGGGGCAACCACATCCAGAAGCCACAATTTATCGCCGCTTTCCCAGTCTTCCGATTTCAAGCGGATCGGAAAGACCGAGTTGGCAATTTGCTCTTTTATCTTGGCATCAACCTCATCAGATACTTTTGCCCAATAGGCCAGCCCGACCATTTGCCCCTGTTCCAGCCCATCCGCTGGCTTAACACTGGCGATGGCAATGCGATTGCGCATCAAGGGTTCGGTTACAAGTTGCTCCAGGTCCTGAATGGATTGGTGCCGGTAACGCGGTGAATTCATTAATGAAATTACTACTTGAGAAAAAGTGGCGGCAAATCGCGTACGCAAGGCGTTGATTTCTTCGGCTACCTGAGGGTCAATCTTCTGCTCGCCCTGCTTTCCGTTCGCCGCGCTTTTACCATTGCTCTTGGGTACATCATTTTTATTCTGCTTTGCGGATTTAGATTCTACTTCGGTCATTCTTTTCTCCATCGACACAACTTAAACTCACAAACACCAAAACAGTATTTCGTGCAATACTAAAATTATAATGCCGGGGGAATACTTTAGAAACATCATTATATATTTCTGCTGCTCCTCCAGCAAAATAACCTGTTTGCAATGCTTTCTTTGATCGATGGCATAGGTTTGCGCGTAATCATGTACCCGCTTGCAAAAATGGTAATTATCAGCCGATAACAATAGCGTCGACCGGTGAGCATGAACTCACCTTTATAATCCGCACATCACAGACCGTTCTGTGTTGTCGGCTGAGAATGGAAGATACCATCAATTATCTCAACGGCATTAGAAAGACCGCAGGCTTGTAAAGAATTAAGAGAGATCAACCCTGTCAGCAAAAAGCTGGTTACTCGTTGCACATATCAAGCTGGTGAATATTCGCAAAAACGGAACTGTCTATTCCAGTCTTGATTTTTGAGTATCGCCATAGGGATGCTGAAATGAACAAATTCGACAACGAATAAGCAATTGCCGCTGCCAGAATTCCGTAAGTTGAATAGAACAATAATATGGCAGCTATCGCAATTATCAGCCCGGCCAAGCTGATTGCCGCGGTTATTTTATGAAGGTTGTGAACCGCCAGCACCAATGTAGCAGGACCGAACACAGCTCTGATTACCATCGTAAATGAAACGATAACCAAAATCGGCAATGCGTCAGTAATTTCCGTTGAAAACAAGCTAATGAGCTGGTTTCCAAAAAGGGCAAAAAAAGCGATTACCGCAATCGAATAGATCAAGGACGCTTGATTGGCCAAAGAAATTTTTCTGGTCAGTTCATCGGTGTTTTTCAAAACTGCATGTTCGGTAATTTCAGGCATTAACAGCAAATAAATTGTACGCATTCCAAATCCGGCAAGAACGCGATATCGAAAACAAATATACAAAACGGCCAATTCTGCCGCACCTGCCATTATGCTGGTCAGCAACAATATCAGATCAATCAAGTAATCCCACAAAAGAGATGTGGCCAGCCACGGATAGGTGGCGTCTCTCCAATGGTGCTTGTTATATTTCGCGCAGCTATTTTGATAAAATGCTCTGAGTTTTCCCATATTGATTGAAGAAATTATTACAGCAATCCAGGTAGCAATTGCACTTATGCCCAATACAGCATTTATGCCCGTTGCCGAGTGGAGTGAGAACAAGACGAACACACCAAGGAGCAGAAATACCGGTCTTATCAACATTTCAGGCAGCAATCCCGCTACCTGGTGTTTCATTCCAACCATGATTGCACTGTTCAAATTCAACAACGAAGTGCCCATGGCTGTCACTAAAATTACAATCCCCAAGCCAAGTTGATTGGATTGAATGAATTGTGGAAATAGAAACCAGCCGGCAAAAAGTAGAAGTGTCAGGAATGTTGCAGACAACAAAATCTGTTTTACTGAGGTTACAACATAGCCCTTCAGCAAGCCCGGTTGATCAGTTGTTATGTATTCAGTTGTAAATATCGATGCCACTGAATTGTACCCCAAGGGGAGGCATATTGTCAGTATGCTCACCATTGATACAAAAACGGCATAGGTTCCCAGAGCTTCCATTCCAAGATTTCTTGCAACCATTATATTGACAAGAAAAATCGCCAATGCCCCACCCAGTCGCCCGGTTAACAGGAGCATGAACTTAAAAAGATAGTTCCAGATATCCGCCAACTTCATTTTCCGAATTTTTGTTTGATTTGATGAAGCATTCTTGTTGCGTTATTTTTGACATCACGTAAGTAAAAGATGGCATTGCCGGTAAACTTGGCGGTAACAGATGCTGCGTAGTGATAGCGTGGCGGCGTTTGCAGAATATGGCCCGTCTTGCCGACAAAACCCTTCTTGAATTGATGTAATCCCGCGTCAAGATCGTTGCCACCCAAATCATACCAAATTGTCGATTTACTATTGCACAAATACTCAGCCACCCACCAATGCATTGCGTATCCAGCCTTCAATGCCAGTGCTCGTTCATCGGTCGCGCCGAACATGTAGACAGCCATATCTCCAATGATTGAAAACACGCCGCCTGCGGTAACTACTCCATCATGTGATACAAGGACAATCTTTGGCCTGACACCACCAGCGCCATCATTCATGATCTTGCGAAGGGAACCTATGGCAGAGGAATCCAGAAACTGTTTTCGCTCTATCATGCTGTCGTATAGTGATAAGAATTTTTCCAGCCCCTGGTTATCATCCACAAATTCGATCTTGAACTCATTTTTGTTGGCTTTGCGCAGGTTATATCGCCATTTTTGGTTCAAACTGGCCATCAATTGGTCTAGCGTCTGATTAGTATTTACAATGTACCTTTCTGGCGCAGCCCATGATTTTCCAGTTTGGAAACCAATTTTTTTGAGTTCACAACACATATCGTCAGAAACCTCCGGAACTGCCAACGGCATGATTGTGAGGTGATAATTTCGATTGGTGCAGTATTCTTCGATTAGGGCCTGAATGACTATCCTATATTGTTTGATTTCCAAATTTGAAACATCTGTTCGCCATACTGGTCCCCATTTTAAAACCGCAAGCCCGGTCGGAGAACAAGGTATCTTTCGAACCAGCAATACGGCCCCTCCCAGAAGTTTTCCGTACTGCAGAATTTTTACACATTCAATATATTCGTCACCCCAGTGGGATGTGTTGAAAATGCCGGTTTGCTCTGGAATGATGTCAAAAAACAAGTTGGCCATACTGTCCCACTCATTTACCGAAACCCGTTCCAATACTATTCCAGCCAGATTTGCGCCAGCAGATGCATCAATTGAATTTGATTTTACTGAGGGCAAATTCCGGAAAAACGGAATGGGAATATTGGCAAATTTACTATTCATGTCAGTTTCCTTGTTACATCATGACAAGCAGTAATGTTGTTGGCTGCTTCGGTCGGCGGGTTCCGTCGATCGATCCTCGGCACGACTTTCCATAATGCATTTATTGCAGGCATGGGGTCCGACCGGTCAAAAACCATATGAACATCCGCGCGCATAGCCGTACCAATCGCTTTTAAACATCGCGATAGAGCAGCAAATGCTCCAATCTCTCCACGCAGAAACGCTACCTTCGTTCCCATAAGGTCACCGCTGGCCCAACAATACCGAATTCCAGATCTGCCCGCGAACGAGGTTTGGTCCGGTTGATTGCCCCTTGCCCAGTCAAACATATAGTTCCCGAGATCAAGGCCTGCGTATTCCGGCAAGGCATGATTACCTGCAATGCGTGGATTAATTTCAAGAAAAGACGATGTGCAGTTTTTTTCATTCACCAAAAATTGGGCGCAGCCAATTCCGGAATAATCGAGTGCTGCCAATAAACATTTGGTTTGTTCAACAAGTGGACCATGGGGGTCAAGTGTAATTCCGTCGACGGCAAGACCGGTATCTTCAACACTGTCTGTACGATTAATTACTGCATGAAGACATCTGATCAGTTTGCCCTGACTGGCCGCAAAATAGATGTTATGCCGTTTTCCCGCGAATTTTTCCTGTAACAACAGATCAAGCTGATCAAGTTTGAGTTTGCTGTTTTCAATAGACAGGGAAGATACATCGTCGATGAACAATGCTTTTTTGCCACCCAATCGTTTGGTTGAATCCAGAGGTCTAACGACAATTGGGAAGTTCAATTTTTCTGTGGCCGCATCAAATTCCTGTTTGCAAAATGTAGATGCAAATGAGGCCGTTTGAACGCCGTTTTCCAAAGCCAGTTGCATCATGAACTGTTTGTCCAGACATTGATTTACTAATTTTGCAGGCATGGCGATAATATTGGGAAATATTGAAAACCCGCCTTCATTGTCCGCAATTAGTCTCACATATTCTTCGGCAACAGGATAAATTGCCTCAAGATTTGTGTTTTGAGATACGAACTCACGAAGTTCAGAAATAAAAATATCGGGCGAAGTTCCGAATGGCGAATGATCCCAAATTTTTGAAACTGCCTTAGAATGCTCGCAACCTTTGTCACACCCTTGGGAACTTACAATAACAGAGAACCCGCGTTTTTGCAGGCTCCGGGCAAGGGTAAGTGATGGGCGGTAATTTCCAAGCAATAATACGGTTTTTTGGTTTTCTGACACTTTATTGTTGCCTCAAACTCAAATTGTTACGATTGGGAAACACCAAAATTCTTGCCAAGGTTGTGATATGAAAAGATGCCCAACAAACTATGCCAAAAAATTTCGCACTGTCCTCCAGCAAAACAAGCATCGGATTCAAACTATGAAAAACGGTATCAACAGCAAGGCTGATCACAAGTGCACTTCCACCGACTAGCAACAACCAAAAATCACTGTTTAGAACAACACGCCAACTGGCCATCAAGTATGAGAGTGTGAGAACAACATACACGGCAAGTACAGCATTTTGTGGCACGCCAAGAGATGGTAATACGGTTTCATGGAGCAAAAATGCATCATCAAGCGCAAGCCACCCCGTTAATAACCCTGCTGTCAGCGCAAACTTAATAAGCGTACTTCCCAGCTTCATGGCAAAGAACAAGAGCGCTGAGAACAAACTGACTGATGCAGTTGCTACCCAAAACATTATACCCAGTGTTGAAACAAATCCGTAATGGGAGTGGCAGCAATCACCCGATAATTGTGCAGCCGTAAGAGCGTCCAGGAACATCCATTTTGGTTCCACCCAAGGTTGCAATATTACTATTGCCAGAAATACAACCGGCAACAAAAATGAGACAATTCTGATTATCCAATCAGTAAGGTCTGCTTTGCGCGAAATAATTTTCATTACGTTCTGAAAATCAATTCCGTTTGGTATTGAAAGAGATTTGATCACATCATGCTCGTTTTTTTGTTTTGTTCCAATAGCCCACATGTTTGGGGATTTCAGGATAACCGCCCTGCACATCAGTTGATTTCACATTGAACGACGGTATGCGTTTCAAAAAATTTCTTACAGACGCAACCAAATTTGGGTAGCGCAACAGGAATTTTTTAACTGCAAGTGAGAGCTGGAATAGCGAGCAGATTACCCAACCTTGACGATCAAAGGCTCTAGTATAGTGGACAAGTGGAATTTCAGTGTCGCACCAGTCAAACTTGTAGGGTTCATCTCCAATAAGGAAATCGTATCTCTTCAATCCGCAACGAGAAGCAAATTCAAGTGTTTTGATAATTAAAATTGTTCCTACAGAAAGATTTCTTGCAACGCTTGTCGAGTACGAAGATACATAATAATAAAAGGTGTCATTCGTAACGAATGCCAGCATTCCGGCAATTAATTTCCCATCTAAGAACAATCCTATTACTTGTAGTGAACTATCGTTTTTGGATATTGCATTTTCAATTGTCAATCGTAGCTGGCTAGGATCAGCACTTGTGCCGAAAGGACTTGGACGACCGGAATTTTCTAGTTGTTCGTTTTTCCAATCAAGAATCTGTGTCGCGACCGTGTGCCGCTTGACTGCATCACGAACCCTTCCAAATACCACCCTGCCTTCATTTTTCAGCTTTCTGCTCTTGCTCCGCAATCGCTGCCGGGATTTGGAAGACCTGATAGAGCTGAACAATTCACCCCAGTCTTTGTGAAGGGTGAGCGCATACGCACCATATTCTGCAGCTAACTTTCTAGAATGTGGCTCTTCTGGCAATAAAATATACTGGGCCTCACTCAGGTTGCGAGTGAGTATCGCCGCATGGATATTAGTATTCGACTTATAAATCATTCCCAGAATTTTGTTGAAAGCGGCTCCGGAAACGCCTGCGCAATTATCCTGGTCTACCTGTATTCCATTGTAGTCTGACTTATTGCCACCAATCCACGTCAAACGGTCTCCCAGCAATCCATTGCTTACAGCAAAAGGCAATATCACTACGGGTTTTTGATCCACAAACCCAACTACAAATAAATATGGCGACTGTTTCTGTTCATTGTATTTAGCATACTGACGTTCGCCAGACACAGTCGCATTAATCCATGAAAACTGTTGAAAAGGAGAGCATGTTTCATCGGTACGCAACATTTTCCAATATCGCGCAACTTCATCAAAGTTCCGATACTGGAAAAAATCAAACTTCTCATAGCTGCCCAAATGGATGTCATCATCCTTTTGGCATGTGTCCAGTTCGCGATTCACAAATATCCCTCTTCCTCACTAGGCTATCATCTTCGTAAGCCTGTTGATCAATTGGAGGCGCAATTAATGCATTACACTTCAGCTTGACCCATGATCGGTTAACTTAAACAAATAGTATGAATATTTAGGCCTCCGAAAAGATAAAACTGTAGTGTAGAAATTAACTAATTAGAACAATCAAACGAAGGGCTGTTGTCCCCGTTTTACGCTTTTCGAAAGGTAGCCTTCTGTAGCAATTTGGACGGAATACCTCGTCAAAATTAGTTACTTTGTCCGGATAAAGATGAAAAAATCATTCCGATTTTACCATTGTTCGCTGGCTCAGTTTTCCATCAAATCGCCGCGTCAATTGTGATGATCGATCCTTATCAGGAAGTGCAGGCAGCGTTGTTTTTTGGAGTTTTTGCTCAAGGAGCACGTTCCTTAAAGGTCACCTGCTGCGATTGATTTGGCAAATCGGTGAATCTGATTATCAGTTGTACCTTGGAACTCCTGACTAACTGTAACCAAGCATCAGCTCGGCGACCTGTCTATATCTGTCTGGTTGCCATGGGAAACAGGTGCGCCAAATCGATCAAACATTGCCATGGCTGTTACTCCGCTGCGAGTTTGATCTGGCCCTGACGTGTCTGAGGCGTTTTCATACCCAAAAGCGAGCCGGCAACTTGATTGCGCAGCATCTGGGCTGTGCCCCCGCCGATGGTGAACATCCGTGCATCGCGCAACATACGTTCCAGTGGCAGGTTGCGTGAATAGCCCATGGCCCCGTGAATTTGCAAGGCATCGCTGGTCACTTTGATCGCGTTTTCCGAGGCAAAGATTTTTGCCTGTGCTGCTTCCTGAATGTCAGGGAATGGCCCACCTTTACCGATTGCTGCCTTGTAAATAAGAGCTTGTGATGCGGCAAGGCCAATCGACATATCAGCCATCATCCACTGCAACCCCTGAAATTCAGCAATCGGGCGGCCAAATTGTTCACGGGTTTTTGCGTATTCCACAGCCGTTTCATATGCGCCTTGGGCAATGCCATGGGCCACAGTCGCCGCCCCGACACGTTGGGCATTATAAGCATTCATCAGCGCACCAAAGCCTTTGCGATAACCTTGTGGCAGTTTTACAGCCCGCTCATCGGAAATAAACAAATCTTTAAAATGCAACTTGGTTTCGGGTATCCCACGCAGACCCATCGCTGGTTCACGTTCTCCAACAATCAGGCCTTCGTCTTCGTCCCGTATGGCGATGAACCCGCCAATACCAAGGTTTTGGCCGTTTTCAACCACCCGGGCAAAAATCAAGTGCAGCTTGGATACACCGCCGCCGGTGATCCAGTGTTTTGTGCCATTGATTTTAAAGCCACCCTTAACTTTCTCGGCGGTTGTCGTCATTTCGGTCGCAGCACTGCCTGCATTGGGTTCAGTGATGCAAATAGCAGGTTTATCGCCGGCAAGAACATAAGGTGCCGCCAGATTTTTCTGCTCTTCGCTACCGTAAGCCATAATCGCACCGATGCCACCCATATTGGCTTCAACCACAATCCGAGCGGTGACACCGCAATTGCGGGCCATCTGTTCAATCACCAACACAGCATCCAGATAACTGGCACCCTGTCCGCCGTACTCTTTGGGAATTGTCATTCCCATAAAGCCAGCTTCAGTCAGCTTCTTGGTTGTTTCCCACGGATAGGCTTCGGTCCGATCAATTTCAGCAGCATGATCTTTGACATAGCTGTCAGAGAGTTCACGGGCGTGGGCTTGAAGGTGGCGTTGGTCGTCGGTCAGGTTCAGCATGATGCGCTCCGGTTTATTTGGTTGGTTGGCCGAGGAACTCGGCAAGAATTTCGTCAGTGTCAGCACCACAGGTTGGCGGCGGGCGACGATAGGTAACTGGGGTTTTTGAGAATTTTACAGGGTTGCCAATCAGATCAACGGTTCCTGATTTTGCTTGTGAATGAGGCATGGTAATCTTCATCTCCCTTGCAGCGACCTGATCAGAGGCAAAAACATCATCCAACTGGTTAATTGGCCCACCTGGAATTCCGTTGGCCTCCATTCCGTCGATCAACCAGTCACGAACCAATTTACACAGTATTTTTGTCAGGATAGCAATCAGATTGACACGGTTTTCAAGCCTAGCAGCATTGGTGGTATAATCAGGATCATCCGCCAAAGCAGATTGACCAATCAAATCGCAAAACCGTTTAAACTGTGCATCATTACCAACAGCAACAACTGCATGACCATCGGCCATTTCGAAAATCTGATAAGGCACAATGTTTGGGTGTCCATTTCCGCGACGCCGCGGCACTTGACCAGATGTAAGGTAATTTGTGCCCTCATTGATGAGCCACGCAATCTGGCAATCGACCAACGCAATATCGATATGCTGGCCTTCATCCGTGCGGCCTTTATGGCGTAACGCGGCTAAAATTGCGTTGCTGGCATACATGCCGGTCATCACATCGGCAATACCGACACCTACTTTCATCGGTTCACCATCCGGCTCGCCGGTCAGGCTCATGATCCCGCCGTAAGCTTGCGCCAAGAGATCATAACCCGGTTTTTTTGAATGCGGGCCAGTTTGGCCAAAACCCGAGATCGAACAATAGATCAGGCTGGGAAAGGCGTCTTTCAAGTCATCATAGGCCAGCCCATAACGTGCCAGCCCACTGGGTTTGAAATTCTCGATCAGAACATCGCAATGGGCCAAAAGTGCGCGGACTGTATCCGCCCCTTCTGGTGTGGAAATATCAATGCCTATAGAGCGCTTGTTACGGTTAGCACACAGATAATAGGCGTTTCGCCGGTCGGTGCGCCGTCTTTGCCGGTCACAAATGGCGGTCCCCATCCACTGGTATCATCGCCTGCGCCGGGGCGCTCCACTTTTATCACGTCGGCACCAAAGTCGCCCAATAACTGTGTGGCCGTTGGCCCCGCCAATATGCGGCTGAGGTCTAATATTCGCAACCCGGACAACGGGCCAATCAGTTTAGTGGCGGCAGAATTCATCTTAAATATCCAACTCAATATCACCATCCGGCAAGCAACAGCATAGCAGTGCATAGCCTTCAGCGGGGCGCTCAAACGGTTCCTGCGGATAGGAAACCGTACCCGACAGGACTTTAGTTTTACATGTGTCACAAGTTCCCGCCCGGCAGCTAAAATCTACCATCACATCGTTGTCTTCTGCAAATTCCAGAATGTTTTCAGAGGCCGAATCCCAATGGGTTTCGATCCCTGATTTAGCAAAAATTACTTTGGGCTGATCGGACGAGGCGATTGAATTTGGCGTAGGCGCCACACCGTTCTTGGGTTTTAGAACGCTCGCAGGCATGAATAAATAATGTCGGGCGATCGCCGGTTTTGACCAGATCATGGGCCATAGCGACCATTGGGGTCAGACCCACGCCGCCGCTTAGCAAAACAACTGAACGGTTTGAGGCACGATCAAGGGTGAATTGCCCCATCGGCTCGGCCGCACGAACAATGTCACCGGCGCTGATTGCAGCATGAAACCGGCTGGACATTATTTCATCCGGCAGGCTCTCGGATGGTGCCGTTTCATGCTTGATGGTCACACGAATGCCGTGCTCATCTTGGCCCGAAATCGAATATTCGCGGCGGATCAACTTTTCCTCGTCAAAAGTGTATTCAAAAATCAGATACTCCCCCGGCACAAAATCCCGCGAAAGCGGTGTTTTGGGTGCCAGACAGAATGATGAGATAATCTCAAATTCCCGAACAATACGAGTCACTTCAAACTCGGTGAATTTATCGGCCATATTTAGGCCCCACGCGACAGGCGGACCTGCAACTTTTCAACGCCGTTTACGAAATTTGTGTTTACATATTCCGGGTCGCCCTCAACC
>JASFYT010000023.1:0-45084 GCA_045047085.1 Rhizobiaceae bacterium | reverse complement strand
CTTTCCGAACTGGTATTTGGTCCAAGACGGAGTATTTCGATATTCAAACTATCGTGTTCGGTTGAAATTCGTGGGTGAAAAATGGGTTTTTAATATACTCGGCACTTCTGTCCAAATTTCGCGGAGCCCCTAAGTGCAGGTCTCTTGATTAAAAAGTGCAACAATGAGCTATTCAATCTATGATAATCAATAATCCGAACTTACTGAACAAACCATGGTGTGTTGCAGTCATTTGACCAGAACTCTTTGCTGTTCTCCAGCCTCTTGAGAATTAAATAAAGATCTATTGCAACAATATTCGTACTATTTGGATATTCCTTATCTGGTTCGTTCCATTTTCTCTCGTGATCTTTTTTGTCTAAAATGAGTTTCATCACCGAACGGCCGGGCATTTCTACGTGTTCATCACCATAGGTAAGAATGTCATCTAGAATCGTCGTTCCATTGTTTATAGCTTCAGCAATAATTTCATCGATAATTTCCACCAGTTGTTTTCGACGTTCTTCAACGTCGGTTGGGTCTTTAAATTCGTCCTTCAGTTCAAATTCAATGTTACCGGTTATTTCCAGAAAGCCCTGCGTATAATTATTGCTTCCACTGAATTTGCCCTCAATTACTGTATCGCCGATGCTGAAGACAATATCTGTCATTGGGTAAGGACCATAGAATTCATGGGTGAATGTTGTTCCAACTTTCTTCCGCGCTTCATCCGCGATCTGCTTTGGAAGCCTTTTGGGATCATCAATTACGATCTGCCGATATCGGGTTACAATATTTGTCAAATACCCGGTATTCCGCACGGTTACAGTTCGATTGTTGCCCTGGAAATAATGCCGGACGAAGTCTCCGCTTGTCCAGGCCCTGCCCGTGTCTGAAACATTTCTAAAAGTAATGTCAAAAAATTCTACCTCGTTAGGGATGTAGGCTTCGGCCCGACAGCGGCACCCATAATCCACTCCTGGATGTCCGGTGGATGGAGGATTGTCCCACGAGAAAATTTTTCCATCATTGGCGGCATGGCTCGATCGAACATTGCCGTCTCCGCGTGTGCGTCAAATATAATGTGATGTTGGATGTGCCTTTTTGAGAGAAAGCGCAATCGGAGTGCCTTTGCGCAGGTATTTCTAAAAGGCTCGTTTGTATTCGATGCTGGCTGTATCCATGACTTCCTCAAATTGAGATTGCGGTTTCGCGTATTGTATTACCGCTTAGTCAGAAGGGGATAAAAATCCGGCAGAAATTGCCAATGCACCACAGGCTTCCCCAAAGGGGTTGCGTCACGGGTATGGTGTTCATGCCATCTCCAGTGGTATTCCTATTAAAATGCTATCAAAATCGATGGGACATTCATCGCTTGAGGTGACATCGATTTACGCAAACGCTCTGGGCGAAGAGCAGAAGATGCTGGCCCAGCGGATGTGGCGATGAAATTAATAAAACACGGATCGTTTAACGAGTAGGTATCAAATATTTAACAAGAACCGCTTGGCTCTTCGGCTAAACGGTTCTTGTTTTGAGATACGTAGGTATTTAGGGGCGGACTACGGTGTAACCCTTCTCATCCAGCTCAATGATGGATACCACACCAGCCGGTACAACTTCAGCAAATTCAAAAATTGGAACTTCTTTGCCAGATTTTTTTGCCATCGCTTCTCGCGTGTTGTTACAAGCTTGAAACTCCACATTATGCATGCTGGATGCGAATTTTGAAATTCGCTTTGATACTGGAGAGGTGTCAGGACGCAGCATATGCAAACCTGCATTGAAAGCGACGATCTTAATATCAACTTCTTCGCCACGCTCTGAATAAAGACGCGATACGTTTGCTGCCACATTTAGAACTGTGTTCATTTTCTGTGGATTGTTGTCACTGATCTGCAAGACCAGCTTATGCACCCCGTCTTCTGCCAAAGCAGGCATAGTTGCTATTATCAGCACGAAAAACGCTACAATTGTTTTTCCAAGGTAATTCATTTTTAATCCTCCAATATGTTTATTCGTCAACACATTCAATTTAACGCATATTTATGGTGCCGTAGTCAAATTTTCGTGAGCAGTCTCAAATATCCATGTAAATAGATATGATTGTGAATATGTTGCTGCGGTTTGATGGTCTGACCCATGTTAGCCTTGAAGTAGTGCCATTAGACCGCGTAGAGCGATCCGGTGCGGGTCGCAAGGAATGCGTCAAGCGATATGTCTTCCTGTTTGAGGAAGCCTTTGCCTGGCAAAGTCCCGTCGCGCACCATCTCGATCACGGCAACGACTGAGGATGATGTGGTCCAGGCGATCGCAGTACGTTGTTTGCCTGCAATCTCGATCGGCTTATATCCGCGCACGAATTCTTCGCGTCTCATCTGCCCGTTGATCAGGCCCTCAGACGCAACATGGACATAAACCACATCCTGATCCGTTGGCGGCTTGGCGTTTACCAGGATGTCGCCGGCCTCTTCACGACGTTCGCGCATCAAAAGTTCGTGGAAGAAAAAATTCATCAGCTCCGCATGGCCAGGATAGCGCATTGTCTTGTAATCGATGTTATCCACTTTGCCCAGAAAGGTTTCGCACATAGTGCCCAGGCCGCCCGAAGTGGTAAATGCTTCAAGCTGCATACCGTCAATATATAGGGTTTCTAACCATTCCATCGGGGAAACCCACTTGCGCTCACCGCTCTCGATCACCTCGCAATCGTTGAGGTATTCATTGACCACCCCATCCGGTGACCAGTTGAAGGCATAGCCCAACAGCCCGGTAGGGTTTTGCGGTAGTGCTCCGACTCTCATTCGGCAAGATCGGCAGTCATCGAAATCCGCAATCTGTTTGGCGCCCACGATCCCCACAAAGCCCGGGGCCAGCCCGCATTGTGGTGCCATCAGGCCCTTTGCCGTGCTGCTCATCTCAATGATGGCTTTGGTGGTCGGCACATCCTCGGTCAAGTCAAAATAGTGGATGCCTGCCGCGTGGGCAGCCGTCGCAACACCAACGTTGAGTTGATACGGCAGGCAGGACAGCACGGCGTCAACATCCTTGAAAATGGTGAGCAGACCATCGTAATCCTCCATGTTAGCCGGCATTACGGGAAATGGCATTTCCTCTCGTGGGGGGTGCAGGTCGTAGCCCCGTACCTCAAAGCCTGAATCGTAGAGCAGACGCGCAGCAAGAGCCCCAACTTTTCCCAGACCGAGAATGGCGATAGTTTTCATGGTTTTTCCTCAGGTTTCGAATCTAATTCCCTGCGCCAGCGGCGGTTCGCGCAAGTAGTCTATGGTGTTGGTCTGGCGGCGCATGTAGCTCTTCCAGGCGTTCGAGCCGCTTCCGCGACCACCACCTTGACCCAATTGGCCAGATTTCAACGTCAAACAAAACAGCAATAATTCTTGCTATTTGTGAAAATTTTAGCGATTTGATAGGTTGAGGCAGAAGTGGATATACATAAATGGACGATCTTGATCACCAGCTGTTGCATCATTTGACCAAGGACGCCCGAGCGTCTGTGACGGATCTTGCGGGCGCACTGAATGTATCACGCGGTACAGTTCAAAACCGGATCGACAAATTGGTGCATTCCAAGGTCATTCATCGGTTCACAGTGGAGCTGGGCCAGTCAGAAGAAGATCACCAGATCAGTGCCTTCACCCTGATCCGCCTTAAGGCTGATGACGGTAGAGTAACCCAAGCCGCCCTATTAAGGATCGATGCCATTACCGATATTCACACCCTCAGCGGCAATTTTGACATCGTGGTCGAATTACGTACATCGTCACTCAAACGCCTAGACAGACTCCTCGATCAAATTCGGGCATTGCCAGATGTTGCCGAAACCCAAAGCCATATACGTCTATCCTCTATGCGGCGCAGGAGCGGCAGCAATTAGTCTCTACGCGGGAGATCGAGCTTTGCTCGAAGGAACAAGTGCCGATTGTTTTTATATAGTTGCCTCAATTAATGCTGCGTTGTTCTTCAGATCAAGGATTGAGAAATAAGTTTGGATTTCGATATTTGATAGTATCGAAATCCATGCCTTCCAACACCGTCCCTAGGCACCCAAATTAATAATCTCAACCCTGCGATTTTGGCCTGAGTTTGGTGCATCGGGGTATTTTAGCAACTCTTCGCCGTAACCTTCGATCGCCAGACGATTAGGCGCTATTCCTGCATAAAGGCTCAGGAAATCGGAGACTGACCGGGCTCGTCGAAAAGACAAGTCATTGTTATAAGCGTTGCTGCCTGAGGCGTCCGTGTGACCGGCAATCATGATGCGCGACCCCTGCAATGCTGCATCCTGCAATGCTTCGGCAAGGGTTATCAGCTGACGTACTGAATCCGGGCTTATTCTGGCAGAATTATATTCAAACAGGATTTCCAGATCTACAGATGCAGCACCCGGATAAGCTTGTCCTTGGGTATCAAAGCGAATGCCACGTTGATTGTCCTGATTGGATACGCTTGCAACGCGGTTATTGAAACGCTGAGGGGGACGGCTGCGCGCTATGTCAGGTGCCCGCCCTGGTGCACGGCTACGTGCCACACTTGGAGCACGGCCAGGTGCGCGGGCTAGCGGTGCACGACGCTTGACAACCCGTCCGGGAGCACGCAATTTTGCTACATGTGATTTTGGCGCTCTAAAACCTTGCGGAGCACGCGCTCCCGGCGCACGGCGCAAAGCAACCCGGCCATTGGCCGAAGGTGCTCTGAATGTTTGTGGATTGTGCAATTTTTGGCCAGGTGCACGTCTTTTTGCTACATGTTGGCGTGATAATGAAGGCGTTTTGCGACTGATCACCCGCTGATTACGGCGTTGAAGGTGACGGCGTTTCTTCCTTCTTGGATCCTCGGCCTCTATCTGAAGACCATTGACGATGGCTTGCCTCGACAAAAACTTCTGAGCATTGGCGATACCACTGCTTGAAAACAGGGCGGGTAACAGGATTGCTCCTGCAACAAAGATTTTAAGTAGATTTTTCATAGCACCTTCTCCAATTGCCGGCTCACCCGGCTGCTTCCCAATAAAAAGATATTTCATAACCAAAATATGGGGACGACATTGGAATGGGTGTGTGCAATCGGTCACACACCGAAAAATTGGAAGCTATATTAGAGCCTAAGGCTTTGAAATATAATCAAAATACAAAATAGCGGGGCCGTGTTTCAACTCCGCGAGCCGTCGGCCATTCTTCTGCCAGAACCGCAATGCGCCATCAAATCCGACGCTGGCAAGGGCCTTGCCGGTTATAATTTTCAGGAATTTTGCACCGGATGCCACATCACTATGAGCGGGTATGGATTTGATGGGGGTTGTGCCACCAAGAGACCAGTATTTCAAATTGCCGTTTACTCCAGCGGTGACGATTGCTGCCCCGTCGGGCGTCACATCTACCGATGATATCCAGCCGCCATGAGCCTTGAAAGCGCTCAGTATCTGCCCGTTGGATAGATCGATATAGGCAATTTCACCCTTTTCATGGGCTGCAACGATGGTTGTCTCGTTGATGAATGTAATATCGGTGATTTTTCCACCGGCAATGGTGTGCACACGGCTGATCTCCCGACCGGTTTTTACATCCGTGGTCACGATCGCGCCATCTTGCGAGGCGGTGATGATTTGCTCTTTTATCGGCAAAATGGGACTCACAATACCATCATGGGCCTTGCGTCGCCAAATTTCGTTCAATGTCGCCCCATCATATGCGGCCAATATTCCGTTGTTACCGCCTACTAATATGGTGCCATCATTGGCTTGAGTAAGGACCGAAACACTAAAATTTGGGTAGAACGCATTGGTTTTTTTGAACGATGGCAGGGCGTAAGTAACTACCGAACCATCTTTGCCCGCAACCATAAGAGAGCGACCCTTATCGATTAGTTTAATGGTGGAGAACAGTTTTTTCTCGCCGCTCAACTCTGCCAGAAGCGTGAAATTATCTGCGTCCCAAACTTTTATCAAATCTTTTTCGCCCGCGGTTACCACCATTGCAGGCAGGGGCACAGCATCAGGTTGAGGGGAAATAAGCCGTTCGCCAGAATTTTCTTGATCGCTGCCATTGCCCAGAGCCAACTTGATTTCAGGTGGCTTGACCTCACCTGCCGATTTTCCCTGAGCAATCACACCAGAGGAAGGGGTGAAATAAAAATCTCCCAACACGGCGTCATAATAGGCAGGGGTTTGGTTGTGAGATACTGAAAGCGCCAGTTTGCGCACCTGTCTTCTTGCCTCTCGCGCCGTATCCACAAGATCAATACCGGGGGTTTTCATCAGGGGGATCAATGTACGGGTGAATATGGAATTTGGGTTTTGGTCATTATCGCCAAGCCGGTCGAGGGCAGCTTCGCCCACATCGGCGGAATACATGACAAATGTGCCTTGTGGCGCGGATATGCGGGCCAGACCCTTTTTACCGCCAAGGCTGCGACCGGGCGATCCAGTGAAGGGATTATTCCGGCAAGCATCCAAAATGACAAGGCTCAGTTTTGCCTTTCTTGCCCTTAAATCTTCAAGAACCCTATTCAACCTAATGGTTTCACCCTTGATAAAATCAAGCTGGTCGCCCTTTGCGTCTGGAACATCGATTGGCAGAAGATAGTTTTCTCCGGCAATCTCAACCCCGTGGCCTGCAAAAAAGAATAGGACGATATCATCGGCACGAATTGAATTATTGAAATTTTGCAATGTCTGGTTCATCTCTCGGCGAGAAACATTGGTGGCGGTAGTCACTTCAAAACCAAGGTTTATTAAGGTATCTCCAATGTCGCGGGCATCGTTTGTCGCTTTTTTCAAAGTTGTGATGTTCTCATAGGCATCATTGCCTACCACCAGCGCCAGGCGACGCTGTGCCTGTACAGGCACACTCACCAACAGCACCATCACTGCCACAATTGGCAATATCAAAATCTGTTTGATCAAAGGCAGCGGTAAGTAAAACATGGTCGTGTTCCCTTGCGGATTATGAAAAATCCAACTGATTTACCCCAAGACAAACCCAAAAGCATGAAGATTTGGTTGTTTAGTAACATGATATGGCATCGCTTATTGCATTTTCAAGTTGCAGCCGTACTTTACGGGATGATGAAGCACTAATTTGGGAAGCTTCCACAGGTGGCCAAAAATCCAATTCTATCTGTTGGTGAAGAAGCCAACAATCAAAATCTGGATGAGAAAACCGGGGCATGGTTTGTCTATGATGGCGAATGTCCCTTATGCAATTCAGCAGCCCATGCCTTCAGGATAAAGCAGGAGTACGGCTCCATTTATCTTATTGATGCGCGCGCATGCGCTAGCGACCCGCTGATTCATGAAATCAACGAGATGGGCCTTGATCTTGATGAAGGCATGATAATTTACGCTCGGGGCAGGTTTTATCATGGCAAAGGCGCTTTGAAATTCATGGCGCAATATGGCGATAGCCGGAATGCTTTTACGGCGTTTTGCAAAAGCCTGTTCTGGTCAGATGCCATATCCAGCCTCACTTACCCGTGGATGCGTGGCACGCGCAACTGGCTGCTGCGACGACGTGGGATCGGGCAAATTGATAATCTGGAATTGAAGAATGAACCTGTTTTTAAAAACGTGTTTGGCGAGAGTTGGGACGAACTGCCAAATGTTTTACAAAAACATTACGCCAACCGACCGTACAGTGACGATCTCACTACTGTTGAAGGTGTTTTGGATATCCATTGTGAGCAACCGCTAAGATTTCTCGCGCCGTTAATGAAATTTTTGGGGCAGATACCGGCCCATACGCAGAAAAATGTCCCTGTCACCGTTCGTTTTCAAAGTGAGCGGGACAGCAAAGCTTTTCAGTTCAACCGGGTTTTTCGTTTTAGCAATGCAGCCCCTTATGAATTTCGCTCCCGTATGATTCAGATTGAAGGGAGTGAGGTTATTGAAATAATGCGTTTCAATCTGGGTTGGAGAATGCATGTTTCGTGGGATGGGGAAAAAATCGTATTAAAACACAAAGGTTATGCTTTGCCGCTATTCGGGCATTTTATACCTCTTCCACTTACCTTCCTAATGGGCTCTGGCTATGCGGAGGAAGTTGCTGTTGATGCCGAACATTTTGATATGCTTACCCACATCACTCATCCATGGTGGGGTGAGGTTTATGGCTATAAGGGGCGTTTCAAACTAGTAAAGCCAGACCAGTAACCCTCAAAGCTTGGATCTCGATGCATTCGCTGATTGGTTCAGCATCGTTGATGCCCGTGCCCAAAAGATGTGTGCATGCGGATATTACGAATCAAACTGGTGCTGGCTCTATCAAAGGCTATCCCAGAACAATGTTTGATATTTACCAGATTGCCAGTGAAAAAATTGAGACCAGCCCTACCCTTGATGCTTTGAAAAATGAATTACTATCCACTACATACAAGGATAGGACTGGCTCCGCCCCAACCCGAGACCCATTTCGCCAAATGACGAAGGCCTCAGGAGAGTTCAAAACCTACCCAATGACGCCGTTTCGCATTGCTCGCGCAACTGCCTGGATTTTAGTTGAGGAATTTAGCTTGGATTTTGCACTGCTGGCATAAATGCCAACAGTCATCGCAGACAAGTTCATTATGCCTGCAATTTCGTCAGAGCTTTTGCCGTCTACCATGAATTGCAGAACCTCCACTTCGCATGGCGTCAGCCTCCTCTGCGAATTCAACTTTTGGCGGCTGGCATTGAAGTGCAGTTCAAACTGTTCGATGGCAATGGATTGCAATTTTGCAATCTGGCTTGGCTTCAATGTTCTTTCTAAAGCACCAAGAACAACAAACCCAACATTCTCTGCGGGGCCGTGAACGGGGATAATCAAACCGTTGAGCAACTGAAACTGATGAAACAGGTTTGTAGCAGATTTTTCCAATTCAGATTCTGAGGACGCGTCGAGAGTTTCGAACGACCACTGGAATGGTACGATGGTGTCATCGACCCTTTTTGCCAGATCAGTGCTAAGTGCAGGGAAAAAATTCTCGCTGCCTTCAAACACGTTGGCAGGCCAGTTTGAAAAAATCAAAACGTCTTTAAAGGTCTGCTTGGCCCGGGGACAATGGAACATCGCAAAAAAACCGCAACCATATTTCCCTGCCTGCTCACGCAATTTAAAAAACGGGTTCTCAGGCGTCGGACGCTCGGAGGAGGTTTTTCTTAAATTTGTAGGCTCTGCAATATTGATAGGCTTGCTGATCTCAATCATCGCTCATAATCTTTTGTAAAAAAGAAACGATCGCACGGCTAGGCTATGGAACTACAAATTCCAACAACACAACCACACGACCGTTCAAACTATCTTGCAGCATAGATGGCGCGTCTGGGTGAGAAATATAAGGTAAACAGATATAGTTTACGGTTAATTTTTATAGTAAACTGACACACCTTATAAGGCAGAATAGTATAGAGCCAGCATTGGCATCCCAATTCGCTTATGTTAAATCTTTTCATATCCAGCATGAACGGGGTGTTGCCGGGCGCAAATCTGAGGTTGATATTATGATTGACACAGGTGAAAATTGGTCGCGTGAGGACGTTATGTCGTCTCTTCAATCGGTACTCGAGAGTCCGTCTTTTGCATCTTCCCGGCAGTTACGGGCTTTTTTGAGCTATGTTGTCACTCAAAAACTAGATGGCAATGAGGACCGGTTAAAAGCCTATACTATTGCAGTGGACGCCCTCAGCAAACCGGAATCCTTTGATCCTCAGATTGACCCAACAGTAAGGGTGCTGGCTGGAAAGCTGCGCAGAGCCTTATATGCTTATTATGCTGATGGTCGCGCTATTGAACCGATAAAATTCCACATACCAAAAGGGTCATACCGACCAGAATTTTTATCTAATTTGACACCGTTGCCAGAAATCCTGGCAAATCAATTTGGAAAACCTGTTATCTGGGGATGGTGGGCAATTCCGACTGTGGTAGGCATTGTGGCAACAATTGCGGCTGTCACATTTCGTTTATATTCAATCGTGCAACCAACCAATGAACATCTACCACACGCACCAATCATTGCGGTTGCCGCTTTTGAAAAAACATCCGGTAATCGTGAACTGGAAGATTTCAATTCCAGCTTGCGTTTTGATCTTGTTTCGGAGCTTTCCCGGTTTTCATGGCTCTCCACCTATGCAGAAAAAGAAAATGGTGGCACACCAAACAGCCCATCGTTTCATGCTGATTACCTATTGCGTGGATCCATAAGCACTGCCAACGAACGCATTCGTATTTCTTATCGGCTGGAAAGTGCTGAAACCAGCATTGTGCAATGGGCCCAGACATTTGATCGCGTATTTACCTCTCAGGGCATCATGCAAATCCAAAAAGAAACCGTACGGGCCATTGCTGTCGAGGTTGGAAGTCCAGGTGGTATTCTCAACAAATTGGAGCAAAACCGTTATCAGCAAAATATGGGCGGAATGAATGCTTATCTTTGTACGTTGAAATTATATGATTACTGGAAGACTTTTTCTGACGATGATCATCTTGAAATTCGTGATTGTCTGGAAACAGCGATAAAAACAGACCCTGATTACGCAGAGGCCCGTGCCGCGCTCTCATTCATATATCTTTACGAGGAATTGCTGAGTTCCAACCAAAGATCCGGATATTTTCCCTTGGAACGCGCATTGGAAGTTGCCAATATAGCAGTGAAGCTTGACCCGTTCAGCACCCTTTCGAAACGCGCACTTTATTCGGCGCTTCTTTTTAACGGATATATTCCAGAATTTGTCCGTGTAGGACGAAGCGCTTTGAGACTCAACCCAAATGATCCCGAATTGTTGTCAGATTTCGGAACAAAACTGGCCATTGATGCAGGGTTATGGAAAGAAGGCATACGTTATTCAAAGAAAGCACTGCAGTTGAATGCAAACCCGGCATCATCCTATTTTGTTGTTTTTGCACTAAAAGCGATATCAGAGAAGAAATACGCCGAGGCTTTGGGTTGGAGCGAGCGAATGCAGACAAAAAGCGAGCCTTTGTATAATATGGTGAGGACGATTGCCCATGCGCAATTGAAAAACCTGCCCGAAGCCCAGACCGGTCTGAAAGCCCTGAATGTTGTATCCGCAGAATCTGCCAAAAAATTTGTTCGCAGATATCGTATGTTCAAGCCTCTCGAAACCCTGCTAATTCAGGATTTGCAATCAGCGTTTACTTATGCAAACCGCACTAGTTGATTCATGCCTTAGGTATGCCTTGCGAATTGCAGGAGAATTATGCAACATTACTCAAATTGTAATGTTTTTGAGTATGGCCCAAAGGATATGGACACCCAACAAGCTACTAAGGCTTCAATGCCTGTCATTGAACTTAAAAATATTCATAAGAGCTACGGGGCACTCGAGGTTCTCAAAGGCATCACCCTCAATGCAAAACAGGGCGATGTGATTGCGCTCATTGGTTCTTCGGGATCAGGGAAAAGTACTCTGTTGCGATGTGCCAATCTACTGGAGCTTCCGCAACATGGCGACATTGTGTTTCAAGGCAAGCAGGTAGAATGGAACCACAAGGCCACCAGTCGTACGCCAAAAGATGCTAACCATGTACGTGCTATTCGCACTAATCTATCCATGGTCTTTCAGCAGTTCAATTTGTGGGCGCATTTGACAATTTTACAGAATGTCACGGAAGCACCACTTAGCGTTCTTGGAAAAAATCCAAAAGAGGCGGATGCCCTTGGGCGCGACTTACTTGAGAAAGTTGGCATTGCCGATAAATGCGATAATTATCCCTCACAGCTATCGGGCGGACAACAACAGCGCGCTGCAATTGCACGGGCGCTGGCCATGGAGCCAGCCGCCATGTTATTTGACGAACCGACAAGTGCACTGGATCCGGAGCTTGAAGCCGAGGTGGTGCGAGTTATCAAGAGTCTTGCAAAAGAAGGTCGTACCATGCTTATCGTAACCCACGATATGAAGCTTGCACGCGATGTGGCAAACCATGTCATTTTTTTGCATGAGGGTTTGATAGAAGAAGAGGGAACGCCGGAAACGGTATTTAATCGAACAAAATCAACAAGACTAAAAAACTTTTTGAGCGCTTCGGGCGTTACTTAAGAACCAACTAAGGGAGAATAAATATGAAAAAAATTCTAGTTGCAGCAATGATTGCTGTATTTGCATCGGGAACCGCTTACGCCCAGACCGTCAGAATGGGAACAGAGGGTGCTTACCCTCCATACAATTTCATCAATGATAAAGGTGAAATCGACGGATATGAGCGTGAGGTAGGCGACAAATTGTGCGAAATTGCCAAACTGAAATGCGTTTGGGTGAAAAATGACTGGGATTCAATTATTCCAAACCTGGTTTCAGGCAATTATGACACTATCATTGCAGGCATGAGCATTACCGAAGAGCGCGATAAGGTGATTGATTTTACTGATCCTTATTTCCCTGCTGATCCAAGTGCGTATATGGCGCTTGCTGGTGCGGGTGCCGATGTTGCAAAAGGTAACGTTGCAGCACAAGTGAATACACTTCAATCCGGCTATGTTGCTACATCTGGCGCAACACTGGTTGAGTTTGCCACTCCGGATGAAACCACAGCGGCGGTGCGCAGCGGAGAAGCTGATGCGGTATTTGCCGACAAAGCTTTTCTTAAGAAAACCGTAGATGAAAGCAATGGCGAACTTGTGTTCGTTGGCGAAGAGATCATCCTCGGCAAAGGTGTTGGCCTTGGTATTCGTGAAAGTGATGCCGAGCTGAAGGGAAAATTGAATGCGGCTATCGCCGTGATGAAAAAAGACGGTTCACTTAACGCCTTGATCGCCAAATGGTTCGACGGCATGAAGGGTCCTTATTGATCTGGACAATATTAGGGCCCCCAAACTGGTGGGCCCTTTTTTTAACTAAATATGTGCTCTGACCCCTCCCTGATTGAAGGCTGGCATTGGCTTTTATGCTATTTGTCCACCCCGAAACACCATCAGTTTTACGCCAGTTTTCTGGTTGTTTTTGCCGTGCTTATCGCCACCACGCCGATAGTAATGGTTCTGGGCTTTGGCGGAGCGCTGGCCAGACGTTCTTCTTTTTTACCCCTTCGCTGGATTGGTATTGTTTATACCAGCACGGTTCGCGGCATTCCTGAAATCATATTCTTTTTGTTTGTTCCCATCGCCCTCGACCAGATTGTCGAAATTGTGCGCCACCGCATTAAATGCCCCGAAATCACCGATCCGATTTATCAGGGTGCAGATTTTGTCGTTTGTACAGCTGCCAAAATGCCATTAAGCAGTTCGCCACAATGGACTCACAGTATGTGGAACTTTACCTTGGCGGTGATTGCTTTTTCCATTATATACGGTGCTTATGCTGCCAATACGCTGCATGGTGCTCTTAATGCGGTCCCGAAAAATCAGTTGGAGACTGCCCGGGCCTTTGGCATGAGTGAACGCCAGATTTTTCGCCGTATCCACCTACCGCAAATGTGGACTTATGCCCTGCCGGGGCTTTCCAATTTATGGATGATACTGATCAAGGCGACACCTTTGCTTTTCCTGTTGGGCATTGAGGATATAATCTATTGGGCAAGGGAGCTAGGTGGAGCAAAAACTAGCTATTTCTCCTATCCGCATCCGGATTGGCGTTTGTGGTATTTTTTAGCGTTGCTGGTTTTTTATCTGGGTATGACCCGGGTTAGCGAAAGCGTTTTTAAAGCGCTCACAGCTCGGGTTTCCCGAGGGCAATCGGTAATGGGTCAGGACATATCTGCATGAGCTGTGCCCAAACATTTTCTGATTACGGATTTCGCGCCATCGGTTTTGGCGTGCGTGCGATGCCAAAAACAGATATATCGCTTTGTGATCAATTTGTGCTAATTGGCAGTGGCATGATGTGGAATGCCTATTTTGCGATCATTGCAGTTATTTTCGGCTTTCTGTTTGCTACAGCTTTGGCTGTTGCGCGGGCAAGTGACAACTTATGGTTGAAAAAACCTGCAGGCTGGTACGTATTTTTGTTCCGCGGATCGCCGCTTTTCATTCAGTTCTTCTTTGCCTATGAATTATTTGCTCAGCTTCCCCGCGCCGGCATTGATATCCCATTGGGGATCACAACCATTACTGTTGCGACTAGCTGGCTCACCAAAGCATGGGCTGGGGCATTGATTGTTTTGTTCCTAAACACATCGGCCTACACATCGGAAATTTTTTATGGAGCACTGCGGGCGGTTCCAAAAGGCGAGATTGAAGCGGCCAAGGCCTACGGTATGGGTGGTTTTTCCCTCTTTCGCCGTATTATCTGGCCAACACTTTTACGGCTGGCTTGGCCTTCTTATACCAATGAGGCAATCTTTTTATTCCATGCGACAACACTGGTTTTCTTTTCGGGCTTTCCGGCCTGGCAGCAAAGAGGCGACGCGCTCTATTACGCCAACTATTTTGCGGATAGAACCTTTAACCCGTTCATTCCATATCCAATTGCTGCGCTTTACTTTATCTTCTTCACAATCCTGATTATTGCCCTGTTTGGCGCCATCAACACTCGTTTAAACCGACATATCAACCCTGCAGAACGCCCGAAAATCAGATACCGACCGCAAATGATGCGGTAAATTAATATGTTTATCCGGCTAAATTAAACCTAAAGAGTGTTTGCATCGTTCCTTAGGATTTATAGGTTTATCTCCAATTTCAAACCTTCTCTAAGCCGGCTTAAACCTTATTCCATATAGCATCTTCGCCTATGGTTTCGATGAAAGCCCTATGCTCGGCCAGTATTTCATCATTCAAACGCGAAGGCAGTGCCTTGGGACGAGGGAGCGCCTTTTGTGCCTTATCATTGATTTGAGCGCTTACACCCGATTTTGCAGCATTGGCATCTAGCAATAGGCTAGCCTGCTTTCCGCCAAGCAACTCAATATAAACATCCGCAAGCAATTCAGCATCAAGCAAGGCTCCGTGCTTGGTTCGGTGGGAATTGTCAATATTATAACGTTTACACAAGGCATCCAGCGAATTTGGACCCATTGGGTGTTTGTGTCGGGCAAGCTGCAGCGTGTCGATGACCGTTGTCCAGGGAAATGGTTTAATATTTATCCGTTTCAGTTCAGCATTCACGAAACCCATATCGAATTTTGCATTATGGGCGATTAGTTTGGCATCGGTAAAAAATT
This sequence comes from Rhizobiaceae bacterium, assembly GCA_045047085.1. Classification (GTDB taxonomy): domain Bacteria; phylum Pseudomonadota; class Alphaproteobacteria; order Rhizobiales; family Rhizobiaceae. Next base: position 29,992 of record JASFYT010000023.1, on the reverse strand, counting down.
CTACAAATTCCTTGGCGATATCGGCAAACATCGGTTTGTCGGCCAGAAAATCTGCACTAATGCCATGAACACGCTCGGCGTCCGGGTGGATATCCTTGCCATCTGCATTGATATATTTGTGAAATGTAATACCGGTAGGGAAGCGGTTTACCAGCTCAATTGCACCGATTTCGATAATCCGATCGCCGCCTTCAGCCTTCAGACCCGTAGTTTCCGTATCAAATATGATTTCACGCATGGTGTTCCCTGTCTAAGATTTGCGCTTTTGAAACTCTTCATTCGATACGGTTTGGATGATTTCCGCTACCATCTCCTTGGCAGCTTTCATTCCTAAATCCGTATCAATCAGAAAGTCTGCCTTTTCCCGCTTGATTGCATCTGGAATTTGTTTTTCTAAAATGCTTTCAAAGCGTTCCTTTGTCATGCCGGGCCGGACCAGAACGCGGTCGCGCTGCGTTTCTTCACTGGCAGTTACCACAATGACTGCATCGACAGTATTTTCCCTGCCGCCCTCAAACAACAACGGAATGTCCAAAATCACAAGTTTTGCACCTGCAGTTCGGGCAATATCGAGAAATTTTTGCTGTTCGGCATGCACCAATGGGTGGATGATTGATTCAAGCTGCTTCAATGCACGGACATCACCCAATACGCGATCACCCAATTTTTTGCGGTCCACTATTGCGCCATCGCTGGTGCCGGGAAATGCAGCTTCCACCAGCGGTGTTGCCACACCGCTATAAAGCGTATGAACTGTGGCATCCGCATCGTAAACGTCGATACCTGCCTCGCGAAACATTTCAGATGTGGTAGATTTTCCCATTCCTATGGAGCCGGTGAGGCCAAGTATGATCATTTATGCGGTACTTTTTTTGTGAGGTCTGAAAGAATGTAGTCACGCAGTGCGGGCGTAATGTTAGGTCTGGTACCAAACCACTTTTCAAAACCGGGTGCCGCCTGATGCAGCAACATTCCCAATCCGTCTACTGTTTCGTAACCCTTTGCTTTTGCAGCCTTAAGTAATGGAGTAAGCAGGGGAGTATAGACGATATCGGTAACGATTGCCTGCTGCTTAAGGTTGGAAAGATCGAGTGGAAATTCGTCGCTGTCATCCATGCCAATCGATGTTGTGTTGACCAAAAGGTCTGCCTTGCCCAGCAAATTTGGCGCGTCTTCCCAATTTTGGGGCATGAGATCTGCTTCGAGATGAGGGCAGAATTCTTCGGCGATCGCTTTTGCCCTAGCCAGGGTGCGATTGATGATATGAATTTTAGAGTATTTGGCCTTGCCTAACGCGTAGATGATGGCGCGAGAAGCACCTCCAGCACCCAAAACCACCGCCGTTTTTCCCTGACGCCATTTGGGCACGAAACTATCGAGATTTGCGCAAAAGCCATATCCATCCGTATTGGTGCCATGAACTTTGCCATTTTCCAGCCAAACCGTATTGACGGCACCCAGCACATTGGCAATTTCATCCCTATGATCAACGAGACGGTATACAGCCTCCTTATGGGGCACGGTGACATTGCCGCCGGTAAAGCCGGATTTTGGTAAAAGCTTGATAAATGTTTCAATTTTTTCAGGCGCTATTGCTACAGCTTCATAGGTTCCCGGAATTTTGAGATATTTAAGCCAGTAGCCATGCAATATGGGTGAACGGGAATGTTCAACCGGCCAGCCGATAACAAACGCTGAATTTGCTTCTTGTTCAATATTGCTCATGACCTCGTATCTCCGCTGGAAATTATCAGGCATCCATCAATTTTTGTTTTCTCAACTCCGATAATAAGGGTAACAGTGGCAGACCCATGATGGTGAAGTAGTCGCCCACAATTTCTTCAAATAACTGTAACCCCTCCGCCTCGATCTGGTAAGCCCCAACACTGGTGAGCGCGATTTCACCCACTTCTGCCAGATGCCGACCGATAAAGCCCGGATTAAGATTGCGCATCTTCATTCTTGCGATTTCCACATGGCTCCACAATATTTTGCCGTTTTGAACCAGAACTACAGCACTGTTTAGCAGATGAGTTTTACCTGACATTTGCAGCAAACGATGGCGTGCCTCCTCCATATCTGCAGGCTTGTGTAGCAATTCTCCTTCCAGTGATAGAGTTTGATCGCAACCAATTACATAGGCGTCCGGAAATCTCTCAGAAACGCTGGTGGCCTTTGCCTGAGCCAAAATTTCAGCAATATCATCAGGCCCAAGGTCGGCCTCATGCAATGGTGCCTCTACCGTTCTTTCATCAACGTTGGAGGGTTGGCACTCAACTTTCAGGCCGACATTTTTCAACAATTGTGCTCGATAAGGACTTTTGGAGGCCAGAATCAGCTGGATATTTGCTGTGCTCATTTTTTTACCCCTCCAATTACGGTGTCACGCTCATCGCGCAGGGTCAAAATGGCGGTGGCGGTTTCCTCAATGGATTTTCTTGATACATCGATGGTTGGCCACTTATGCTTCGCACAGAGTTTTCTGGTATTCGCTAATTCTTCAGCAATTGAGGCTCTATCTGTATAGGCGGTGTCATCGGCATTGGCGTTCAATCCCAATAGCCTGTTGTGACGCACCTGATAGATACGGTCTGTGCTTGCCACCAGAGCTACGATCAAAGGTTTGTCGGCGGTGATTATTTGGGAGGGTAACTCCATATCTGGTACCAAGGGAACATTTGCAGTTTTTATTCCTCGATTGGCCAGATAGATGCTGGTGGGGGTTTTTGAGGTTCGGCTGATGCCGAGCAATATCACATCAGGCTCATTGATATCTTCAGGAAGCGCGCCGTCATCATGCATCATAGAGAAATTCAGCGCTTCAATTCTGGCAAAGTATTCTGCGTCCAGCGCGTGCTGCGCCCCTACTTTGCGCTCTGTTGGTGCACCAAGATAGGATTGAAAGGTGAGAAATATCGGCTCCAGAACAGAAACACATGGAATGCCCAATTGCCGACATTGAATTTCAAGAATTGAGCCGATTTCCGCGTCGGTAATCGTATAAAGTACGATGCCGGGGTTGGTTTTTATTTCAGCAATGGCCTGTTCCAGCAAATTTTGGTTTCTAACCGAAGGGTAGACATGCTCAATTGCATGCCGGGTTTTATATTGTGATGTGACTGCACGTGACGTTGCGATCAGGGTTTCACCGGTGGAATCTGATATCAAATGAAGATGGAAATTACTGTGACTTTTATTCACCGAGAATGCCGTCCTTTGTGGATAGAGGTTAACAAAGTCTTAAACCTGCTGGAATGGTCGGTTTTATCCAGACTCACCAGATTTTCCTGCCCATATAAATTTTGTATATTAGGTTGGGCATGGCCTGTGAATAGGGAGGATAAAATGTTTTGGTTTATAATTTTGTCGTAAATTCAATTTTTTATGTTGCTTGCGGTTAGTTTAACCATTTGAAAATTAATCGATTTATGAGGATATCCACCCTATTCACAGCTTGTGGATGGTTCAAGTGTATGCATTTGTGGAAAAATAAAAATGTGAATGAATTGTGTAATAAGTTTTGTTACCGCTATTCACAGACTCTAATAATCAAAATAAACCAGACAGAAAATTTATTAGGAGAGCAATGTGGATAACCCAAATGGTCGAAAGGTCTTGGAAGTTCTTGAAGGCAAGAAATTTGAGAGGCCTCCCATATGGCTTATGAGACAAGCTGGCCGTTACCTTCCAGAATACCGCAAGGTTCGAAAAAAGGCAGGGAGCTTTCTTGAGGTTTGTTATAATCCGGAACTTGCAATTGAAGTCAGTATGCAACCGATAAGGCGTTTTGGTTTTGATGCTTCTATTTTATTTTCTGATATTCTTGTTATTCCTGATGCACTTGGTCGTGAGGTTCGTTTTGTTGAAGGAGAGGGTCCGAGACTTGAACCTATCTCTTCTGAGGAGATTTACTCTTTGGCTGAGGCTTATGATGTGGAAAAAGCATTGGAGCATTTAAACCCTGTGTTATCGACTGTTGAGGGGCTAAGAGGGGAATTACCTACCGAAACTACTTTGCTTGGCTTCTGTGGGGCACCGTGGACCGTTGCGACCTATATGATTGCGGGACGTGGTACACCGGATCAGGCTCCGGCTCGTTTGTTTTCCTTCTCCAATCCAGATGCGTTTGATAAATTGCTTAGATTGCTGAGCGATGTATCGGCTGATTATTTGATTGCGCAATTGCGTAAGGGAGCTGACGCGGTACAAATATTTGATTCTTGGGCTGGCGTACTTGGGGAAGCCGATTTTGAACGCTGGTGCGTTGGGCCGGTTGAACGAATTGTGAATCGGGTTCGTGCAGAAATTCCAAATGCAAAAATTATTGGCTTTCCAAAAGGTGCAGCCGGATTGTATGAAAGTTACCGTCAAAAAACCGGAGTTGATGCCCTGAGCCTTGATTGGACGATAACCAGAAAATTTGGTCGGATGTTACAAAAGGATGGTGCTGTTCAGGGAAATCTAGACCCTATGAGGGTAGTTGCAGGTGGTGATGCACTTGATCGTGGTGTTGATGATGTTCTGGAAGCTTTTGGCGATGGTCCTCATATTTTTAATTTGGGCCATGGAATTACACCACAGGCCCCGCTTGGGAATGTGGAACGGCTGGTAAAGCGTGTAAGAGGCTAGGGATTAGTTCAGTATGTATGAATGGGTGAAAGTTGGTCACATTATTTCTGTGATATCGTGGATGGCGGCGATGTTCTATTTGCCACGCCTTTGCGTTTATCATGCGAATAGTGAAGTGGGTTCTGAGCAATCAGAAACCTTCAAAACAATGGAGCGTCGTCTGTTAAAAGGGATTATGACGCCTGCTATGATTGCTACATGGGTTTTTGGGCTTTGGTTGATGGTCTTGCTCGAAGCCTGGCAGGAGGGTTGGTTTATTACCAAATTCTTTTTGGTTTTCCTATTGAGCGGCTATCACGGAGCCTGTTCTAAATGGGTGAAGGAATTCGCCGGTGATGAACGTAAAAGAAAGTCGAAGTTCTTTAGAATGGTCAATGAGATACCGGTTGTAATAATGATCTTTGTTGTTGTTTTGGTGGTCGTAAAACCATTTTGAGTCAATTTCTCGCAGTTTTTTCTTGAAGAAATACAAGATTCATCCTATTTGTGGCTTAACTTATCTGGGTACGGCGAGTCCTTTGCCAAAATTACCCTCTCACAATATAAATTTGAAAGTGGATCTTCATGGAAACTATGAAGCTTCAGGAGCTCAATGCCAAGAGCCCTACGGACCTTGTCACCTTTGCTGAAGGTGTTGAAGTTGAAAATGCGAGCACCATGCGCAAGCAGGAGTTGATGTTTGTCATATTGAAGAATCTGGCGGAACAGGATGTTGAAATCATCGGCGAAGGAGTTGTTGAAATCCTGCAGGATGGTTTTGGTTTCCTTCGCTCAGCTGGTTCTAATTATCTTCCTGGTCCGGATGATATTTATATTTCTCCTTCGCAGATCAGGCGGTTTTCACTGAAAACTGGTGATACGGTTGAGGGACCTATTCGCGGCCCCAAGGATGGTGAGCGGTATTTTGCGCTTTTGAAGGTTAATCTGATCAATTTTGATGACCCTGAGAAAATCAAACATAAAGCGCATTTTGATAATCTGACACCGCTTTATCCGGATGAGAAATTTCGGATGGAATCAAATGATCCTTCGAAGCAGGATTTATCTTCTAGGGTAATTGATCTGGTAGCACCGATTGGTAAAGGGCAGCGTGGTTTGATTGTTGCGCCGCCTCGTACCGGTAAGACGGTATTGCTTCAAAATATAGCTCACTCGATTACTGCAAACCATCCAGAAGCTTATCTGATTGTATTACTTATTGATGAGCGGCCGGAAGAAGTGACGGATATGCGCCGTTCGGTGAATGGCGAAGTTGTTGCTTCAACCTTTGATGAGCCAGCTTCTCGCCATGTGCAAGTTGCCGAAATGGTAATTGAAAAAGCCAAACGTCTGGTTGAACATGGCCGAGATGTCGTTGTATTACTTGATTCTATCACGCGTCTTGGGCGTGCCTACAATACTGTTGTTCCTTCATCGGGCAAAGTGTTGACCGGTGGTGTTGATGCTAATGCATTACAGAGGCCAAAACGTTTCTTTGGTGCAGCAAGGAATATTGAAGAAGGTGGTTCGCTTACAATTATCGCTACTGCTTTGATTGATACCGGGTCTCGTATGGATGAAGTGATCTTTGAAGAATTTAAAGGTACAGGTAACTCTGAGATCGTGCTTGATCGTAAGATTGCTGATAAACGGGTTTATCCGTCCATTGATATTATGAAATCGGGCACTCGTAAGGAAGATCTGTTAATCGAGAAGTCTGATCTACAGAAAATCTTTGTGCTGCGCCGTATTCTGTCTTCTATGGGTACGGTTGATGCGATTGAGTTTCTGATCGACAAGCTCAAGCAAACCAAGAGCAATAGCGATTTCTTTGATACGATGAACACCTGATTTCTCTGGTTTCCGGAGAAGTGTATTTTCTGCGGGTATTTCTATGAGTGATCCGAATACTATTTTTGCGCTTTCTAGCGGGCAACTGCCTAGTGGTATTGCTGTGATTCGTATTTCAGGTCCTCGCTGTCGATTCGTTATCGAAACGATGGCCGGTAAATTACCCTCCCCGAGAAAAGCCAGTCTGTGTGAGCTTCTGAGCTTTGAAGATAAGGAAGTTCTCGATCAAGGCTTGGTCCTTTGGTTTCCTGGGCCTGATAGTTTTACTGGTGAAGATTGTGCAGAGCTGCAAGTTCATGGTGGTCGTGCTGTTGTTGCTGCTGTGTTGCGCAGTTTGGGTACGGTGGACGGTCTACGAATGGCTGAGGCGGGCGAATTTTCTCGCCGTGCGTTTGAAAATGGGCGCCTTGATCTGACTGAGCTTGAAGGATTGTCCGATTTGATCGCTGCTCAGAGCGAAGCCCAGCGTAAACAGGCTTATTTCCAGTCTCGTGGACAATTACGCCAATTGCTTGAAGATTGGCGTCATCGCCTTATCCATATGCGGGCATTGGTAGAAGCAGATTTTGATTTTAGCGACGAAGAAGACGTGCCTGGCGGTGTGGCGGATGATGTTTGGGACAAGGCAAGGGTTTTGCGCGATGAAATTGCGTCTCACCTTGATGATAACCGTATTGGTGAAATTGTTCGCGATGGTTTTCGTATTGTGCTGATGGGATTGCCTAATTCTGGCAAATCCAGCCTTTTGAATGCTCTTTCCAAACGAGACGTGGCAATTGTTACAGAAATTGCAGGCACCACCAGGGATTTGATTGAGGTTGAACTGGATATTGGTGGTTATCTGGTTGTTGTCTGCGATACAGCCGGTATACGTGAAAGTGGTGATGTTGTTGAACGGGAGGGAGTTCGTAGGGCGAGGGAAGCAGGCGATCAAGCAGACATGATCATTTGGCTTTGGGAAGCCAATGTAGATAACGGCGATTCAGAAACGATTCTAGATAACCAGATTACTATTCGCTCAAAGGACGATGACGGTTTGTTGAAAACCTCTTTGATGACCATTTCTACCAAAAGCGGATATGGTATGGATTTGTTAATTTCTACTATTGCTGGCCGCCTTGAAACTTTAAACTCTTCGGCAGAACAAGGTCTGATTTCCAGAGAACGGCACAGACTTGCGCTGGTTGACGCTTGCTCTGAACTTAATACAGTAGTGGATAGCACTTCTGTTCCCAATGATTTGCGCGTCGAGTATTTGCGAAAGGCATGTGACCATGTTGGACGCATTGTTGGCAGGGTGGATGTTGAAGACTTACTTGATGTCATATTTTCCGAGTTTTGTGTTGGAAAATGATTCACGTGAAACTTTTTACATGTGTTATGGAGTTCAAGAGGGTGTTTCACGTGAAACAATTGCCTCTGATTTGACTAAAAGATGAGAAATTTGATGAACAGTTATGATGTTGTTGTGATTGGCGGTGGTCATGCTGGTACCGAAGCGGCTTGTGCTGCGGCTCGTATTGGCGCGCGCACGGCATTGGTAACCCATAAACGCGATACAATCGGGGTTATGTCCTGCAATCCTGCTATAGGTGGTCTGGGCAAAGGCCATTTGGTACGTGAAGTGGATGCGCTGGATGGTGTGATGGGCCGGATTGCTGATGCAGCTGGGATTCAGTTTAGGATGCTGAATCGGAAAAAGGGGCCTGCAGTTCAAGGGCCGCGAACGCAGGCGGACAGAAAACTCTATAGAAATGCCATGCAGTCAGAGATTTCAGAGACTGAGGGTCTTGAGGTGATCGAGGCAGGTGTTGCCGATATCGTTGTTGATGATGGTACTATTCAGGGTGTGCTGCTAAAAGATGGTTCTATCATTGCTGCACGGTGTGTGGTGCTGACTACAGGAACATTTTTACGCGGTATTATTCATATTGGCGACAAAAAAATACCAGCTGGGCGCTGGGGTGAAGAGCCTTCAACGGGGATATCTGGAACCCTTTCTGCTCATAATTTTTCGTTGGGACGGCTAAAAACAGGGACTCCAGCACGCTTGGACGGAAAAACAATTGATTGGTCAGGGCTTGATGTTCAAAAGGCGGATGACAATCCAATTCCTTTTTCATATTTGACGAGCAAGATTACAAACACCCAAATTACCTGTGCAATTACCCGCACCAATAGTCATACGCACAAGATTATTGAAGAGAATTTGAAATATTCCGCGGTCTATTCAGGACAAATCGAGGGTACAGGTCCCCGTTATTGCCCATCTATTGAGGATAAAATCGTAAAATTTGGTGAAAGAAATGGTCACCAGATATTTCTAGAGCCTGAAGGGCTTGATGATGACACGATTTATCCCAATGGCATCTCTACGTCTTTGCCGGAGGAAATTCAGAAGCGGTTCCTTGAAACCATCGCTGGGCTTGAGAATGTCAGGATTTTACAGCCGGGATATGCGATTGAGTATGACCATGTGGACCCGCGGGAATTGCGGCCAAGCCTCGAAAGCCGGACGATTGACGGTTTTTATCTTGCGGGACAGATCAATGGCACCACCGGATATGAGGAAGCAGCAGCGCAAGGGCTGGTTGCTGGTCTGAATGCTGCTCGTAAAGCTGGTGACCAGGCCCCAGTGACCTTTAGCCGTACAGAGAGCTACATTGGCGTGATGATCGATGATTTGGTCACACGTGGGGTAACTGAGCCCTACCGAATGTTTACTTCCCGCGCAGAGTATCGACTTTCCCTGCGTGCAGATAATGCTGATCAGCGGCTAACGCCTCTTGGTATAGAGGTCGGCTTGGTGGGAAGCGCTAGGCAATCTGTATATAAACGTAAGGTTGGTGAGTTAAACGCTGCAAAACAGGCTTGTAGGGATGTTTCCCTTACACCCAATGAGGCGCGTAAGCATGGATTGAACATCAATCAGGATGGTGTTCGACGTAATGCTTGGGAGTTGCTGTCCTATTCAGAGATATCTTTGAAGAAGCTCACTGATATTTGGCCACATCTGCAGAATTTTGATCCTACAATTGCCCGTCAGATAGAGATAGAGGCTGGGTATGCTGTATATCTTGCCCGCCAAGAGTCCGATATTCAAGCGATCCGAAGGGACGAAGGTAAGATTATTCCCGATGATTTTGATTACGGCTCCTTGTCTGGTCTTTCAAACGAACTGTGCCAGAAGCTTGAAACCATCCGTCCTGCAAATCTTGGTCAGGCAGGTCGAATAGAAGGAATGACGCCGGCGGCGATCCTGCTGGTGCTTGTTCACATTCGCAAGCTTGAAAAGACCAAACAAAGCAAACCTGCACCACACACCAATATGCGCAGTCGCTGATAGAGATGAGCAACAGCGCCCCAACACAGCGTGAATTGGATTTATTACAATCTATTTACCCTGTTTCACGTGAAACAATTGAGCGTCTGACGATTTATGTGGATCGCCTGAAGGTGTGGCAGGAGAAGACCAATCTGGTATCCACAGCAACGCTCGATGTAATCTGGAGCAGGCATATAGCTGATAGTTTGCAATGCTTTGCTCTGTTCCCAGATGCACGTCAATGGGCAGACTTAGGGAGTGGCGGCGGTCTTCCTGGTATGGTTCTGGCAATCCTTCTGGCTGAAAAGAAGAATGCAAATGTGCATCTGGTGGAAAGCAATCAAAAGAAGTGCGCCTTCCTGAGAGGGGTAGGGCGGCAGACAGATGGCGTCGCAAAGGTCCATTGTGGGCGCATCGAGTCGGAAACGAAACAACTAGTAGCTGTAGAAATAGTCACTGCCCGAGCTCTAACAGCGCTTCCCGGGCTATTTGAATATTCTCTGCCACTGATTGAGCGAGGGGCTATTGGCCTTTTTCATAAAGGTAGGGATTACCAGAGGGAAGTCGCAGATTGCGGTGGTTTGTGGAAATTTGATCTGGTAGAACATCCAAGCAAGATAGAAGCGGATTCTGTTTTGTTGGAAATTCGGAGCCTTGAGAAAATCGAACCGAAATAGCGGATTTGGTAGCGAGTTGTCATATCAGGCTTTAAAACTTGGCACAGAGTACTGGAAATTGAACCAGATTGAGGCGAGGGAAAAATGCGGATTATCACGGTAGCAAACCAGAAGGGCGGCGTTGGTAAAACAACAACAGCGATCAATCTGGCAACAGCTTTGGCAGCCATTGGCAACAAAGTGCTGATTGTCGATCTAGATCCTCAGGGAAATGCCAGCACAGGGCTTGGCATTCCTCGTGAAGACAGGGAAGTCTCCACCTATGACCTCATCACCGGCAATGCCACGCTGGATGAGACGGTTATGCCGACCTCTGTTCCACGGTTATATGTGTCTCCTTCTACGCTCGATCTATTGGGTGTGGAAATGGAAGTATCGGGCGATCGGGACCGGGCGTTCAAGCTACGTCAAAAACTGGAGGCCCACGAAAAGGCAACAAGTGTTAAAGGTCATGGGCTGCAGCATATTGACTATATCCTGATCGATTGTCCGCCGTCCCTGAATCTTTTGACGATCAATGCAATGGCTGCAGCTGATTCAGTGCTGGTTCCATTGCAGACAGAATTTTTTGCTCTGGAAGGCTTGAGCCAGTTGTTGAAAACGGTTGAGGAAGTGCGCGCTACCATTAACCCGAATCTTGAGATTCAGGGCATTGTCCTAACTATGTTTGACCGACGTAACAATCTGGCAATTCAGGTTGTGGATGATGTCAGGAAGTTTATGGGAGATAAGGTTTATAAGACCGTTATCCCTCGTAATGTTCGGATTTCGGAAGCACCATCCTACGGCAAGCCCGCGATATTATATGATCTGGCATGTGCTGGAAGTCAGGCCTATCTGAAATTGGCTTCAGAGGTTATTCGCCGTGAAAAAAAATTGCTGGCAGCATAAGCAAATAGTGAGAATATGGAGCGTATCAGCGCTCCAAAAATACTGTATACGGAGTTTTTCCTAAATGGCTGAAGATAGTTCAAAATCAAGATTGGGTCGTGGCCTCGCTGCGTTGATTGGTGAGATGGATCAGCCTGCGACCAGCGCCCGGAAAGCTCCCGGCGAAGAGGCGATCATCCAGGATCAGGAAGTGCCGATTGAACTGATCCGGGCCAGCGCTCAAAACCCGCGTCGCCATTTCAACGATGCTGAACTTGCTGACTTGTGTAACTCCATCAAGGAGCACGGCGTTGTTCAACCCATTCTTGTTCGCCCGATAAAGAACGAAGATCTTGGCGGTGCTCGCTATGAGATTATCGCTGGTGAGCGACGTTGGCGCGCTTCCCAGCGTGCCGGGCTTCATGCCATTCCGGTTGTTATTCGTGATGTGAATGATCGTCATGCGCTGGAACTTGCGATCATTGAAAATGTCCAGCGGGCGGATTTAAACTCGATTGAAGAAGCGATGGGCTATCAGCAATTGATCAATGACTATGATTATAGTCAGGCAGAGTTAGGCAAGGTATTGAGCTTAAGTCGGTCTCATGTGGCCAACACACTTCGGCTTTTGAAATTACCGGAAGAGGTGATGGTACTGGTAGCCGAGGGGGAACTTTCTGCTGGTCACGCCCGTACGCTGGTGAATGCAACCGGTGCAACATATCTGGCTGAAAAAATTATCCGTGAAGGTCTTTCCGTGCGGCAGGCAGAGCAACTTGCCCAGAACCCTGAAGAGGTTGTGAAGAAGAGTCCGGGTGAGCGCAAGCCAAAGAGTGCAGATATTATGGCTGTTGAAGCGCGCCTTGAAGAAACGCTTGGTTTCAAAACATCGCTTAAATATAAAGATAACGGGGCTGGCAGCATCCGGATTTCATTTAAAAACCTTGATCAACTTGATAGCATTTGCAAATTGCTGGAAAGCAGCAGCTAGGATCAGGACGTGGTCATTATTATGTCCTGAACATAATAGAACAGCATTCCGGCATCCCCATATTGGTCTGACAGTATCTTGCAAAACTGGCCCTTTTAAACAATCCAACGTCCACCTATTCTTGCCAAAACAAATTTGATTGTGAGCATGGTTATGAGCGAGAAGTTAAATGCGCTGGGTCAGCCGATCGGTTGGGCTGTTCCTGATTGGAAGGCCTGTCCCGTGCCGCCGCGTGAGGTGATGTCGGGACAATATTGCCGTATTGAACCAATCGATATGGATAGCCATGCGGCTGATTTATATTCTGCGTTCCGGCAGGATACCGAGAACCGTATCTGGACATATTTGCCCTATGGCCCTTTTGATAACAAGGCTAACTTTTGCTCATGGGTGGAGGGTGCCTGTTTTGGCGATGATCCCCTATTTCATGCGATTATCGATGGACAAACGGATAAGGCCATCGGGGTTGCAAGCTATCTACGTATTGATGCGACTAATGGTGTTATTGAGGTGGGCAATATCAATTATTCTCCGGAATTGCAGCAAACCCGTGCGGCCACCGAAGCGATGTATTTGATGATGCGGCGGGTTTTTTCCGATCTTGGTTATCGCCGCTATGAATGGAAGTGCGATGCGCTCAACACTCCCTCACGCAAGGCTGCAGAGCGGCTCGGGTTTTCCTATGACGGTTTGTTTCAACAGGCGATTATGTATAAGGGCCGCAACAGAGATACCGCATGGTTCTCAGTGCTTGATGGTGACTGGCCCAGTTTAAAAGCCGCTTATATGGAATGGCTTGATGCAAGCAACTTTAATGGCAAGGGACAGCAGAAAACCAGCCTTGCAGAATTGATCTCAGCGCACAGGACGGTGAAATGAAAAATACGATAATAGTACGACCTCCCACTATGGAAGATTTTGATCAATGGTTGCCTCTTTGGGAAGGTTATAACGCATTTTACGGGCGCTCGGGGCCAACGGAACTTCCTGTTGAAATCACCAATATGCTGTGGAGCCGTATCTTTGATGCCTATGAACCGGTACACGCGCTTGTAGCGGAACTGGATGGTAGGCTTGTTGGGCTGGTGCATTACCTCTTTCACCGGGTCACCAATAATATTGAAGCAACTTGCTATCTTGAAGATCTATATACGGACGAGAATCTAAGAGGGCAGGGTGTCGGTCGGGCGCTGATTGAAGGGGTTTACGAAAAAGCAAAACTGGCAGGTGCTCCGAAGGTCTATTGGTTGACCCACGAAACGAACAAGACGGCTCGAAAACTCTATGACAATATCGCCGATGATAGTGGTTTTGTTGTTTATCAAAAAAAGTTCTAAAGCAGGCGTTCCAGCAGGAGCAACCAGCCGGTAATGGTAATTACAGAAAACACGTTTGCCATGACGAGACTTGAGGCGGCAACCGATACAGCGCGATTATAAAGGCTTGCGAAAATATATCCGTTTATACCGGGTGGCATGGCAGAAATAATCACACTTGCCTGTACATAAATCTTTGGCAAATCCAGAATGAAGTGTGTGATCAACAATACCAATGTGGGGTGTAGGATCAGGGAGACGGCAGTTATCATTGAAGTTTCGCCAATACGGTCGTTCAGTTTGTAGCGGGTAAGGGTCGCCCCAATGCCAATTATCGCGATTGGGATAGCTGTATCCGCAATCATACCAACCGGTGTCATGATGAGTTCTGGAATGGGGATGTTGAAAATATTGCAGGTAGCTCCAGACATTATACCGATCATCAATGGTGAAGAGAAAATGGATTTGAAGGCTTTTTGGATGGTTTCTCCCAAGGGCTTCCCATCTCTTCTGGCCAGCTCCATTGTTATCATGCCGACGGTGTAAAGGATTGGGACATGCAGGGCTAATATTCCAAATACCGGGACCAGCACTTCTTCGCCATAGGCGCGGCTGGTAATTGCGATCCCCAGCATAACGGAGTTTGAAAAGAATGATGTGAACCCAATCGCAACAGCTTCTCCAGGTCTCCTTTTCCAGATGGCCCTTGCTAGAAAAATAGCTGTGACAAAACAGATTATGGCTGAGGTATAAAAGCCCGCAAGCATTGGGATATGAAACGCACTTTTAAATTCGAGTAGATAAATCGCTTGAAAAAGCAAAACCGGAACTGCTAATCGCGCTGCGAAATTTGCAAGTATTGCCGCAGTTTCAGTAGGGAGGTAGCCGGTTCTAACAACCACATAGCCAAGCGCTAAAAGTGCAAAAACCGGAAAAATAATCGGTATAATATCTAACAAACGATCTGATCCTTCAAGCAGCCAATATTCTTAACATGATACATAACTGCCTGAGAGAGATCAGTAAAATCTTTATTCGGAAAGTGACATTTGTTAGGGTGCGCTTGTAAGCCTGAAATGTTTGAGAGATATTATGAGTACAAACCTTCAAATCGAAATTTTGCCCCTTCATTATAAGGATGCGTCAAAGCTGGCACCCTTGCTTGCGGCCTATACACAGGCACTGAAACGTGGTGCACCACGCCAGCCGGATATATTTTACGCTGAATCCCTGCTTCAGGATCGCGCGGCCAAATTTTTGGGTGCTTTTTTGGATGAAACTCTGGTTGGGTTCATTCTGTTTTATGATTTACCGGATCCGATAACTGGCCAGCGTGCCGGGCAGGCAGATCATATATATGTACATCATGAGCATACCGGCAAAGGTATTGCGCGTGCTATGGTGGATGTGCTTGCAGATCAGGGAGAAAAGCGCGGCTGGCAGAAACTAACCCTTAATTCGCCACGCTCATCTGAAACCGGAATGAGCCTGTTTCAATCCATTGCAGCACCGGCAGATCAAATGAGCTTTGAACTGAAATTTCAAGGTTAAGCGTTTTCGACTTATTTCCTATTCATTTTCAGGCTTCTGGGTCTGGTAGAATCAAAATATGTGGTTTAAACAAATCATGTGCACCGAATTTAGCCCTGAAGGTTGAGACCAATGTCGAGTCAGGATGTAAAAAATGCGAGACCTCTTTCTCCGCATTTGAGTATTTATAAACCCATCCCAACAATGATGATGTCAATTGTCCACCGGATGACCGGGCTGGCACTCTATTTAGGAACCCTGCTGGTTGCATGGTGGCTGTTTGCCGCCGCATCTGGGGAAGCCGATTTTGAGTGGATGAATGCATTTATGGGGTCGATCATCGGACGACTCATTCTGTTTGGCTACACGTGGGCGCTGATGCATCATATGATCGGCGGTATGCGACACCTCTATTGGGATACAGGTCGCGGCTTTGCCAAAGAAACTTCTACTAAATTAGCCTATGTAACAATCATCAGTTCAGTGGCGCTCACAGTCCTTCTTTGGGTTGTCGGCTATATGGTGCGATAGGGGAAAACGATTATGAGCATGCTTACTCCTTTCAAGAAAGTTCATGGACTCGGTTCAGCCAAGGAAGGCACGGATCATTTTTGGCAACAAAGATTGACCTCGATTGCCAATATACCATTGATGATTTATTTCGTATGGCTGATTATTTCGCTAAACGGTGCGTCCCATAGCGAGGTGGTTGCCCAATTGTCCTCACCCTTTACCTCTGTCATTCTGCTTCTGGTTATGGTTTCTGCTTTGGTGCATATGAAGCTTGGTATGCAGGTGGTCATTGAAGACTACGTACATGGCGAGGCCAGCAAAATTGCCTGCATCATTGGTAATATCTTCTTCACTATCGTCGTAGGGGCGATATCAATTTTTGCAATTCTCAAGCTCGGCTTTGGAGGCTGATTTATGGCATCTGCCAAACAGAAGAATGCCGGTAAGGCATATGAATTTGTCGATCACTATCATGATGTGGTTGTGGTCGGGGCTGGCGGTGCCGGACTTCGAGCAACCCTGGGCATGGCAGAGCAGGGCCTGCGTACAGCCTGTATTACCAAGGTTTTTCCAACGCGTTCTCACACGGTTGCAGCCCAGGGCGGAATTGCTGCCTCATTGCAGAATATGGGTGACGATCACTGGCACTGGCATTTATACGATACGGTCAAGGGTTCTGACTGGCTGGGCGATGTTGATGCGATGGAATATCTGGCGCGGGAAGCACCGGCTGCACTTTATGAGCTGGAACATTACGGCGTTCCGTTCTCGCGTACAGAAGAAGGCAAGATTTATCAGCGCCCCTTTGGCGGGCATATGATGAATTTTGGCGATGGGCCTCCGGTTCAACGCACCTGTGCAGCGGCAGACAGAACCGGACATGCTATTTTGCATACGCTCTACGGCCAGTCCCTGCGCCACAATGCGGAATTCTATATTGAATATTTTGCTATTGATATGATGATGAGCAGTGACGGCCAATGTACAGGCGTCATTGCATGGAACCTTGATGACGGCACCATTCATCGTTTCAATGCAAAAACCGTTGTGATGGCTACTGGTGGTTATGGTCGCTCATATTTTTCCGCTACTTCAGCACATACATGTACGGGTGATGGCAATGGCATGGTATCCCGTGCTGGGCTTCCTTTGCAGGATATGGAGTTTGTACAGTTCCATCCGACAGGAATTTATGGTGCTGGCTGTCTGATTACCGAAGGTGCGCGTGGCGAGGGCGGCTATCTGGTGAATTCTGAGGGTGAGCGTTTTATGGAGCGCTATGCGCCGAGCGCGAAAGATCTTGCATCACGCGATGTGGTCTCTCGCTGTATGACCATGGAGATCCGCGAGGGTCGTGGTGTTGGCAAGGATAAGGATCATATTTACTTGCATCTTGATCACCTTGATCCAGCTGTGCTGGACGAACGTCTGCCCGGGATTTCCGAGAGCGCGAAAATTTTTGCAGGTGTTGATCTTACCCGCGAGCCAATCCCGGTATTGCCAACGGTGCATTATAATATGGGCGGCATTCCGACCAATTATTGGGGCGAAGCTCTTAATCCTACAAAAGCATCTCCAAACCAGATTATTCCCGGCCTTATGGCTGTGGGTGAATCCGGGTGTGCTTCTGTTCATGGGGCTAATCGGCTTGGCTCGAATTCGCTGATTGATCTGGTGGTATTTGGACGCGCTGCAGCCATTCGGGCGGGACAGGTGATTGACCGTGAAGCGGCCATTCCTTCGCCTAATGAAGCGGCAAGTGAAAAAATCATGGATCGGTTTGATAAATTGCGCCATGCGGATGGTGGTACACCAACTGCAGAATTGCGCCTGAGAATGCAGAAAACCATGCAGGAAGATGCGGCCGTATTCCGTAATGCAGAAAGCCTTCAATCCGGCTGCAAACGGATGCAGGAAAACTGGAATCAACTGGCTGATTTGAAAGTCACTGATCGCTCAATGATTTGGAACTCTGATCTGGTGGAAACCCTGGAATTGGAGAACCTCATGGCCTGCGCGGTGACGACAGTTGTGGGTGCGGAAGCGCGCAAGGAAAGCCGTGGGGCCCATGCGCGTGAAGATTATAAGGATGGAAAATTTTCCGGTCGTGATGATAAAAATTGGCGTAAGCATACGCTGGCGCGGATCGATGCCAAAGGAAAAGTAAAGCTGGATTACCGTTCGGTGAATACCAAGCCGCAGCTTGCTATGGCTGATGGCGGTATTGATCCAAAGAAAATTGCACCCAAGGCAAGGGTTTATTAGAATTTTTTCCGTAGTTTGTGAAGAAATAACAGATTGATAGAACATGGTTGAACTTGCACTCCCAAAAAATTCCCGCATTCGTCAGGGCAAAACATGGCCCAAACCGGAGGGTGTGACCAACCTGCGCGAATACCGCATTTACCGTTGGTCGCCTGATGACGGGCAAAACCCGAGCATTGATACTTATTTTGTTGATGCGGATGATTGCGGGCCGATGGTGCTTGATGGCTTGTTATGGATTAAAAACAATATAGATCCGACATTGACCCTGCGCCGTTCATGCCGCGAAGGAATTTGTGGCTCCTGTGCCATGAATATTGACGGCACCAACACACTGGCCTGCACCAAGGGCATTGAAGAAATTGATGGCATGGTCAAGGTTTATCCCTTGCCGCATATGTCAGTCGTCAAAGACCTTGTGCCGGATATGAATAATTTTTATGCTCAGCACCGCTCTATTGAACCATGGCTTAAAACCACAACGCCGGAGCCACGAACCGAGTGGCTGCAAAGTCATGGGGATCGCGAAAAGCTCGATGGCCTTTATGAGTGCATTTTATGTGCTTGCTGCTCAACGTCCTGCCCATCTTATTGGTGGAACGGGGATCGTTATTTGGGACCTGCAGTATTGCTTCAGGCCTATCGCTGGTTGATCGATTCTCGAGACGAAGCAACCGGCGAGCGGCTTGATGAGTTGGAGGACCCTTTCCGGCTCTATCGCTGCCATACTATCATGAACTGTACGCAGGCTTGTCCGAAAGGTTTGAACCCTGCCAAGGCGATTGCCGAAATTAAGAAAATGATGATAGAGCGCAGGATTTAAAAGCCCCGTATATGAGGAAAAACAGCAACTATCCCATTTGCTTCCAGAATTTTAAGCCTTATGGTCCATATTGGGCCTAGGGACTATTCACAGTAGATTAGAAACATTCTATAAGGCGTATAACACGGCCAGCGATCGGCGGTGTTTCACATCATTTGCCCCAATTTAATTGGTGAGGCAAACACGCGGAAATGGTCGCACCCGCATATACCCAAGCAAGCGGAATACGCAACATGCTCAATTCACTCAACAGTTTTAACTCAAGAAAAACCCTCGATGTTAATGGCAAGGAATTTGTCTATTATTCTCTCGTTGAAGCGGAAAAAAATGGTCTTACCGGCATTTCAAAACTTCCTTATTCTCTGAAAGTTTTGCTGGAAAACCTGCTGCGCTTTGAAGATGGACGCTCGGTTACGAAAGAAGATATTCAGGCAATCGCCGGTTGGCTTTCTGACAAGGGAAATGCTGGCAATGAGATCGCCTACCGCCCGGCCCGGGTTTTGATGCAGGATTTCACTGGTGTTCCTGCCGTTGTTGATCTGGCTGCTATGCGCGACGCCACTGTATCCCTTGGCGGCAATACTGACATGATCAACCCTCAAGTGCCGGTTGATCTGGTAATTGACCATTCGGTGATGGTTGATAATTTTGGTAATGAAAAAGCATTCAAAGCTAATGTGGACCGTGAATATCAACGAAATGGCGAACGCTACACGTTCCTGAAATGGGGGCAGACAGCCTTTGATAATTTTCGTGTTGTTCCTCCAGGAACCGGAATTTGCCATCAGGTTAATCTGGAATATCTCTCAAAAACTGTCTGGACCAAAGAAATTGACGGGAAAATCGTAGCCTATCCTGATACTTTGGTGGGTACAGATAGTCATACTACTATGGTCAATGGGCTTTCCGTTCTTGGCTGGGGTGTCGGCGGTATTGAAGCTGAAGCTGCCATGCTTGGTCAGCCGGTTACCATGATGGTTCCTGAAGTTGTCGGTTTCCGTCTTGAGGGCAAAATGCCTGAAGGTACAACCGCCACCGATCTGGTTTTGATGATTGTACAAATGCTGCGAGAAAAAGGCGTGGTTGGTAAATTTGTTGAGTTCTACGGTCCGGGCCTTGATAATCTAACTCTTGAAGATCAGGCAACGATTGCCAATATGGCTCCGGAATATGGTGCTACCTGCGGCTTCTTCCCGATTGATAATGATACGATCTCTTACATGAATTCGACTGGCCGTGATGCTGATCAGATTGCTTTGGTTGAAGCATACGCTAAAGCGCAAGGCATGTGGCGGGATTCAAATAGTGATGATCCAGTATTCACTTCCAACCTCGGTCTGGATATGGCAAATGTGGTTCCTTCAATTTCTGGACCAAAACGTCCTCAGGACCGTATCTCCCTTTCCGACGGGGATACTGCTTTTGCCGAATCCATGGCAACGGAGTTTAAGGCCTATGAAAATAACTCACGTGGTCCGGTCAAGGGACAGGATTATGATTTGGGTAATGGCGATGTGGTGATTGCAGCGATTACTTCCTGCACTAACACTTCCAATCCATCCGTTTTGATTGCCGCAGGTCTGGTGGCTCGAAAAGCGCGTGCTTTGGGTCTTAATTCCAAGCCCTGGGTGAAAACTTCATTGGCGCCGGGTTCGCAGGTTGTGACTGATTATCTTGATAAAGCCAATCTCAGTGATGATCTGGATGCTTTGGGCTTCAATCTGGTGGGTTATGGTTGCACAACTTGTATTGGTAATTCCGGACCTTTGCCGGAGGAGATTTCTGAAGCAATTAGCCAGCATGATCTGGTTGCCTGTTCTGTTCTTTCTGGAAACCGTAACTTTGAAGGCCGAATCAGCCAGGATATCCGCGCCAACTATCTTGCTTCGCCGCCATTGGTTGTTGCATATGCGATTGCCGGTTCGTTGAATGTGAATTTGACCACCGACCCAATTGGGCAGGACAAGGATGGAAACGATGTTTATCTGAAAGATATCTGGCCTAGCTCACACGAAATATCCGAACTGATGCGTACTTGCGTTTCCGAAGAAATGTTTCGTGAACGCTACGGTGATGTGTTTACCGGCGATAAGGGCTGGCAGGCGATTGAAACGTCTGGTGGCGCTACCTATGATTGGGATGAACAATCAACTTATGTGCAAAATCCACCATATTTTGATGGTATAAGCATGGAACCCAAGGGAGTTGAAGATATCAATTCTGCACGCGTACTTGGGCTTTTTGCAGATTCCATCACTACCGATCACATTTCCCCAGCGGGTGTTATCAAAGGTGATGGTCCGGCAGGTGATTATCTGCGTGATCATCAGGTGCGCCCGATTGATTTTAACTCATTCGGTTCACGCCGTGGTAATCATCAGGTGATGATGCGTGGCACATTTGCCAATATCCGTATCAAAAACCAGATGCTGGAAGGTGTTGAAGGTGGTTATTCCACCCATTATCCGTCTGGCGAAGAAGGTGCAATCTATGATGTGGCCATGCGCTATAAACAGGAAAATGTGCCGCTGGTGATTTTTGGTGGTAAGGAATATGGCACTGGTTCATCGCGTGACTGGGCAGCGAAAGGCACTATTCTTCTTGGGGTTCGTGCCGTGATTGTTGAGAGCTTTGAACGTATTCACCGCTCCAATCTGGTTGGTATGGGTGTGTTGCCTTTGGTTTTCACCGGTGATGATAACTGGGATTCCCTTGGATTGACCGGCAGTGAGCAGGTGAGCATTAAAGGACTGGCTGATCTTAAACCGCGCCAAAGTCTGGATGCGGAAGTTACGTTTGCAAATGGTGATACCAAAACGATCACTCTGCTTTGCCGTATCGATACGGAAGACGAACTGGATTATTACCGCAATGGCGGCATTCTCCATTATGTTTTGCGTAATTTGAACAGGGCTGCTTAGTTTCTTTGCTCGCGGCGTATCATTCGGGCATGCGCAGTGCGGCTAGCGCTGGGCGGCTCTTCGCCGCCTTGAGTGCCGCTTTTTGAGAAAAACAGCCACCGATTCACCAGAGTCGGTGGCATTTTCATATTCGTGTTAACTCATAACCCAAATGTGAGTCGCTTGTTATCGGCAGTTTCCATACATTGCTATATTGAAAATGGAATATGGAGAATTGCAAATCATCCTGCTCGGATGAAACGCGAGGGAAGCTATGAGTAATTTACTAAAAACACTGCTGCCAATACTGTTTATTGCCGTTGTTCAGATGCAACCGGCAAAGGCTGTTGAGGTTATTAAGCCCAAGGCGGTAGTGGAACTTTTTACCAGTCAGGGCTGCTCATCATGCCCGCCAGCCGATAAATTACTTGGAAAGCTGGCCATGGAAAAAGATACTCTGGCGCTAGCCTGGCATGTGGATTATTGGGATTATCTTGGCTGGAAAGATTCTTTTGCCAGTAAGGCCAATACGACACGACAACGACGCTATGCGGTTACTCTTGGGCAAAACCAGATTTATACACCTCAAGCGGTCATAAATGGTCGTGTCCATGTTATTGGTTCCCATGAAAGCAAACTGCGTAAGGCAATTGCCAACCATTCCAAAGGTTCTATCGGGCTAACGGTTCCAATTGAAACATCCTTCACGGCTGATGGTATGACCGTCAATGTGGAGGCGACCGCAGATTCGCAAAATACCACCCTCTGGATTGTCTATTTCAACAATCGCCAGAAGGTTGATGTGAAGAGTGGCGAAAACCACGGAAAAATTCTGGAATATGCCAATGTGGTGCAAGGTATTCAAATGGTGGGCATGGTGGATAACCAGCCAATTCACATCACCCTGCCATTGCATGAAATCAAACGCATAGGTGCTGATTCTTGTGCCCTTGTACTCCAGCGTATGACCAAACAAGGGACGCCGGGTGCAATTGTTGGTGCAGCAATAATCAAGGATCTATAAGGGATTGTGATCCCCAATATGCTTTAGGATCCTACAAAAAAAAGACCGGCAACAGCCGGTCTAATAGTATGGGGATTGGCTACACTCGGAACAGAGGTCCGGCCACCACTCCTAAAGGGCTGGGGGGCAGGTTTTAGGAAGGTTGACCGGACCATCCGAGGTAACACACACAATATTAACCGTAAAACAGGCCGGTAAATGTTCAAAATGGGGCGATATTGTGATTTGTCCTATTTTACAATAGAAGGGCCAGTTCGCCCAGCGCTTGCAATTAGTTGTTTCGCAATCCATGATTAGTTACATCGATATTGAACGGAGCGAATCGATATGGCGCAAATGCTACGGATGGGGAATGTTAGCGGGAAATCTAGCAATCTTGTTCAGCTTCATTCCAAATCGAAGAAACCAGCGCCTGATGTTATCGCCTTTCACAAAACCGAACTATATATGATCTTGCAAGTTTACTCTCGAAGGGTCGCGACCGGAGAATGGCGTGACTATGCGATAGATATGCTTAGTGACCGAGCTGTATTTTCAATCTTCCACCGTACCAGTGAACGGCCTCTCTTTACGGTTGAAAAGAACCCAAAGCTGGCAAGGAAACAAGGGGCATATTCGGTGGTGAATGCAACAGGACAAATCCTAAAACGTGGGCATGAACTAAAGAATGTGCTCAAGGTTTTGGATAAAAGAACCAAACTTACCAGCGTCTAAATTCTACAAACCTCGTTGGGTGGTGGTGCGCTGCCTTCACCGAGGGCTTTTGGCATTATCATCGTATCCAACCAGACGTCGTGTTTGCGGCCGACACTTTTGATGTTTCCAGCTGTTTTGAAACCGCATGTTTCATGCAGTGCAATGGAAGCCAGATTTGGGTTTTTATCGTCTGTTGCAATAACACCGATTATCTGGCGAAAGCCAGCTTTTGTGCATCTCTCCAATAGCTCCAACAATAGCGCTTTGCCGATACCTCGACGCTGATACTGGGGATCGAGATAGATGGTGCTTTCGATGCTCCAGTAATAAGCGGGGCGGGAGCGATATGGGCCTGCGCAGGCATAGCCAGCGATTTGACCATCAAGCTCAGCAACCAGATAGAGGTAGCTGCCATCGGCGAACATAGTGAAGCGTTGTTGCATTTCATCGATGCTGGGCGGTGTTGTCTCAAAACTAGCGGTTCCAGATAAAACTGAATCGCTGTAAATCTTGGTTATTTGAACCAAATCATATTTTGTGGCAACCCGTATTCTAACAGTTGTTTTGTATCCAAACAAAAACGGCGCCAGAAAGGCGCCGTTTCTTTAAAATATGATTGGTTCAACTATTCGCGGTTGCCGAGGAAGTGCAGCAGGAACATGAACAGATTGATGAAATCAAGATAGAGTTTTAATGCGCCCATAATGGCAGCTCTGCCCATCATGGTTTCGTCATGAGAAACGTTATCGTACATTTCCTTGATTTTTTGGGTGTCGTAGGCTGTGAGGCCAGCAAAGATCAGCACGCCGATTGCAGAGATTGCAAACTGCATGGCGGAAGATTGCATGAAAATATTCACCACGGAAGCGATGATCAATCCGAACAGACCCATCATCAGGAACGAACCCATGCCGGTTAAGCTGCGTTTGGTTGTGTAACCGTAGAGGCTAAGCGAACCAAAGGCGGCAGCGGTAACGAAGAAGGTTTGTACAATGGATGTTGATGTATAGACCAAAAAGATGGTCGAGAGGGATACGCCGATGAGGGTGGCAAAAACCCAGAATGTTGTCTGGGCTGCACTCACGCTCATGGTGTTTATTTTAGCACTCAGAAAGAATACAAGGCCGAGAGGCGCCAGCATCACAACCCATTTCAGTGGGCTTGCGAACATTAGTGTGCCGAATTCGGTAAGCTGACCGCCGCTGACTGACATATTGAAGGTAACCAGTGCGGCAATACCGGTAACGGCCAATGCCAACGCCATATAGTTATAAACCTTCAGCATATAAGTGCGAAGGCCGGCATCATATTCCACGCCTGCTTGTTCAGCAGCACTGCCAAAACGTGATTGATCTTGTCTAAAGTCAGCCATGAAACCATTTTCTCCTGGTTTAAAAGACACAATAATTTGACGCAGAAAGAAGACGAACTGCGCTGTTGCCCCTAATATGCGTATTAATGGGGCGTTCGGCAAGGGTAAAGGTTGGAATTTATTACTGATTTTTGGCGAAATAGTTAAAGCTCTCGCAAGAATGGTGCAGCTTTTTGGCCTAATATGCGCCAGGTTCCAATCAATCCGAACCCTACGGTGAATACCAGAGCCACCCCTAAAGTTAGCATTGCGACCGATGGCATGAAGACAGAAGGAAATTTCATGATCTGCGATATCACGAACCACGACGCCAGCGCGCCTGCAAGAACCGCAAAAATTGCAGTTGCAGATCCCAAAATGGCATATTCATAAATGAAGGTCTTAATAAGCGTCATTCGGGTGGCACCAAGGGTTTTAAAAACCACTGCGTCATGGATGCGAGCTTGATTTCCCGCAGCAAGAGCGCCGCCAAGCACGAGTATCGAAGATAACAGCGCTACCGAGGCTGCGGCGCGAATGGCGTTAGATAGTTGGCTAATTAGCCGGTTGATAGTATCAAGAGCGTCGCGAACTCTTACGCTAGTGACTGCTGGATAGGATTTGGTGATTTCGCGCAGCACCATACCTTCGTTCACCGGTTTCGAGGGGTTCGTTGCCGATCGGTCAATCATCAGGGTTGTCAGGAATGAATGGGGGGCTCCGGCAAATGTGTTTGGCGAAAATACCAGCACAAAATTCACGCCCAGACTTTCCCATTCCACATTGCGCAGGCTGGCAATTTTTGCGGTAATTGTTCGGCCAAGCACATTAACGGAAATCATATCGCCCACATCGAGATTGAGTTCCCCGGCTTCTTCTGCTGCAAAAGACACCAAGGGTTCGCCGATATAATCTTCCGGCCACCACTCCCCTTTGGCGAGAGTTGAGTTCTCCGGCAAACGTTTGGAATAAGTGATACCGCGATCCCCGCGCAAAACCCATTCGCCACCATTTGAGGTGTCGTAATCTTCTGCCAGAATGCCCTTCAACTTGGAGACCCGGCCACGCAGCATGGGGACGGAAATGATTTTTGACTCTGGGGCGAGTTCGCCTAACTTTTTCCGAAAACCGTCAATCTCCGTGTTTTGAATGTCCACAAAGAAGAAATCCGGGGCTTGATTGGGAATATTGTTGCCCACTTGTTGGCGCAAGTTTCCATCGATCAAAGCGAGAGCCACCAGCAAAGCAAGGCCAAGGCCAAGCGATAATACTACAGATGGCGTCAGTGAGCCGGGGCGATGAATATTACCCACCGCCATCCGCAGTTCTGCTGATTTGATCTGCGGGGCTCGTTTTGCAAGCCATTGAATAAGCACTGAAACCAGCCGTAAAAGGATGAATGCAAAGCCGATTGCCGTGATGAATGTGATGGATATAAAGCGGTTCTCAGAAAGGAAAACTGCAAGGCCGACCAATATGCTAACGCTGATTATTAACATTATGAGATAGTATGGGCGAGGCCAGTATTTTTGGCTAATTCCAGCTGAACGAAACAGATCAGCCGCCGGTACATCGCGGGCAATTCCCAGAGGCCAAACGGCGAAGGAAAAAGCGGTCAACATGCCATAAACTGCGCCAAGACCCAGCGCATCAGGGGAAAACACCAGTTCATCTGACATGGGTAAAAGCCCGGAAAGAGCGCTGGCTGCACCTATTGGAGCTAGCGCCCCCAAAATTAAGCCGGCTAATACGCCGATTGCTGCTAACACCAATATTTGCAGCAGATAGACCAAAAATATGAAACCACCGGGGGCGCCCAGGGATTTAAAAGTAGCGATAACCGGACGTTTTGTTTCTAGAAAGGCCCGAATTGCGTTTGCTACGCCGACACCGCCAACAATCAGAGATGTTAACCCGACCAAGGTCAGGAATTGGGAGAAACGTTCTATATTGCGTGATAGTGCAGGAGCAGCGTTTTCGCGGGAACGTACCCGCCAGCCGGTTGATGAAAAATCATCTTTCGCGGTTTTTATAATCTTCTCGAGAGCGTTGGGATCAGCACTTTCGAGCTTCAAATTATAGGTATAACGAATGAGTGAACCGGGTTTGATTAGTCCCGTGGCTTTCATTCCTGTGTGAGAGACGATGACTTTTGGGCCAAAGCCAATTCCCTCACCGATACGGTCTGGTTCGTTTTTAATAGTATCGGTAATGGTGAAACTGGTTTCCCCCACATTGATGCTATCACCGATGGTAATTTCCAGACGGTCGAGCAGAATCTGATCAACAATTGCGAGACTGTCCCCGAGATCAGTGCTTGAAAGTACGCCCTTTTCGCCCTCAAATTTACCGAACAAGGGATAGGCATCGTCGATGGCTTTTAGCACGATAAGCATCTGGTTGGCTTCTTGACCAGCATTTGCGGGCAATCTAGCCATGGCGCGGGTGCGGGTCAGTCTAGAGGTTTCTCCGCTATTGTTCAGAAATTTGAGTTCTTTATCGGGTAAATCGCGTTGCACAATGGAAAACGAAGCGTCGCCCCCCAAAATGGCCTGCCCTTCGGAAGATATGGAATGAGTAATGGAGCGGGCAACGGAATTAACGCCGGAAATTGCTGCAACTCCAAGCGCAATACATGCCAGAAATACGTAGAACCCGCGCAAACCACCGCGCAGTTCACGCAGGGCAAAGCGCCATGCAAGGAAAAAGCCGGGTTTAAACTGGGTGGTTTGAGAGGCCATGGACTAACCGAGTTTTTGTTTTTTTGATGCGCGCTTGCGGGCAGCTGGTTTTCGGGTAGGAACAGGCTGTTCAATCTCGCCGGAACGTACCTGCACCACTCTTTGGCATTTTTCTGCGAGGGTGCGATCGTGGGTAACAAGCACCAACGTCATGCCGCGTTCTCGCTGCTTTTCAAATAGCAGATCTGTGATTTGCTGGCCGGTTTCATCGTCCAGATTGCCCGTGGGTTCGTCCGCAATCAGAATTTTCGGGTTTGGAGCTAAAGCTCTAGCAAAGGCCACGCGCTGTTGTTCACCGCCAGACATTTCGGTCGGGTAATGGGTAAGACGTTCGCCAAGACCAACAGCAATCAGCTCTTCTTTAGCTTTTGCGAGGGCATTTTCATCGCCCGCCAATTCGAGGGGAACCGCTACATTTTCAAGGGCTGTCATATTTGGAATGAGATGGAAGGACTGGAAGACAATTCCAATATTACGTCCGCGGAAGGTTGCTAGTTCGTCTTCGCTCATGTCTTCAAGGTCGTGGCCATCCAATATCACTTTGCCACTATCGGCACGTTCCAGTCCGCCAATGACCATGAGAAGGGTAGATTTTCCTGAGCCGGAAGGTCCGACCACGCCCACGGATTGTCCACTTTCAACAATAAAATCCATGCCTTTTAGAACGTGTACTTGAGAGGGGCCTGAACCAAGCGTTAAATGAACCTGACTAAGGTTGATTACCGAGGAAGGGGAATTGGTGGATTGCAATATGGGTGTGTTATGGTCATCTGTGTCTGGCAAAATGGTCGAATCTCCCGGTTAATGACCTTATATGGATGATTGGTAATGATTTACAATTCTATTGCACGTGAAAGATCGGTAATTTTTCGCGTATTATTTTTGGCAGTTGTACATTTGCTGCTGTTTGGTGATGGGCGAATAGCAGAGGCTGCCAATTATTCGGGATTAAAAATTGTGGTTTTGGGCGATAGTCTTGTTGCCGGTTATGGGTTAGCGCCGGGTGAGGGGTTTCCCGAACAAATGGCTAAATCGCTGGCGTTGAAGCATGATAATCTTGAAATAATTAATGCCGGGGTTTCTGGAGATACCAGCTCCGGAGGATTTTCGCGTTTGGATTGGTCTGTTCCGGAAAATATTGATGGGGTTATTCTGGAACTAGGGGCTAATGATGCCTTGCGCGGGCTTGCACCTCAACTTACGCGGCAAAATCTTGAAAAAATGATTGTTCGCTTACAAAAGCGCGATATTGAAGTTTTGCTGGTAGGGATGAGAGCACCGCCTAATATGGGCAAAACTTACGAAGATGAGTTTAACGGAATTTATTCTGATTTGGCGAAGAAGTATAAGTTGGTATTCTATCCGTTTTTTCTCGAAGGGGTTGTGGCAAAACCAGAGCTTAATCAGCCTGATGCTATGCATCCAACTGCCGAGGGCATTGGGATGATTGTGGAACAGTTTCTTCCCACAATGGAAATCTTTTTGCGTCGCTTGGCCGGGATTTAATATGCCCAGACTGTTTACAGGATTGAAAATCCCGAGTGATTTAGCTACCAGCCTGTCTTTTTTGCGTGGGGGGATTGCCGGTGCGCGGTGGATTGAGCCAGAGGATTATCACATTACTCTAAGTTTTATTGGCGATGTGGATGAGGGTGCTGCGCAAAAAGTGGCTACGACGCTTGAAACTGTTCGGGCCTCTGAATTTACACTAAAAATTTTGGGTTTTGATAGTTTTGGCAGCAAAAAACCAAGGGCGCTTTTTGCCAAGGTTGAAGCCAGTGATATGCTTTTACAATTGCAACGCAGTCAGGACACCTTGCTCCGGCAGAGCGGATTGGCAATAGATGCTCGCAAATATGTGCCGCATATCACTTTAGCGCGGACAAGTCAGGCGAAGCGCGGGGATATTGCCGGTTTTCTATCTTCCCATGTGGGATATTCATCACCGCCATTTAAAATCAGCGAGTTTGTGCTTTTTTCTGCCAAAGATTCCATTGGCGGCGGTCCTTATGTGGTTGAGGAAATCTTCGAATTTTAAACCTCTGGCTTGAATTTTTGCGCTGAATGCCCAAATTTACGGGTGGAGAGCATGATGAACAAAATACTATACGGCCAGATTTTAATGCCCGGTAGCCTCAAGCAAACCGAGGCGCGGGAGAGGCGTGTCCGCAAGGGATTTTGGAAAACCCTGAAGAAAGCCGCTAGTCGTTTGCCATTTTTGAAGGAGGTGATAGCCGGTTATTATTGTGCGCTTGATCCCCGAACACCTGCAAAAACCCGCGGCATTCTGCTGGCAGCGCTTGCTTACTTTGTAATGCCAATTGATTTGATACCTGATTTTTTGGCAGGTGTTGGCTTTACCGATGATATTGCCGTCTTAACGGCAGCTTTTTCGGCTATTAAAGGCAATATCCTGGAACGCCATTTTCTGGCTGCCAAGGATGCTATCACTCGCATGGAGCAAGATGAGCCAATGTCCGCCACTGGGTCAGATACTGGGTCAGATACTGG
>JASFYT010000022.1:0-32688 GCA_045047085.1 Rhizobiaceae bacterium | reverse complement strand
TTTGCGGATCATGCAAATACGTTGGAGACAATTGTGGTCGACCTTATTCCTCATAACCTGAAGGTCGTAGGTTCAAATCCTACCCCCGCAACCAAATAAAACATTGAAATATAACGATATAACTTCACAGCTATTTGATCAAGAATTCCACATTAGTTTCGTGTAGTCACTATGTAGTCACCGTGAATCGAATATCCAGCCAATTATTGCCATAAAAAGCCATTGCTCAATGTCAGAGCAATTGCTGATAGCCGGTGGCGGTCAACCATTTGGCTCGGTAGAGAGGGGCCTGATATTACCGAATCTAATGAAAAAAATTAGTGGCTAAATTCTATGCGCTGACGCATCCATGTTTTCACGGAAATACGAAAGACATTTGTTGCAAAACTGAAGAGGTATCGAAAAGCTAAAGGGCTTTCACAGGAAGACTTTGCTCACCGGGCTGAAGTTGAACTGCACCTATATCAGTGCACTTGAGCGGTGTGTCTAGGCCTCGAGTAATTGAAGTTGTGGGAATGATTGCAGAAGTTCCTGGATGTCAAACTTTCATATCTGTTAGCTGAGCGGCTGGAATATTTGGTGAATTACATGTCTGTTTAAGGTCGGGCAACTGACGTTTTCTCAAAGATCATCATTGTTTCAAAAGTGTCATCTGCAGTCGATATATTCGTCATTAATGGAACAACATAAATGTTTCGTTGAGCGAATGAATTAGGCATCAAATTAGAAAATCTTCGGCACTCTGCAATTGTCGACACGCTGTCTGAATCAGTCGCTCCAGGATATCGGCCGCTGGTTCAACGGTGTTGATTAAGCCAGTCACTTCACCCACAAAGGCGTTGGCTGTTGTGATATCCCCAGAAACCAGGGCTTCACGCCATTTCACAGATTCTTCGTCTATATAATCTTTGAGGCCTGCGGTATTTTCGTGCCATTTTTCTGTGAAATCGTTCTTCAGTACACGCGCGTTATAACGTTCCGGCCAATCCAAACTACGCACAATATCCATGACGCTTGAACGGATCGTTTCATCACCACTGGCATCCAAAGCCGCCTGGAGCATATTTGGGTGAACAAGCGCCTCTTGCGATGCCCAAAAGCGAGAGCCGACAAGAACACCGTCCGCTCCAAGCATCAAGGCTGCAACAAGGCCACGTCCATCGCCTATTCCGCCTGCCGCACAAAGCAAAGTATCTGGTGAATGGCGCACGATATAGTCAGATATCTCAGGCACGAGCGTAAATGTCGCTCGCTTTTCTCCATGACCGCCAGCTTCCGCCCCTTGCGCGACGACAATGTCTGCGCCAAGGTCAATCGCATACTTGGCATCTCGTAGCGTTTGGATCTGGCAAATCAATGGAACCTTTGCCGTCTTGATGGCCTCTACAAACGGCGCGGGGTCTCCAAATGAAAGAAACAGAGCAGCCGGTTTGCGCTCAAGAACAGTTTCCAAAAGGTGTGGATTTTTGTTAAGTGACCAGGTGATGAAACCACATCCGACTTTCTGATTGCCAGCGACGTCAAATTGCTCAGATAGCCATTCGTCTTCACCGTAGCCACCGCCGATAAACCCGAGACCACCGGCTCCAGAAACAGCTGCTGCTAATTTTCCGCCTGCGGCGAAGGCCATCGGTGCCTGGATGACCGGGTGCTTGATCCCAAGTTTTTTTTCAGTCGGGTTACGATCATGGCTATAGTTTTCCTCGGCTTGCGAAAAGCCCAATCCGGGTGTTGGCAAAGATGGGAATCAAGAAGTCCGTCCTGGGAATATTAACGGCAATTCTATCAAGATTACAGATTTCGATACTCGGCAACGGGTAATCCGCCGACGCCCCAATCTTCCAGCGCCACTTCATCAATCACCACAAAAGTGGTTGCCGGGTTCTTATTGAGCACCTGAACCAGGAGGTCTGTGGTTCCCTTAATCAGTGCGGCTTTCTGTTCGGCGGTTGGGCCAGTGCCATCTGGCCCGTTTTCTCGCGTGATCTTGATATTTACATAGGGCATTTATGTCTCCTGCGATTTGGGGATGTATGAAAAGACTTTTGAGATGATCCACCATTGGCCATCGTCAAGTATGAGCGTCAGAAAATCGAGATAGTCGCGCCCAAGCATGGTCATGGCCACTTTGGCGAATGCCATGCGTGGGCCACCAAATTCGATGGAGATCATCCGGTCTGAATGAAGTTCTCCACTGCTTGCGGGTGGCGTGCGGCGGTCGATAATGTCTAAATATTCCAGGATCGAATGATTCATGTAGTCACCTTCGGTCGTGTTCACGTATCGTGCATCACGGTGAAAGACTTCCGCCAGCTTCTTGCTGTCGGCGCGATAGAGGCCTTCGAAATAAGCTTCCAACACGCCGACAACATCAGCAAAATCCTGCCGTCCGGCCATCAACTGATCAGCCCTTCTGCCTTCATTGCGGCTTGTGCAGCCGGGCGTTTTGCAATGCGCTCGACATACGCAGCAACGTTCGACCATTTCTTCAAGTCTATCCCGACGAAGTTTGACCAGTTGCTGACAACGAACATATATGAATCGGCCACGGAGAAATCATCGCCAAGAAGGTAAGATCGACTATCGCTGAGAAGATCGTTTACGTAGTCGAAGTTCTTCGCAACATTCACTTTGGCTTTCTTCTTGTCATTTTCGGTGGCGGTATTAGAAAAGAATGGTCCAAACGCCTTGTGCAGTTCGGAAGCCACGTAGTTCAGATACTCTTGATGGCGGGCGTGAGGGATGGTTCCCGTTGCCGGTGACAAGCCGCTATCAGGGTTCTGCCTTGCGATATATTGAAGGATTGAGGCGCCTTCGGTCAGGATTTCACCTGAATCCAGCTTCAAGGCCGGGACATATCCCTTGGGATTGACTTTCCCATATTCGAGGCCGTGTTCTGTAAGGCCCGTGTCTGTATCGACCTTCTCAAGTTCGAAAGTCGCTCCGACTTCGCGCAAAACGATGTGTGATGCCAGAGAGCAGGCGCCGGGTTTATAGAAAAGCTTCATGGTTTTTCCTTTCCAAATCAAATTCATCATTGAATTTGGAGAAAATTACCAAACAAGTTGATCTAATGATAATATCGAAATATCACTATGACAATTGATAAATTAGATCATTTCAGAGCCATAGGCGGAGCAATAGCATGACTTATGAGCAATTAGTGGTTCTTGATGCTATCGTTAGCGAAGGGACCTTTCGAGCTGCGGCGGTGCGGCTGAATAGATCTCAATCTGCTGTGAGTCACATGCTCAAAAAACTGGAAAACGAAATTGATATTGTCTTGCTGTCGCGCGAAGAATACAGGCCGAAGTTAACCCCTGCTGGTGAAGTGTTCTATCGGCAAGCGACGAGAGTATTACAGCAAATGCGACAATTGGGCGATATGGCAAAAAACCTAAGCGCCAAACAAGAAGCAGAGGTGTTCCTGGTGGTCACCGCGACTTACCAATTGAATCCACTTTTGAGAATCGTTGGAGACGTAACTGCCGCATTTCCCGCTACCCATATTCGGCTATCGACTGAGGCCATGGGCGGGCCCGTCGAGCGGTTGCTGCGAGACAATGCTGATATGATCATTGCGACGATGGATGGTGTTCCTGCCGATCAAGTGGAAGCGGTTCCCTGTTCGATGGTCAACATAATCCCCGTTGCGCATCCTAAATTTGAACCGGCGCGAAGTAGTCAAATGAAAACGATCAGCGAGATGCAAAGCTACATTCAGGTTGTTGTCGCCGATAGTAGTAGTGGTGCTCATTCCCAAAGCAGAGATTTATTGCCGGGTGGCCTTCGTTGGACGGTTTCGGATTTCTCCGCCAAAAAGGAAGTGCTGTTGGCGAGGAGGGGATGGGGTGGTATTCCGGAGCATTTGATTAGAGATGAACTTAATTGCGGAGAATTGGTTGCACTCAACGTCGAAGGTTACCCTCCGCGCCATTCGCAACTGTATCAAATCCGCCGCCGTGATCGATATGCTGGGATTGTCGCTCAATTTATCTGGGAGCAATTGTTGAACAATGCGCAGAGCTAACTGTTTTTCATTTAGCATAAGGCAACACAATTTACAGCAGAACAATCAGTATGATCGATCATTACTACAATAAATTGATATTATCTCTGGAAGCTTGAATGCAGCCATCAGATAATTGCGGCTATCATGCCGCTTAAATTTCAAGGCAACAGCGGTCCATGTTGCTGCTGTTCGACTAGACTTAGTCCAGTGGCAAGTTTGGATCAATTCCCATCATTTGGGTGAATAGTTTTAGCGTCTGCCATTTTATTGAACGCGGGCGTTCTGCGTCTCTTCTGAAACCCACGATCGGTCTTGATGAAAGTTTCCAACATATGCGGAATGAGGTCGGTGATGGATTCACGTAAACCATATTCTGCCTCATAGGCCGAAGCGTAGTTTGCCAATAATATGTTCAATTCTGCACTGGCAGTGAATGTGATTTTGGTTGTTTTTCGGTCAGGTAGTTTGCTGAGTTTGAGCGCTGCCATGTCAACCTCCATTTCCAGCATATGGGCTCAAAATAATGTCCTTGTTGACAATGATGCGCAGGGGCCAACCGGAGCGCACTGTGATGGTCGGCTGGATGTCGAGGGTGCGATCAACCAGTTTCTGACCTGCGCGATTGGTTGATTGCTGGGTGCTTTCGCGGATGGCTTTTATTAGATCGCTTTCATTGTTGCCGAACGAGAGTTCTGTGCCCACGCCGAGCAAGGTTGAAAGCACGATGCCCTTGATCAGTTTCCAGGTATGGAGATTTACCTTGTCAGATAGTCCGGCATAACCGGCCGTGTCTGTTGCCGGCAGATTATCAATGACAATTGATGAACCATTGGGCCGGATTATCCGTTGCCAGATAACCAGAGCGCGTTCCTGGCCATAGGCGATGACGCTGTCATATTTGCCAATGATGCGGGTGCCCTGGGGGATCAGGAGATATTGACCGGTTACCGCATCGAAGACGTTCTCTGTTACCTGTGCAATGACCAACCCCGGCAGATCGGAATTGAGGCCAGTGATCAGGCTGGCCGGAATGATTGTTCCTGCCATCAGTTGATAGGGTGATACCGGTGTCTGATGGGCATGTTTATTGTAGATTTCTGCACCAGGTCCTTTTTGCAGAAATGCCAGCTTTGATTTTTGGTCGTTTGGATCGGGTGTTGCGGTCGTATCAGGATTGTTGACGACTGCATTGGTAAGTGCCGTCAATGCATCAAGCTCGGTCCGGCGATTGTTGTAATCACGGTTCGCATTCTCATCTTTGCTTTTTGCGTCCATTTCAGGCGTTTGTTTCGCATTGATGGTGAAGAACACACCGGATTCCTGTGCCTGGGATTTTAACCGTGCCAGGCGAATACGTTCTGCCCTATGAAAGTCCGCTTCGGGATCGGGCAAGTATGATGGTGCTGGCCTTGTTGTCAGTGGCTTGATGCCAAGATTCCTCTCCAGACGAGCCAGTGATCTGCCAATATCACCGGCATTTGGCGGTCCAAGTTTCGGAATGCGGTCATAGGATGAAGGAAGCTTTTCTAATCCATCCGGCTTGGCATTGCGCTTGGTCTGGTAGAGTTCGCTTTGCTTGCCGGATTTCCAGTCGGGCGGATCTAATGCGATCAATACCGAACCGGCAATGAACAGCAGCGTCAGTGCACTGCCGCCCAACAGCACTTTGCGGCTAATTCTGGTGATCGGTTTGGGTCTGGCACGCAGTTCCAGGGTTTCCGAGTCTATTTTGTTGTCTGCCCCGTTATCAGCTAGCTTATCGCTCATCGAACACCCTCCGGATTTTTCTGACAGAACGTAGCTTGGCATCGGTGCGGGTAATGCGCACAATTTGTTGCGGGTCAGTGCCCAACCGCAGTTCGGCAGCAGCGAACAGGCGGTCGACGATGTAATAGATGTCACGTACCCGGTAATTGACCAATGCCGGTTGGCCGTCCGAGGAGATAACGAACAATGGCGGCGCTTCGCCCTGGCTCAAGCCGGATGGGAACTGGATGTAGACCTTTTTGCCGTCATCAAAGGCGCGGATGGGTTTCCAGGGGGCTTCACCGGTGATGCGATAACGGAATCTGAGGCGATTGAGCTTCAAACCATTGTCGATGATTATGTTGCTGGCTCTCACGGCTTTGGCGTTTTTTGTCCTTAGCGAAATCAGATCGGAATAGGGATAGGTCCATGAAATGGATGCCATGTAGGTGTCATTTGTTGAACGCATTTCCAGATGATAAGTACGCCGGTCGGTTGTTATGACCAGATTGGTCTGTAGATCAGGCGCAATGGGTTTGACCAGAATATGGACCTGGGTCTGGTTTTTATTCCCACTTTGGGGAACACCCGAACGGGTGTCGCCAACGACCCAGCGGACGGTATCACCAGCTGATACGGTTATCAGTTTCTCGCCCGGTTCCAGCGCTATGTCGGATACCTGATTGACGGCAGTATAGAGTTGATAGAGCGCACCCTTCACATAAGGGTAGTTCTGGATGGCATTGATGTAGCCGTCTTTGGAAGGTTCTACTTTCGCTGCCATGTTGGCATCGATGACACGGGTTTTGGGAGGTCGCTTGTCACGTTTGGTATTCTTTCTCATTTTTCCCGGTGCTGGTTTCAACTGACCCGGAAGCGGCAGGGGCTTTGGTAGTTCAACAATCTCAACCGGCATTACAGGCTCGGCTTCAACAACAGCCGGGCTGTAGTCAATATTGTCATAGGCAATCTCTGGAATATTTGGTTTGGTGGCACAGGCAGCAAGAACGAGAAGCCCGCTGCAGATAAGTGATGTTTTAAGGACGGGTTTCATTTTACTGCTCCTTGTTTCGGGGAGGATGATGTTTTGAGATCGCGCGACCAGTTCAGGCCGTGGACATAGATGCCGAGCGGGTTTTTGCGCAGGGTTTCCACATCACGCGGTGGTTCGATGATGATGGAGAACACGCCGGTCCAGCGATCGGTACGTGATAAAGAACCATTGAGATAAGTGCGTTCCAGCCATCTGATCTGGAAACTGGTGTCAGAAGCCCGAACGACACTGGAGACTTCAACAGCAACGGTGCGTTCACCGACTTTGGAAAACGGATCGTTTTTACGGGCAAAGTCATTGAGGGTATTGGCAGCACGGGCCGTGGCGAAGTCATAGGCCTTAAGCCAGTTCTGCCGCACCACAACCGGGTCAATAGAAAGCGAACGAACCTTTTCGATAAAACCTGCCAGATGAAAGGCGATCTGCGCATCGGAAGGTTTGTAGTTTTCGATGGCCGGGCCGATGGTGCGAACCGTGCCACCGGTTTCCAGTTCCACCACATAGGGAACAATGGTCGATTTACCGGCCTGCCAGACCACTCCACCGGACAGGCCCAAAGAAAGGATGAGACAACCAAAGGCCATCAGGCGCCAGTTTCTTGCCTGAACACGGGCGGCACCCATTCTTGTGTCCCATACCTGGACGGCTTTTTGATAGGGTGTCGCCGGGACCGGTGTATCGCCATATCGGTTTCTGGATCGTTTGAAGTTCATCGGCTGTTGTTCCTTGCTGTTTTCTATTTGTCGGGATCGAGTTTGGGGCCTTCACCGGCTCCACCCCGATCTCCGTCCCGCAGTGTGTGGGTGGCGATCATTCCGGCCTCGCGAATGCGTTGACTGCTATGCATCTGTTTCGCCCATGGTGGTGTCTGGGAATCTGAAGAACCAACAACGCTTGCACCCCGGCCAGTGCTGGAAGCAGTCGCACTACTTGAACTTCCTGTGGCGCGGTATCCTTCAGCCGCGCCTTGGGCATGAGCATCTCTGACTGGTGCGCTCATGCGCGATACGGTGTTTGATGTGGCACGGTCAACGGTTGCTTTGGCAACGCCGGAGATACCGCCACTCTCATAACCGGCACTGACCCGTCCGGTGAGTGAGGCGGCTGATGTAATCGCTGATCCACTGGCACTGCCAATTGCGCGAACAGAGCCGGAGGCAAGTGCACCACCGGCAACACCGACACCGATCAGGCCGGCAGCGGTTCCTGCAGCAGCACCGGCTCCTAGTTGCGGGGCACCTGACACCAGTCCGGCTGCAATACCTGGAACGAATATAGCCAGCCCAAAAACCGCAATGGCGGCAAGAATGATCGAGGCTGCATGGCGCAGATCAATTTCACCACTTGGTAGTGTGGCAATGTCGCCAAAGATTGTTGAACCAATGCCGACAACAATTGCCAGCACCATCAGCTTGATTCCGGAAGTGATGATGTTGCCAAGCACCCGTTCTGCCAAAAACGAAGTCTTGCCAAACAGCGCAAAGGGTACGAGCACAAAACCGGCAAGTGTGGTCAGTTTGAACTCGATGATGGTGATGAACAGTTGAACCGAGAGAACAAAGAAGGCCAGCAATACGATCAGCCAGGCCAACAGCAAAACGACAATGGTGACAAAATTCTCGAAGAACGAAGTGAAACCGATCAACTCACCTGCCGCTTCCAGTAACGGCCATGCGGCGGTAAAACCGGTATCGGCAACAAAACCCGGCCGCATCAACTGATCCGCACCAAATGGCACACCACTTGCTTTGAGGCCAAGACCGGTAAAACTCTCGAATATGATATTGGCCAGCGAAGAGAAGTTGTTCAGCAGCAGGGCGAAAAAACCGATATAGAGGACTTTTTTGATCAGCTGTGCCAGAACATTGTCCTCACCCATCAAAGCCCAGAACAGACCGGCAAGTACAATGTCGATGCCAACCAGGACCGATACCAGAAATCCCACATCACCGGACAGCAGGCCAAAACCTGTTTCGATATAGGTCGAGAACGTCTGGGTGAACTGGTCGATGACGTTTAGGTCGTCCATTGGGCATAGCTTTCCTGTTCGCAGAGGCTCTTCGAGCCAGACCTTTCAGGTCGAGCCCTTCGGGTTCCACGTTGTGTAATTTCTTCATTTGAATGGCCGGGCCGACTAAGCAGGGAGGAGAGGGAAGCCGACCCGGTTACACCGCCTGTTCAGGCGGAATGCTGAACCTAGCCGCCCGGCGAATAAGCGCGTTTATCTCCAAGGAAACTGTTGAAACGAACCCGGGCCTCTTCTTCGGCTGCCATGCGCCGGGATCGCTCAAGGGTTTGTGCCCGGTATTGAGCGGCGATCATTTGTTGCAGTTGCAGTGATTGTTTAACGCCAAGGGCAGTCAGTTCATTACCGGTTTGTGAAGCCTGCAGATTGCCGACCGATGAACGGGACCGTGACAACAAGGTTGACAGCAGCGTTGCATCGGTTCCGGCATTCTCTGACACTTTCGCCTGCAGGCTGGCGGCGCGTTTATGGGCAGAAAGCGTTTCCTGCCAGCGCACCTTGGCCTGTCGCAGAACATCATCTCCTGAAAGTGTGGCACTGAACTCTTTTGGGAACAGTTGCCGCATGGCCTGATCGGTCTGGCGCACTTTCATGGCGATGGCATTGGCGCTGTTCATCAGAGTATTGATCTCACCTAGCGTTCGGGCCAGTTCCGGAGAAATAGTGCTGGTCAGACTGGTGAGATTGAGATCCATATTCAGCAATGCCTGGGCTTCATTGCGCAACTGGTTGATTTGCTGATTGACTTCGGTCAGCGAACGAACGGCGGTGAGAATATTCTGACGATAGTTCCAGGGATCAAATACGATGTGCCGGGCATGAGTTTGGGGAATTACCGTTGCTGATATTGCGACACCCAATCTTAAGCTCAGGGCCAGCGCGGAAACAGTACGCTTGAATCTATTCGGTTTCATCGGGATTCTCCATTTTTGCGAGGTTGGATTCTGATTGAGGTTTTCTGAAACTTGCAAGCAGATCAGTGGCCCAACTGAGTTCCTTGGCCTGCAGCCAACTGTTGACAAACGGCGTGTCACTTTCGTCAGTAAGCAGTTGAACAATCAGCTTGTGATCTACCGGTGTTGAAGCACCGCAAAGGGCAAGTCCAATGGGACCCAGGCCCAGTTCAAACATCCGGTTGCCACGTTGTGACTGGTAATAATAATCGCGTTTGGGGATTGAATGAGCAATCAGTTCAATCTGACGATCATTCAGACCAAAGCGCTCATAAATGGCGCGTGATTGTGGTTCAATTGCCCGGTCATTGGGCAGGAATATCCGGCTGGGGCAGCTTTCGATCAAGGCCGAGGCAATGGACGAACCTTCGATATCGGCCAATGATTGCGTGGCGAAGACAACAGCGACATTTTTCTTGCGCAGGGTTTTGAGCCATTCGCGAATGCGTTGTGCAAACAGCGGATCGTCAAGAAACACCCAGGCTTCATTGAGAACCAGCAATGTCGGACGACCGTCGAACTGTGCTTCCAGCCGATGGAACAGATAGGTCAGCACCGGCAGCACCAGGGCTTTGTGGTGCATCAGCTCTTCCATCTCAAAATGCTGCACGTCGCAAAGTTCCAGATGATCTTCAGCCGCGTCAAGTAGACGGCCATAGGGGCCTTCAAGCGTATAGGGTTGCAGAGCCTGGCGCAGGGCATTTGATTGCAACAGCACGGACAGACCTGTGAGGGTGCGCTCCGCTTTTGGCGCTGAAGCAAGGCTTTGAACGGCCTTCCAGACCGCATCCTTAACGTCAGGTGTGATGTTTACGCCTTCATTGGTCAGCAGACCACAGAGCCATTGCAGGGCAAAGGCCTGTTCGCCACCTTTGCTGATATTGGCCAGTGGCTGGAACGACAGGCCGCCATCAAGAGCCAGATCAAAGGCAGTGCCGGCCATGGCGAGAATACTGGCTCTTGCCGACCGCATCTTGTCGAAGAAGAATATCTGCAAATCCTGGTATCTGCGAAACTGCAGGGCAAGCAGTGCCAGCAGAACGGATTTACCTGAGCCGGTTGGTCCGACAATCAGGGTATGGCCGACATCACCCACATGCAGATCGAGCCGGAACGGTGTGGCGCCGCGTGTTCTGGCCATCAGTAAGGCGGGTGCATCCAGATGTTGATTGCGGGATGGTCCGGCCCAGACCGCAGAGACCGGCATCATGTGGGCAAGATTGAGGGAATGAACAATCGGCTGGCGGATATTGGCGTAAGGGTTACCGGGCAATGTGCCGAGCCAGGCATCAACGCAATTGAGCGTTTCGTTGATGGTAACAAAACCCTTGCCATTGATGATCCGCTCAACCGAGCGAAGTTTTGCTTCAACACCGGAACGGTCCTTATCCATCAACACCATTGTGGTGGTGACATAGCCAAAACCCACGTCATCGGAACCCAGTTCCTGCAGGGCCTGATCGGCATCAACCGCCTTATTATCGGCATCGCTATCAACCAGCACGGATTCCTGATTGAACATCACCTCGCGCAGGATAGCGGTGACTGACTTGCGTTTGGAAAACCATTGCCGGCGCAGTCTGGAAAGTTCTCTGGTGGCTTGCTGTTTATCAAGGCCGATCCAGCGGGTAGTCCAGCGATAGGAAAAGTTCAGATCATTTAATTCATCAAGAATGCCTGGCACAGTTGTATTCGGGAAACCAAGCACCGTCAGGCAACGAAGGTGCTGATCACCGAGCATTGGTTCCAATCCGCCATTGAGTGAAACATCCGGTAATATGGCGTCGAGATAGGCGGGAATATCGGGAACGCGAACCTTGTGATCTTTGGTCGAGATTGTGCCGTGCAGATAGGTCAGAGTTTGTTCATCGTTGAATGGTGTGGCTTCATTCAGGATATTGCCCAGCAGATCAATGGCGCGATCTGTTTCAACGATGAAGCTATTCAGATGTTCCCGGAAATCGATTGCCCTTGCCGACTTGTCACCGGTTTCATAAAGCAAACCTTCGCGCCGGTTGGTGGTTTCTTCCGGCGGCAGAAACAAAAACGTCAGCACATAACGGCTTTCAAAATGCGCCCCTTCTTCTTCAAACATTCCCATGCGTTCCCGATCAACCAGCCACGCAGCCGGGTCGGAGAATTGACTATTTGGATAATCACGCGAAGGTGTGCGGTTGGCTTCGAAGAACAGAGCCCAGCCGGAGCCAAAACGACGCAGGACATTGTTGATACGGGCAGTGACCGCGACCATCTCAGCTTCGGTGGCACTTTCTAGGTCAGGCCCACGATAGTGAATGGATCGTTGAAAGGAGCCATCCTTATTCAGAACAACACCGGGAGCAATGAGACAAGCCCAGGGTAAGTAATCGGCAAGCCCTGTTGGTTTGGTTCTGTATTCAGCTAAATTCAACATGTGAGAAACCCCTTATGCTGCATATGGCGTGAAAGTACGTCGATGAAGGCGGGATCTTTGCGGGTTGCCCAGACAGCAACCATGTGGACAATCAACCAGATGGCAATGCCAGCAATCCACAATTGCAGGCCAAGACCGATGGCCGCAGCCAGCGTGCCATTGATGATGGTAACCGTACGGGGCGCTCCCGCCAGCAGGATGGGTTCGGTCA
Source organism: Rhizobiaceae bacterium (assembly GCA_045047085.1). Lineage (GTDB taxonomy): Bacteria > Pseudomonadota > Alphaproteobacteria > Rhizobiales > Rhizobiaceae. Next base: position 20,273 of record JASFYT010000022.1, on the reverse strand, counting down.
ATGCACGGTGCAGCGGCACTTCAAAACCGGGAATTGTCGAACTGGAATTGATAATCATGTCTCTAACCTCCAGTGATCAATGCGCCACCGGCGAATGAAAAGAACGACAGAAAAAACGAAGTCGCGGCGAAGGCAATCGACAGACCAAAGACGATCTGGATCAAACACCGGAACCCGCCAGACATATCGCCAAAAGCCAGGCTCAATCCTGTCATGATGATAACAATCACCGCGATGATCTTGGCCACCGGACCTTCGATTGATTCAAGGATTTGCGTTAGTGGTGCTTCCCACGGCATCCCGGAACCTGCTGCATGAACGGGGACCGCATATAGAACAAAGAACGCGGTAGTTATTCCGCCTTCAGCCAGCAGGCAACGAAGTTTGAGTATAAAAGATTTGGAGAGAAGCTTCATATTAATATCCCTGTTGAATTAGACCTTGTTGAGGTGAACGGGTGTGAGTGCTCTGAGTTGGTAATCGCCATTGCCATCAAGCCCGATGACCTCGGAAATCGTGCGCACCTTGCGAGCAGCACCTCGACCTTCGATGAACATCAGAATGTCGATGGCATCAGCAATCAAACGACGCGGTACGGAGATCACCGCCTCCTGGATCAACTGCTCAAGCCGGTAGAGCCCGGCACGGTCAGAATTTGCGTGAATGGTGGTGATGCCACCCGGATGACCGGTGTTCCAGGCTTTCAGCATGTCGAGGGCTTCGGGCCCGCGTACTTCACCAACGATGATGCGATCGGGGCGCAATCGAAGTGTTGAACGCACCAGATCGCCGAGGCTTGCAACACCCGGTTTGGTTCGAAGTGACACCACATCCTCAGCAGCGCAGTTCAGCTCTCGTGTATCCTCAAGAATGACAATGCGGTCGTTGGCATTCGCAACTTCAGCAAGCAAAGCATTGACCAGTGTGGTTTTGCCCGACGAAGTGCCGCCAACTACAACAATGTTCTTTCGATCGACCACCGCTTCCGACAGCACCTTGGCCTGCAGCGGCGTCATGATTTGTGCTTCGACATAATCGCTGAGCTGATAAATCACTTCAGCCGGTTTGCGGATGGCAAAACAAGGAGCCAATGCAACCGGCGGCAGCAGGCCTTCAAATCTCTCCCCGGTTTCCGGCAGCTCAGCGGAAACAATCGGTGCCTCTTCATGCACTTCACTGTGCATATGGGGTGCCACCAGACGGATGATCCGCTCAACTTCTGCCGGGTTGATAAGTGTGCCGGTATCAATCCGGCCAGTGTCAAACTTATCAAGCCATAGCCTGCCATCGGGATTGACCATCACCTCAATGACAGCGGGATCTTCCAGTGCCGCTTCAATCACCGGGCCAAAGGCCGTCAGCAACATTTGACGGCGGCGCATCCGCGCCTCTTCAATCAGATGTTCAGACATCATCTTCCTCCCCAGGCACGTTGTGCCAAGACTCTTCGCGTCCAAATTCTTCGAGTTCTCGGTATTCGGCGTCTTCTTCATCATCGATCACCACCGGGCGTAGTGGAGGCAGCGGATCGTCGGCAGGTTTTGAACCGTCAGCACTATCTGTCTCAGCTTCACCTGCGATGTCACTTGCTGCTCCGGTGAACAGATCAGGCCGGTTGTCAGTGATCCTTGCCAGCACTTCGGCAATCAGGTTCTGATCGTGGGCCAACCGCCTGCCGACCTAGGCGATAAATACTTCGAACCGTTCTTTGCCCAGCGCATGGGCTGAAGCCTGCTCGGCCTGTGGCAGGGGTGGCGTGATGGTCAGGAAATAACGAATAAACAGCGCCAGGGTTTCTGAGGTGATGCTCTGATTGCGCTCGATCTTTGCCTGGGATTTAGACATATGATCCAGTCGCCTGAGCATGGCCTTTTCAAATGTCTGGTCACGTTCGGGATTGAGAAACTTATCCAGCGCATCATTGACAATGCGCGACTTGTTAAAACCGGGTCGTTTCGACAACAAAGTCAGTTGCGCCGCCACATGGTCTTCCAGGTAGATATTGATACGGGGTTTCATCGTGCTGTTCCTCAAAAGTCCGGCAACATGTCATTACGATCATCGCTATTGTTAAGAGCGTGAGCGCGCTGTATCGCCTGTGAGTTGGCCCGAGAATTGGATTGTGAGCGGGAAAGCGGATCAACGGTTTGGATGTCTGTGGTGAACTCATCATCTAGCAGGGCGGTATCAATGACCGGCTTGTTTTGGTTTTGATCGGTTTCTGTATCAAACAGATCAGGCTCCCGGCGCAGACCACCTTCATCGCCGCTGTAGGGCACGCTGTTCTTCAACTGCCGCTGCAGTTGACGTGATATCTTTCGGGAGGGACCCTGCCAGTCATTACTGCGAGCTTTTGGTCTGTCGGGGTAGGTGCCAGTATCTGGCAACAAGGGCGCATGTAGGCAACGGGTGGTAAAATTTTCATCTTCATAGTAGCGCAATTTCTGAGCCCGGATGGGCGGTGTGCCAGAAACCAGCACCAGCGCTTCATCCTGGGGCAGTTGCATCACTTCGCCTGGTGTCAGTAATGGACGTGCGGTTTCCTGCCGTGAAACCATGACGTGGGCCAGCCACGGTGCAAGGCGATGACCGGCATAGTTTTTCTGGGCACGAAGTTCCGTTGCTGTTCCCAACGCGTCTGATATTCGCTTTGCAGTGCGATCATCATTGGTGGCAAAGGCCACACGCACATGAGCATTATCAAGGATTGAATTGTTCGGCCCGTAGGCTTTCTCGATCTGGTTGAGCGACTGCGCAATCAGATAGGCGCGAATGCCATATCCCGCCATGAAGGCCATCGCCGTCTCGAAGAAATCCAGCCGCCCCAGCGCCGGAAATTCATCCAGCATTAACAGCAGTGAGTGGTCTGGTTTGCCACTATTCGGATCCGGCAGTTCTTCCGTCAGCCGTCGCCCGATCTGGTTGAGGATAAGACGAATGAGCGGCTTGGTGCGGGAAATGTCTGAGGGAGGCACTACCAGATAAAGCGAGACCGGGCGTTCGGCATGTTTAAGATCGGCAATGCACCAGTCACAGGCCGACGTGGTCTTCGCAACAATCGGATCACGATAGAGTTCCAGAAACGACATCGCCGTTGAGACAACACCGGATAATTCATTCTCGGACTTGTTCAACATCTCACGGGCGATGGAGGCGATTTCCGGGTGAACCTTCGGGTGTTTCTTGCTTCCCAGATGATTGGTGGTCATCATAATGCGCAGAGTGGCTTCGACGGTACGTCTGGGATTGGCCAGGAAGGTGGCAACACTCGACAGTGTCTTTTGCTGCTCGGCATAAAGTACATGCAGGATAGCGCCGGTCAGCAATGAATGCCCGGTTTTCTCCCAGTGGTTGCGCTTTTCAAGTGCGCCTTCGGGATCAACCAGAATATCGGCAATGTTCTGCACATCGCGGATTTCATGATCACCCTTTCTGACTTCCAGCAACGGATTATATCGGGCCGAGCGTGGATCGGTGGGATTAAACAACAGACAGTGGGAGAACTTTGAGCGCCAGCCAGCAGTCAACTGCCAGTTTTCACCCTTGATGTCGTGCACGACGCAGGAGCCGGTCCAGGAGAGCAGTGTTGGAATAACCAGACCAACACCCTTGCCCGAACGGGTCGGCGCAAAGGCCAGCACATGTTCAGGCCCGTCATGACGCAGATAGTTTTGTTCAAGGCGACCAAGGAACACACCAGATGGTGCAAGCAGGCCGGATTTGCGAATCTGCCGATCGCTTGCCCACACCGCCGAGCCATAGGTGGTGACATGTTTGCTCTGCCGCGCCCTCCACAATGAGCCGACAACGGCGGTCATTGTACCTAGAATACCACCCGCCGCCGCCGTCATGCCAGCCTGATGGAATACCTCCGGCGCATAGGCTTCAAATGAATACCACCAGCCAAACAATCGCCACGGATAAAATACCGGCCAGCCACCGATCTCGAACCAGGCCTCTCCCAGTCTGGCCTGATAGCCAAGCTGGTAGGCCACCCATTGGGTTGAAGCCCAAAGTGTGCCGGTAATTGTCGAGACCACGACCAGCGCCTGGCCGATCAATAGTTTGGTTGGATGCATTGCCTGAAGACCGTTCTTTGGTGTTGAAAGACGGTTCAAACAAGCTCATAATTGGGGTGGGAAGCAAGCAGGAAAAAGCAGCACCGAATTCACTTAATGCATATAAATCAATGTGTTGTAACGCATGTCCAAACCAGTAAACACCGCACCACTCACAGCCATATCATCACTATTTTGTGAGGAATTAGACTGGCGTTGATAGTGTTGGAATGGGTAATGAGATAAGCGGCAAGCTCAATACAAGATTTGGAGAAGTCTGACTATTCCGGCGAATCGAGCAGTTGATGATATCCTGTTTCACTCATCCATTTGGCTCGTCGAAGATGAGATTCCCAACAGGCCTTGGCGGATACATCTTCAGGATTGATTTCCATGATGTCGGCAGCAACCACTCGCCAATCAATTCCCTTTGCTTCCGCATCAAACAGTTGCAGATACAGCTTAAAATGCGCCCTGTCATAAGGTGTTATCTTGCTGTCAACCGGTGCCACGGATTGAAGTTTTAGAGTGTCATTCATCGCTACAACTAATCGTTCAACATATTTTTGCAATAATCCCATACTGGGATAATCCGAAAACGGGATTAATGGAAGAGTCGTTTTAAACTTTCGAACGACTTGTTTCATGCCCGGATCATTAGGTACCCCAAGATACAACAATCTTATGGCAAAACTTGCCCAATTGCGAAAGCAATCAGGCATGACACAAAGCCAACTCGCAGAGAAGCTCGGCAAACCACAATCGTTTGTTGCCAAATTTGAGGGTGGTGAACGGCGGCTGGATATTATTGAATTTGTTGATGTGGTGAAGGCGCTGGGTGGGTCTGCGAGTGCTATGATTACGGAGCTCTAGCTTTCACTGCTGGGGTCGCCTTAAAATTAAATGCGCTAATCACCGCATTTGCAGTGAGTGCGGGTTGATCTATGGTTGGACAGTGTGAAGCTCCTTCAAGCTGTGTGCGGGGCAATGGATGCCGCTTGAGCCAGTCCAGTGTTTCAATGGGGCAATTGGCAGGGTTGAAAAAGTATCGCTTTTTCGCCACTTTCATCAACAATTCACCAGGCGGTCGCCTTTTTGAAAACGCCTTTGCGTCGCAGCCGAGTTGCCAGAGTGCCTGCGCATCAGCCGTTTCGACGATTGAATAGTAACGGGTGATGACCGGGTCGCCACCGGTCAACTTTGCAAGCTTTTTCAGAAATGCGGTTTTGAATTCGTATGGATCGTCATATTCAGCCGCGTTTCCAGAAAAATACGCATCAGCATCGGTCAGATTGCCTTCCAGAGAAAAAACCGTCGTGACGATGTTTTGCGGGCATGTTGCAGCCATCGAGGCAATAATTGAGGCAACCGAGTGGGCGATTATGATCTCGGCATTGTTTTGCACCGCGTGATCGTGGACGAATTGCCCGAGTGCCTGGAGTGATGTTAGTTCCAAAGTTGGAGCGCTCCAAGTCCGGGAAGATCGAGTAGAACCAGGTTACACCGTTGGGCAAATTCTGTGTTTAGAAGCGGTTCAAACATCGTAGAATTATCCCCGAAGCTAGCGATACAAATGGCATTTGAGTGGTCAGGTATCATGGATATTGATCGCTGGCGTTTTGGCATTTCGTCTATGCCGATCTCGACGCGATTAAACCTGAAACCACAATACAACAATAGCAACGAATTCCATTTTTATGGAGCAGAATATTCAGTAAATATTCGAGGCATAAATATTTCAAATGTTTTTTATTTTTCTAACAATGAAAATAAAATCCAAATACACTTTAAAAAAATTAATAAAAACAAATGCTTAACCTCTATCTGGTTTGAACCTAAATTATTGCATCGAATTGTGATTCACATATTGACGTGAGAAGAGAATTAAATAAACTTAGATATGTAAGTTTTGAGAAAATTTTTTGATGCTCGCCGAATTGACGTCCAATTGTTGAACTGGGAGCAAATACAGAATATTTTACCGGGTCGCCGGTGAATAATTTGAGGTTGGAGGGAATAACTATGGCACACACACTGATTAGGAAATTTGGATATGTGGCAGCAGCTGCGATGATGCTTGCCTGCGCCCCAGTTTCAGCAAAGGAACTCAATCTCACACTCGCCGGTGCAAGTCCGGGGGGACTTTGGACCTTGCTTGGAGCTGGTCTCGAATCTGCGCTGAAAGCCAACGAGCCTGGATCCACAGTGACCTATCAAACATCTGGCGGCGGTTTTGCAAATGTGGCGCAAGTCAGCCAGGGTCGGGTGGAAATTGGTCTGGTTCATGATGCGGAGTTGTCAATTGCTGTGGCCGGGGGTAAGCCGTTCAAGGCACCGGTAACCAATTTGCGCATGATCGGGTACCTCTATGACTGGGCACCTATGCAATTCATCGCCCACAAGTCTTTTACAGACAAATACAACATTGAATCGATAGCTAATATTGCGACAAACAAGGCGCCGGCACGCGTCACTGTCAACCGGGCCGGTAACATAACAGGGTTAGTTGCAGTTGCTATGCTTGAGGCCGTCGGGGCATCTGAGGAAAATATAAAGCAATGGGGTGGTGCTGTTGTGCGTGCGGGTTCAAAAGAACAGGCCAACCTGATGGCCAATGGCCGGGTTGATCTGTTTTCAAATGGCATATTTGTCAAACACAGTTCAATACGCAAATTGCAGGATGCTCTTGATATCAAGCTGTTGACGATACCGGAAAATGTGCGCAAAAAAGTTGGCGCCGAGTTTGGAATCGGCAGCTTTACTATTGCGGCCAATACATACGAGAACCAACCAAAAAATATAAAAACCCTGGCCCTTGGCGCGGTACTGGTCGCCAGCGATGCGATGTCCGAAGAGGATGCTTATACGCTTACCAAGGCTATGATCGAAAATATCAAGAAAATCCAGGCGGTTCATCCGGCCATGGCGGCGCTTAGCCATGAACTGATGTCGCGAAAAACAGCGGTTCCCTTCCATGTGGGTGCTGTTCGCGCTTATCGCGAAGCTCAATTGATGGAATGATCGCCACCAATCTGTTGACCACAGGAGTGCGACGTTCTCTTGATGGTACTCTTGGAAATTTGGTTTACGCCGTCGCGGCACTTTTTGCAATCTGGGTAGTATATGCCAACATAATAGCGTTGCCCGATGTACTTCTGGTAGGTATCCTTTTCGTCTGCGGGATATTCTCCCTGCTGTTCCTTTCCATCGGAGCTACCAAGAGCTCGGGCAAGAACCCGTCGGTTTTTGACTGGGTTCTGGCTGCAGGTTCCATCGTTTGCGGTATCTATTTCTTTTCCACCCGTGATGCATTGGCCGAGCATATTACACTGCTTTATGCGCTTTCACCCACGCAAATTTTTTTTGGAAGCCTGCTGTTATTTCTGACACTTGAGGCAACGCGTCGCACCACCGGGCCAGGACTGACGCTGATTGTAAGTATGTTTGTGATTTATAATCTATTTGGTCACCAGCTTCCGCCACCGATCGGCCATGGTTATATCGACTTTGGTTCGTTCATAGACACGATGATGTACACGACGGACGGAGTATTCGGCGTACCTATTCAAGTTGCCGCCAGTTATGTGTTCCTGTTCGTCTTGTTCGGTACATTGTTAACACAAGCCGGTGGTGCCGAGTTTATGTTCCGTCTTGCCGCAGCACTGACAGGAAAATCACCCGGCGGCCCGGCCAAAATCGCAATATTGTCGTCAGGCCTTTATGGCATGATTTCCGGTAGCCCGACGTCAGATGTTGCCACCACCGGTTCAATCACTATACCGGTTATGAAGCGGTTGGGATACGCTCCGCGGTTTGCCGGTGCGGTGGAGGTTGCGGCATCCACGGGCGGGGCTGCAATGCCATCCGTGATGGGTTCTGCTGCCTTTATTCTTGCTGAATACACCGCAATCGATTACCGAACAATTGTAATCGCAGCCCTCATTCCTGCACTGCTTTATTATCTGGGAATTTACATCCAGGTGCACTTGCGAGCAGTTAAAGATAACCTCAAGCCACTTGAAGACACCGGTTCTGTATTTGAAATACTAAACAAGGGGTGGGTGTTTGTCCTGCCGCTGGGGGTAATCACAACTGCATTGTTCGTTGGATATACGCCAACATTTGTTGCAGTATTCGGGTCCGGCGCTCTGTTAGGTGCGTCATTCCTGAACAAGGAAACCAGGTTGGGACCAAAGAAACTGCTTCGAGCAATTGGTCAATCGACTTTGAGGATGTTGCCGGTTGCCGGTGCATGCGCAGCCGCAGGTTTGGTAATAGGCGGGTTGACCATGACCGGGCTGTCCATGAAAGCTTCAAGCATTGTCAGTTTAGTGGCAGGATTTGGGAACCTGTACCTATTGCTACTGGGAGCATTAATAACCATTATTCTGGGTCTTGGTATGCCGACGCCGAGTGCCTATATTCTTGCCGCGGTGTTGGTCGGTCCCGCATTTGCAGAAGCCAATCTACCCGTCTTGTCGTCCAACATGTTCCTGCTTTATTTTGCACTTTTGTCGGCGTTGACACCACCCATTGCCGTTGCTGCATTTGCGGCGGCTGCGATCGCCGATGAGGATGCAATGAAGATTAGTGTTACATCGGTCAAACTGGCAGCAATTGGATTTGTATTGCCCTTTTTGTTCGTGTGGAATCCATCGTTGTTGGCGCAGGGTCCGCCTATATGGATTGCCACCGCCGCCGCTGGAGGCGTTGTTGTTACGGTCATGTTGGCATACGTTCTCGAGGGGCAGTGGCCTTTGGTGCAAAAAATAGGAGCGCTAATCTTTGCGCTTGCTGCGGTATCGCCATATCCAATGATTGCCGTGCCAGCCATAGTCCTAGCGATTGCCGCCGGTATTTATTTTTTCATCCCAAGTTCATATCGCCAAAAATCATAATTCCCTAAACAAAATAATCAATAATTAAAGTCAATATATTGACAGATAAATTTAGATAGCTAATATTCCAAAATTGAAATAGTTTAGATATCGAAGTTTTCAACAACTACACTATTCGTTTTCTGGGAGGATGACCATGAACAGGCAAAAAATAAACCAACAATCTGGCAATGCTGAATTTCTGATTGGACGAAGGGAATTTTTAAAAATTTCCACTTTGGCAGCGGGATGGATTGTTTTGACAACCAATGTTGCGGCGGGAGTTTGGGCGGTTAAAGAAGCGGCAGCTGCAGAGTTGCCTGAAGGCATCAAATTTATGTCCGCCTATGACTATCAGGTGATGAACCGATTGATGGAAGTATCATTGCCGACCGAAGGAACACCTTTTCCTGCAACGGGGTTGCCGGTAATGCAGGTACTCGATGGTGCACTTTTTGGCGGCATGGAGCCACATATTCTTGCAGGACTGAAAGCGGGTATTAAATACTTTGACGCTGGTCCGAAGGAAAATTTTAACGGTAAGTTCTTCACTGAACTAACTGACGAGGAGGCCAGGCGCTTTTGCGATATTTGGGCTGATGGTGAGGGTGACGCGCAGCGTGGTCTGGCCATGGGTCTGAAGAAATTGCTCGGATTGGCCTACTGGTCAAATCCGGCGGTATGGCCGGCACTTGGCTATGACGGACCTTATTCGAGAAACGCTGGTGTCGAGCAAATGGGCAACGCCCCTATGCCTTCATAGAGCATTTTAGTTGATCCCATGAATGCGTGCTGTGGGTATTTATACGGCGGGCGAGGGAACAAAATTTGATAGATAAATCAAGGAACGAATAAAATGAGTAATCCAAACAGGAAACACGGTCTCAAAGTCACCCAGGCATCTGATGTTGCTCCGGGTACATTATCATTGAAGGCTGACGTGGTTGTTATCGGTTCAGGCGCTGGCGGTGGTGTGGCAGCTTATGAACTAGCAAAATCCGGCAAGAAAGTCATTGTTCTGGAGGCCGGACCTTATGTCCCTTCCGAGAAATTTACCGAGATGCTTGCTGTAACCATGGGGCAAATGTTTGCTGATGGTGGCGGGCAGTCAAACACCACCGGTGATATGTCGATATTGCAGGGTGTGTGCGTGGGAGGTTCTACAGTCGTAAATGCTGCGGTTTGTTTTAGGACGCCGGATCAGTTTTTGAAAAAATGGGCAAAAGACTACGGTCTCACAAATTTAACGACAGAGGTTTTGACGCCCCATTTTGAGAAGATCGAAAAATACTTGTCGATAAAGAGAAATACTCCGTCGGAAACAAGCCAAGATGCGGAGTTGCTTATCGAGGGATTTGAGAAGGCAGGAATATCGTGGGACCGGTCTCCACGCAACATCAAAGACTGTGCGCTGAGTGCCGCCTGTTTGGCGGGATGCTATTCTGACAGAAAACAATCGATGCTGATTACCTGTCTGCCTTGGGCCGTAGAGTTGGGCGCTGAGATTTACGCTGATACGCGTGTTGTTAAAGTGCGCGAAGAATCTGGCAAAGCCATTGGCATAGATGCGCAGATTATTGATCCCGCTACAGGAGAAAAGAAAGTTGACCTCAGCATTGATGCACCACTAATTGTTTTGGCTGCCGGAGCCGTTCAAACACCGATTTTACTTCTACGGAGTGAAATTGGCAATTCGAGCGGTCAAGTTGGCAAAAATCTCTCATGCCATCCAACACTATCTATTTCCGGGCAATTTGCCGATCTGGAAAGCAATTTTCTGGGTGCATGGCATTCAGTCTATTCAGATCAGTTTGCTATGCCGCAAGAAGGTGGTTTTCTGTTGCTGCAAGCGGTGCAGGAACCTCTGGAAGCCAGCTTTCAGGTCGAGGCAGGGACCGGAAAAGCAAATATGGATTATGTAGCAAACAGTAAAAATTACACGCGCTTGATTTCCGAGATTCATGACCGAAACCAGGGCGAGATTCTTTGGGAGGACGGTATAAAGAAAATCAAGTATGACTTGGTTGATGAAGACTTTTTAGCCATGAAAAAAGGAATGAAAAGGGCTGCGGAAGTGTTGTTTGCGGCCGGTGCAGAAAAAATCATGCTGCCCACATCAAACCAGGCGGAGGCGTCAAGTCGTGAGGAAGCTGACAAAATTATTGACGCTCTTGAGAATGAGCGCGCGCGCTATCGTTATGCAGCCTACCATCCTTCGGGAACTTGCCGAATGGGCACAGATATCAAAAATTCCGTGGTTGGGCCTAATGGCGAAACACACGACGTGAAGGGGCTATATATCGTTGATGCAAGCATCATTCCCACCTCCTTTGGTCTAAATCCATCTGAAACCATCTATGCGCTCTCAAGCTATATTTGTGATCAGATTAATAGCTAAGAGACTACTCGAAATGTTTGGAGGCATTGATTGTGCCTCCATTGCCTGGATATCCAGGCGAAGTTCGCAGCTAAAATTGAAGGGTGATTGGGCTACAACACTTGAGTACAGCTGCGGACTTTATTTTGCTACTGTCACTTCGCCGCTGTTTTGAATTACTTCAAATGCCGATCTTATATCGTCCATCAGGCGGATTTGCAGTTTTGAAAAATGCTTGTTTTTGTTGTAGATCAAAAAAAGCGGTATACTGATTTCTAGCCCAGGAGTTTTGACCCGCCTCAATTCGCCTCGTTCAAGCACGTTGCGCAAGGCACTTTGAAATACAAAGCTTACGCCAATATCGGCTTTTACTGCTTGCAGTATTGATTCAGGATGGCCAAATTCCATTATACTTTGGGTTCGAACGACACCCAAATTTCGTAATGCCTCGTCAATCTGGTCCCGGGCAATCTGGCCATGGATTGGCGTTATATAAGGGAAAGTATCCAACTCTTTTATTGAGGCTGTTTTGCCTACTAATTTACTGTGTCGGGCCGCGACTAAATGCAAAGGTTCTTTCCAAAGCAACTCTATCACAAGGTCTGATGTATCCTGATTGGGGTCCAAAAGCGTCACGCCGAAATCACAATCTCCAGAACGTACCGCTTCGGTCGCAAGGAATGGATTTGATATCGAAGTACTGGTCCATGCGCCAGCGTATTTTTTTCGAAACGCAATTAAAATGTGCGGCAGGACATAGGTGCCTACGACCATTGAAGATGCGAGATAAGCACGACCGATCTCGCCCTCTTCAATACCGGAAATGTCTCGCAACAAATCAGAGCTGCGAGCAAGAACATTGCCAGCCCAGCTATAGACATGTTCACCCGCCTCTGTGAGCTCAATGTTGCGACCAACCCGGCGAACAAGTTTTACATTGAGTTTTTCTTCAAGCCCGCGCAAATGCGCAGTCACCGCCGGCTGAGCAATTCTCAAACTCTCTGATGCCCGGGTAACATTTGAAAACTTTGCAACAACACAAAAAACACGCAGTTTATGTAGTGTAATCTGGTCAACCAGAGAACGCTCTTGTTGGCCGTTGTCTTGCCCTTCGTCCGATAATTCAATCATTTCCATATTTGCAACCCGTATTTTTTTGATCCATTACCCAGGTCCTTAACAGCCATGGCACTAGGTAATACAATATGGATTATGTGGTTTCTATATAGTTTTTGCAATAGGTTACGCACTAGAAGGACTTGCTTTGCGAAACGGCAAATCAATGCCTATTGGTAAATTTACATAAGCAACCCGTTATAGGATCACAGGAATGATGTATTAGTTTATGACAATATATTTGTATAAATTAGAGCCTATAGGATCTGAAGTTCGAAAAACAACGGAAATATGAACTTTGAGCAAACAATGCCGGAATGAACCATTTGTTTTGGCATTGTTATTTGGGAGGATATGTCAATGATCAGAAAACTAGCACTCGGCCTTGCGGTCACAACTATGCTCACATCGGCTGCATTTGCGGCTGAGACCGTCAAGATAGGATTTGTTACTACGCTTACGACTCCTGTTGCGGTACTTGGTCAGGAAATGAAAAATGCCGTCAATCTGGCCGTAGAAAAAATCGACGGGAAAATCGCTGGTATGGATGTGGAAATTATCTACGAGGATGATGCGTTCAATCCGCAGACCGGACGAACAAAATCCGAGAAACTGGCTAATGATCCGGATATTCGTTTTATTGCCGGTTACATCTGGTCCCATGTGCTGTTGGCGAGCAAAAAAGTTGTTCTGGATTCTGGAAAGTTTCTGGTGTCTTCAAATGCCGGACCCTCGCAAATTGCAGGTAAGGAATGCAATGAAAACTTTTTTTCCGCGTCGTGGCAGAATGATCAAACACCGATGGCGATGGGGGAGGTACTCAATCAACGCGGGGTCAACTCAATCTATGTGATCGCTCCCAATTATGCGGCAGGAAAAAATATTGTTGCGGGTGTAGAGCGCACCTTCAAGGGAAAAATTGTTGGTCGTGACATGACCAAGTGGGGCAAAGGCGCTCAACTGGATTTTTCGGCCGAGCTGGCCAAGGCGCGCGCATCGGGTGCAGAAGCAATATTCGCATTTTATCCAGGCAAAGCCGGCGGTGCATTTATCAAGCAATACGAGCAGGCAGGCCTTGTTGGTAAGCTCCCGCTTTATACAGTCTATACTGTTGATTCAATTTCGCTGCCGAAATTCCAGGCCGCTGGCATGAAAGGTGTGCTTGGATCATCCATGACGCTTTTCTGGTCGCCGGATTTGGATAATCCACAAAACAAGGAATTTGTTGCGGCATATCGCAAAAAGCATGGCACATACCCGTCATTTTACGCCGCGCAATCCTATGATACAGTCTTTTTAATCAAGTCTGCTGTCGAAGCAGTGAATGGTGATCTTGATGACATGGACGGCATGCGGAAAGCGATGAAGCTGGCAAATTTTCCATCTGTTCGCGGTAAATTCAGTTATGGCAATAACCATATGCCAATCCAAAACTTTTATCTGCGTGAGGTTGTGGTCGGTGATGATGGTAACTGGACAACCAAAATTACAGGAACGGTTTATGAGAACCATCAAGACCCGTATGCCGCTGAATGTCCTTTGAAGTAGTGCATCTGGTTAATTGATATTTCCTCCCGACTGATGCGTGCACGGGCAAATGGTTGAACATCTCCCTTGTTCCGGCATTTGTCCGTGCAAAAGTTTTCTGCCGCAATTTCTATAGGACGCACATAAAATGGAATTGATATTAATGGTAACGCAGTTATTGAACGGGTTTCAGCTTGGGTTATTGTTGTTTTTGCTGGCTGCCGGTCTGACTTTAGTTTTTGGTATAATGGATCTGGTGCATCTTGCGCACGGTTCGTTTTATATGATCGGCGCTTTTCTTTGTGCCGCTATTTCCGCGGCTACGGGCTCATTTCTCATCGGGGCAGCATTGGCAATTCCACTGACCTTTCTTGCAGGTGTCGTGGTCGAGGCGGCCACTCTTAGAACACTTTATACCCGACACCACCTTGATCATGTCCTAGCGACATTTGGATTGATTCTGTTTTTTGATACGGCGGTTCATTTGGTCTGGGGGCCAGGTGGTCTGCCCGTCAATCTGCCCTCCTATCTTGATGGATCAATTGAACTTCCAGGCGGTGTTTTCATACCAACAATCCGCATTGTCATTATAGGTGTCGGATTGCTGGTGGCCGCGTTCCTCTACGCGCTGATCACCAAAACCCGAATGGGCATGTTAATAAGGGCAGGTGCATCCAATCGAACTATGGCAGGCGCAATGGGTGTTGATATCAAGCGGCTCTTTACGCTGATATTTGGCCTAGGTTCAGCACTTGCGGGACTTGCAGGGATAATGGCAATCGCCATTACAACAGAAGCCTCAATTGGTATGGGTACGGGTATTATTATCCAATCGTTCGTGGTGATTGTGATTGGCGGTGTCGGCTCAATCCGTGGTGCATTTATTGCCGCCATTATTGTCGGAATGGTCGATACGCTGGGGCGTTCCTACCTCGATCAGTTTTTTAAACTATTCCTATCAGAACAAAGCGCAGAGACCGCCGCTCCAGCGATATCAGCGATGTCGATATACATTCTGATGGCGGCGGTATTGTTTTTCCGCCCTCAGGGTTTATTCCCTCCAACGGCGCGCTAGGTCAGGAATGGTATCGCTATGAATTTGATCAGACAATTTTCTTACCGTACCTGGTTCTATGGGGCCGTTTTTCTGGTTTTGTTGTTCCTGCCCTATGGGGCAGAAATATCTTTGCAACGGAATTTGATTTCTTTTACATCGCTGATCATGATTTTTTCAATTGCAGTAGTCAGCCTCAATCTTATTCTTGGATTTGGCGGTATGATCAGTTTTGGCCATGCCGCGTATTTGGCTATTGGCGGTTATAGTGTCGGCATAGCCGCGTACCACGGCGTAACCAACGGCTTCGCCCACATTGTATTGGCCGTCGTTTTCTCTGCGCTGTTTGCATTGGTTACAGGTGCAATTAGCCTGCGCACTAAGGGTGTTCATTTCATCATGATCACGCTGGCATTTGCGCAAATGTTGTTTTACGGAATGATAGGCTTGGAGAAGTATGGCGCTGATGACGGGTTAATGGTCAATCAGCGTAGCGATTTTCTACCGTTGTTGGATTTGGAAAACAATAATGTACTTTATTACACAATATTTGCCTGCTTGTTGCTATCAATATACATCGTCTACAGGATTGTAAATTCACGGTTTGGCCGGGTAATCGAAGGCACCAGATCGAACGAGCCGCGTATGATTGCATTGGGGTTTGCAACCTACCAATACAAGCTTGCATGTTATGTCATTGCTGGCGTTATGTGTGGCATTGCTGGAATGCTGTTTGCCAACTACGCCAATTTTGTCAACCCTGAAGATACCGCCTGGACGACATCAGGCGAATTGATTTTCATGGTTGTACTTGGTGGTTTGGGCTCTATGTTCGGAGCAGTTCTTGGCGCAATTACATTCTTTATGATGGCGGAATACCTCAGCCGCATTCCAATTGTCGGAACCTATTGGCAGATTTATTTTGGGCCATTTCTGATTCTCGTTGTCCTTTATGCACGCGGCGGTATTGATGGCTGGTTGGTTAAATTCAAGATGCGTGAAGATGTAACCGTAAAAGGCTTAACCGTAGCGCCAGCCGTCAAACGAATTGCGGCAATGGTGATAGATGCGGCACTTTTGATTTTCATATCCTGGCTGGTCATCGGGGTGATTGGGTTACAATTATTGGAATTTCCGAAAACCGAGTTTCACCAACATTTGGTTATGGTTCTATGTTCCTATTTTCTTATTGGCTGGGTTATTTTCAACCATTTCTTTTTACCAGCGAGCAAATGGCGCGGGTCATTTGGCAAACAGATTATGGGCCTGTCGATTATATCTGCAGATGGTCAAACAATGTCGCCAACCCAGGCGGTTCACCGGGCTTTCGGGCAGGGATTGTCTTTGGCGACCGGGATGATCGGCTATTTCTTATTCATGAAAAACGCCCATGGTAAAGCACTGCACGATAATCTGGCGGCGACCCTGGTAATCAATAACAGGCAAAATAATGCCATGGTGGCTGACCATGGCTGACTCTATTATGGAAGTCATTGGCCTGACCAAGACTTTTGGTGGAATCCACGCGATAGACAATGTTGATTTGAACGTACGTGAGAATGAACTCCACGCAATCATCGGCCCCAATGGCGCCGGTAAAACTACATTAATCGCCCAAATATGTGGTGGCTTGCAACCGGATGCAGGGAAAATTCTGTTTCGAGGACATGAAATTACCCGAATGCCAGAACACCAACGCTCAAGACTGGGTCTTGCACGGTCATTTCAAATCACATCGATTTTTCTTGATATGCCGGTCATCGAAAATGTTGCGCTGGCGGTTCAGTCCCGACGAGGTCATTCATACAAGTTTTGGAAGCCGGCCAGGAATGATCGGGAATTGACCGATCCCGCACAACAAGCGCTTGAAAAAGTTGGATTGTCCAACCGTAGAAACGATATCGCGGGAGAATTGTCTCATGGTGAACATCGTCAGCTTGAAATTGCCATGGCTTTATCCACCGAGCCTAAAATGTTGTTGCTGGATGAACCGCTGGCTGGAATGGGTCCAGAAGAATCCGTGCGCCTTATCGCCATATTACAGAAACTAAAGGGCGAAAAATCAATCCTGCTCATTGAACACGATATGGACGCAGTATTTGCTTTGGCCGACCGGGTAAGTGTTTTGGTTTACGGTCGCATAGTCGCCAATGGCACACCCGGAGAAATTCGAAACAACCGCGATGTTCGTCGCGCCTATCTCGGCGAGGAAGAGGGGTGATGCTGGAGTTGCGCAATCTTGAAACATTTTATGGGGTAAGTCAGGCTCTTTTTAAAATGAATCTGACAGTGGGAGCAGGTGAAGTCGTGACGCTGATTGGGCGCAACGGTATGGGAAAAACAACGACTGTGCACTCTGTCATGGGAATCGCTCGTCCACGTGCCGGCTATATTTTTTTTAACGGAAAGGATATCACCAATCTTCCCTCTTTCCGTATCGCTAAAGCAGGCATCGCTCTGGTTCCGGAGGGGCGGCAGATCTTTCCTAACCTGACAGTGCTTGAAAATCTGATCGCCACTGCTGAAAATCGTGCAGACCATGCCAGGCCCTGGACCAAAGAACGCGTATTTGAATTATTTCCGGAACTTGCGGGCAGGCAGCAGCAGATGGGTAATTTGCTGTCTGGCGGTGAGCAACAGATGCTGGCAATCGGGCGCGCTTTGATGGTCAACCCAACTTTATTAATCCTTGATGAAGCCACAGAAGGCCTGGCACCAATGGTGCGGCAGGAGATTTGGGCGTGTCTGGAACACCTGAAGGAAGAACACCAGTCTATTCTCATCATCGATAAAAATATCAATGATCTGTGTAAAATCGCCGACCGTCATTACATCATCGAAAAAGGCAAAATTGCTTGGCAAGGCAACTCGTCACAACTTGTCGCTGATCAAGGCCTGCGTGTTAAATATCTTGGAGTGTGATCAAAAACGCCCAACATAAGCGTTTCTAGCAAATATCGAAAATTATTTGTTCATAAATTCTGCCCGGCAAATATTCAGGTTGCACTTGATATAATATGTAAATATATTTACGTAAATTTGTTTAGAAAGTTGGGTAAATGAACAATGGAGTAATGCGCACAGCGCTAATAACGGGTGCTGGCGGCGGCATTGGTGCCGCAATTGCCCTTAAGATTGCTTTGATGGGTGCCAACGTCGCCATATTGGACATTGACATGACGGCGGCAGAAAAATCAGCAGCAAAAATCAATGATGAACTTAACGGCAAGGGCGGCAAAGCTCTGGCGATATTCGGTGATGTCTCCAATGATCAATCAAACGCCGACGCTATTGAGCAGATAGAAACAGCATTCGGCCCAATCTCAATCCTGGTGAATAATGCCGGTTGGGACCGAATTAAGAACTTTGTTGATACCGATGCGGAGTTTTGGGAGCGGGTTATCGCTATTAACCTCCGCGGTCCTATTGGGCTGACCCACCTTGTTGTGAAGAATATGCAGATGCAGGGCTGGGGGCGTTTGATTAACATCGCATCCGATGCCGGGCGGGTAGGTTCTTCAGGAGAGGCAATTTATTCTGCATGCAAGGGTGGCATGATAGCGTTCGCAAAAACACTGGCGCGCGAACTGGCTCTCAACAATGTCACCTGCAATACGATATGCCCCGGTCCGACAGAGACAGCGTTGTTGAGTGCGCAGCTTGGTGAAGGCGAAGCCGCGCGTAAAATTACAGAAAGCTTCAGACGTGCTATTCCAATGAAACGCTTGGGGCAGCCAGAAGACATTGCCGGTATTGTTGCCTTTTTGGCAAGTGACGAAGCCTCCTACATCACCGGACAAACGATCAGTGTCTCAGGTGGATTAACGATGCATGGATAGGATTTGCCCATGAAATTTGAGGATATATTGTTTAGTGCCAATGATGGTATCGCGAAAATTACCATCAATCGACCTGACAAGCTTAATGCGTTCCGGGCACAAACCGTCGATGAATTAATCGAAGCTTTCAAGGAAGCGGGATGGAACCGTGATATCGGTGTTGTCGTATTAAGCGGGGTGGGGAACCGCTCATTTTGTGTTGGCGGCGACTTATCTTCCCATGATGGAAAGTATGGCGGCCGGGGAACTGTGGGCTTGGCGATTGAAGAACTGCAAAGTGTGATCCGCGATATTCCTGTTCCGGTAATTGCCAGGGTGAATGGCTATGCAATTGGTGGGGGAAATGTACTTGCTACAATTTGCGACCTGACTATCGCCTCAGAAAATGCCCAGTTCGGGCAGGTTGGCCCCAAAGTGGGTTCAGTCGATCCCGGATTTGGCACTGCATTGCTGGCGCGATCAATCGGTGAAAAACGGGCGCGTGAATTCTGGTACTTGTGCCGTCGCTATAATGCAAAAGAGGCCTGCGAAATGGGGTTGGTCAACAAGGTTGTACCCGTTGAAGATCTCGATCAGGAAGTTGAAAAATGGTGTTTAGAAATTCTCGAGAAAAGCCCTGTGGCAATCACCCTGGCGAAACGATCTTTCAACGCTGATACAGAAAACATTCGTGGGATATCGATGCTGGGAATGCAGGCGTTGAGTTTATATTACGATACGGATGAATCCAAAGAAGGTGTCAGTGCGTTGTTTGAAAAGCGAAAACCCCGGTTTCGCAAAAAGCGAGATACCTGAGGTGTGAATAGAGGTTCAGTGCTTTCGTACAATTTTTTGGATGATTCTTGAAATCGTTGGCTCGTCGTAAAAATGACCCACGGCTCCAAGCCAGTGAACGCGATTGGCAGGGCTGATGTCTTGTGTAGTTTTATTTTCCTCGATTTTCTTCCGGTTTGGCGCCAAAATCTGGTTTCCTCCTATCGCGGAAGGCAGTGATACCCTCCTGGAAATCATTTCCATTGGCGGCGCTGTTCTGCCATTTTCGTTCAAGACCGAGTTGGGTTGGCAGGTCGTTGATTGTTGCAGCATTTAGTGCGTGTTTTGTTATGCGCATTGCATCGGGCGAAGCTAATACAAAATGCGTGGCGGTTTCCTGTAGTACTTCCTTAAAATCGTGTTCTTCTGTGAGTTTTGCAACCACCCCTAATCCATGTGCTTGTTCGGCGGATATTTCTTGCTCCAGCATTGCAAAGGCTTTTGCGCGGTGTAATCCAAATGCCTGGATATAGAGCCATGAACCCCCACAATCCGGCAGCAGCCCAATGCGGGAAAATGCAGATACAAATCGTGCCGAACGCCGGGCAACAATGATATCGCATGCCAGTGCCAATGAGACAGCGCCGCCTGCCGCCACACCGTTCAAGCCAC
>JASFYT010000021.1:0-9655 GCA_045047085.1 Rhizobiaceae bacterium | reverse complement strand
AATAAATTCAACGACCTTTGGATCTGCCCACATTTCAGCACTGGCTTCAAAATCCTGCAACTGCGGACAGCGCATTATTGTACGGGCAGTTTCCAGTATTGGTGGTGTGAAATTGGCAGGTGTCTTGGACATTTTAGGCTGCCTTTCTGATTGGCAGCCTATTTGGCGTCCAGATAATTTTCCAGCCAGTGAATGTCGTAGTTTCCGGCAAGAATATCGGGGTTCGTCACCAGATCCTGAAATAGCGGAATTGTGGTTTCAATTCCGTCTACCACGAACTCATCTAAAGCCCGGCGTAAACGCATGAGGCACTCCGGGCGGTTTCTGCCGTGCACAATCAGTTTGCCGATGAGGCTGTCGTAATAGGGTGGAATTTTATAGCCCTGATAGATGCCGGAATCCAGTCTCACACCTAGACCGCCGGGAGGGTGGTAATAATCGATAGTACCCGGTGATGGCACAAAGGTTCTCGGGTGCTCGGCATTGATGCGGCATTCGATGGCGTGGCCGAGGAAGGGAATTTCGTCCTGCGTAACTGATAAACCTTCGCCTGCTGCGATTCGCAATTGTTCGTTGACCAGATCGATGTGGGTGATCATCTCTGTGATGGTGTGTTCTACTTGCAGGCGGGTGTTCATTTCGATGAAATAGAATTCACCGTTTTCGTAGAGAAATTCGATGGTGCCGGCGCCTGAATATTTCAGACCGCGAATTGCGCTGGCACAAATTTCACCGATTTCACTGCGCTGCTCCGGCGTGAGAATAGGGGAGGTTGCTTCTTCCCAGACCTTTTGGTGACGCCGTTGCAGTGAGCAATCGCGTTCGCCAAGGTGAACGCCGCCACCCTTGCCATCGCCTAGAACCTGAATTTCGATGTGGCGCGGAGTGGCCAGATATTTCTCGATATATACGGCGTCATCGCCAAAGGCTGCACCGGCCTCGGAACGAGCGGTGTGCAAGGCGTTGGCGATTTCACTTTCGGAATTAGCAACTTTCATGCCACGCCCGCCGCCGCCTGAAGCGGCTTTTATGATGACCGGGTAGCCGATTTTTTTTGCGATCTTTTTGGCGTCGCCTTCTTCGGTTACTTCGCCTTCGGAACCCGGCACAACCGGAATGCCTAAACGTTTTGCCGTTCTTTTGGCTTCAATCTTATCACCCATCATACGGATATGTTCAGCGCTTGGGCCAATGAAGGTGATTTTATGCTCTTCCAGAATTTCCGCGAATTTCGCGTTCTCGGAAAGGAAGCCGTAACCTGGATGAATGGCGTCAGCACCTGTGATTTCACAAGCTGCCATAATTTCATGAATGTTCAGATAGCTGTCTTTGGCGGCCGGAGGGCCAATGCAGACACTTTCATCAGCAAGGCGCACGTGCATGGCGTCTTCGTCTGCGGTGGAATGGACGGCAACTGTGCCGATATCCAGCTCCTTACAGGCGCGCAGGATGCGTAGTGCGATTTCGCCGCGATTGGCAATGAGGACTTTTTTAAACATATGAGGTTGCGCTCGGACCTTGCGTTATTCGATTGTCATGAGAGCTTCACCAAATTCTACCGGCTGGCTGTCTTCCACCAAAATCGCGGTGACTGTGCCGCTGCGCGGGGAAGGAATCTGGTTCATGGTCTTCATGGCTTCGATGATTAGGATTGTATCGCCCTGTTTGACGGTGTCGCCGACTTTTACGTATACATCTGTACCGGGGGCAGGAGAAAGATAGGCTGTTCCAACCATTGGCGAGGTGACCGCGTTATCGGTAGGTGATGTCGGTGCGCTCGCAGGGGCGGGTGCTGCAACAGGTGCTACTGCGGGTGCCGCACTTACTTGCACAGGGGCAGCTACTGCTTGAACTTGGTTTTGGCGCGAAACGCGAATGCGTAGATCGTCCTGTTCGATTTCGATTTCTGTTAGATCGGTATCTTTCAAGATTGCCGCCAGATCTCTGACCAGTCCCGTGTCGATAGACTTTGCGCCTGATTTTGATTTTTTTTCTGTCATATTTCCAGTCCTGCAGGTGCCCTGCAATTGGCTCTAATTGTTCCAGCGTTAGCAATGATATTAAGCAAAATTATGATGCCCAGCCAAGCTGAAAGTTTTCCCGGTTATACAGGGCAAGATTGCCGCAGGAAAGCGCAAGTTCGCACCATCTGCAAACAGCGCCCACTTTCCACAGACAATATGTGTTTTCTTGCTGGATTTGGCCTTAATTCGTGCCGATTTGGTCGATTTTTTCTTTCAGCCGGTCATAACCAACGGCTCCAAATATCACTTGATCCCCGATGATATAAGAAGGGGTTCCTGTGATCGCCAGACCATCAGCAAGTTCATAGACTTCCCGCATGGCGGCAACAATGTAAGGTTTTTCCATTTCAGCGATCAGATTTGCCTGATCAACGCCAAGGGAAACTGCGAGTTCGACAGCTATTTTGCCGTCTTTTCTGCCACGTTTTCCCAATAGGCTGGTGTGAAATTCTTCAATTTTTTCCGGCATTATTGTATTAAATGCAAGGCTAACACGGTGTGCCTCTACAGAGGCTTCGCCAAGAACCGGAAATTCCTTGAGCACAAAGCGTACGTTGTCATCGTCTTTGACGAAGCGGTTCATGTCGGCAAGGGCACGTTGGCAAAATCCGCAATTATAATCAAAAAACTCTACCACGGTGATGGGGGCATCAGGATTGCCGATCTCCATCTGATGTTTGGAGTTGTAAATCAACTCATGTTTTTCAATGAGAGTACGCTTTTGTGCGCTGGCGGTTTCAAGCTTCTGCTTGGTTTCCAATGCTTGCTGGACCTCAATGAAAATTTCCGGGTTATTCAGGAGGTAGTCCCGAATGATGGTTTCTACCTCGCTTTTATCTTTCGAATCCAGCGCGAGGCTTGGGTCGGGCAATCCAAAGAAGGAAAAGGCAAGGCTGATTAAAACAAACACAGCCTTTGATTTTGTTAGTTTTGGGAATTTCATAAATATCTCCTGAGCGATGTAAATGGTTTCGCTGTTTTTGATTTTAAGTTATTAGCTCTTAACAGGTTTATAATCCAAAATATCCTGAAGACGAAGCCATTGTGGCGTTCCTCTCTTCAATTTTGGTTGAGCGCGGTGGGCAAAGATTTTTGCCTGCTTGAGATTGCCCTGCATATATTTCTCTTCGGCGCTGGCTGCAATAGCTAAAATCGTTTTACCTTGCCTTGCATAGGCGCGAGCCAGATGACCATAGCCATTGGCTGAATTGCGGTCTCTGGATATTCCAGCCTTCAGTTCCTTGATTGCTGCTACCAGTAATTTTGGGTTGTTGGTTTCCAGATAAGCATGGCCCAGTTGAATGCGCAGCAGGCCGGATTTATATTTATCGAGCTTGATCGCTTGCTTGAAAGACTTAATGGAGGCGGAAGCTTGTCCAGAGCGCAACTGCATTTCGCCTCTTAGTTCATAAAGATAGGCGTTTTTTGGTTGTTGCTTGATAAGGGCGTTTATTTTTGGCAAGGCGCGTTTTGGTGAACCCGTAAGATATGTAGTGATGGCATCGCCATAACGTGCCGGTGCACCGTTGAGATTTTTGGCAAACAGACTGCGGACTGCTCTGGCGCCTCCCGTATAAGCTGCAACTTTTGCTCGCATCATATCGTGACGCAATTGCAGGGAGCGGGAGTCTTTTTTGTTTCTAAACTTGCTTTTTTTAACCAGCCGTTGAAGCAGCGCGATGCGTTCACGGGGCAAAGGATGGCTTCTGGCATAGGCGTTCTGGGAATTATTGGAGAAAAGCTCATTGCGGGCAAACCCCTTAAAAGTCTCAATCATCCCGAGGGGAGACTGGCCCGATTTGTTGAGCAGTTTGATTGCTGTATTATCGGCGGCCATTTCTTCGGAGCGTTGATAAGATAGCAGGCCTCGCCGAATTGCTTGCTGGCTACCAAGAAGTATAGCACCACCTGCTGCGCTACCGCCGTCGCCGCCGGCGATCATTGCACCTGCACCAAGCAGAACACCAAGCACAGACATGATTTTTGCTTTTTCGAGTTGCTCGTGCATACGCACCGAGTGATGTCCGACCAAATGCCCTGTCTCATGGGCAATGACGCCAATAATCTCATTTGGTGTCTTGGCGGTGGTTAGTGCTCCGGCGAAGAAAAACATGCGGGTGCCGGTCACAAAAGCGTTGAATTCCCGCCGATTGATGATGAAGACATCAACAGAGTTACGCGGCAGTCCGGCAGCTCTAAAAATTGAGGAGGTATAATCCTTCAACAAGCCCTCAATTTCTGCGTCGCGGATGAGGGGTAGACTTCGGCCTTTCTTCTGGGCAGCGGCTATATCAATGCTGATCGAAAACAACAGCGCGAGACCGACAAGAATAGCAACAACTTTTTTGGTAAATACAGGTCGGTAGGTGTCTGAATTCAATGGCATGGTCTGGATTTATCCATATAATAGGATTGAGTATCAAAGGTGTGTTGCCGGAGCGTCTAAAAAAATGCATTGGTATCATGGTTTTTTTGGGACATGCGAGTTACTTTCCGATTTCCCAAATTGGATTCTATCGGCAAAGTATAACTTATGAAACCCTCATCACGTAGTATTGTAGAACCCTTCCGCGCTATGCAAATTGTTGCGGAGGCAGCGGAACTTTCCAAAGCTGGCAAGGATATCGTGCTCATGTGCGTTGGCCAACCTGGTGCACCAGCGCCAACGCCAGCACGTGAGGCGGCTACAAAGGCAATTGCTATTGGGAAAATTGGTTATACGGAAGCTGCCGGTATCGGGCCATTGCGGCAGCGTATCGCGTTACATTATCAGGAGCGTTACGGGGTCAGCGTCAATAAGGATTGCGTTTTTGTCACTACTGGTTCCACCGCCGGGTTCAGTCTTGCTTTTTTATCGGCGTTTGATCCCGGTGACCGGGTGGTTATTCCAAGCCCCGGTTATCCTGCCTATCGCAATATATTGAAAAGCCTCTCTTTGGAACCTGTCGAAATTGAAACCACTGCGGCCTCCGACTGGGTTATCTCACCGGAACTATTATTGGCGGAGCATCAAAGAAAGCCTATTGATGGTGCTTTGATCGCAAATCCCAATAATCCCAACGGAACGATGATGAGGCCAGAGGAATTTGAGCGGCTGGTCAATGTCTGCAAAAAGCATTCGATTACATTGATATCTGATGAGATTTATCATGGGCTCACCTACGATAAACGCGAAGTGACGGCGCTGGAATTTGAAAATGATTTGTTTGTCATAAATTCATTTTCCAAATATTTCTGCATGACGGGCTGGCGTATTGGCTGGATGATTGTACCGGAAAATATGGTGGAGACCATTGATCGTTTGCAGCAGAATAATTTCATTTGCGCACCGGAAATATCGCAAATTGCTGCTCTTGCTGCTTTTGACGGGGTCGATGAGATGGAGCAGGTGAAACAGGGCTATCTAAGCAACCGAGAGTATGTGCTTGATGAGTTAAAAGCCATCGGAATTGACGAAATTCAACCGATAGACGGGGCCTTTTATGCCTATTTTAATGTGAGGGGGCTGCTGAATGCCACTGGTTGTAATGACAGTATGCAACTTGCCAACCGTATTCTTCACGAAGCGGGCGTTGCGCTTACTCCGGGAATTGATTTTGATTCCAGACGCGGTGGAGACTGGATGCGGCTTTCATTTGCCTGCGAGGAAAATCAGTTGATTGAAGGATTTTCACGCCTGAAAAACTGGCTCGGTGATATTGCCTAAGTTGTTTTATGAAGTGCCTGATTTGTTTTTGAGAGTGATTGAATGACTCGATATTTTCCCGCCTTTTTTGTTGTTTTATGGTCGACCGGCTTTATCGGCGCTCGCATGGGAATGCCGTATGCGGAGCCTGCTTCATTTTTGAGCCTGCGTTATGTCATCGCAATTGTGCTTCTGGGTGGTCTGGTATTTGTGATGCAGGCAACCAAAAATCCTGCAAAATGGCCCGACTGGCGGTTAGCTGGCCATTCCGTCGTGGTTGGTATGTTCTTGCATGGAATTTATCTTGGCGGAGTATTTTGGGCGATTGACCACGGTTTGTCGGCAGGGATATCAGCGATGATTATCGGTCTGCAACCGCTTGTTGTGGCATTGTTTGCAGGGCTTGTGCTCGGCGAAAAGGTGAATATGCGTAACTGGTTAGGACTTCTTATTGGTGTTGTTGGGCTTGGACTTGTTATTTTGCCGAAGATTGAATTTACAGGCGGCGGTGTTACGCCAATTACGGTGATGGTTGTGGTGATGGCAATGTTTGCCTCGACTTTTGCCACCATTTATCAAAAGAAATATGCTACCAATATTGATGTGCGCACCGGGACATTTTGGCAATATGTTGGTGCGCTTATTCCCTCGCTTGCCTATGCGTTGATGTTTGAAACCTTCACTTTCCAGTGGAGTGGTGAACTGATTTTCGCGCTTGTCTGGCTGGTTTTGGTGTTGTCCATCGCTGGTGTTTTCATGCTTTTAATGTTGATTCGCGATGGCAGTGTGGCAAAAGTGTCGGCACTATTTTATCTTGTACCTGCATCGACCGCTATCATCGCTTATTTCTTGTTTGGCGAAACGTTGAACCTGTTGCAGTTGTTCGGCATGTTGTTGTGCGCAATTGGCGTGCGGTTTGCGTTTGCTAAATCGGAAGAGAAGCTGATTTAGTTTGCTGGGCTCACGGCGTATCCTCAGCATCTTCGTTGGCATGTCTCCGACATTACTGCGGCGCAGCTAACGCCGGGCGGCTCTTCGCCGCCTGGGAAGTTCCATGAAAATCTAGGATTACAAAATTTCTGAATTTGGGAAAAAGTGAAGGCTTCTGTTGCCAGGTGCCTCCGAACCCCGCCTAAAGGTGCGAACCGATAGGGCTTAATTTGAAGTGTCGAACTGCTTACGCAGCTAGACGAGCTTCCGCGTAGTTGTCATTTGCAACTATCGTTGTAGCCCGATAACGGTGGTACAATACCGAACGAAAACACAGTCTTTACGCCCTCGTCGATCCTATTTCGCCCCCATCAAAAGCCATCCGACGCTTATTGCGGGATGGTTTTTGGTGGAGGCGCCGGGTACCGCCCCCGGGTCCGATAGGTTTATTACACAGGCAATTTATCGTTATAGTCGGTTGCCCGACACCCTGTATATAGGGTGGTTTTCACCCAATTGAAAGGGTTTTAACATGACCATTGCCTCAAAATCGCCAATTATTTCAACAATTAATTTCCCTGTAAATGTTTCCATTGATGCGTGGTTGTATTAACAGGTTACAGGCCCACTTATGTATTGGGTGCGAAATGTGGTAAGTGTATTATGTTCAGGAATGTGTGAAGCATGGCTGTTAGATTGACTAAAAAATTAGCTAAGAAGTTTCAAAACGAAATTCGGTTTATCAAAGGTTTGGTTGACCAGCCGAAGAATGTCGGGGCTATTTTTCCGACCAGTTCAATTACCGCAAAACGCATGGCTTCCATTGTGAACTTGCATTCCGGCTTGCCGGTTTTGGAACTCGGGCCGGGAACTGGCGTAATCACTAAAGCTATTATTGAGCAAGGTGTTGCGCCGGAACAACTTTATTCAATCGAATATTCTGAAACTTTCCTTCCCCATTTGAGGGCGGATTATCCGAAGGTGAATTTCATTCAGGGTGATGCATTCGATGTGGATGCCATACAGCAAGAATCGGGCATCGATCAATTCGATTGTGTAATTTCAGCTCTGCCATTGTTGAACTTTCCGAGTTCAAAACGCGTTAAATTGATTGAGGAATTGCTTGATATCATTCCTGAGGGGCGTCCGATCATCCAGTTTTCATATGGTCCGTTATCTCCAGTGGTTGCCGGTGCCGGAGATTACCATGTGGAACATTTTGGCTGGGTCGCGCGCAATTTGCCACCAGCGCAATTGTGGGTGTATCGTAAGCGATAACCGAGAATCAACGGACTAATTTCAAGAGAGATTCATGCGCCAATATCTGGATTTTTTGAGCCATACGCTTGAACAAGGTACTGACCGTAGTGACCGTACGGGTACGGGGACGCGTTCTGTTTTTGGCCATCAAATGCGGTTTAATTTGGCTGATGGATTTCCTGTTCTCACCACCAAAAAACTTTATCTTCGCGCAATTATAATCGAATTGCTGTGGTTCCTGAAAGGGGACACGAATATTGGCTATTTAAAGGATAATAACGTCTCAATCTGGGATGAGTGGGCCGATGAAAATGGTGATCTTGGGCCGGTTTATGGCTATCAGTGGCGTTCATGGCCGGATGGCGATGGTGGTGTAATTGACCAAATATCTAATCTTGTTAAGTCTTTAAAAAACAACTCGAATTCTCGTCGGCATATTGTTTCCGCATGGAACCCGGCTCAGGTGGATGATATGGCATTGCCGCCCTGTCACTGCATGTTTCAGTTTTATGTGGCTAACGGAAAATTATCGTGTCAGCTTTATCAGCGTTCGGCTGATATTTTCCTCGGTGTGCCGTTCAATATTGCCTCTTATGCATTGTTGACGCAGATGCTGGCGCAGGTTTGCGAACTGGAAGTGGGCGACTTTGTTCATACGTTTGGTGATGCGCATATCTACCATAATCATTTCGATCAGGTGAGGGAGCAGCTTACGCGGTCTCCAGGTGAATTGCCGGTGATGCGAATGAACTCTGACAAGAAAGACATTTTTGATTTCGATCTCGATGATTTCGAGTTACTGGATTACGTGGCGTTGCCAACGATCAAAGCGCCGATTGCAGTTTAAAGTGAGCGCTATCTCCATATCAATTGTTGTGGCAATCGCCGACAATGGTGTCATTGGCAAATATGGCGGGATGCCCTGGCGACTTTCCAGCGATCTAAAACGGTTTAAGGAAATTACCCTCGGCAAACCGGTTATAATGGGGCGTAAAACGTATGAGAGCATCGGCAAGGCGCTGCCGGGCAGATTGAATATTGTGGTTTCACGTTCTGGATTTTCGCCTGAAGATGCGCTTGGTGTAGATGGACTGAATAGTGCAATTGATGCGGCAAAAAAGTGGGCCGGTGAAAATGATGTGTCAGAAATCTGCATCATTGGCGGGGGACAGATATACATGGAAGCGCTTGCGAGAACGGATCGCATATATCTTACTCACGTTATGGGCACACCAGACGGGGATACGGTTTTTCCTGATGTTTTATTGGATGAAAACTGGCATTCTGTTTCACGCGAAAATGTTCCAATTGGTGAAAAAGACAGCATGGAAACCGTATTTGCTGTTTATGAGCGGAAAAAATAGCGCTTTTCAACAGTTTTTGCCCAATTCGCCTTGTGTTAGTCATTAAAGCAATTAATCACCTTTAGAGGTGTTCGTGCCGTTGAAAGCTGGCGGCAAGATGCTTATAAATAGAATGACTGAACCGTTTGAAGCGGTTTTTGAAATTACGACATACTAAAAGGAAACTGGATGCCTTGGAGCAATAAACCCGGCGGTGGCTGGAATGGTGGAAATGGTGGCGGCGACGGCGGCGGCCCATGGGGCGGTGGACAACCACCACGTGGCGGCGGTGGACAACCACCGGATTTGGAAGACATTATCAAAAAAGGTCAGGAACAGCTGAAAAGAGCTCTTCCGGGCGGTGGCGGATTTTCGCCCATGATCGCAATGATCGTTGGTGCTGTGCTTATCGG
>JASFYT010000020.1:0-138101 GCA_045047085.1 Rhizobiaceae bacterium | reverse complement strand
GTGTTCGTCCGAGGAACCCCACCTAACGCGATTGCTCTGTGAGCGAGATTAAGGCGAAAACTTTAGATGTCAGTCGGTTCACAGCGCGGTGGCAAAGCAATGGCTATCGCCTATACCCTGATTGAGACCTGCAAGCTCAACGGGGTAAACTCCGAGGCTTGGCTTGCTTGGGTGCTGGAACGTATTCAAGACCATCGCGTCAATCGCATCAATGGATTGCTTCCGTGGAACTATCAGGCCATGAAAGATGAACAAAAGACCGCTTGATTAGGCGTTGCGTTGGTGCTTATCCTCCACCGTTTATATAGGGAGAGAAAATGTTAGTTTTGAAACCAGAAATGTTGCCAAACAAAAGGCTATTCACACCAGCTGTTAGGCTTCTCGCTGTGATGGGTTTGTTTGCTCTTAGCGTAACGATCCTTGCTGAGCCAGCATATGCCAATTGTAAAAGGCATATTTATAATAAATCCTCCTACTACTGGCATTTCACGATAGAGAATTCAAGCTATCCAAACTACGTCAATTTCGCGATCGGGCCAGGGGAAACAAAATCGTTTTGGCACAATACAGGTAGCGGATGGAGGCGAGTCAAGTTAGTAAGAATGGATGCATCAGGCACCTGGCCCAATACGAACTTAATAGTACGGTATGATTTAGGAAGATGGGATAAATCCGACTGCTACATTACCCACACCCCTGATTATGGACAGAAGGAACTATGTAAGAAAAGCTATTGGAAACAAGGTAAGATAGTACATAAAGGATGCCCTGTCCCCCAAGTTGTGTTAAACGATCCGGCCGATGGCGATATCGTATTGATTGACTAGATCGCCATCACATGTCGGACCGCTCAAAAATCGACCGCAGCGAGAACGAGTATAAACAATAGAATTCTATTGTTCAACCGAACGAAGAAGGAAAGGCATTATGATGTTCCTTAATGGCCTAACGTCTACATTTTTTGCAATTGTTATCGTTAGTTTCACTTTACTATTAGACACGACCACAACATCAAAAGCAGGACAAATTGACTATTCAGGGGAAAAACGTTGTGTAAAGCAATGTCTCAAGAAAGGAAACTTCGATAGGGCCACTAGTCGTGTATGGTGCGAGAAATCTCCAGGTGGCAATTATATGTGGTATTGGAATCGTTATAAGCAGGTAAAAAGTGAATATGAAAAAAG
The DNA here is from genome assembly GCA_045047085.1 of Rhizobiaceae bacterium. GTDB lineage: Bacteria > Pseudomonadota > Alphaproteobacteria > Rhizobiales > Rhizobiaceae. The sequence continues at coordinate 136,917 of JASFYT010000020.1, read as the reverse complement.
TATTTCGCTGTGCGTCAACTATGGAACGCATAACGGGGACAATTCCGGCGGAGGAAACTACGATGATAGCAAATGTGAGCCGTGGCGTAATCTTGCGCCGAAATACCAATTAGCCGTCAATGATTTCAACGCATGCAAGAAAAGCCTGAGGGTTTTTAACAAATGCAGCAACTATTGTATCAAGTTTAGACGAACTCGCCTGCCGGTACGGCCGGTTACCCCGGTTCGTCCCGCTCCGGTTCCCGTTCCAGCCAACAGTGGCTTCGAGCTATTCTGGAACGGCAAAAAGGTAAGTGGACCAGACGCAAGAAATTTTACGCGCAGCCAGGCAAATAGCGCTTGCCAGCAAAACCAACGGAGTGGTGTCAGGGTCGAGTGCCGATTTAATGGTGTTTCTTTCCAAAGCGTCGGCGATGGCCCAATTCCCGTTCCAGCCGCCAGAGGCTTCGAGCTGTTCTGGAACGGCAAAAAAGTAAATGGACCAGACGCACAAAATTTTACGCGCAGCCAGGCAAATAGCGCTTGCCAGCAAAACCAACGGAGTGGTGTCAGGGTCGAGTGCCGGTTTAATGGTGTTTCTTTCTAAAGTGTCGGCGATGGCCCAATTCCCGGGAATTACCGGCGTTGCGCTGGCGAGGGACAGATCTGTCAATTTCAAGGCACAGCCATAGTCACTTTCGGCGCTCAAGGAAAGTGGACCAGCAAGAGGCTTCAAGGGCCGGTGATGAAGTTTCTGTATAGATAGCCGTTGGCGCTACGAACCGTCTGTGCCATCGTCCTGCAGCACCCGGGAACCAAATACCAAAAATTCTACACTGGGTCTACCTACGGACAGTGGTAGACCGTGGTGCCGTCGATCCACTTCGTCTTGCATAAAATCGCGTTGGTAAAATTCGCCCCTTTGATATTAAGCTCGTGGACACGGGAGAAATCGGCACCGGTCAGATTTGCGCCAGTGAAATTTGCGCCGCTCGGGTTGGAATTCCTCAAGTTAGCGTTCGTCAGATTGGCACCGCTCAGGTTCGTTTTGTATAGGTTCGCGTTGTTGAGGTTTGCGCCAGTCAGATTGGCGCCGCTCAGATCCTGATTTTGGAGTTGCATACTTCTTAAATTCGCGTTGCTCAGATCGCAGCCAGGGCAGCCTTCCCCCCTGTTGAGTCGCTGCAGATCGGCATCGCCCACGGCCATTGCCGGCGCAGCGCCGATGGCATACGCCACGAGAAGCATAAAAAGAAATCTTTGCATTATCATCACCTTCCAATTTTCACGGCATCAACAAACTTGCTCGCCGCCAAGAACGATAACACTGAGAAATGGCGTCAACAAGCACAATTTCTGCAATTTTTCAATCGGTTGTCAGAGCACGGATTGGCTATCGCGCAAGAGTTTCACCATTTTTGGTGGCCAAGAAGCTTTTCATATTAATCAAATACTGGTTGGTGCGTGGGAAAGTCGGAACCACTGTCTAAAGGGACACAAATATCTAGAGTCAAATAACCTAAAGTATGTTCAGCCCTTTCTGAATTTTAACTGGACTAAACTCGTGGTTTGAGTCTAATATTTTAGCTACCTGTTCCTTGGAGAGTAGACTACAATGCGCTTCCTCATTCCTACCATAGCCTTTTTGATTTTTGCTTTCTCATCACCGAATGTGCAGGCATCTAACTGTAGCATTGATGAATATGATCACAATGGCTCGCGCATGGAAGTGCAATTTTGCGCGCCTGCCAATGCCACCAATGCCAATGTGTCCATCATTTACACCGATCCGCGCCAGGGCTTGATCAAGCATGGAGTAGGAAATGGAACCCTTTTGTTCGAAGGAATTAGGCGAAGTGATGGGAGTATTAGCGGCGAGGCGCGTCTTTTCAGCAGTCGTTGCGGCCAAACGCCTTATCGGGTCTCCGGCTCCCAGCAAGGCGACAGGATCGTGCTGCGAGGCAATGCGTCGCGGCTTGATCGCAACTGCCGGGTTAAGGGCACACGGCTCGACACTCTGGTATTCACCGTAGCGGCCCGACTGGCCCCGACGCCCGTGAATAAACCAACTACGAAGAGTCTCAGGTTTGAAGACTATCCCGCAAGGGCCTACAGAGCTCGCGTTCAATCGCCGGATCTTTCCTCTCACCCCGATGCTAAGACCTATCGTACGCGGCTCCGGAACGCAGCCAAGGGCGGCGTGAATTTCGCCGGCGATCATGTTCTGGCAATCTGGGGCTGCGGTGCCAATTGCCTCATGGGCGCGGTCATCAATGCAAGATCTGGTTTTGTGCAGTTTCTTCCAGGCACGGTGTGCTGTTGGCTTGATACAAACGAGAACATCAATCCAATCGAATTTAGAACCGATAGTAATCTGCTGGTCCTTACCGGGTTGATTAACGAACAAGAACCGATGGCAAAATATTATTACGACTTCAGTGGACGCGATTTCAAGTTGATTACAACGCAGATACTGACTTCCAGCGGTTCGGCTAATAACGGTGGAGTACAGCCCCAACCGCAGCCCCAGCCCCAGCCAAAGGCGCAGTTGGATATCTGCTATTACGATTCCAACGGTGCCCAGCATGATGCAGACTGGTGCGCACTCGGCGGCGACATCAGCATCGCAAGGAATGTGAACCTGAGTCCGCATTGTCGGGCCAATGCCGGGGCCGTCTGCCAACTGGGAAATGCTGGATATTGCCGGCCCGGCTCGAACAAATACAGCTCCTATGTCATTTTTCCATATCGATCGGGCCGATGTCCTGCGACCTTTAGCCAAGCCGTTGGCGCGGTCGGCAATGCCCCGCCTGCCTTACCGCCTGCCGTGCAGCCGAGTTGCCCCACTGGGTTTGTATTCTCAGGCGGACAATGCGTGCGTAACGCGGCACCTGCACCAAGCTGCCCGTCCGGCTTCGAATTTAAGCAGGGCCAATGCCTGCGCGCATCAACGGCCAATCCGCCTGTGCGTGAAAATCTCCAGCAATGCGCCGCGCGCTGCGATGCTGGGCTGGGCGCCCAGTGCCGTAGCGAAGGGGAGCGGCTAGGCAACGCCCAAGGTTGGGATGGAGATTTGCGCCGGGACTATTGGGAGAATACCTGCGTTCCCCGGATCAACGCCTGCAAATTCAGCTGCAATCCGCCTGGAAGGATTAATGGTCCTGGTCAATGCCGCTTCACACGCGATGGCGGCCAGATCTGTTCGTGACGCTGCCTGCTTGAGGAAAATAAATTATCGTTGGTACTTACCAATAATTACAATCGACTCCGCATAATGTAATTTTCAAATACCCAATTTCTCGATAAATCGAGGGAATTCACTTTTTAGCCATGCATAGACTTCTTCTAGAGCGGGATCATTTTAAGTTGGTGCATAACCTGAATTGACGAGATAGTTTTGGCATTCCTGCGGTGTGAACCTGTCGAGTAGTGTTCCGATCCCTCGCCACAAGTCTTCGGTATTTCGCATGTTTGAGAGTCTTAACAGGTGTTTGAGTTTGGCAAAGACCTGTTCGATTGGATTGAGGTCAGGTGAATACGGTGGTAGAAACAGCAACCGGGCACCAACGCTGCGAATGGCCTTGCGAACAGCTTTGGACTTGTGACTGCTGAGATTGTCCATGATGACCACATCTTTGGGTTTAATGTCGGCACCAGAACCTGTTCGACGTAGGCCAGGAAACTCTGGCCATTAATAGGCCCATCAAAGACACATGGTGCTTCAATGCGATCACATCTCAATCCCGCCAGGAATGTCTGAGTTCGCCAACTGCCATGAGGTGCTCTGCCAATCAAACGTTTGCCGCGCGGAGCCCAACCTCGCAAAGGGGCCATATTTGTCTTAGCCCAGGTTTCATCAATGAAGATGAGGCGGCGAGGGTCAATACTCTCCTTCCTATCAGGATTTTATAGAAGATGTCTCGCGAGTCCCTACATAGGAAGCGTCTGTTTGATATGCTGAGGGAAGGTGACACCTTGGGTAAGCGCCCACATGGTTATTCATCTGCAAGGTAGTTCCAAGGTAACAACTCGTCAATGCGGTTTATCTTGTGGTCGGCGATACGGCTGAGAACATCAGTAAGCCAAGTTTGGGGGTCAACGCCATTGAGCTTAGCGGTCTCAATCAGGGTAAAGGCGATTGCCATGACTTTTCCACCGCGCTCAGAACCGGCAAACATCCAATTTTTCCTGCTTATGGCCACCGGTTTGACTGCGCGCTCGCAAGTGTTGTTATCCAATTCCAGAAATCCATTGTCGAGATAGGGCCGCGTCTTTGGCATTCGGCTCAGTGCATAACGGATAGCCTTGGCCAGCGGTGATTTGCTGGAGATTTTGGGTAGCTGCGCATGCAGCCACTGTTCCAAATCATCAAAGATCGGTTTGGCTTTTTTCTGGCGCAAGACAACCCGTTCTTCAGGGCAATTACCACGAACCTCTTTCTCGATGCCGTAAAGTTTGGGAATCCGTTTGATGGCTTCCTCGGCAATAGCTGAGCCCTGGGATTGTTGAACATCAACGAACTTGCGCCGGATATGAGCCATGCAGGCAACTTCTGAGGCTTTGTCCTTACCAAACAGACCATTGAAGCCAGCATATCCATCGGCATGCACCCAGCCTTTGTAATTCGACAGGTGACTGACAGGGTGTTCTCCCTTTCGATCAATCGTGAACTGATACCACGCACCAGGTGGTGCAGAACCATCCCATGGCCGCTCATCACGAACATAAGCCCAGACCCGCGCTGTTTTGGTGCGTTTGTTACCCGGTGCCAGCATCTTCACCGGCGTGTCATCGGCAAACAGTGCCTGACCTTTGCGTACATGTTTCCCAATCGCATCGGCCAATGGTTCCAACAGGGCGGTGGATTTACCTACCCAGTCAGCCATCGTTGAGCGATCCAGATCAATACCTTCACGCGCATAAATCTGTGATTGGCGATAAAGCGGAAGATGATCAGCATACTTCGAGACCAGTACATGAGCCAGAAGACCCGGCCCAGGACGACCCCGCTCTATGGGACGTGATGGCATCGGGGCCTGCAACACGGCCTCACAGCAGGAGCAAGCCATGCGAGGACGAATAATCTTGTTCACAATAAAACGGCCTGGAACATATTCCAGTTCCTCGGTGACATCCTCACCCAGTTTCTTCAGATCCCCACCGCACTTCCTGCAATTGTCGCCGGGTGTAAGAATTTCCTCGTTGCGCTCAAGATGCTCAGGCAGGGGTTTGCGGCGTGGCTTTATCTTCGGCTTGCTATCTTCAAGTTCCGGCGTGTCGATTTCCTCAGTCGCCGCCACAATCTCTTCGTTCTCAAGTGATAACTGAAGCTGATCGAGGGTTTCTGATGTGCTGCCAAAACGATGACGATTGGCCCCGTGCAGCTGGTGCTGAAGCTTTTCGATCATCAGCGCCTGTAACTTCACTTCTGTCGCCAGAAGTGTCACCATTCCCTGAAGCTCAACAGGATCATCCGGCAGTGATTTGAGGTCATTCAACATTGCGTATTCTATATCAGAAACACGTTGATCCGGGAATCCCAAATCTGCAGAAATGCGCCGTATTTATCGAAAAATACGCCATACTCATCCCGCTCGTAATGGTCGCCATGTCTTGTGTGTAATGCGCCAATCAATACCTTCAAGCAGCATTGCCAATTGTGATGCGGTCAAAGAGACCTTGCCGTCTCTGGCGGCAGGCCAGACAAAGCGTCCACGTTCCAAACGCTTGGAGAACAGGCAAGCCCCTTGACCATCCCACCAGATGATCTTCAATAAATCACCACGGCGTCCTCGGAATACAAACAAATGGCCGCAAAAGGGATCGCCTTTTAATACAGCTTCAGCTTGAGCGGCCAACGTATTAAATCCGCGACGCATGTCTGTGACACCGGCAGCAAGCCAGACCCGGGTATTGGTGGGAACCGGGATCACGAAACCAGTCCCTTCAACAGACGGGCAAGTGCATCTCCGTCAAAGTCGCCCTCTACCGTCAACCGGTGACCTTCCGCAGTTGTAATCTCAATGCGCGGGTCAGAACGGGAATATGAGTCTCGCACCGGTATTGATTGGGACACGGTAGGCAGTGGGGCTTCAGGCTCAGTAGAAATCTCAACCGGCAGAAACGCCAATTCCTCTGTCTCTTGCTCGCCTGGCTGAAAACGCGGGTCTTTGAGCCATTTGAGAATCAGATTGGCGTTCATCGCATAACGCCGGGCAACCTGTGCAACAGATACACATGGAGCCAGGGTTTGCAAACAGATTGAACGTTTTTCCTCAGCGCTCCAAGTGCGCCGTGCCCGCTTCTTAGCCAATTTACGCACCCCGCAAGTGTCCACCTATTCGTAACGGACACTAACTCAAACTATCAACACGCGTTAGGTGGGGGAGACCGGACGCTCACGATTAAGATAACAAGTCGCCATAAAGTTATTCTGCAGCTAAGGGCGGTGGTGTGCATTCGACGCGACCATAAATATCTTCAATTCGCACAATATCGTCTTCGCCTAAATAAGATCCAATTTGTACTTCGATCAAATGTACAGGCTCCGTACCGGGGTTGGATATACGATGCACGGCACCCAAAGGAATATAGACCGATTCATCAGGTTTGAGGGTGAGCACATCCTCATCCAATGTCACTTCCGCGACTCCTCTTACAATCGTCCAATGTTCGCTGCGGTGATGATGATATTGCAGTGATAATTTCTCACCAGGCGCCACCACTATGTGCTTCACCTGATGTTGTAGGCCCCAATGCACGCCTTCATAACTACCCCAGGGGCGATGAACCTTACGGTGCAATTTTACCGCATCACGGTCCTCGTGCTTAAGCTGCTCCACAATTAGTTTAACGTCCTGCGAACAATCCTTGCGCATCACAAGCAGCGCGTCAGCTGTATCGACAATAACGAGATTATCCAAGCCCACAGTGGCAATCAGCCTGTCTGATCCGTGTACATGCAGACCAGAACAATTCACCATGATGGAATCGCCAATCGCGGAGTTTCCAGCATCATCTGTATCCATACATTCAGCAAGTGACTGCCATGAACCAATATCGTTCCAGCCAATATCAATGGTAACGACAACAGCATCTTTGGTTTTTTCCAACACAGCATGGTCGATCGAAACATCAGGTACGCGCGAAAACGCCTCCGCTGCAGGTTTGATCACTCCATTTTCAATTGAGCCAGTTTCAATTGCCTCAATGCAGTGTTCCAGTACGTGCGGCGCATATTTTTGCAACTCACCAAGAACCTTTTTGGCTTCAAACATAAAAATGCCGCTATTCCAAAAATACCCTCCCACATCAAGCATCTCACCGGCCTTGTTCAGATTAGGTTTCTCAATGAATGCATCAACCTCAAAACAAGTGTAGCCGTATGAAAGTTTTTTTCCTTGTCGAATGTATCCGTACCCAACTTCTGGACGATTAGCCGAAGTACCAAACGTCACCATCGATCCATGCGCTGCAGCACGCGCGCCCATCTGGACAGCAATATGAAGAGCTTCGGAGTTTCTGATTTGGTGGTCTGATGGTAAAACCAGCAACAACCCTTCAGGGTCATCCGCACAAATTGCCAAAGCCGCCAGTGCAATTGCCGCCGCTGTATTACGCCTTTGCGGTTCAAGAATGGTCAGCCCCGGAGCAATGCCAATATCAGCAAGTTGTTCACTTCCCATGAACCAAAGTTTTTCATCTGTTACAATCACTGGCGCTTGAAAAACATCGCAATCAGAAACGCGCTTTACCGTCTCTTGCAACAGAGAATGCTCTGAAAGCAATGGTTGAAATTGCTTCGGCCTTTCTTCCCTAGACAATGGCCAAAGCCTCGACCCTGATCCGCCGCACAAGATGACAGGATAGATATTTCGGTTGGTTTTTGTTGGTATGGGCATTGTCATTTTCCTTCATATATCAGCACGGCTCTTATGCCTGCTTCCTGAAGGAGAAGTTTCAAAAACCGTGCCAACTATAGTTACCAAATGGTTGACAGCGATTTATTTTTGCAAAACCGTTGATATCCAATGACTTCCGGCATCCCTCAAATGTCGCTCCAGGAGTTTGATTGGAAATATCCTCATGGCTAATTTGTCAAATTGCCACGCAGATCGAGAATTTTCCGTTTTTTGCACCGCAAGATCAAATGAACCGAGATGCAAAACCCAGTACCAACAACGGTTTGGGTAAAAATCACGTTTGGCACAATACCTGCAATCTCCTAAGGCACAAACCAGCGAAACCGAGGAGTAAAACCATGACTAGCATTGTAAACTTACCACATACCGATATGGAAAAACCGAGTTTTGGAAAGAAGAAGACCCACGCTAAGATCAGCATATTTGGTCTTGGTTACGTCGGTTTGGTTTCTGCAGCATGCTTTGCCGATTGCGATTATCATGTGACCGGCGTCGATCCAGATGTGAAAAAACGCTATCTAATCCGCGAAGGAAAATCACCTATTGTAGAACCTGGACTGGAGAAGCTACTAACCCGCGGTACATCCAATGGTCGCCTCAAGGTAATTTCGGATGGGGAAAACGCAGTTCTTGAAACCGACATTTCATTCGTATGCGTTGGCACACCGAGCAAAAAAGACGGCAGCTGTGATCTAAAATATCTGCGCACAGTTTCCCGCCAAATTGGCAAGGCACTGGCAAAAAAGGAAAAATATCACGTCGTTGTCTTCAGAAGCACAATTCCTCCAGGCACTACCCGAGATGTGCTGCTACCAATCCTTGAAAAGGCCTCAGGCAAGGAAGCGGGTGAGGACTTCGGTGTATGTTTTCATCCGGAGTTCCTGCGAGAAAGCACAGCGATCTCTGACTTTTATGACCCACCAAAAACCGTAGTTGGTGGCATTGATGCACGCTCGCGTCAGATTGTAGCGGCCTTCTATCACGGCATCGATGAAAACGTAATTGAGACAAATCTCGAAGTTGCAGAAACCGTGAAATATGTAGACAATACATGGCATGCATTGAAGGTTTCTTTCAGCAACGAGATAGGCAATATTTGTCAGGCGCTAAAGGTCGACAGCCATAAAGTAATGGATATCTTTATTCAGGATACCAAACTAAACATCTCGTCGTATTATATGAAACCCGGCTTCGCATTTGGCGGTTCATGTCTTCCAAAAGATGTACGTGAAATCAACCACCTCGCAAAAAGCCTGAATGTGCCCACCCCGGTTTTGGGAAGCATCATTGAATCAAACTCCAATCAGATCACCCATGCTGCAGAGATGGTAAAAAGTTTGAAGCCAGATGTAGTAACCTTCCTCGGCATCACGTTTAAGGCGAATACCGATGATCTTCGCGAGAGCCCGATCCTTCCGTTAATTTCGCAGTTGGTAGCTGAAGGTATCAAGATTAAATTTTATGATCCCAATCTTAATTTGGATTCTTCAGTACGCCACCATATTCAGCATTCAAAGCACGAGAAAGGAAGCATTGATCAGCTGATGGGGTTTCTGCCTTCAATGGCCAGCGTATCAATTGAAGCTGCTTGTGAAAACAGCGACGTGATTGTGGTTTGCCATAACGACATGGCCTATCGCCCTGCGGTAATCAATCGAGAGCCACATCAAAAAGTTGTTGATCTGGTTCGCATCTTTGGCGGTCAGAACAATTGGCAAGAACTTGCCGCAGTCGGCATGGACGATTATGTCCAAAAGCCCGCGAGTCTTGAGACCTTGCAGTTGAAAATCAATCAGTGGACCCGTCCCACAGAAAAAGCACTAAATATTCTTTTGGCAGAAGATGAAGTCGCCAATGCTGCCGTGATCAAGGCCAAATTGTCGAAACTAGGTCACAATGTACGCATCGCAACGACGGGCTTTGAAGCATTGCGCGCCGCCCGTTGTGAACCCTTTGACATGATATTCATGGATATCAAAATGCCTGACATGTGCGGCAAGGAAGCCACTTCCCGCATCAGAGCATTGGCATCTTCTCAGGCCAGCATCCCAATTGTTGCTCTCACAGCACTCGCGGCACCTGAAGAAAGCTCTACCTACACCGGTATCTGTTGGTAGAGGCAGCGCATCAACTCGGATCTATCCAAATCAGGAAAGAAGATGCCATGAGACATTTTAACAAACCACCACACACCAACAAATGTAGCAAATTAAGTTGCTTTACCGCCTATGATGTGCGCGGAAAACTCGGCCCGGAACTTAATGAAGATATTGCCTACCGGATCGGGCGGGCCTTCGCCCAACACATGAAGGCAAAACGAGTAGTCATCGGTGGCGACAATCGCCTAACCAGTGAGAAACTGAAAAAGGCAGCCTCTCGTGGATTAATGGACGCTGGCGCAAATGTAATTGATTTGGGCATGACTGGAACGGAAGAGGTCTATTTTGCGGCATTCCATCTCGATGTGGATGGCGGAATAGAAATCACCGCCAGCCATAACCCCAAAAATTACAATGGCATGAAGTTCGTCGGGCGCGGCGCAAAACCAATAAGTGGTGACAATGAGTTGGCATCAATTAAGGCTTTGGCCGAAGAGCAAAACTTCTCCCCTACCCGCATCCGTGGAGTGCTCACTCACCGATCTTTACTGCATAAGTATAGAGACCATTTGCTAGGGTTTATTAAATCGGAAAAATTAGCTCCTCTTAGGCTGGTGGTCAATGCAGGCAATGGCGCAGCTGGCCATGTGATTGATGCTATCGAAGCCCAGTTTTTGGATAAAAACGTTTCCATCGAATTTATAAAAATCCATCATAAGCCAAATGGTGAATTCCCGCACGGCATTCCAAATCCGCTATTACCTGAAAACCGCCATGTAACCTCGCAAGCCGTGAAGAGGCATGGCGCAGATATGGGCATTGCCTGGGATGGCGATTTTGATCGTTGTTTCTTCTTTGATCAGCATGGTAATTTTGTTGAGGGATATTACATTGTCGGTCTATTGGCAGATGCCTTCCTGCTTCAACATCCCGGCGAAACCATTATTCATGATCCTCGCCTGACATGGAACACCATCGACATTGTAAAAACGGCTGGCGGCGTTCCTGTTTCGTCAAAAACTGGCCACTCTTTCATCAAACAATGCATGCGCGATAAAAACGCAATTTATGGTGGAGAAATGAGTGCTCATCATTACTTTCGAGACTTCGCATATTGTGACAGTGGTATGATCCCATGGTTGTTATTAATTGAACTGATAAGCAATACAGGAAATTCACTTGCACAATTGGTCGAAGAACGTATCGCCGCCTTTCCCTGCAGCGGCGAACTCAATTACAAAGTGTCCGACGTCAAAAAAGCAATCAGTAAGGTGCGCAATCATTATGCCGCCGAAGAACAAACTTGGTACACCGACGGCCAGGAGGTGCCAGATCTGGACGACATCGATGGACTAAGCATAACGTTTAGCAACTGGCGCCTTAACTTGCGCGCCTCGAACACCGAGCCGCTCCTGCGCCTGAATATTGAAGCAAAAAATGATTGCCAGTTAGTCCGCAAACATGTTGCAGAAGTTGAATATTTAATCGGAGTTGCATAGGCAGACAAATTTCCAATGTGCAATTCAATATCCCTTCTCCCCGCGCATTAAAATGTAAAACATGCCTTAGTCATGATGGTTTTAACCCAGTGCTTCGCGACGGCAGGCCCTGCACGTCTTTTAAAAGGGGGTTACGACAATACGGGCCATCTCGTCGTGGTGCATACCCCGCAACGATCCGTTAGAATTCACCGCAATTTATGACGAAATTATTCGAAAGGCTGAATATCGGCACTGAGAACGTCTTGCATTAGGCTATCACAAAAGCATATTTTTTATTTGGGATACAAAAATTTGATAACGCTCCGATAACAGGCATAATTGTATTCAAAAATTGATTAGATCGATCCACCTTTTGAAAATGTCATTAAAGGTTTGCGATGACCTTCTACCAACGGGAATTATCGACACGGGCCGAAACATAATTCCAAAGGAGAAAATAATGGATAAGAAAGAAGTTTCTTTTGATGATTTTGACGAAATCATCAACCCAACTGAGGAAGAAAACGAATTTGACCGGGTGATTGAGGCCTCCATCAGCCGTCGTGGATTGATTGGCGGCGCTCTGGCATTTGGCAGCTGTGCTGCCATTTGCACCACATTCACACCAAACCTTGTTGAGGCAGCCACCAATCGTTTTGCCTTCAAACAAATTGCCACTAACAGCCTCGATGCTGTTACCGTCCCTGATGGCTATACCACTGAAGTTCTAGTGCGTTGGGGCGACCCGCTTTGGTCCGATGCGCCTGATTTTGACTCCTCTACACGCGGCGATGCAGCCAGCCAGTCACGTGCCTTTGGTGATAATATCGATGGCATGGAAGTCTTTGCCCACGGGGATAAAACCCTTCTGGTGGTCAACAATGAATATACCAACCGCAAAATCATCTGGGGTAACCGCGCCGATAGAAAAGCTGAAACCGATGATGATGTGCTCAAAGGCAAAATGGCCCATGGCATAAGCGTTGTTGAAATTATCGAACAGCATGGCAAATGGAGCATCGTCAAAGACAGCCCATATAATCGCCGTATTACCCCTGATAGCGAGATGGAACTAACTGGTCCAGCAGCAGGTCACGCTCTGTTAAAAACCACAGCCGATCCATCAGGCACCAAATCCCTCGGCACATGGAATAACTGTGGCAACGGCTCCACCCCTTGGGGCACCTATCTGGCATGCGAAGAAAACTTCAACGGTTATTTTTCCTCCATCGATGAAAACCACCAAGTTTCACCAGAACAGAAACGCTACGGTATTTCTTCAAAAGACTGGGGCTATAGTTGGGCAAAAATTGACGAACGCTTCGATGTTTCCAAACATCCAAATGAACCAAACCGCGCCGGGTATGTGGTTGAAATTAATCCACGCGATCCGAACTCCATACCAAAAAAACGCACAGCCCTTGGCCGTTTCAAACATGAAAATGCCGAAGTTGTCGTCAATTCCGATGGCCATATTGTGGTCTATATGGGGGATGATGAGCGCGGCGAGTTCCTGTACCGTTACATTTCCAACGGTATATACGCGCTGGGGGGCGAAACAGACTCATTGCTGGAAGATGGCAAACTATACGCGGCAAAATTCCACGATAGCGGTGCCGGTGAATGGCTGGAGCTAACTCCCGAAACAACCGGCATGGCGGATATGGCGGATATTTGCATCCACACCCGCATTGCAGCATCAGCAGTGGGTGCCACCACCATGGATCGACCTGAGTGGGTTTCCGCTAATCCTCATTTTCCGGAAGTATATTGCGCCCTCACCAACAATAAAAACCGTGGCATCAGACCGAATGCCGGTGGCGACCAAACACCTGTTGGCGGACCTAACCCGCGTGAAGCAAATAAATTTGGACAAATCGTGCGCTGGCGGCCAAATAGCGGCGATCACACTGCCAAAGACTTCGCATGGGATTTATACTTGCTGGCCGGCAATCCAAAGGTGCATTCCGATGCAAAGGCTGGATCAGAAAACATCACGCCGGACAATATGTTCAATTCACCAGATGGTTTGAATTTTGATTCAACAGGAATTTTGTGGATACAGACCGATGGCAATTATTCCAATGAGATGGATTTTGAAGATCAGGGCAACAATCAAATGCTAGCTGGCGACCCGGTAACTGGTGAGATCAGGCGCTTTCTCGTAGGTCCAAAGCAATGTGAAGTAACCGGTTTGACATGGAGTATCGATCGCAGAACAATGTTTGTCGGCATTCAACATCCCGGTGATCGTGGCGACGGTCATTGGCCAGAAGGCGGCAATGCCGTGCCACGCTCAGCCGTCATTGCCGTTCGGCGCGAAGATGGCGGGTTGGTTGGCTAACACCATTCAACTTCAAAAACCCGCAATCACACCCATCATATAGCGAATAGGAGAATCACTTAATCGTCATATATTTTGGCTTAATCCAAATCCAAAAAAGAACGGGTCACCCACAATAAGGAGGTGCCCCGTTTAATGTCAGTTTCTCTTAGTCAAAGTACTGTTCAGCACTCAGACCTTCGTTGTACGCAGATATGGTCGAATTTCATTCCAGCCTTGTGGAAAGAGGTCTTTGGCAACCGTATTATCGATGGATGGCGGAATGATAACCTCATCCCCCGGACGCCAATCGGCAGGCGTTGCAATACTTTTTTCATCGCCAAGTTGCAGTGCATCAATAACCCGGATAATTTCATCAAAATTCCGACCTACATTCATCGGATAAGTCATCGTCAGGCGCATTTTCTTGTTGGGGTCGATGATAAATACGGAACGCACGGCCTCTGTTTCACTCTCAGCCCCATGGATCATCCCGTAAAGCTTCGCTACTTTCAAATCAGGGTCCGCAACTATTGGAAATTTGAGCGTTGTGTTCTGAGTATCATCAACGTCTGCTATCCATTTTTTGTGTTCTTCAACTGTATCTGTAGAAAGGCCAAGCGGTTTAACACCGCGTTCCGCAAATGCTTCAGCAAGTTGCGCCGTACGTCCCATTTCTGTGGTGCAAACCGGAGTAAAATCGGCTGGATGGCTGAAGAAAAATACCCAATTATCACCAATAAATTCATGGAAATCTATCTTACCAACGGTTGTCTCTACGTTAAAATTTGGAGCGATTTCGCCAATTCTGATTGTCATGCTCGTTTCCCTTTTAATGAAGTATATTCTTATATTTGGAGTATGAACTCCCTGTATGTAAGTTATATATACACACCTGCATGAAAAACAATTGATTCAGATCATCATATTTGATCCCTACACAGCGCATAATAACCAATGTTAGGAGACATACCATGGCCTTTGATCGCCTGAAGACCGAAATATCTATACTGTTAAGTGAAATGGAAAACCAACCCCATGACCAGTGGGAAATGCACGAACGGGTTCTGGAAAAGTTAAACGAACTCCGCGCTTTTGACCTGCCATTGCCACAAGACCTGTTAGATTTGGAAAAAAGAATTTCAGACGACCTTGTAGAGGCCGGCAGGATACATACACTAGCCTCATCCAGCACAGATAAAGAAGAATAGTTCTTCTTTTGTTTTGGAGATACCGGTTCAAAATCAATTTGGACCCCGCAATAGTTCGTGTAACATAACTCGTTGAATTCAAAGCGATATATCGAGAAATTTCAGGTCCGGAGTGTAACCCTGTCATTGTTGACGCAATACCTCTGGGGCAAACCGCCCTCATTGAGGCAGTTGCAGATTATGTAGCGCGTCTTTCCAGCAAGAACGAGAGATTTATCACCGAACAGGTCATTGCAATTAATAGCAGTGCCTCTACAAACTTGCTAACATGACATCAAACAAAATAATTATTTCAACTCAGGAGAAGAATTATGAAATTTAAAATTGCCGGATTATCCACGGCGCTAGCAATAGCCCTTGCTGCCACCCTACCCGCACAGGCAGAAACCCGCGTAACTTTCAAATCCGCAAAAACCACATCGTCATATTATCAAATGGCTGTACAAATTGCTGAAGCCATAAAAAAAGGTTCCAATGGCGAAATCATCGTTACCGTTGAAGAAAGCCAAGGCTCTGTCCAAAACGTAAAAGAATCCGCCAAACGCTCCGGCAATTATGTATTCACCACGCCGCCAGTTTTGGTTAGGCTTGCCCAAACCGGCAAGGCCATGTTTAAAGATAAAACCGACCCGAAATTTAATGAAATTCGTGCCCTTTTCCCTATTCCCTCCCTTACAATGCACTTCGTGGTGCGTTCAGACAGCGGAATTTCAAAGTTTGCCGATCTTGAAGGCAAGACAATACTGATTGGCAAAGGTTCTTTTGGCGCGCGTGAAGGTGCTAAATATCTCAAGCTTTTTGGTCTTGAAGGCAAAGTTACCTTAGCAAATGTTGAACTGAATGCAGCCGTTGCTGCTCTCAAAAACAAACAGATTGATGGTTTCGTCACCGCCGGCTCCTTCCCGGCTCCAAACGTCATCGAAGCTGCCGCTAGCACCGGCGTAAATGTACTTTCTCTGGACGATGAACAGATTAAAAAAACCAAACGTACCCGTCTGGTAATTCCTGCAGGCACCTATGCAGGCGTCGACAAGGATATTACCACCACATCGCTTCCGGTTATTGCACATACAACAACCGCCATGGATGAAGCCACAGCCTATGCATTGACCAAAACCTATTGGGAACAAAAAACCGATCTGGGCAATGCAGCAGCTTGGTGGAACGGTGTTTCTCCTGACATGCTTTCGAATGTTTACGGCAAACTACATGCAGGTGCGGTAAAATATTACGAAGAAGCAGGTGTAAAAATTCCGGACGGCTTGAAGTAAATCAGGAACGAATTTTTGGCAAACTAACATGAGCCAAAACGAGCAAACCCCAAGGCTGCCCCATCTAATCTGGGTTGGCCTTGGCGGTCTTTCTATCGTCTTTCATATTTGGCTGATATTTTCCGGCCTTGTTCCAAATCTAGTAAGTCGCCCTCTGCACATGGCGCTTGCTTTGCCTTGGGTATTTATCTTTCTGGCTACCGGAAAAATATCACGCTGGACCGGAGCGATATTCACACTTGTCGGCCTGATTTGTTGTTTTTATATCGTCTATTATGAAGCTGCTCTCTCCGATCAATATGGTTCGCTTGAAGGCGAACTACAGATTTGGATATCCGCCGCTTTGATCATTACAGTTCTGGAGATGGCACGACGAGCAATCGGATGGCCCTTGCCAATTATCACCATGGTCGCACTTACCTACGGGTTGCTGGGTTCCTATTTACCCGGAGAATTCGGCCATCCAGGATTGCCAGTTGAGAGTTTCCTAGGCACAATCACCGTCGCTGAAGGTGGCTTATGGGGAAGCCTGACGGGCGTTTCCGTCAATATTGTTGCGATTTTCGTCATCATGGGTGCTGCCCTCAATGCTGGCGAAGCAGGTCAGGGGTTTATGAATCTGGCTATGGCCGCCGCAGGCCATCTCAAAGGCGGCGCTGCCAAAGTTTCGGTCCTCTCATCGGCATTATTCGGTTCAATATCAGGGTCTGCATCGGCTAATGTCGCCTCTACCGGTGCCATCACCTTGCCAACAATGTCCAAGCTCGGTTATCCACCAAGATTGGCAGGGGCTGTCGAGGCGGTCGCCTCCTCTGGCGGACAAATCATGCCGCCCTTAATGGGGGCCGGCGCTTTCGTGATGGTGGAACTTACAGGCACCCCATATACGCAAATTATGATGGCCGCGCTCTTGCCCGCCATCCTGTATTTTTTCACCGTATGGGTCGGCATTAATGCTTACGCAGATCGCTATGATCTGCAGCCCTTACCCGCAGAGCAACAACCCTCACGCCAACAAGTACTCGTCACCGCATCATTTTTCCTGGTGCCGTTTATTGTGCTGCTGGAACGCATGTTTAATGGCGGCTACACCCCGCAATACGCAGCGGCTGGCGCAATCCTTGCCGCATTTATCCTATTGTTCTTTGACGCTAAACTCACCCTAAATTGGAAAAGAACAGTCTCACGCTTTGAGGCCGTTGCCCTTGCCACTGGCAAGCAAATTGCGGTCATTGCCTCAATCATATTATGCGCCGGTCTAATAATTAGCGTGCTCGCACAAACCGGGCTCGGCATCAAAATCACTTCACTCATTCTGTCAGCAGGAGGCGATCAGATTTGGCCGGCATTGCTTCTAACAGCACTTGCCTGCCTGATATTGGGCATGGAAGTGCCGACGACAGCAGCTTATGTTATTTGTGTATCAGTGGCAGGCCCAGCCCTTCAAAAACTAGGTCTTGAACCTTTACTGGCCCATCTGTTTGTATTCTGGTTTGCACTCCTTTCCACAATCACTCCGCCAGTTTGTGGTGCCGTATTTATCGCAGCTGGCATGGTCGGCGAAAACTGGCTTAAGGTCGCTCTCACATCAATGACATTGGGGATCGGACTATATATCATTCCGCTTGGAATGATTGCCAATCCCGCAATTATTGATCTCACTAACTCTCCGGTCATGGCACTTTTAATGTTTATAAAATTGGCAGCAGGATTGGCAGCCATATCCTACGGATTGATCAGCAATCGCGCTATTCCAGTAAGGCTGCTATTGATTGTCGCCGGATTGGTAATTGTCTTCATTTAAAGGACGAGACTGGTTCAATCCTTGTAATTTGATTTACCGGGAGCACCACACATTGGAGATAAAATCGTGACAACACGGATAGAAAAATTCGATATTATCGTGATCGGTGCCGGTATCGCCGGCGCATCGGTTGCCGCTGAACTAGTGGATGGTGCTCGCGTATTACTATTGGAAAAAGAAGACCAACCCGGCTATCACACCACCGGACGCTCTGCAGCACTATACACAAAATCCTATGGGCCACCGGTAATCCGAGCTCTGACTCGAGCCTCATGGCAGTTTTTCAATGACCCACAAAGTCGGTATGTCAACAATCCATTGCTACAACCCCGCGGAGCAATGTTCTTGGCGCGTGCTGACCAGATGGATATTCTTAATGATTTTCATAAAGAGTTAGGCGGCACCGTTAAACTCCTCAGCCCTGAAGATGCGCAAACTTTTCTACCATTGTTGCGCCCCGGTTATGTTGCGGGTGCGTTGATAGACAGTGGGGCCGCCGATATCGATGTCTCTGCTCTGCATCAACACTATTTGAAGACATTCAGCGCCGCCAAGGGAATATTGCGTAACCAAGCAGAAGTAACAGCCATGACCCACGACGGAAATTGTTGGAGGCTGGATACCAGAAAAGGCAAAGTCAGCGCGCCCATCGTAGTCAATGCTACCGGCGCATGGGGAGATACGCTTGCACAAATGGCGGGTGCGACACCGGTGGGTCTGATTCCAAAGCGCCGCACAGCATTGCTAATTTCACCTCCCTCAGAAATAGCTCCTGACCGCTGGCCATTGGCTGTGGATATTGAAGAGCAATTCTACCTGAAACCCGATGCTGGAAAATTGTTGATTTCCCCTGCGGATGAAACACCTTCGCCGCCCTGTGACGCACAACCAGACGAACTGGACGTGGCAATTTGTGTTGATCGTATCGAAACAGCCTTCGATATTTCAATACGGCGTATCGACCATAAATGGGCAGGTCTGCGTAGTTTCGTTGCAGATAAATGCCCCGTTTGCGGATTTGACGAGCAGGTTCCGGGTTTTTTCTGGTTAGTTGGACAAGGAGGCTACGGCATCCAGTCTGCTCCCGCTTTGGCACAGGTTGCAAGCGCCTTGATAAAAGGAAATGACATTCCAGACGATGTCGTAGCAGAGGGAGTGACTAAAACCGCTCTTTCCCCACACCGCACAAGGCTAGTCTAACATCGAGGACCCATTTACATGACCAATCCAATGATGGTATCACGCGATGCATTTTCAGCAGAGTATGCTGAAAAGCGCGTCATACTGAACGGCAGAGACTGGGGCATTCTTGATGTAGGACATGGTCCTGCATTGATGCTTATCCCCGGCACGTTGGGCCGTGGTGATATATTCTGGAATCAGATTGTAGCGCTCAAAGACCGCCTGCGCATTGTAGCAGTCAGTTACCCATCTAATGGTAGCATTGAAGACTGGGCAGACGATTTGGTCCAACTACTTGATCAATTAGACATTGAGACCGCAACCATTCTTGGATCTTCCCTAGGTGGCTATCTGGCACAATTTATCGCGGGAACTCACCCAGCAAGAATATCACATCTGATCGCAGCCAATACGCTACATTCGACGAAGGGACTGAACCAGAACCCACCATATGTCCTTGATCTGAATACTGCCCCGATTGATACCCTGCGGGCCGGAATTGGCGCGGGCCTGGAAGGCTGGGCCAAAGCACATCCTGATCAATCAGATCTAGTGGAGTTGTTATTGCAGGAAGCAGGTGGCCGGATTCTGGAAAACGAATTACGTGCTCGCCTCTCTGCATTAAAATTCGGACCAGAACTGCCTGAACCAGCGATAGAATCCGTGCATATCATAACAATCGATGTCGACGATGATCCGTTAATTCCCCCTCAAATGCGTGAAGCAGTGCGCTCACGCCTAGCTCCCTCAGTGGAATATCGTTTTACCGATGGCGGGCATTTCCCTTATCTCGCACGCCCTGCTGAATACACATCATTACTGGAACAAGTGATGGGCCTCAATATAACCGGTCCCGACTGGGGCACAGACAAGGAACGTGTCCTGTGATCATATTAAGTAACGAAGACGTGGCAATTCTGCTTCCCATGAAGGAAGCAATTGAGGTGATCGACCGTACGATGATTGATGTCTCGAAGGGTAGTGCAACCCTACCTTTGCGCACAGCCATTCCAATCGGCAGCAATAACAGAATGGGAATTATGCCCGGTGCAATTAGTAATCCGGCTTGTTTTGGTGTAAAATTAATCAGCCTGTTTCCTGACAATTCAGCCAAGGGACTTTCATCCCATCGTGGCGCATTGGTTTTATTTGATTCCGAAACCGGCGGGGCCGTTGCAATGATGGATGCAAGCCTACTGACCGCAATTCGCACCGCCGCCGCAAGCGGTGTTGCAACCCGCGCTCTGGCCCGCGAAGACGCCACTTCCCTAACCATCATCGGTTATGGCGAGCAAGCAGAGCACCACCTCGATGCCATGCTGTCCGTACGCGATATCAAGCAATTGCACGTTGCTGGACGCTCTGCCCAAAAAGCAGTTACATTTTGCGAGAAAGCTGCACAAAAATATCCGTTCCTGAAAATGACTTCAGGTGACAATATCCAGGCTGCGGTAGAGAAAGCAGACATCGTCTGCACCGTTACTGCATCCCCTACCCCAATCCTGCTAGGTGACTGGATCGCTTCCGGCACCCATTTAAATATTGTCGGATCATCCATCCCCACCAAGCGCGAGATTGATGATAAAATGGTCGAACGTGCCGAAATCTGGGTGGACTATCTACCTTCAACATTGGCTCAGGCAGGCGAGATCATAGAAATGATCGACGCCGGCAAAATTACTCAGGGCTACATCAAGGGTGAAATTGGAAGCGTGCTTGCCGGTAATTTGGCGGGGCGAACTGGGACAATCGATATCACGCTATACCGGTCCCTCGGCGTCACCGCTCAGGATTTGGCATCAGCTCACCATATCACCGAACAGGCAAATGCCCGAGGCATGGGACAACAGGTTCAATTCTGATAATTTTATTTCCAACGGCCAAGCGTGAAACGTTTCTCGTTCTCCACATCAATTGGTACAACCGAAAATTCGCTTATTTTGCCGGCTGCCCTGCCAGAATAACCCAACGCCTCCAATGCAACTTTTATCCCTGAACGTTGGGGCTGCTTTTCAATATACTCTGGATCACACCAATCAAGCGTGCCTTCGACGACCCGCGCATAAACATATGCGCTTTTCTGATCGGCAAACAGAATCTCCGAAACTTCATCTGCACAGCGTTGGATATAATCAGTATTGTTGACAGGCTTCATATCCGTAGCACCGAAGATTTGCGCTGGCGATCTGGCGTCCACATTCACTTTGCGATAACGCTCTATGTCGATCATCACCTTGACGTCAAGAATTGTCATCTTATCGTTCCAGCCAAACGCCGATGTTTTGGGAACCTCACCCTCCACCACATCATTATCGAGAAATTCGAAATGAACACGCTTATCGACGGTTGATATCCAGGAAAAAAACAGTTCCGGCATACCGGTAAAAGCTTCGACATTATGATAGAGCAAATCATCGACAGCCTTATAGCGGCCGGTCTTGATGCCCCGTTGCCATGCACGTTCAACGGTTTCCTCAGGGGGCGTCACCATGAAAAACATAAATATCTTGTCCCCGAAACGGGACAGCAGCTTGCTGCCATCGCTATCGAGAGAAAAACTGTCAAAACGAAACCTGTCAATCAAAAGATGGGACATCTGGCCTCGGGATGCCTTATGCGCCATATAACGATCAAGTTTCTTATCGATGATTTCAAGTTCCTGCCCTGTAAGCATGGCAGCATATTTGTAGTCTTCACCAAGAGAATCGTAATCAAGAAGATGTTTGCGCCAATAGTCCGGGCTGATCAGCGCAAAATCTTCCCATGGCACACCAAAGTTTTCGGCCAACAACCTTTGTTGGGGGCGAATGGTACTTTTACCGGATGCTGACGCACCTTTTACATTCAATACAACCGGTTTTTCCTGCATCGGCAAAAGGCGATATTTTTCAGCAACAATCGCCTTTGAAATCATCGGGGCAAGCGCCTCGCCAATTTTTTCGCTACCATAGCTGTTACAAACTACATTGGTCGCAAGACGGATGATTAAATCCTTATCTGCAATAATTCGGCCACGATGCCCGACAATCGAACCCACAATTTTAATCAGAGCAGAAATACATGCTTTTTCCAATGGAATATCGCAGGTCTTCAATTGTCCCTGCCAGAATTCAATCGCTTCAATTTCCGGGAGTTCTAAAATAACCTTCGTGCTTTTCCTGGATGAACTTCCACCAAACAGCCTGCCAAAAAACGAGGCATCTTTTTTCTTCGAAGGCTTATTATGAGAATGCTCAAAAATCCGCTTTGATAACTGCTGATCCATATATTCCTTGGCATTATCACACACAGATTTAAAAACTGCGTCAACCACCGCCATCTCAGGTTTGACATAACGATCAAAAATCGTCGCAACCATTGCACGGAGATTAATGCCGAGGTCTTCATAGTTGGGACCATCGGGAATTGTGAAATCTGCTGTCACACGGATGAGCAATTCATGCACCACCAACCGCTCAACCCGAAACAGGATCAACTCTGCCTCATCCATTCCGCAAATTTGCTTTATTTCACGCGCTTCACCATAGCTAACGTGAGAATTCTCAGGGCGAAATAGTGTAACCAGCGGCAGAAGTTCACCCGGAATTTCTGATTCCAACCCCGGGTGCCATGCATCATAAACTGGTTTTCGTTTTCCCATATAATCCTAATCATACGCTTTGTATTTTGGATGCACGAAACTTATCACGAATAAATTTGAACAAAGGCAACAATATCAGAATAAGCGCAATTATGGTGATCGGCCCGGCAATCGGACGAGTAAAGAAAATGCTGAAATCTCCATCAGAAAACAACAGAGACTGACGCAATTTTGGTTCCGCAATTGGCCCCAGAACAATAGCCAGCACAGCGGGGGCTAAAGGATAATCCAATATCCGCAGGAAGAACGCCGCCACGCCGACTATCACCATCAACCAGACATCAAAAATATCAAGATAGGCAGCATAAATACCCACTAGTGACAGAACAAAGATGATCGGCGCAAGAATAGTAAATGGCATCCGCAACATCCAAAGGAATACCGGAATGAAGGCCAGATTGACCAGCACAGCAATCACATTCGAAACATAGAATGAACCGATAAGGGGCCAGACAAAATCCGGCTGATTGGTAAAGAGCAGCGGACCAGGTTGCAGCCCCCAGATTACCATACCTGCAAGCAGAACTGCCGTGGTCGGTGATCCAGGAATACCCAATGTCATCATCGGTAACATCGCCCCGGTCGAAGCCGAATTATTGGCTGCTTCTGGTGCAGCGATACCGTCAATTGCACCCTTGCCAAATTCTTCGGGATTTTTCGACGTCAACTTGGTAACACCGTAAGACATCAGCGCCCCCGGCGTGGCACCAGCAGCTGGTAAAATACCTACGAAAAATCCGAGAGAAGAACCAATCGCCGTACCGCGCCAAGCTGTCTTGAACTCTTTTACAGCACTCCAGATGCTCTTGGCGCTCACATCAACATTAGTCATTGTGCTGCCATAGCGTGACGTGTTGATCGTCCAAATCATTTCGCCAATACCATAGACGCCGATCGCCAACACAAGGAAACGAATGCCGTGAGAGAAGCCTGTTATATCCATGAATATCAAGCGCGGCTCACCAGAAATAATGTCAAATCCAACAGTTGCCAGAACCAACCCGATGCAGATTGAGAAAATGGTTTTAGGAATATCATCCCCACCCAGACCAACAAAGGTCGCGAATGCCAATAGCATCAGTGCAAAAATTTCTGGATCACCAAAATCCAGCGCTACGGACGCCAATGCTGGTGCAAAAGCTGTAAAGATAACTGTAGAGAATGTACCGCCTACAAACGAGGCAAGTGCTGCCGTAACCAGTGCCACATGCGCTTTGCCCTTCAGCGCCATCGGACGCCCATCAAAGGTTGTCGCCACTGCCGTGGAAGCCCCCGGAATGCCAAGCGTAATCGAAGATATCGCCCCCCCATACATCGCGCCGTAATAAATCGCAGCAAGGAAAATCATCGGCGAGGTGGCGCTACCCGTCATGCTTTGGATCACGAATGTAAATGGAAGCAGGATAGCAACACCATTTACGGAACCAAGTCCCGGCATCGCACCAACAAACAATCCGACCACCACACCCAACAGTGCAAGGCCCAGATTGATTGGCTCCAGTGCTACCAAAATTCCGTTAAACAAAGATGCCAATACATCCATTTTGCGTCTCCTTTAGCGTCCGACCGCTGTAGCCTTGCGGGGTATGCTTATCTTCAATTAAATCAAAACTGGCTCTAAAGAAAAATGTCGTAGAGCGGAATAAACAAAGGTTCGAGATACCCCTTCGGCAGGACAATCCTCATCGCGATATCGAAAAAGAAAAAGCTCACAACCGGGATGCAAACCGCGACAGCCAATGTGAGTTTCACCGTGTGCCGTCCCAAAAATCGCAGGTAATATACGAGGAACAAGAATATCGCCCCATAAAACCCTGCGAAATGGATCATTATTAAAAAGCCAAACAACCCGCCACCAACGAGCAGAAACATTTTCTTGCCGTAGTCATCGAGAAACGGTTCTTCTGATACAGAAGCCGGTGAGGTTTTTCGAATCCAGTTTATGCCAATCCATATGCAACAACCCAGCATGATCGTTGAAAGCCAGAACGGCCAAAAACCACTGCCCGGACCTTCACCTTCAATCAGACCGATATTGTCAAATCTGGCAATATCGGGGTTCCAGGCCGGAGCCTCGCCACTTTTCCACATTAAATAGACCGAGAGGAATCCAAGGATTACTGCTGTTACAATTTCCGCCCTACGCATCTTCTTTTTCCTCTCGGTCTACTCTTACTTTTTCGCGCCTATTTGATAGCGCCTGATGCCTTCAGGATATTCGTATGACGATCCCTCTGTGTAACCCAATAGCTCTTCAGTTCATCGCCAGCCATGAAATCTCCCATCAGGGATTTCTTGGATTTGTATTCCTGCCAATCGGCAGAGGCGTAAACTTTCTTGAAGAGGTCTGTATAAAATGCGGCGGCTTCATCAGACATGCCCGGAGCGCCAACAACGGCCCGCTGCATGAAATATGAGAAGTCGCCACCTTTTTCCTTCAATGTCGGAACATCAGGGAACATTGGCAAGCGTTCATCGGTAAAGGCTACCAATGGAACCATGTCGCCAGACTCGTAAAAGCCCAGTGCTTCTGATGGATTGTTCACTGAAGAATTCAACTGTTTGCCAGCAACCTGCTTGGCAACAGCTCCACCACCTTTATAGGGAATGTACTTCATGGACAGGCCATAATTGCCGTTCAAATAATCGGTAATGATATTGTCTTCGGAGTTTTTACCGGTTCCGCCCATCACCCATTTCTTGCCCTGTTCCTTGGCAACTTTCAGATATTCTTCGAAAGTAGTAATGCCAGAATCCTTATGGACCCAGAGAAGGAATGTATCTTCAGCCATACGGCCAACCGGTGCAAATTTCATGATGTCCACATCAAGGCCAGGCTGGCGCAAGGGGGTGGTAAAGAACGAATTCAACGTCACCATGATTGTATGGTTGGGGTCGTTTGCACCTTTAGCAGCGATAAGCGCTTCAGCGCCGGAACCGCCGGATTTATTGGTTGGAACTAGCGGGCGTGGTGAAAGTTTTTCTTTTTCAATAATCGCTTGCATCAGGCGAGCCATCTTGTCGGCACCACCGCCTTTACCAGCCATAATAATAAAATTGACTGGTTTGTTTGGTTCAAACGCCTGAGCGATTGAGCCAAGTGAAGTCGTAGCTAATGCAGCAGCACCAACCACGGTGAGAAACAATCTTTTTGTAATACGCATAATTAACCTCCCAAGGTAATTGCTATATTTTGCGTGAAAGCGTCACGCGTCGCATTCTAAGCCGACAATTCGGCTAAATTCTCCAATCTTCATTTCAATTTCTCGTCGAGGCTCTCCAAAGCCTGTTTCTGGTTCACCTAGTGCACCAGAATGACGGGTATATCCGCATTATCGACCACATATTGGGTGTTGCCACCAAATATAGACTCGTGTTCATGGCTATCGCCGTAAGCACCCATGATCATCAGATCAGCGCCAGCAGCCTTGCTTCTGTTAATCAGTTCTTCGCTAATTTTTTTCTCTGCGGTAAAGCGTTCAACGCTCGCAGAAATTCCTCTATCAGCAAAATAGACCAATAAATCCTCTGCGTTGGCTCCATGTATTTCGGTCCCACAAGACAATATGGTGACGTCACCAGCCTTCTCAATAATTCCCAATGTCAGGGCTACGGCGCGCGCAGCCTCTGTGGAACCATTCCATGCAATCGTAATCTTCTCACCCAAAACTTTTGGCGGTATTTCCTCAGCAGGACACATCATCACCGGGCGCCCGGTATTGAACAATGCAGCCTTCAAGGTATTGGTTCCAAGGTTGCGATCCCTGTCAGGTTTGGCAACGCAAATGACATCGGCCAGTCTGCCATGGTGTTTGATCACATCAACCTGACGCCCCGCCTCCTCCACCCATGATACGGTTGCAGATTTTCCGGTGGGCTTATCAGTCATCCTCAAACCAAACTGCTTGGCAAGTTCTGCGAATTCACCTTCCAGACCTTCTTCCTCCAGATCAGCAAGTTTACGCGCTTGATCAAGCAATTGTTCTTTCATGAACGAAGGTATTGGAACGCCAAATGGCAACAAATCTTCAGGCCTAGGCCTGCAATGGGTCACAACCACATGAGCATTGAATCGCTTTGCAAGTGCGGCGGCATGGGCAAAGACATTATCGCCTTTCCCGTCACCCCTCACCGGCAAGATTATTTTGCGAACCACGTCACACTCTCCTAAAAAAGACCGTCGATTTGACCCTGATCATTCAGCATTATTGATTCAGATGATGGCACCCGCGGCAGACCCGGCATTGTCATAATCTCTCCGCAGATAGCGACAATAAATCCAGCCCCGGCACTCAAACGAACCTCGCGAATGGGAATTGAAAAACCAGTCGGTGCCCCCCTAAGGGCCGGATCGCTGGAGAATGAATATTGCGTTTTGGCCATGCACACCGGTAATTTGCCATATCCGGCATCTTCCCATTGTTTCAACTGGTCGCGAACTTTCTTGTCCATGACCACGCCTTCAGCGCGATAGATGCGTTTGGCAACCGTTTCCATCTTCTCAAACAAGCCCATTTCGTCTGGATAAAGCACCTGGAATTTAGACGCACCACTTTCCGCAATTTCTGCAACGCGAGTGGCAAGTTCTTTAATACCTTTTGAACCATTTTCCCAATGTTTACATAGGATCGCCTCCGCCCCGAGGTTAGCAACATAGTCCTTACAAGCCTGAATTTCAGCATCGGTATCCGTTACAAAATGGTTGATCGCAACCACGGCTGGGACACCAAAGCCTTTGATATTTTCAACATGACGCCCAAGGTTCGGGCAACCATCTTTAACTGCCTGTACGTTTTCTGCACCAAGATCGGATCTGGCAACGCCACCATTCATTTTCATTGCCCGAATTGTTGCAACAATGACAATGGCATCAGGTGCAAGGCCTGCCTGACGGCATTTAATATTTAGGAATTTCTCAGCCCCCAGATCAGCACCAAATCCTGCTTCGGTCACAACAAAATCTGCAAGTTTCAAAGCAGTAGTTGTTGCAACCACAGAGTTACAACCATGGGCGATATTGGCGAACGGACCGCCATGCACAAACGCTGGATTGTTTTCCAGAGTTTGTACCAGATTTGGTTGCATTGCATCTTTGAGCAACACCGCCATAGCTGTATCGGCCTTGATGTCCCGGGCATAAATCGGAGAACGATCCCTGCGATAAGCAACAATGATGCGCCCGAGACGCTCCTGCAAATCATCAAGATTTAGAGCTAAGCAAAGAATTGCCATAACTTCAGAGGCAACCGTAATGTCAAAGCCGGATGAGGATGGAAAGCCATTCGCCACCCCACCAAGGGAGGTCGTGATCTGGCGCAAAGCGCGATCGTTCATATCCATCACACGGCGCCATACAACACGGCGGTTATCGATCTCAAGGCTATTGCCCCAATAAATATGATTGTCGATCATCGCAGATAATAGATTGTGCGCTGATGTAATTGCGTGAAAATCCCCAGTGAAATGAAGGTTCATATCTTCCATTGGAACAACCTGCGCGTAACCGCCACCGGCAGCCCCGCCCTTCATGCCAAAACACGGGCCAAGGGACGCTTCACGGATGCAAATTGCGGTCTTCTTGCCAATCGCGTTAAGCCCATCACCCAAACCAACAGTAGTTGTGGTTTTTCCTTCACCGGCAGGCGTTGGGTTGATCGCGGTTACGAGAATAAGCTTGCCATTTTTCTTACCCGATTGTGCCGCAATGAATTCGTCGGATATTTTTGCCTTATCGTGACCATAAGGAATGAGGCTTTCATTCGAAATGCCAAGCTTTGCAGCAATCTCCTGAATTGGTTTCTTGTTTGCTTCGCGTGCAATTTCAATATCGGTCTTATATGCCATCAGTATTTTTTCCCTCTGAACCAAGCATGTTTCCATCGGACAATGATGCGGCTTGCGCCCATTCCGATGCTGGTATTTTTCCACTATCTGCCGGACGCACCCGTTTTATAAGGATACAGCCACCATTGGCCTGAACCGTAACGCCATCATCCGAGATGGCGACAATTTCACCGTGAGCAGCGCCTTCACCGTCCAATTTTGCGCTGTCATACACCTGAACCTGTTCGCCATTTAGAGTGGTCCAGGCACCGGGTGCCGGATTAGCCGCGCGAATGACGTTGTAGATATCAGCCACAGGCTTCGACCAATCAATCTCGGCTTGAGCTTTCTTGAACCAACCTTCGTAAGAACCATCGTCCAAACGCTGGTCATGCTTTATGATGACCCCGGCTTTGACCAAATCCAGGCTCTCAAGCATCGCATCAACGCCCATCGGGAAAAGACTCTTAAAATAAACATCGCCCAGCGTGTCATCGGGTCCGATAGCGCAGGTTTTCTGCAACAAGATCGGGCCTTCATCCAATCCGTCATTGGGCCAGAAAATACTTAGCCCCGTTTGTGTGCTACCCATAGCAATTGGCCAATTGATAGAACTTGGACCACGGTGCAATGGACAAAGCGATGGATGATACTGGAATGTCCCGCGTTTAGGCGCGTTAAGCACAGCTTCCGGCACAAACAACAACACATAAGCCATCATGCAAACATCAGCATCAAAAGACTGCATCAGTTCAAGAGCTTCCGGTGTCTTCCATGAAGCGGGCTGATGTAGTGGAATATTTTTTTCCTGAGCGAATACTGCAAGTTCGTCTTCGCGCCGCCCCTCTTTGGTAGGTGCTGTACAAACAGCAACAACATCCTCGCCGCGTTCAAGCAATTTTTCCAATACCGCCTTGCCAAAGGCTTGCTGGCCGTGAAGTACTATACGCATAATATTCCTCCCAATCAGCCTTACTCAGCCGCTTCCGATTTTATTTCACCAACGGCACCTGACCCAATTACACGGTCAAGGTCTTCGCCTGAATAACCCAAAACATCGCTCAGGATTTCTGTAGTGTGTTCCCCAAGCAGCGGTGACCGCGTCACTTCAACAGGGCTATCCGACATCTTGATCGGGCAACCAACACTGAGATATTCACCGCGCTCCGGATGATCGACCCTAACCATTGTGCCAGTAGCAAAAAGACCTTCGTCTTCTGAAATTTCCTTCATGGATAAAATTGGTCCGACCGGAATATTGTGCGGATTACATATGTCCATCACTTCAAATTTAGTCTTGGTCATTGTCCATTGTTCAATGCGCTCAAAAATATCATTGAGCTTATCCAAACGTTCACCCGGCTTGGCATAACCTTCTTTGGTAGACCACTCGGGTTCACCAATTAACTCGCAAATCTTTCCCCAGATCGCAGCCTGACAGATGAAATATGTGTAGGCATTCGGATCGGTTTCCCAGCCTTTACATTTAAGAATTCTACCCGGTTGCCCACCACCAGAATCATTGCCTGCACGCGGCGTGGCTTCACCAAACGGGATGCCTTCACCATGCTGGGAATATTCTGTCAGTGGTCCTGCAGCCAAACGTTGCTGATCGCGCAGTTTCACTCGAGCCAGATTAAGAACTGAATCCTGCATAGCCGTTGTAACTTTTTGGCCACGGCCGGTTTTTTCACGTTGGAAAAGTGCCGTCACGATACCAAGACACAAATGTAGACCGGTACCAGAATCGCCAATCTGAGCACCCGTTACGAGCGGCGGTCCGTCTAGAAAACCAGTAGTTGAAGCAGAACCACCAGCACACTGCGCCACGTTTTCATAAACTTTGCAGTCCTGATATTTGCCTGGGCCAAAACCTTTGATCGACGCCATGATGATACGCGGATTAATTTCCTGAATACGCTCCCAGGAAAAGCCCATCCGGTCCAAAGCACCTGGGGCAAAATTTTCCACCAGCACATCGCATTCCTCAATAAGGCGGGTAAGCACCTCCTTACCGATCTCGTTTTTTGAATTAAGCTCGATGGAACGCTTATTATGATTGAGCATCGTAAAATAGAGACTGTCAGCATTAGGCACATCGACCAATTGCTTACGGGTAGCATCACCGACACCAGGACGCTCGACTTTGATTACATCCGCACCAAACCAGCCCAAAAGCTGGGTGCAGGTCGGGCCAGATTGAACATGGGTGAAATCAAGGATTTTGATACCTTCGAGCGCTTTCATAGCGTACTCCGATTTTTAAGTGTTTGTTTTAAAGATATTAAATTCATTTTTTCGAGACCACGCTCTGCGGATTAAGATTGCCGATGCGGCCACTCTCAGTACCGGATTCAGGATCAATCACCGCGTTAACAAGGGTAGGTTTGCCAGAATCCATGGCTTCTGCCACAGCTTGAGCCAGTTCATCAGGCGAAGTCACGTTCACACCGACACCGCCAAACGATGCCATCATCTGGTCATACCGACTACCTTTAACAAAGACGGTTGGAGCGGCATCAGCCCCCCCGGTCGGGTTCACATCAGTACCCCGATAAATGCCGTTATTGTTAAACACCACAATACAGATCGGCAGATTGTAACGGCAGATGGTTTCCACCTCCATGCCGGAGAAACCAAAGGCGCTATCGCCCTCAATTGCCAGAACCGGATGCCCCGTTTCAACGGCCGCTGCAATTGCTTGCCCCATACCGATGCCCATCACACCCCATGTGCCGACGTCGAGACGTTTGCGAGGTTTGTACATATCGATAATGCTACGAGCAAAATCGAGAGTGTTTGCACCTTCATTCACAAGGATTGCATCAGGACGATCCTTGATGATTGTACGCAATGCGCCCAAGGCACCGTGGTAATCCATCGGCGAATTGTTATTCATCAGGCGCGGAGCCATTCTGGCGATATTGGTTTCAACCTTATCCCTGATCGCACCCGTCCATTCAGTAGACGGCACTGACCAATCGTCACCCATGCCCTCAATCAATGCGGAAACAACGGATCCGATATCGCCTACCAATGGGGCAGCAATCTCTACGTTGGAGTCCATTTCCTTCGGCTCAATATCAATCTGGATAAATTTCTTAGGTTCAGTACCCCAAGTTTTGCCCTTACCGTGAGATAGCAGCCAGTTAAGACGCGCACCAATCATCACCACCACATCAGATTCTTTCAACGCCAGCGAACGCGCCGGTCCTGCCGATTGAAGATGCGTATCAGGAAGCAGTCCCTTGGCCATACTCATTGGAAGATAAGGAATGCCACTCTTTTCAACAAAGGTGCGAATTTCATCATCTGCCTGTGCATAGGCTGCACCCTTGCCAAGAATAATCAAAGGTCGCTTTGCACCCTTAAGCACATCAAGCGCACGAGCAACGGCATCAGGTGCCGGAATTTGACGGGGTGCCGGATCAATCACCTTAACCAGAGATTTCGCGCCAGCGTCCGCATCCATTACCTGACCAATCAGTTTTGCGGGCAAATCAAGATAAACACCGCCCGGACGACCAGAAACCGCAGCACGGATAGCACGCGCAATACCAATGCCGATATCTTCGGCGTTCAGCACGCGGTAGGCAGCTTTGCAAAGAGGCTTGGCAATTGCCAGTTGGTCCATCTCTTCATAGTCACCCTGCTGAAGGTCAACAATTTCCCGCTCGGAAGAACCAGAGATAAGGATCATCGGAAAACAATTGGTCGTGGCATGGGCCAATGCGGTCAAACCATTCAGGAAACCCGGCGCAGAAACCGTTAGGCAAACACCCGGTTTCTTGGTCAAATAACCGGCAATCGCGGCAGCAAAGCCTGCATTTTGTTCATGACGAAAAGAAAGAACCCGCATTCCCTCAGCCTGCGCCATACGGCCCAAATCAGTAATCGGAATACCGGGCACACCATAGATCGTTTTGACATCATTCAGCTTTAGCGCGTCAATGATAAGATGAAACCCATCCGTCAGGTTTTGTGTTTCTTGTGGGTTTTCGCTCGACATTAAGGGAATTCTCCGTCTAAATCTTCAAAGGTGGGCTAACCAACCATCGTTTTCATTTGTGTTACATATTCAAGTTTTGACCACCGGCGGCGCACGTGGTCGTGTAGCCGCATGGTGTGATCACGAACCAGCTTGCCGGCAAGATCAGCATCCCGACTTTCGAGCGCTTCGATAATTTCCATATGATCCACCACCGAGCGCGTTGCCCGGTCATTTTCACCCATCGCCCGGCGGCGCACAGCATGCATATGTTGGAAAAGACCGTCGGCTGTCGAACGCAAAAGCGAACACTGGGACAGGTCTAAAATCTGTTGGTGGAATTTTATATTAGCATCGGAATATTCTTCAAGCTCAGCACGCGCTGCATGTTGGGAATGGTCCATGGCAAATTTTCGCAGGGATTTAAAGTCATCATCGCTGGCCCGTTCAGTGGCGAGGCGTGCTGCCATGCTCTCAAGGGCAGCCCAAACCACAATCATATCAAGCACTTCGCTCAGGGATTTACGAACAATATATATGCCTTTGCGCGGCTGGATTTCAACGAAACCCTCCTGCTCAAGTTTTGCAAATGCATCACGAACAGGCGTGCGTGAGATACCAAGTTTTTCTGCAATTCCGCGTTCATCAAGCCGAAGGTCTGCGTTTTCATCATAGATATCCATCGACAAAATTGCCTCGCGCAGGACATCATAGATGTGACCTTTCAAGGTAAAATTACTCGATACAGGGCTAAGACTATCGCCAAGTGACACTTAAAACACCGTTTGTTTATTGATCAAATCATCTCATATTTGCTGAATTCATTACAAGAATCAGCCTTTGGAGCGTGGTTTTTTGTAGTTGGTATACCACACACCAACCGCGGTCTTGTCAATACAAAATGAGCCGAGAACACAATATTCTCAGACCTCCCGCGATAAATTATCACGGTCTAACAAGTATTTCCGGTGTTTTGGCGGTCGCCTCTTCGGGGTATCGCATGATCAGAATATCTGATTTCAAACAATATGGCTCAGATCAAACCTGCTACCAGAGTTATCTGCATCACCGTTTCCAGCCTTACATAGAACTGGCGTACCTCATCACCATTACACAATTCATGGGCACTGCCCTCGGCCAGATATCACAACATGCCGAGATTCAGCAGCCAGCATTGCATGGCATTGTCATTGCTAACTATTCTTCCAACAAGTTCAGTGAGTATGTCGCAGCCCTAAAAGAAAACGAAAAAATCATGTCTTTGGGTCAATAAGGCTCGATGGCGAGGGCCTTTATAGTCTGTTGAGCTAATTCAACGCCGAGGATCGGTTGGAAGCGGTCCCCGGGCGATGATATTCAGCCCTACCATCATCACCTTCAGCATATTGGCGCAGCACCTCAATATCCTTGATCGCAGCGGCATTGCGCTCAACCCGCACC
Organism: Rhizobiaceae bacterium; assembly: GCA_045047085.1. Lineage (GTDB taxonomy): Bacteria > Pseudomonadota > Alphaproteobacteria > Rhizobiales > Rhizobiaceae. The sequence goes on along the minus strand of JASFYT010000020.1, from coordinate 102,754 downwards.
CCCAATTTTCGCAACTTAACGAAAGCCCTCGACAAGCTTTCAGGCTTCATACCCAAACGACCCGCAATGAGCGTTTTGTCATAAGGCAGGCCGATGTTGCATGCTCCAAAATCCATCGGACAAAGGGAAGCTAAAAAACGCGCAACGCGCTGGGCCCCCGTATGCATCTTGAGTTGTTCAACCTGTTGCACCAACTGTTTCAAATGCAGAGAAGTCGATGATAAAATCGACAATGCAAATTCCGGGTTTTCGCGTATTTCTTGGTGCAACACGTCGCGGGAAATACGCAATAACTTGCAGGCTGTAACCGCCTCCGCAGCAACCGGATAGCTATCCATAGAAAACACCGCCGCTTCCGCAAAACTCTGTCCACGTGCAAAAACGGAAACAACGGCCTCATTCCCGTCCATCGTTAAACGGTAAAGTTTTACCCAACCCTCAACGACAATAAAACATTCCGAAGCCACATCGCCTTGCATGAAAAGTATCTCTCCGGCATTGGCCCGTAGAAGGTATGCGTCGCCCAACAGAGACGCCATCATATCGTCATCCAACCCACCGAAGAATGACCCTCTTCGGATCAATCTAAGTTCATCCTTTGTAAGTAACGCATCCACAAAACTTACCCCTTTTCTCCCCAGTTGCGCAAAACCTACCATTTTCAGGAGTGCACATGTTTGATTTGGATCATCGCGGTACAGATTTGGAAATGCCATTCATATGCAAGGATTCATACAATCAAAACCGGATCAAAAAATGCCCACAGTGAACTTGAAGAAATATTACGATGAACGCCTGCCCCGCTATACCAGCTACCCAACCGCGCCGAATTTCTCCAACAAAATTGGCAGACACACCTACGCTGACTGGCTATCAACACTCGACCCGAACGAGGAAATTTCGCTTTATGTGCATATCCCGTTCTGTCGCTCAATGTGCTGGTATTGTGGTTGTCACACGAAAATTTCCAAACGCAACGAGCCGATAATTGACTACCTACAGGCATTGCAACAAGAAATTGCCACCACAGGAAAAACAATTTCCCATAAGGCAAAGGTTCGCCATCTACATTTTGGCGGCGGCACACCAACAATTATCGGCGCCGACGGCTTCTCACAACTTATGCATTCGCTACGGCAGAATTTTGAATTCAGCGAACAATCCGACATCGCGGTAGAAATTGATCCACGAACCTTCACAAAAGAAATTGCAGATGCATTCGGGAAACAAAACGTAACCCGCGCAAGCCTTGGAGTTCAAAGTTTCGATCCAACCGTTCAAAAAGCAATCAACCGCATACAATCTTATGAGGAGACTGCAAATACAGTTTCGATGCTGCGCAATTCCGGAGTAAAAAGTATCAATTTTGATCTAATTTACGGTCTGCCCCATCAAACAGTCAAATCCTGCATTACCACCACATTAAAATCGCTGGAATTAATGCCGGACAGATTTTCTGTTTTCGGATATGCTCATATACCTTCCTTCAAAACCCACCAAAAGATGATTGATGAAAATACGCTCGCTGATGGTGAAGGCCGACTTGAACAAGCAGAAGCAATTGCTGAAACCCTGACCAAGGAGGGATATCGCCGTATCGGGCTAGATCATTATGCCTGTCCGCAAGATGATTTGGTAAAGGCGCTCGACAGCGGAGATCTTCATCGTAATTTTCAAGGTTATACAACAGACACCTGCCAAACATTAATCGGCCTCGGCGCTTCTTCCATCGGTCAGTTTCCGCAAGGATATGTACAAAACAATGTGGCGATGGGGCGATATGCGGAAGACACGCTCGCAGGAAAACTGGCTACGGCCAAAGGATATGAACTAACCGGGGAAGACCGAATGCGGGCAACTATCATCGAGCAGTTGATGTGCGAATATAAAATAGACCTAAAACCCATCTGCAGCGCCCACAACATCGCCATTGATAAATTCCTGCAAGACAATTCCCGACTAGACGCCCTTGCCAAAGATGGGCTCATTACAATTGAGGACGGTGAGATACATGTAGACGCAGATACACGGTTCATCATCCGTAATGTGGCCGCTTCCTTTGATGCCTATCTCGGCCAAAGCGGACGCACCCACTCAAAAACAGCTTGAACAAACTACAGATTGACACCTGCACGGTTCCAACACGATATTGACTTGTATTTGGGTTCTGATCCTACTGACAAGATCTGAATATTCGCCAGATGAACAAAGGAATAATTAATGGCCCTGTCTGACGTCAGCGCCTATGGGTCCAAATAGGGTAATTTGATAAGAGAGTGTTTCTGGGTCATCGTAACCACTGAGGAGTGGGACATGAGACGGACAACTGGAACACGCAAAAGTCATGGCGCTTCTGGTTGAAATTATTCTGATATTCCCCCTTGCCCTTATCATCATGGATATTGGAGCCAGCGTAAATTCCCAAAATAGCTTCGCAGGTTTATTGAGAGAAATTATCGCACAACTGGTAAAAAACCCAATTCTCCTTGCAATCATTGCCGGTTTACTCGCTTCTACGACCGACTTCCAATTGCCGGAAGTCGCAGGCGAGATCGTCAACATGATGGCACAAGCTTCCGCCGCCACATCGTTGTTTTTTGTCGGCGGCCTACTGGTCGGCACTACAATAAAAGGCAGCATTAGATCAATTGCCGCCGTCAGTATCAGCAAGTTAATTGTCCATCCGATAATGGTAGGCATATGCATATTGCTGTTACCGGATTTCAATCCGCAACTTCAGGTGACAGCGGTCTTGTTGGCCACATCTCCCATGTTGGCGATTTTCCCAATTATCGGTGCCCAATATGGCTATGGACAAATATCAGCGAGCATCACTCTGGTAACCACAGTTGCGTCTTTCGTGAGCATTTCAGTAATATTGCTGTTCATCTCTAACAACAATTTTGGTCTGTAGCCAAAAGACCGGAAAGCTCGTCATCTCACTCCAGTGTTTCGAGCTTATCTTGCGTTCTATTTTCAAAATCACTTGCATCATGGCGTTCGTGCAACTGTTCTGAAGGGTCTCCTCCCGTACGGTTGACCATGCGCCCGCGCTGAACTGCCTTGCGCCCGGCAATCTCCTCCGTCCACCGGTTAACATTGGTATATGTATCCGCCTCGAGGAATTCGGCGGCCTCGTAAACCTTATTCTTCACCAATGCTCCATACCAGGGCCAAATCGCCATATCGGCAATCGAATAATCCTCACCAACCATAAACTTATTATTCGCCAAATGCTGGTCGAGCACATCCAATTGACGCTTCACTTCCATTGCAAAACGATTGATCGGATACTCCATTTTATACGGTGCATAGGCATAAAAGTGGCCAAACCCGCCACCGAGATAAGGCGCACTGCCCATTTGCCAGAACAACCAGTTCAAGCACTCAGTCCGTTTGGCCGGATCGGTTGGCAAAAACTCACCGAATTTCTCTGCCAGATATAAAAGAATAGCACCAGATTCAAATACGCGCGTTGGCGTATCGGTGCTGTGATCCATAAGTGCTGGAATTTTTGAGTTCGGGTTTGCACCAACAAAACCACTGCCAAACTGATCTCCATCGCCAATATTAATCAGCCACGCATCATATTCGGCTCCGTCATGCCCAAGCGCCAAAAGCTCTTCGAGCAAAATCGTAACCTTCACGCCATTAGGTGTAGCAAGAGAATAGAGTTGCAAGGGATGCTTGCCCACCAGAAAATCTTTCTCATGAGTGGCTCCCGAAATTGGTCGGTTGATGTTAGCAAACCTGCCACCACTCTCTTTTTCCCATTTCCAAACACTGGGCGGTGTGAATTCTATAGTATCAGCCATCAATCAAATTCCATTCGTTTTACGAAATTGCTGCAAGAGTATTTCACGACAAACCTGATTCCACAATGCAATATCGCAACACAATTAAGTTTGTTTATGATACCCATCGACACACTGCACAATTAGCGCGCGCGCTGCTTTGACATCATTGGTTTTCAAAGATTTATGAAGTTTCCTTAGAGCCTTTGCAACTTGACGTTGGGTGAGCCCTCTTTCCTTTGCACGCAAAATTTGGGGGTGAGGCGTACTGAGTGTTTCTTCACCAATCAGCAATTCTTCATACAGCTTCTCACCCGGGCGCAAACCAGTAGTGACGATCTCAATATCACCATCAGGATTCTTCTCATCCGCCACCGTAAGATCGCTCAGTTCAACCATACGCCGGGCCAAATCAGCAATCTTAATGGGTTTTCCCATGTCCAAAACAAATATATCTCCACCCGTCGCCAAACTCCCGGAGATTAGCACGAGGTGTGCAGCTTCTGAAATTGCCATGAAAAAGCGCGTTACATCTTCATGGGTCAGTGTAATTGGGCCCCCCTTTGCAATTTGTTCTCTGAACAAAGGAATAACAGAACCGGATGAACCCAGCACATTACCGAACCGCACCATTGAAAATATCGTATCGCTATGCCTCTTATCGATGTCTTGTACGATCATTTCCGCAAGGCGTTTTGAGGCGCCCATAATATTGGTTGGTCGGACTGCTTTATCGGTCGAGATAAGAACAAAGCGCTCAACGCCGGCATTCGCTGCCATCTCCACCATGGTGTGAGTACCCAACACATTATTGCGCAAGCCTGCAAGTTCATTTGATTCCACCAACGGGACATGTTTGTACGCAGCCGCATGGAAGATAATCTGAACTCCGTGATTGGCCAATACGTATGCAACCGTTTCACCGTCACAAACAGATCCCAACACTGTCTCGAGCTTAATTCCGTGTTTTTTTACCAACGGCATCAGCTCTCGTTCAATTTGATAAAGAGCGATTTCCGACTGCTCAAACAAAACCAGCTTCGCCGGTTTAAACTTCAACATTTGGCGGCACAGTTCAGAACCAATGGACCCACCAGCACCCGTAATTAATATTGATTTCTTACGATAGTTTTTGGCAACCTCAGGATCGATCAGATCCAGTTTCTCCCTGCCAAGCAGTTCGTCCGATGCAACCGATCTCAGCCCTTCAAGTATGTCTTTACCGGAAATGAGTTCCACATAGGATGGCAACACCTGAACATCACAGTCTAGGTGCTCCAAACTCTGGATAATTTCGCGTTTACGCGCCTTCCCGATGGATGGCATAGCAATGAGGATACGTCGAATTTTCTTGTCACGAACGAGTTTATCCAGCGCACTGGGAGGGTAAACGGATAGCCCCGCAAAAATGGATTTCTGCAACCTGATATTATCGTCAATAAATGCAATGGGCTTTACCTCGCTTGATTGACGCAACGCAGATACTAATTGAATGCCCGCCGCTCCCGCACCGTATATTAAAACTGGTATGCGAATTATATTGGCGTTCAGTAACAAGTTTAAAAAGAATAACCCAAAAAGGCGCGAAGAGACCGAGCCCACAAAAAACAAGACACCAAATATTATCGGAATAGAACGAGGCGAGAAAAAAGCGAACAAAAAGCTTAAACTCATCGCTGTTAGAGCAAGCATAACGGAACAAACGGCAATACGCTGTACAGCCTGAATTTCAAACGCATGAACCTTCACGTTAGGCAAGCCAAGCAAGATCGCATAGAGGCCGCCGACCACCATGAAAACCACCATTATCAGCCAATAGTCCTCAAGTTCGGCAAGAGGAAATGCCTTGCCATACCGTAACGCAAAAGCCAGATAAAACGCGACGGCAATAATTATCACATCGGTCAGAAGAAGAATAATCCACTTGGTTCTATATGACAGATTAATAATAAAGTTTTTCATGTTTCTCAAAATCTGGAAATACGGAGAATATAAGACAAGTTTTGCTAGGTGTAAGTGAATGAAAGTCTATGTCAAGGCGACATTCCACACAAAATCAGTCTTTCGATCCGTTAAGCAATTTATCCAAAATTTTGTGTAAACACCCGAACTATATCTATTCAATTCCGGTGGGATGAGATGAGGGCAATTTTGCCCCTTCCCCATTCAGTTCATATGAAAACCTGGCGTGGATTCTGAAAGAGAAACCTCTTCCTCATTCATGCCTTCTTCAACCCCTTCAAACAGCGGCGAAGAGAGATAGCGTTCGCCCGTATCTGGCAATACTGCCAAAATCACGGTGCCGGGCTTTGCTGTTTCAGCAATTTTCAGTGCTACCGCAACAGTTGCACCGGCTGTGATACCGGCAAAAATGCCCTCTTTTTGAGCAAGATCACGCGCTGTAGCAAGACCATCTGGTCCGGCAATTGGGATAAGCTCGTCATAAAGATTATCATCGATCGCTTCCTGCAGCACATGGGGAATGAAATCCGGTGTCCAACCCTGCATCGGATGCGGGTTAAAAGCCGGATGACTTTCTGCGGGAGAATTGTTTTCATTACGCGCCTGAACATGGCCGCTGCCAATGAGGTCAGCGTTCGCAGGTTCCGATAGAATGATTTTCGTATCAGGACGCTCTTTGCGCAAAACCCGCGCAACGCCCGTTACCGTACCACCTGTGCCATAACCAGACACAAAATAGTCCAGACTATCGCCCTCAAAATCAGCGAGGATCTCCCGTGCGGTCGTGTTTTCGTGGATCTTGGCATTGGCTTCGGTTTCAAACTGGCTTGCGAGGAACCAGCCATTTGCTTCTGCCAATTCCACAGCTTTTTGATACATGCCAAAGCCTTTGGCCTCTGCCGGGGTCAGAACAACTTTCGCCCCCAAAAAACGCATCAGTTTACGCCGCTCAACCGAAAAGCTCGCGGCCATTGTCAAAACCAACGGATAGCCTTTGGCAGCACATACCATTGCCAACCCGATGCCGGTATTACCGGAAGTAGCCTCAACCACAGTCTGCCCCGGCTTCAAAGCACCACTGCGCTCCGCTTCCTCAATAATAGAAACAGCAAGACGATCCTTCACAGAAGAAGCCGGATTGAAGAACTCGGCCTTCACATAAACCCGAACTCCCTCAGGAGCCATTTTGTTCAGGCGGATGCAGGGCGTATTACCAATGGTATCAAGAACACTATCATAAAGCTGCCCCCGACCGTCCGTTGTGCGTGATGATGCCATGATGATGTTCCTCTCAAAGAATAACAAAGATGCAATATCGCAAGCCCCTTGGGCGGGATATTAAACTGCGATGGGGTGGTTTGCCAGTGGGGGTGGGGAAATAATTTTGCGGGATGGAGAGTGGTTTTAGTTTAGTTATCTATCGATGATAGTGGGTATAGTAATTATTGAAGACATCATTTCAATCAGCTAAAATGGATCTAATCTTTTGACAAACATACCCTGATATTACTTAAAACATCGAGCACGAACACACCAATGACGAATATACCCGACTTCCGCGAGTTTACTGATTGGCTAATCGATGGTCCTGCAGGTGAATGGCCTGATCCCTTTGGTGACAAGAAACAACTCACTCAGATTCAAAAGGAAATAGTTCAACGCAATGGGAAATTGCTCCTTGATAGAAGCGAGTGGCAAGGAAAGATTGAGCGGTTTGAATCCGCATTGCAATCAGCAAATGATATGCATGGTGGTAGAGGTGATGAGCATCGACGAGGACATGCAATCAGATTTGATCAACATCATTTCGAAGCAAATAATAATCAGTATGACTTCCAAGATTACACCTTTCCCTGCGCAGTGTCGTTTAAAGATACAACTTTTGGGAAGGGTAACCTTTCATTTCTTGGGGCAAGATTTGACAACGGGGGTATTTCATTCAGGAACGCAAAATTTGGTACAGGAAACAAAATATTTGCGCGTATCCAATTTGGCTCCAGCGACGTGTCGTTCGAGGACGTTAGCTTTGGCAATGGAAATGTCTCATTCGCGCAAACACATTTAGGTTATATGAAAACAACGTTCGTAAATGCAAATTTTGGCAAAGGAAGTATTTCTTTCGACCACTCTGTCAAACATTCCGGAGAACTTTCATTTGAGAATGTAACATTCGGTGAAGGTGACGTATCCCTCAGAAATATCGATATCAATAAATCCGATACTTCTTTTTCTGGGGCGTTGTTTGGTAGCGGATGGATAACGTTCTACGGAGCAAAGATAAAGAGTAGTGACATCTCATTTGCGGATGTTGATTTTGGTGATGGAGATTTAGTGTTCTCCTACGCAGATTTTGGCAACGGTGCGGTAAGTTTTGCGCGTGCGAAGACCGGAAAAGGAACGATGTCATTTACAAATGCAAATTTTGAAGGAACTTCAGTCTGGATGAGGTTTGGGCGACTATGCGCGACTTCCGTAACTTTTTGGGGGATGAATGTTGAAGGTAATTTGTTTATCGAAGCCCATTTTCCAAAGTCTGTAGATTTTGGGCGTTTAACTATTAAAGGTACCGCACAATTTTCTGATTGTAGATTTAGTGAAATCCCTGATTTTCGTGATAGTAAACTCGATCGTCCACCGGAAGTCGCTCGGATGGTGGTGCCAATGCCGAAATTAAACAGTCATTGCGATTTCTTTGGGGTATGCCCGGACCCAACTTCCGTTGGAAAGCTCCGAAAACTTAAGGCTATGGCTTTAAGTGCAAATGATCACGAAAAAGACGGTGAGTTTTTTGCCTATGAAATGATGGCAAAACGTGGGGTTGAAACGAGAGGTTTTTGGGCTCTACTTTTCAATACCTTTTACGGTAGAGTGAGTTTCTATGGCCAGAGCTTTTCACGACCGTTAGTCAGATTGACATGGATTTGGCTGTGTTTCACCTACAGCTACCTCCTCTTACTTCATCCAAAATTGAGTTTTCTGTCCAATCCGTTTTTCGCGGCAGAACTTTCTGCTCGTAATACAGTTCCATTGCTCAATTCACTTTTCCGTTCCGCATTGTCCCCTGACAATGGATATGAAGACAGATTTCAAAAAGTGATGAACCAACTGCCAACACACGGCGTCGATGTAAATTGGATAGTCAATCTTGGGGTTGCCCAGCAATTTGTTAGCGCCGTTCTATTGTTCTTTCTTTTCCTTGGGTTGCGCAACACATTCCGTCTCAAATAAAAACCGGCGAAGTCTCCCCCACCGGTTTCAAATTCAGATTTCAACTTAACCACTGTGTTTTCAGATTGCTGCCCTGCTGCCCACACACCAACAATAATCAGATCCGCATACGCGGAACATCGTTTGGATCGAGCTTGAGTTCAATGAGAAGCGGGCGGTCACGGTTTTCAATCGCGTTTATGGCTGTTTCCAGTTCTTCGGGTGACTGAACCTTAATGCCCTGCCCTCCAAGCGCCGTTGCTACTTCGGCGAAGGATGGCCAATCGAACTGCGCCAATCCCGGGTCCATGTTCTTGTCTAGGAACTGGATATGCTCCGCACCATAGGCGGAATCATTACAGACAATAACAATTAAATCCTGTTTCAGGCGGACAGCCGTGTTAAATTCATTGATCCCGCCCATCATAAAGCCACCATCGCCCGTGAACAGCACAACTGGTCGCTTCGGCTCAGCAACGCTTGCACCAATCGCTGCCTGAAGACCAAGACCGATTGAACCAAAATTTACTGTACTGACAAAACTCGTTGGATTTGGCACAGATATCCTACACCAGACCTCAGTCATGAAGCGGCCGCCATCAGTTGTTAAAATCCGGTCTTTCGGGAGCACCTCTTCAAGTCGGTCAAGCGCATAAACATAATTCACATTGCCAGCTTTGGTCGATGAAACATCACCTGATGGATGGGAGGTGAGCGACGCTATATCAAGCTCTTTGGTAAAGCCACTGGGCGCTATTTCTGCTTCGTCCAGCCAATAGATAATATTGTCAGCAGTCAAACCAGAATCGGCAACCAAGGCAGCATCCGGATGGAAGTTTTTGCAAATCTCCACCTTGTTGTCGTTCACCTGTACAATGCGCTTATTTTTCATCAACGCACCGTTGTCGGTAGTGAAATGATGCAGGCTGGTCCCAAAACAGACGATACAATCAGAATTCGCAATTGCATCATAAGCTGCTGGCGTGCTGAGCGTGCCAAAAATGCCAATGTTAAATGGATGATCGTTAAAGAGGCCCTTGGCTTTGAGCGTGGTCGCAAGCGGGGCCTCCAGTCGATCTGCAAGTCGGATCAGTTTAACGCGCGCATTCACTGCACCATTACCGGCAAGGATGATCGGACGTTTTGCCGAAGCGATCATACCAATTGCCTCGTCAAAATCATCACCTTCCGGAACATAGGACGGGGTTTTGAACGCCGGTAAAACAACTTTGTTGTGAACGACCTCTTGCCACATAAACTCGGCAGGCATGTTGACCACGATTGGTCTTTTTTCGACACTTGCGCGGTAAAATGCATGGGCAACATCATAGGACGCTGTCTCAGGTGAGCGTATCTGCTCAAAACCTGCCCCTGTCACCTTTACCACCTCTCTTTGATCAGTATTCTGAAGGTTCTGGGGGGTCATAACCGGTGTATCGCCAGCCAGCAGAATCATCGGAATACTGCCACGAGCACCTTCCGTCAGAGCAGTAACGCAATTGGTCAATGCCGGGCCATGAGTTACGGTCGCAACACCGACCTTTCCGGAAACATGTGCATAAGCCAAAGCCATCAGAATTGCGCTACCCTCATAAGCAACCGGAACAAATGTCCCGCCGTTAGACCTTACGTAATGATCCACCATGAATAGGTTCGCATCTCCCATAAGACCAAACATCGTGTCATTACCCTGATCAACAATAGCAGTGGCAATCGACTGATACCCATAGCTCTTTTTATCACTCATATCGTGAGTTTATCCTTCAATCTCTGTATGCATATGACGCATCAAGGACGCAAAACGAAAAAGCAATTGAGAGCATCCCAAGCCCTTCAAAGATTTAATCCATTACCTTTGAAACGTGACGTCATACGCATCACCGTCCAAATTCACCTTGGAGACAACAGGCTCGGTTTTGCTTATCACTTTGCCGCGGCGAATGACATACAGCCTTGCAGGGCGCAAGCGGATTGCTTCCAATTCGTCCTTGGCTTGCAGGATCACTATATCGGCATTGCAGCCGACTTCCAGCCCGTAGCCCTCAATATGCATGACCTTGGCCGAATTCTCCGTCACGGCTTTGAACATGGATTTCATCTGGGAAACACCTGTTAATTGCCCTACATGCACCGCCATGTGAGCAACCTCCAGCATATCGTGGCTACCCATGGAATACCACGGATCCATCACGCAATCATGGCCCAGCGCCACGTTGATACCCATCTCCTGCATCTCCTTAACGCGGGTCATACCGCGTCGTTTGGGATAAGTGTCGTGACGCCCCTGCAGGGTGATGTTGATCAGCGGATTAGGGATGACGGTGATTTCAGCTTCCGCGATCAACGGCAATAGCTTGGAGACATAATAATTATCCATCGAGTGCATCGATGTAAGGTGGGAACCTGCCACCCTGCCCTCAAGACCAAGGCGCTTCGTCTCACAGGCCAGCGTCTCGATATGGCGGGACATGGGGTCATCGGTTTCATCACAATGCATATCAACCAGCAGACCACGCTCGGCAGCAATTTCGCAAAGGGCAGTGACGGATGCCGAGCCATCGGTCATGGTACGTTCAAAATGCGGGATACCACCAACCACATCCACCCCCATATCCAAAGCACGGGCCAGATTATCGATTGCTCCCTTTGAACGGAAATAGCCATCTTGCGGAAAAGCGACCAATTGCATATCAATCCACGGGGCAATTTCCTTTTTGACTTCCAGCAACGCTTCCACTGCCATCAGCCTTTCATCGCTGGTATCCACATGAGTACGAATGGCCAAAGTCCCCTTGGCAATCGACCATTTTACCAGCGCATGAGCGCGTTGTTTCAGCGCTTCAATGGTAAGATGAGGTTTGAGTTCACCCCATAACGCAATTCCCTCCAGCAGAGTGCCACTCTCATTGAGACGAGGCAGACCGAGGGACAACGTCGCATCCATATGGAAATGCGGGTCGATAAAAGGCGGTGTAACCAGATTACCGCCAGCATCAATGGTCTCCAACGCCTCGCCAGAAACCGCAGGACCGACATCAACAATCTTACCATCCTTGATTGCGATAAAATGTAGTGTTTCTGAATCGGGCAAAATGGCGTTTTTAATGAGAAGATCAAACATGAATATTCCTGAACTAGACCCTCTCGCCGCGCCGGAACGGCACCAGCAAAGCTTGAGGGTATTTTGCTTTTCGTGCCATGATAATCATCGCGATAATCGACAGCACGTAGGGCAGCATGAGATAGAATTGATAGGGAATGATAGCGGCACCTGAAATTTGCTGGGCACGTACCTGAAACGCTTCAAGCCCGGCAAACAGCATGGCACCCATCAGCGCTTTTCCCGGTCGCCAGGAAGCAAAGATCACCAGCGCTACACAAATCCAGCCGCGCCCGTTGATCATACCAAAGAAGAATGCATCAAACGCCGACATGGTGATGAATGCTCCGCCAATGGCCATCAGAGCGCTACCAACGACCACAGCACCTGTACGGATGGCCAGAACATCAATTCCCTGTGCCTCAACGGCAACGGGATTCTCACCAGCCATGCGGACCGCAAGGCCAACCGGGGTGCGTTGTAAAATGTACCAAACAACAGGCACAGTCAAAAACGCCAGATAGGTCATGGGTGTTTGCGAAAACAGCGCTTCACCAGCAATGGGTATATCCGACAGATAAGGGATCTTGTAGGTTTGAAACGACGTAATTTTCGGCGGCGTGGTAGCTGATGGCAGTAGCATCCGATAAACAAAATAACTCAGCGATGAACCAAACAGAGTAATGCCGATGCCGGTCACATGCTGGGATAACCCCAAATACACCGTGAAGATCGAATGCAGCAGACCGAAAATTGCACCAACACTGGCAGCAAACATCACCCCGCCCCATAAATCGCCACCCTGATAAACCCACATCCAGCCAGCCATGGCCCCGATGGTCATGATGCCTTCTATACCAAGGTTTAATACCCCTGCCCGTTCGCAAATCAATTCCCCAAGCGTGCCAAAGATCAACGGGCTGGCAATACGGATGGTTGCGGCCCAAAAGCCGGTGGTGAGCAGGATTTCAAAAAGCTCAAACATATCAGCTCCTCCACTTGATGCGATATTGGCTGAACATCACAGCAACCAAAATAGCCAGAACGGACATACCAACAATCACATCGGAAATATAAGCAGGAATATTAACGGCCCGGCTCATACTGCCGGAACCCACATAGATGCCCGACAGGAAGAGGGCCGCAGGCACCACTGCCAGCGGATGCAACCGTGCCAGCATGGCAACGGCGATGCCCGTATAACCAAAGCCCGGCGATAGATCGAGGGTGAGATAACCCTTTAGGCCAGCCACTTCACTAACACCCGCCATACCCGCCAAGCCGCCACTGATCATGGCAGTACGGACAATGGTTTTATTGACGTTGATACCTGAAAAAGCGGCAGCAATGGCATTTAATCCTGCCGCCTTGATCTCATAGCCCCAGATGGTGAAACGCATTAGCGCCCAAACAAGAAACGAAGCACCTAGTGCAAAATACAGCCCCACATGCAAACGCCCTTTAGCAAACAGTGGCGGTAAAATGCCTTCATCTATGACAGATTTTGCCTGCGGCCAGCCCATAGACATCGGATCTTTCCACGGCCCTTCAAGCAGATAGCTAACAAACAGCAAAATGATGAAATTGAGCAGGAGCGTAGTAACAACCTCATCCACTTTCATATGGGTTTTCAAAAGCACCGGCAGGATCAAGATCACGCCACCGGCAATGGCTCCCACCAGCATCAAAAACGGAATCATCAAAACCGGCGGCAAGGTTACCAGCCCGGTTCCAAAATAAGTGGCAGCCAGTGCACCGCAATAAAGTTGCCCCTCCGCACCGATATTATAAAACTTGGCTTTGAAGGCCACAGCCACAGCAAGGCCGGTGAAAATCAAGGGTATAGAGCGGGTGATCGTTTCATTCAGAGCAAACCGCGAGCCAACCGCTCCTTTGAACAGTAGCTGATAGGATTCAATCACCGGCGCGCCAGCCCAGACAATCAAAACAGCGCAAATGACAAGGGTGGCAAATACGGCGAAGACCGGGGCAAAGCCCGCCCGCCACGCGGACAAATGTTCGCGAGGTTCAATTTGCATGGGCCATGCTCCGCTGCTCTTGAATAAAATCTCCGGCCATCATCAGACCGATTTCGGCGATGGTTTTGGAACCTGTTTCAAAACTTGGGCTTAGGTGCCCGTCACACATCACCGCAACCCGATCGCAAAAGGATAGCAATTCGTCGAGGTCTTCTGATATCAGCAAGATACCCGCTCCACGCTCACGTGCAGCGAGCAATTGGGTTTGCACATAGGCAATTGCGCCTTCATCCAGCCCGCGAACCGGCTGATTGGCAAGAATGAATTTTGGTTCAGCAGATAAGGCTCGGGCCAGTATCAGTTTTTGAATGTTGCCACCGGACAATAATCCTGTCTGCGCCAAAGGCCCATCACAGCGCACGTCGAATTGCTTGATCAGCCGCTCCGCCTGCTTAATGGCATTTGACTTACTAATGATGGATTTGAATTTTGAAATACCTTCGCTGCGCAAGCTTTCGGAAATCACGTTTTCCCAAATCGCCATATCACCAATTACACCAGTGGTATTTCGGTTTTCCGGGATACGGCCAACACCTTTTTCGATAATGCCGGCGGCTGAAAATTTTTGCATTTTTTCACCGAGCAGTTCGACCCAGCCAGCTTCCACATTGACCAATCCAGATATGAGATCAGCCAACACGCTTTGACCATTGCCTGCAACACCTGCAATGCCAAGAATTTCGTGCTCACGAACACTCATATGAATGTCCTTTAGAAGCGGCTCGGCGGAAGGACCAGCCACACGAATTTTATTGAGCCTCAGTACAGGTTTTCCCGGTGAAAACGCCGTTAATTTTGGCCGGGAGACTTTCTCACCAACCATAGTTTCAGCCAGCGAATTGCGGTCAGCATCTTTCACATCGACAGTGGCAACGATTGCGCCACGGCGCAAAACGGCCACCCGATCGGCATTGGCCAGAATTTCGTGCAATTTATGAGAGATGAAAATGATAGCCAGCCCCTTGGCCGTCAAGCTTTTGAGAGTAACGAACAAGTCGTCGCTCTCCTGCGGCGTAAGAACCGCAGTTGGTTCATCCATGATCAGGATTTTGGCATCACGATAAAGCGCTTTGAGGATTTCTACCCTCTGCTTTTCACCAACCGACAGAGTTCCAACTTCAGCATCGGGATCAGCAATCAGGCCAAATTCCTCAGACATGCGCATCAGCTTCGCCCGCGCCTGGGCCATATTGCTTTTTGGCGACCACAAAGGCTCGGTTCCAAGGATGATGTTTTCCAGCACGCTCAAATTATCGGCAAGAGTGAAATGCTGATGCACCATTCCAACACCGGCAGCAATTGCTGCTTCAGGTTGCCCTGGGACCAATCGTTCACCCGCTATTTTGATCTCGCCTTCATTGGCCACATAGTGGCCGAAAAGGATATTCATCAGGGTAGTTTTGCCGGCACCATTTTCGCCCAACAAAGCCAACACCTCGCCCTCTTCCAGAGAGAGCGAGATATCATCATTGGCCACCAAAGCACCAAAGCGCTTTGTGATGTGGCTTAATTCAAGAACCGGCATAGCAGAACCTAGTAAGTGGATTTAGGTTCTTCGTCATTGATATCGACAACATAGGCTCCGGAAAGAATATCTGCTTTGATTTTCTCCACAGATGCTTTTGCATCTGCCGGAATTTTGCTGTCGAATTCGTAATATGGCGAAAGGCTAGCTCCGCCTTTTTGCATCATGGTCCATTCCTTGTAGTTCTCAGCGGTAAATGTGCCCGCTTTAACTTGAGCAATGGCATTGTTGATTGCGCTTTCCATGTGCCAGAGGGCAGAAGCAACCACCACATCCGTGCCGTTTTCTTCCTTGTTCATGTCATTCACATTGCCAAATGCCAATATGCCTTTTTCACGGGCAGCATCCACCACACCGGCACGTTCTGCATAAAGAATATCAACGCCAGCTTCGACCTGCGCGAAGGCAGCTTCCTTGGCCTTTGGCGGATCATACCATGAGCCGATGAAGTTGACCTTGAACTGCACATCAGGATTAACCGATCTTGCACCATTGATGAACGCATGGAACAGGCGGTTTACCTCGCCAATCGGATATCCACCCACAAGACCGATTTTGTTGGACTTGGTCATGGAACCGGCCAGAATCCCCATCAAATAACAGGGTTCATGGATAAAGTTATCAAAAACCGAGAAATTCTTGCCGTGTTTATCGAATGGGTCCCCCATAAGAAAGGCAATTTCAGGATATTCGTCAGCAACTTTCCGAGCTTCTTTGGAAATACCGAACGCCTCTCCAACAATCAGCTTAACACCGCTTTCGCAATATTCGCGCAAGACACGGATATAATCGGTGTTGGATACTTTTTCAGAGAAGACATATTCAATCTCGCCAGCATCTTTTGATGCAACAAGCGCCTGATGCAATCTGGCATCCCATTTTTGCTGGATTGGCTGGGTGTAAATTCCTGCAACCTTGATGGTTGCAGCATGCGCCCCAGGCACACCAAATGCCATAACGCCAGCGCCCGCCGATGCGAGGATATTAAAATTTCTTCTGGTTAATTTGTTCGTCATTGGTATCTCCTGTGCCAACTAAATATAAATTATCAATATGAGCTGAATTTCAGCCTGCACAGATACCATACACAGATAATGAATGATGGGAAACCTAATCGATCCTGCCTGTGTGTAGCTTACTGAGGCAAGCTGCATGGGTTGCTGTAGTTGCATAGCTGATATCAAATTTTGGAAAGATTTCGCTATAAATACGGCGAATAATTTTCTATTTCTACACGTATATTTGGCCAATTATATCCAAATTTGTCTTGGTTTATATTAATGATTAACAACAAAATCTTATATCTATTCGTTGACAATTTGTTAAGAAAAAATTAAGATTTGCATAAGACACGTTATATTTGACCACCTTAAGTGATGCGGCGTTGAACGAGGCATTGAAACCGTGAAATATCCGGTTTTTCATTTAAGGAGAATGGCAATGAATCCACCTGATAAGACTTCTAAATCCGAGACCGCAATGATGCGTTCTGAGTAAAAATTCGTTGTAATAAAAATTGCACGAATGAACACAATTGGCTGCCCTTCCGCAGCTATCTAACGGTCTAGCAGGATAATGGCTTTGGGCAATACGCAGTCCGATTGCAGTTGTCACAATCCAAAATTTTGAGAAATTTTTAACCTGAATATCAGGCATGGAATCGGCTACCCGATTCTCTGTCGGTATCGTAGAAAGTTGAGAGTAATTACGATGGCCAAACTATTCAAACATCCTCCCTTCGAGCATCGAAGTTTAGACCCTTCGAAGCACTTTTTTCGTCTATCAATCGCGTTGATAGCCGCCATTTTTGTATTCACATTCTCTGCGGGTCAAATGGCCGCTGCAAAAACGCAAACTAATGTACTGTTTTGTGACGTCATCCAAGGTGACCGCGACTATAGGCCATGTAACGACAGATCAATAGTCCAAGTTTTGAGCACTCCGGTTGCTATTGATAAACCTGATCGTCACAAAGGCAAGAAGCATCATGGAAAACGCCATGGTAAAAAGAACTATGGCAAACACCACGGTAAGAAATACGATGGTAAAAAACACCGTAGCAAACGTCACGACAAGCAATATGGTAAGCATCGCGGCAAACATCATGGAAAAAAGAGTGGTCACTCAAAACGTGGGCATTCCGGCAAAGGTTGGGGCTATAAATCCAGCCAAGGTCGTGACGTCAAAGGCCGCAGCAAAGGCGGTCGTGACGGCAAAGGCCGCAGCAAAGGCGGACGCGATGGCAAAGGCCACAGCAGAGGCGGTCGTGACGGCAAAGGCCGCAGCAAAGGCGGACGCGATGGCAAAGGCCACAGCAAAGGCGGTCGTGACGGCAAAGGCCGCAGCAAAGGCGGACGTGACAGCAAAGGCCGCAGCAAAGGCGGACGCGATGGTAAAGGCCAAAGCAAAGGCGGTCGCGATGGTAAAGGCCAAAGCAAAGGCGGTCGTGATGGTAAAGGCCAAAGCAAAGGCGGTCGCGATGGTAAAGGCCAAAGCAAAGGCGGTCGTGATGGTAAAGGCCAAAGCAGAGGCGGACGCGATGGTAAAGACCAAAGCAAAGGCGGTCGCGATGGTAAAGGCCAAAGCAAAGGCGGTCGCGATGGCAAAGGCAAAGCCAAAGGCGGACGCGATGGCAAAGGCAAAGCCAAAGGCGGACGCGATGGCAAAGGCAAAGCCAAAGGCGGTCGTGTTGGTAAAGGCAAAGCCAAAGGCGGTCGTGTTGGTAAAGGCAAAGCCAAAGGCGGTCGTGTTGGTAAAGGCAAAGCCAAAGGCGGTCGTGTTGGTAAAGGCAAGGCCAAAGGCGGTAGCAGCCATGGTCACCATAACGGCGGAAACCATGGTAGCGGTATAGACCAGCGTTAGAAACAATTACTAAACTAATACGTCATATCACAAAATATGTGACCAAAATTTTACCTCCCAAAGATCTCGTTTCTTTGGGGGGTATTTTCTTTCTGGAAAAAACTTTTATCGGATTTTGGCAAACAGTTCCGTGTATTTGGAAGTTACCGCTGCCGTCATTTTCGTAGCAATATCACGATTTCTCGAAACGAACAGCTGCGTCGCGATCACCAAAGCAAATTCCCCAACAATCAAACCAGCAAAAATTGCCAGAGATATCGCAAATGCGATGAACAATCCGCTATTCGCCAGACCGAACATCTGCGTTGCATTCGTACCGGCGTGGAAGGCAATCCAAAGCAAAGAAGCTAAAAGCGACCCAGATGCTAACGGATAAATTTTCGTACCAACACCCACACTATCCGGCCAGAAAATTGCTGCCAGCACATAAGAAAGGGACAGAGCAAATACCAAAATTGTCAGCATACTCAAACCTGGAGAGATGATGATCATTGAAGCGCAAAAAAGGGCCGATACCAAAATCCATAGCGGTCGACGTTTCGATAAAATATCGCCCACTTCGATACTGGATATGGATGCATCTTCCATCGAATTATTCCGGCTAAATACAGTCATGTTTCCATCCATTATATTTTTCAAACATTATGCCCGCTCGAAATGAATATCCCGTTAAGTAAGTAGATAAAAAATTGTATTATAACAATATCTTAAATAATATATTCGTGACTATTGCTATGCGGTTTTCCTGATATTGCTAACATAATCATGCGTGGTCTCAGTAGCCAAATGAACCCGCCCTCGCCCGTTTTCCTTGGCGCGATATAGTGCTTCATCAGCGCTACGGATAATGGTCTTGGCTGTTAAAGCATCATCCGGCCACCAGGCAACGCCGATACTGGCGCCAACCCTTGCAATACCGCCGTCAAAACGCACTTCCTCGCATGCACTTTCAATGATTGAATCACAGATCCAAAGCACATTATCGCGATCAATTTTATCATGCAGCATAATGACGAATTCATCGCCACCAACGCGTGCTGCCATGCCTGCATCACCTACAATTTTTGCAATACGGTTCGCAACCGTGATGATGACAACATCACCGGCCTGATGGCCATATGTGTCGTTGACGCTCTTAAAACCATCAAGATCAACACATAAAATAGCACAGCGATCCTGCTCATTATTGGAAATCACATTTTCAAGAGCACGATCAAATTGCAAGCGGTTGGGAAGACCAGTCATACTGTCATGCAATGCAAGAAAACGGTTTTTGCTTTCGCTGTCTCGCAAAGCCTTTAGAACACGCCCAAAATACACCACAAGCACCATTAGTATCAGGGCTATAGCCCCCAAAATTGTCACAAGCGCTGGCTGCACATCTGCCAGAATGGTTTTTGACGGCAATGACAGCTTCCAAACCGCATGAAAATGTTCCTTGTCGAACCCTTGCGATAGGTCAACAGCGTCAAACAGATCAGCATTTGTCGATAATGATGCCAAAGGCTGGAATGAAAACTGTTCAAGACCCAGTTTCTTGCCAATCAAGGCAATCGCCTTTTGATCAAGTGGTTTAAATGTAAAGAGGGTTTGGGGCAGCCCCTCAGGAAGCACGGCTTCATCATCAGGAATAATTGCCTGCACGACAGCCAGACCGAACTGGCCACCAATTTCTCTAAAATCTGCTACAAATATGGGATTGTCAGAGCGCACCGGATGACCAAGAACCACGTAACCACCACCTGTGGCCTCACGTTGCGCCATATATTTTTGTTGGGCAGCTTCAATCAAGTCGGTATTTTCAGACAGAATTTTTTGCCCGTTTTTCGCCGTCAGAGCCCGATTTTCAAATATCGAAACCCTGGGAGTCAATTTAGGAGAAACAACGATTGTGTTCTGGATTCCAAAATCATCCCATAACCAATCAGCAATTTCATCAATCACAAATTCATCATCCAGACGCGAGCCAAGGGCCTCCACTGCATCATCCCAGAAGGATATTTGAGATTGATCCTGAGCAAGAATTTCAATTTGACGGGCAATTTCATTGCGAACCAGATTCCGCTCCACATCCATGCGAACGTTATCAGCAACATCGACAGAAGTGCGCAATACGTTAAAATTGGATAAAACAAATAATCCAATAACCACAGCACCCAGAACATAGATCAAATGGGTCACATATTTAAATTTAATTGGCGTAGTAGAATTCATCATAATAACTCCCCGTCCAACGCAGGTAATAACGCATGGAGCTAAATATTCAGATAAACAGCGTGGTTTTTAAAGCTTAACAATATTCGATTAAATTCTAATCAAACGCTTTAAACTAAGCCAAATTCAGCGTTATTACATAACTGGAGCCCGGCTTATTACCGGAAACAAAAGCTACTGTTACAGTTTCAGTCTTCATTTCACCTCTTTGGGCGAAAACGTGCATCTACATCCATCAAGAAAGCTCACATGTCAATTATACGTCGATTTAATTTGACTGAAATTGTAATAAATAACAAAGGCTTAAACCTTCTATTTCAATCAAAACGCTGCACCAAAAACAACTATTGCCAGATTTGAAAATGGTTGTAGTGTAGCAACAGGTTCCATTTTGAATCGGAACTAAACTTCTACATTTTTGAAAACAGATTGGTTATAGATGCACGCATTTCGTTTGTCCGACCACGAACAAAAATTAAAATGGGTTGCTCTCGCTCTGGGAGTAGTCAGCACCGTAGGCATCGTAGAAAACTGGTACCCAATCCCCATGTTTTTGGGCCTGCCGTTTTGCCTGATCTGGATTTATTGCGCGTGGCTACACACCGAGCGACAACTGAAATACATCAACATCTTATTCAGCGCGTTATATACCTACGGCATAGTCAGATATTTTCTGTTTGAATAGTGTGTGCGAAATACCAAAACGGCTCACCTGTTGAATACCGAAGTTCAGCCTGATGCAGCTTTGATATCAAGACCAGACTTTGATTTCAGAGAAGGCTTGCTAAACTTTTTTGCACCGGCAACACAGCCGATTACCGCAAAACTAACGACCACCATTGGCCAACTAACCGTCTCGCCAAGTAAGGTAGCAGCCAGCATTAATCCCATGAAGGGTTGAAGCAATTGGAGTTGCCCAACAGCAGCAACTCCCCCTTGTGCCAACCCGCGATACCAAAACACAAAGCCGATAAGCATGCTGAACAACGATACATAGGCGAGCGCAATCCACGCGGGCTGGCCAACATCTGCAAAATCTACCGGCATCATATATATCGCAAGGGGTAAAATTACTGGCAGTGACATAGCAAGCGCCCACGAAATCACCTGCCAGCCGCCGAGTTTCCGGGACAGTTTTCCACCCTCCGCATAGCCCAGACCGCAGATGACAACAGCTGCAAACATGAGAATATCTCCCGCCCACGATGCCGACAGATCTTGCATCAGTGCAAAACCTGCAACAAAGGCACTGCCTGTAACCGAAAACATCCAGAAAGCAGGACGCGGACGGTCACCGGCCCGAAGCACACCAAAAATGGCGGTCGACAACGGCAACAGACCGATGAAAACGATAGAATGCGCAGAGGTGATATGCTGCAAGGCAAGCGCTGTCAGCAATGGGAAACCGACAACGACACCAAGCGCCACGATAAACAGTGATACAACATCACTTCGATCAGGGCGCTTTTGAGGTAAGAGGACAAGAAATGCCACCGCCACAAAACCAGCGATCGCAGCACGCGCAACCGTCAGAAAAACAGGATCGAAATCTGCAACGGCCACCCGCGTCGCTGGCAGCGAGCCACTGAAGATTGCAACACCAATAAATCCGTAGATCCAACCACTTTTTGCCTCGGTCATCACAGAACCCCTTTTAGGAACAATATGATTACGACGCATGGTTTTTACAGGGACAATCCGTTGCAATCAGGATAAACCGTATTGGCAATTCAGACGGTACAGTTGGATGAAATAATATCACTAAAGATTTTCGTCCTCGTTCAAACGAGGCCGGTTTAGGCTCCACTTATCCAATAGGATTGCCCAGTTACCCACACCTGCTTCGCATGGCTATCGGGGTGTCCCAAATGATAATAACCTTTGCTCGGCAGCCTTCCGTTGGAGCTTTCAAACGCCGCGTCTAGCGCTTGCTCTTCCTCTGCCAAACGCGCGCCAGCACAATGATAAAATCCACATGGGCCAAGCGATTTTATCGGCAGATCGTCACCATCGCGCGCCAAATGCATCAAGAATCCCCATTGTTTTTCACCCGTTACCGGCAACACCATCCGACCAGCATTCGATAAACGGTCCAACCACAGCAACGGCACATGCGTCACTCCTGCACATGCAACAATAACATCTACATGAGGCAGTCTTTTAGCTTTCGTTGCATCAGAATTTCGAACCTCAACCTGAGCATAATACCGCAAGTTTTTCTTTGCCAGATTCGCCAGTTTGCCTTCAATTTCATATGCGATCACACGCCCCTTAGACGTGACCAGCTCAGCAAGTATCGCGGTATAATAACCAGTACCGGCCCCAACCTGAAGCACTGTATCCCCCGGCTCAATGTTCAGACTGTCAAAAACACGGGCCCAAAGAGATGGAAGTCCGTTATTGATGCCCGAAGCCTGATCAATCGTGATCAGTAGGTCATGATATAGGTGTACCGGATTATTGGTTGTGCTTTGATGAATAGCCCCAATGCTCCGGCGGGAATGTATGTCCCACGGACCACCCCCAAGAAATTGTTCGCGCGGAACAGATGCAAAAGCATCCACAATACGCAGATTGTGGACCACCGGCGCAGCTTCTTTTATGTCCTGTGCAAACCACTGACGCACTGCATTGATTTCAGTCTCATTATCCATGGTGAATCTCACTTGGATTATGGCTCGATATGATAATTATTGCATACCCCATGTGGCCACAACAAGGACAAATCCATCTTTCAATTGCCTGAACCTATCCAGTACAATACAGATAAACTGTAATGGCAATAGGACAGTACGAATGAACACACGAGACATTAATCGTACGGCTGAAGGCACCCTTGTTGCTCAGGTGATGACGACCGTTCGCAAACAAATCGCCAGCCGACAGACTGCACCAGGAGTTAAACTGCCATCAATCCGCAGCCTAGCTGAAAAGATGCAAGTATCCAAATCTACAATTGTCGATGCCTATGAGCGCCTCGTTGCCGAGGGCGTTATACAATCGCGACCGGGTTCAGGGTTTTATATCGCAGGCCATCTGCCGCCATTTTCCCTTGCTGAAACCGGCCCCCGGCTTATTCGGGAGATTGATCCACTCTGGCTGACACGGCAATCACTCGGTACAGAGAAAACTCTCCTGAAGCCGGGTTGCGGTTGGCTACCTGCTTCATGGATGCCAGAAGCAGATATTCGTCGTTCCTTGCGGTTGTTAGCGCGGGAGGAACAGACAAATTTGACGGATTACAGCACGCCCCACGGTCTGCCTGCGTTGAGACAGCTCTTGTCACGACGTCTGGCCGATCGCGAGATCGAGGCACCCGCCCAACAAATCATGCTAACGGAATCGGGGACGCACGCAATTGACCTCTTATGCCGATTTCTGGTTGAACCGGGCGATACGGTTCTCGTTGATGATCCCTGCTATTTCAACTTCCACGCCATGCTGCGTGCCCATCAGGTTAAAGTTATCAGCGTGCCCTACACGCCTACCGGCCCCAGTTTAGTTCTGTTCGAACAGGCCCTAACGAAACATTCCCCGCGCCTCTACATTACCAATTCTGCACTACACAACCCAACCGGTGCAAGTTTGTCTCCCGCCATCGCCCACCGGGTTTTGAAACTTGCTGAGTTGCACGATTTACTCATCATTGAAGATGATATTTTTGCTGATTTCGAGCAGGAGCCAGCGACACGTCTGGCGGCATTCGATGGTCTGGACCGCGTCATACATATTGGTAGCTTTTCCAAAACCCTGTCGGCCGCAGTTCGGTGCGGCTACATCGCAACTCGGCCAGACTGGATTGAAGAATTGGTAGACCTCAAACTGGCAACTTCTTTCGGCGGCGGATCATTCTCCGCAGAATTGGTGCTGGCATTACTAAAAGATGGTACTTATCGCAGACACATGCGCGGCTTGCGAACACGCTTAGCTAACTCGATGGGCAAGGTGAGCACCAAACTAAAAGCCATCGGCCTCACTCCCTGGATCGAACCAGAAGCCGGCATGTTTTTGTGGTGCAAACTTCCCGATGGCTTGGATGCCGCTGATGTAGCGCGTCGTGCCATCGAAGACGGGCTGGTTCTGGCACCCGGCAACGCATTTAGCCTCACACAGGCGGCCAGCGGTTTTCTTCGCTTCAACGTCGCACAAACGCTGGATCCAGCGATCATCCCAATTCTGGAACAAGCCATGCTGCAATCAGGTGAAAACACGACAACCATCGTTCGTGACTAGCCAAAAGATTTCGCCATTTCACACTCACAAAATGCTTGATTTCTAGAGGGCCAAAAAAATGAACAATACTCTGTTCTTGCCTTTATGGCATAAAGAGCCTGCACTCAATCGGCTCGTCTTGTCAGGTATATTTTCAACAACCCATTAAGTGCCGCCTGCTCGCTGTTTGAATATGTCGAAACAATCCGTTTTTGCGTTTCTACATGTGCGGTGACCGCAACATCGATCAGCTTTTTCCCTTTTTGTGTTAATGCAATTGAGACACTTCGTTTGTCGTCTGGGTTGCGCACTCGTATAACCAATCCGTCTTTTTCAAGCTGATCAATACGATTGGTCATTGTTCCAGAAGTGACCATCATCGTTTCTAGCAACTGGTTCGGTGTCAACGCATGGGGCGGACCTGACCTTAGCAGCGTTGCCAACACGTCAAAGCCTGCACCGGTCAATCCGTGTCTTGCAAATGTCGCACTCATTTCCTGAACCATGTGATTGGAAATCCGCACCAATCGGCCAATGAGTGCCATCGGTTCAGTGTCCAAGTCAGGACGTTGCTTCGCCCACTGCGCTTGTATTTTTTCGATTCCATCCATGTTTTGATTAAATCCATTTTTATCTTGACGTCAAGGTTTTATCTAGTTATCTCGATATCAAGATAAATTTTTGAAAGTTGAACATGCCTCGAACCAGCGACGTTTTTCTGACCGCCCTTGCTCCTATCATCTGGGGAAGCAGCTATATTATTGCGACACAAATGCTGCCTAATCTCGACCCATTGACGATTTCATTGCTACGCGCTCTGCCCGCAGGGCTTTTGTTGTTGGTGATGGTACGACAACTCCCCAGCGGGATGTGGATACCCAAAATGTTTGCGCTGGGCGCATTGAACTTTTCGATATTCTGGACGTTACTATTTGTTGCTGCATACCGATTGCCCGGTGGCGTGGCGGCGATCATGGGAGCCTTGCAGCCCTTTGTCGTGATTTTCGCAGCGCGCGGCCTTTTGGGGACGCCGATAAAGGCACTTTCAATTTTTGCCGTCATGACAGGCGTGGTGGGTGTAGCCTTGTTGATACTAACACCCGAAGCTGAACTGGACATGCTCGGCGTTATCGCTGGCATTCTTGGATCGGCATCAATGGCGCTTGGCACCGTTCTTAGTCGCAAATGGCAACCACCTGTGTCAGCATTGACCTTCACAGCATGGCAATTGACGGCAGGAGGATTATTGTTAGTCCCGTTCGCGCCATTTGCCACGACCGAGCTTTCCAGCTTAACAGGTATGAATGCCGTCGGACTGGCCTATCTGGGCCTCATCGGCGCAGGGCTTACATATGTAATCTGGCTAAGGGGGATCAAATTGCTGCAACCATCTGCAGTCTCGATCCTAGGCTTCCTCAGCCCACTTAGTGCGACACTCCTGGGCTGGTTCATCCTGAATGAAACGCTGAGTTGGATGCAAGCAATCGGCATGATTATTATTTTAGGCAGCGTTTTCGTCGGACAATATGCTCTCCGATCAGCCTCTCAATAAGTTGCAGAAATAGTCGAACATTTTCCCTTAGGATATATGCCGTAATTTCTTGTGGTTCCTGTAAATGTCCTCGCGTTGTTCAAAATTGTCGTATCGTTTGGATCGACACCGGATAGTCGACGATCCACCGCCAAAACTTCACGCACCCCTTTAAGTGATACTCTGGATTGCCTACCGGGCTGTGCACCGCTGGCTCAATTGATACTGGTTGATCAAATGCGCTGCAGCCTCCCGTTTTGCACCCACTGCCCGACAGGTAAGTGAAGCGCCGCCGAAAGGGGCGTTACCACTTTTTTGAATTAACATCCCGAAGCATTACAGTCTCAGGTTACTGGAGCGTTTTTTTGTATCCGAAATGCACCTATGCGATTATGACACGAGAGAGCACTTAAAAGTGGCAATGCGGACCTTTGAGATATTCATGAACCTTTTCAAGCTTACCAAAAGTTAGCAATTGCAATTTTCAAATTAATTTTCGATTGGGCACATAGATTTATTATGCGGCCTTAGCGCCAATCAAGGTTGCCATATCTGTATTATTTCTTGTATCTGTTTGCTCTTGCCCGGAGAACGAGCTTTGCTGGTGTCCTGCACCATTCCTCTTTGAAATTTCGAATGCATTTAGCATATCGTTGATATTTTTCACATTTTTCGCAAGGGTCTGACTTGATGCATCTGAATGCTCGGCCATGCTGGCATTTTGCTTGGTTCCTTCATCAATCAGTTTGATGGAGCCGTCAATTTCCGTAAGACCCGCCGATTGTTCATGGGCTGCTTCAACAATTGCGGTAACATGTTCGTTGATTTGCTGGACCTGTGTAACAATTACTTTGAGTGCTTCTCCAGTATTGTTAACCAGATTTACACCGTTTTTCACCTCTCTGCCGGAAGTTGTAACTAAGTTTTGTATTTCTTTTGCAGCACTTGCTGTACGTTGTGAGAGGTTGCGAACTTCTTGCGCGACAATCGCAAAGCCCAATCCAGCATCGCCTGCCCGCGCCGCTTCAATACCTGCATTGAGGGCAAGTAAATTGGTTGTGGCGGAAATCTCATCAATCACCCCAATAATTTTTGCAATCTCTCTGGACGAGGTTTCGATCCGCCCCATGGCCTCGACAGCCGTCTCCACCACAACTCCCGAATGTTCTGCGTTCTCTTTGGTTTTGGATACCAACATTCCCGCTTCCTCTGCCCGCCCTGTGGAGGTGTTCACAGCAGACGTAATTTGCTTCAATGCTGCTGCGGTTCTTTCCACGAATGCTGCCTGCTTTTCCGTTCGCTCAGACAGGTCTTTTGAGGAAGTGCTGATTTCTTTCATGGTTGATTTCAATGAATGTGAGGTTTTATGCAACTGATGAAACAATTCATTGTTGCTGTTTTCATTGATACGCATACCCTCATTCAAGAAAGTTACATTATTGGCGTTTATCTTTTGCTCATGGGCAGAAATAACGGCCCCAAATAGTATTTGCCGTAAACGAGCCGATATCACCCAAATTGATATGAAAAACGGCACAAGAAAAGCAGCCAGTGCGACATGATAAGCCGTGCCAAACACCGTCAACGCAATCAAAATTGGAACACTGGAAACTATTACTTGCTGCCAAATCACTTTGCTACTGCCAAAATTTCGGCCAATCGTGCCAATGAGATATGATAGGAAGGTCGAGATTGACAACATATGCACAAAAGCATCATCGGAAACAGCAAAGCCGTAAAGGAACCAGCAACCGATTGCCCCAATGTAGATGCTGCCCGCAATAGCGTAGCGGTTTTCCCAATAATTCAGGCTGGCACGGCTAGAAAGTTCATTGTCGTGTTTCATAAACAGAAAGGTCACGACTAACCTGCAGGTGCCAAGTGCTGCAAACAGGCATGAGAACCACAACTGATTAGTATCATCGGTTTTGACGAACAATACCAAAGGTGCAATCGCCAGTGTGACCATGCCTATTATCAAAGAAACCTGATCGTCAAACAACGACTTCACTACCGATTTATAGATATCCAGCGGAAGCTGTTCATCAACAAGTTTATTTGTTGTTCCAAACTTGGAATTCATTCTTGGGTTCCGACTCTGCAATGCGGATAGCACACCTACTAGAGAGCCCAAAATGGTTAATTATATCCAAATAAATTATGTATTCAGTAACATGGCACCTATAATTACTGCATAAATCCCCGATATTTGATTCAATGCTTGTCACAGGCGATGTATTCGATCACGGGGTATTTGCCCCGACTCGCATTTCGTTCACCCTCGGTTAGAACTTCATGCTCATGCTCAAAACGATCAGAAGCTTCCATGAACGTTTTCTCACCAAGAATATCGCCGTGACGATCTTTGTCCAACAGTTGGAAATACCAGTCCTCAACGGCGTCCTTCGCCTTACCTAGACTTTTCTCTTTTATGCTCGCGCGCATATTTTTCTCGCCAAGTACGTCGAACAATGGCGAAACCACCATGCAGGGCTGGAAACGTACCTACCGAAAAGGCTTTAGAGCGGTTCGGGTCAATGTAAGCGAGGTGAAGTGATGGGAGAGAAACTAAGCAAATCAATTTTGCCCGATTGCATGGCACTAGATGGAGCGGAGCCTTGTGCCGCTTATCGAGTTACTTTTAATGCTTACACCGCCATTTATGAGAAAATGGAACGGTTGGAAATTGAAAGACAAAAAGGGACGCTTGAGAGTTATGTCAAGAGCGATCATGACGGATTGAAAGAACCAAAGCCTCTCCCATTCACCAACACCGAACCAGTAGAAGCACTGAGAGAGAACGATATAGAAGAAGCCTTATATCAAGCTTTCGATGAAGGTCGCCTATTTGGTCACATGGAAGATGCCTAACAAAACGACAAGCCGAAAAATATTGCGGACTATCGTTGCTTGGCTTCTCGGAATCGGTGCGCTCTGGAATTGTTCCACAGGCTATCCACAAGACAACCCGTTGGGATACCCTTACACTTCGCCAGCGGGTCAGGGTTTCAGGGGTGAAACCAGAAATGACTTATGGTCAGATAATATTTGATAATTATTATCACTATGTGATATAATCCTATAAAGATATGAAATAGGAGATTGGCCGATGCCAGCAAGTTATGCAGTAGGAGAACGGTTTGAGGGTTTGATAAAAGAGCTTGTACACGAGGGCAGATACAACAATGCCAGCGAGGTTGTGCGGGCTGGTTTGCGCCTTTTGGAAGATAACGAAAAGCTACGTCAGATTAAGTTTGAGGAATTGCGTTCTGAAATTCAAAAAGGGATGGCCGATATTAAGGCAGGCAGAGTGTCAGAGTTTGACCCTGACGAAATTATAAAACGGGGGAAAGAAAAATTAGCCGCTCAACAAAACCAACCCTAACCGATGAAGCCAAGAACGATCTAATTTCAATTTGGTTTCATATTGCTGAAGACACACCAGAAAGAGCCGATAGGTTCATTGAACTTCTAAGTGAGAAAATGGTTCCGCTTGTCGCATTTCCACAAATGGGTGTTGCGAGAGGTGATCTGCAAGAAGGTTTGAGGGTTTTGGTTTTTCGGGATTATGTAATTTTCTATATTGATGAACCTGAAAGATTGCTAATTGTCAGGGTGTTGCATGGTTCGAGGGATATACCCGCCGTATTTGGATAATTTGTTTTTTTCCTACGGTTTTCGGAACTTAAATAAAGCGAGTACTGATACAACAGCAAGTGGAAATATTGTCCATTTTGGAATATCAATTCCATCTATGATACGATGCGGAGGCACTTGGGGCGCAGGTAACAGTATGGTCCAATTCAGGGGTAATAATCCTCCCCCACTGAATTGGGCTTACACCGTAAACATATCAGGAAACTTGACTATGGCCTTAATACATTCTTAATGCTCACTGATTCATTTTTCTGATGAGCTATTATTGCAAAGGCTTATTTATTCAACGCTGTTCTGGCTTCTAGGCAAAGTGAATAATTGTGCAAATTAAGTTAGGAGAGATAAATAAGTGTTTGAAAATAGAAAAAGTGCAGTTATTGCCGCAATTGTTGGAAGCATTGGCTTCTTGGCAGGTGTATCAAGTGCAAATGCTGTTACAATAGGTACAATAAGTTCAACAGGTGCTGGATCAGCTGTTACAACCGTGAGCGCTTCGGCGGATTTTGAAAATCAGGCAAGCCTAAATGGCAATCCATATGTTGAAGATGGCATTTCTTTTTCAAGAACCAATACAAGTTTTAGCAACAATGGCTGTGGTTACGCTGGGTGTGGCGGTCATTCAGGTTTTTTCTCTGGACCTACACAATTTAGTGGAAATTACCTGTATGGAACTGGTACCAATGGATATTTTGACATCACAGCTACC
This sequence comes from Rhizobiaceae bacterium, assembly GCA_045047085.1. Classification (GTDB taxonomy): domain Bacteria; phylum Pseudomonadota; class Alphaproteobacteria; order Rhizobiales; family Rhizobiaceae. Next base: position 71,945 of record JASFYT010000020.1, on the reverse strand, counting down.
GGAAGCAATTTATTCAATGGATTGGAACTAATACTTGGAACTGGACATGGCCCTAGTGGCCTGGATGATCTGGTGTGGGAGACATTCGTTAATGGGAGTTCAGTGAGTTCTGGGATTATATTTAACATTGCCAGCTTGCCTGCAATTTTTGGCTGGTCTGATGTTACTGGATTTGATCAACTCAGAATATCAACTGGTCGAAACTTATCATTGGGCTTTACTGGTTTCCATACCACGGCTATTGATTCAGTCAAAGCTCAATATGGTTCAGTCTCAGCAGTTCCTGTTCCCGCTGCCCTACCACTTTTAGGTACAGGGTTAGCTGTTATGGGACTAGTAGGCTGGCGCAGAAAGCGTAAGGCTGGTTAATTCAAGCTCAAATATTCAATTCAAGGCGATCCTTTGGGATCGCCTTTTTTTGTAGGCGGTAAAAAAAATGTTAGATAGCAAATTAACGCCCGTGCGGTGTGTTCAGTTCGAAGGTCATACCGCTCATAGCCACGATAGATCCATTCCAGCCAGCCAATTGTTCCAGTGTCTATAAAAGGTTTTGTGTGGAACGTCCCCATCGGGTCGGCAAAACCCTATATATTGTATTGTTAAGTTATGGCAATAATGGCTTATTTCAAGATTGCAAATTTGATAACGTGTATTATGGAACTGTTGGTTTAAAAGCTTGCAAGGGTTCTCAAAAGTCTTAACTTTTGCAACACTCCCCTACCCTCTATAAAATCAATTGCTTGGCGTTTGCATAAGTCCGTTGCATAATTGACCTATGAAAATCGGATATGCACGGGTTAGCACCAAACAACAAAATCTTGACCGCCAACTTGTCGCTTTGGAGGTCGAGGGGTGCGAGTAGATATATTCTGAAAAAGCTAGCGGGAAAGATACTCGCCAACGGCCACAGCTTCAGAAAGCAATATCTGCCCTTCAGGAAAAAGACATATTGATTGTGGCCGAATGGGATAGAGCTACACGCTCTTATACGGATGGCTTGCAAATTATTGCCGAGATTGGCAAGCGTCAGGCCATGATTAAAGTGCTCGACCGAGATTACTTAGACCTCACTACCCCGATGGGCAAAGCCATGCTTGGAATATGGTCAGCAATTGCTGAGGACGACCGTCAGCGCCGTTTAACGCAAGCTAGCGATGGCAGAAAGCGGGCAAAAGAGCGTGGCGCTCATTTAGGCCGTAAACCCACCCTCACCCCACGACAGCAGGCCGAGGCTGTTAAAATGCGAATTGCTGGCAAGAGCCTGAAAGAGATTGCGGGCGTGTTTAATGTTTCTAAAAGTACAATTTCACGACTTGGTTAGATGCAGAGTAAATGTGGTAGTAAAAATTCTTACTTGTCAGATGGTGGTAATATTTGCTACCATAAGAACAAAAGGAGAATATATTTATGGCAAATGTTGAAAAAGTAAGCGTGGCACTTTCCCACGATTTACTCAAAATGGTCAAAGATGCTGTCAATGATGGTGGGTATGCATCTACTAGCGAGGTGGTTCGAGAGGCGTTGAGGGATTGGCGTTTACGTCAGTCGCTTCGTCAGGCAGAAGTCGAACGATTACGGCAAGCGTGGCAAAAAGGCTTAGACAGTGGAGTATCAGAAGAGTTTGATATTGAAGCTATCAAGCGAGAAGCACGGACGCAGTTTGAGGGGCAATTGAAAGCCAGCCATAATGATTAAGGCTGTTATTGTTCGTACCCCAGCGGCAAAGAAAGATTTGATTAAAATCTGGGGGGATATTGCGTTAGACAATCCAGTTGCCGCTGACAGGCAGCTCGACTTGATAGATGAGCGAATTAAGCAGCTTGTGTCATTCCCACATTCTGGTGCACCACGGCCTGATATAGCACCAGAGGTGCGAGTGCTTGTTGTCGGGAGTTATCTTATTCTGCATCAGATTGTTGCGGAAAACAAAGTTAAGATTGTGCGGGTTGTGTATGGTTCGCAGAATTTGGACAATGTGCTTTAGTTCGCATAAGGGGCATTATGTAAACTCTCCATTGAATGCGTTCAATTGCGGGGCTTCCGCACATTGATGGCTGCGGCATCAAGATTATTTTTCAGATGCACCGCGTAATGCTTTTCGATCATTTCCACACTGGTGCGACAATTCTTGGCTATTTGATAAATATCAGCACCTTCCAAAAGTCTGAAGGAAATATAGCTGTGTCGCAATGAATACAGTGTTCGTCTATTACCACTGCGGTCAAACTTCAGATCCAAATCATCTAAAATTCTATTGAATTGCTTTTTGTGATCAACCACGAACAGACGGTCGGTTTGTTCTGGTTGATTTCTTTTAAGCATTCTTTGAAAAGGCCGAACAGCACCGGTGGTGCTTTTGCAATATCCCACTCCGCGCTTGCCGCGCACCTCTATTTCGAGAATTGTTTCGCCGGTGGCGATATCTTTAACAATCTCGATATCCCGGTATTCAAGCCAGTTGGCCTCGTCAGGACGAATACCAGTATTTGCCATAAACAAAATCTTGTCGTGCAATTGGGCTGCCAGTTTTTCCTTTCCAATTTTCTTTGCATTTTGGATATTTTTTCGTGTGGCTTCATATAATTTTTTATATTCGGCTGGCGAAAACCATGCGCGGTGCACGATTTTGCCTGAACTCTTATATGGAGCCGATAAGTCAGGGAGATGTTGGAGCCAGCGATGGCGGATTGCCGTTTTCAACACAAGACGCAAGGTCACGATTTCATGGTGCAAAGTGCTTCTCGAAGGGTTTCGTTTATTTTCCTCCTTTTTTAAGCGCTGAATACGGTAGTCCTGTACGGCACCAGCAGTAATCTGGGATAACCCCATTTTCCCAAAATATGGAGTAAGGTGCATTCTAATACGCCTATAATGATCTTTTACCCATCTGTCGTTTCGTTCACCCTCGGTTAGAACTTCATGCTCATGTTCAAAACGATCAAAAGCTTCCATGAACGTTTTCTCACCAAGAATGTCGCCGTGACGATCTTTGTCCAACAGTTGGAAATACCAGTCCTCAGCACCGTCCTTCGCCTTACCTAGACTTTTCTCTTTTATGCTCGCGCGCCTATTTTTCCCGCCAAGCACGTCGAACAATACCAAATTGGAGTACCGTTACGCTTATAAACACGCACTTTGTCTCCAACAATTTTATGGATTTCAGTCATTGCTCAACCGATCAAAATAGTGGGCCAAATTGGGTGCGAGTTGGGCAACACAATATTTGGTGACACAGAAAATCAATTTTCTACGTAGCTTATTGATTTTTTCCAAAAAATGGCAGGGGCAGCAGGGTTCGAACCCGCGACCTACGGTTTTGGAGACCGTCGCTCTACCAACTGAGCTATGCCCCTACAATTGCGCAATTACGCAAAGGTTGGACTTCTCATACTTGGTAAATTGAATCGCTTCAAGTGAAATTGGCGAGGTATTGCAAAGTTTTAGTCACAGGGTGACATTTACGCAGAAAAACCCATTTCACGGTTGAGGTTGCAACACCAATCGTAAAATTTAAGTTTATCTTCCATCCCTGACTGTACAAACGGCTCCATTTTTATTAGCCATTTGGTCCAATGACTTGTCCTGAACTGTTAATGCTTGCGAAAGGCAATTGAAAATGAGCGAAGAGATAACCGCAAAGAGCGTTGCTCTGACACTGATCGAAAACCTGCGCGATCTCGGTGTTGCCCATATATTTGGTGTACCCAGTGGCGGCTGGGTAGATTTCATGGAAGCCATTCGCAATACGGATGGAATTGAGTTCATCCTCACAACCCATGAGGGCGCGGCGGGATTTATGGCTGATGTTTGCGGGCGTTTGAGCGGCGTTCCGGGGGTCTGTTTTGGGACATTCGGGCCGGGAGCAACCAATCTGGCAACGGGTGTTGGCGGGGCAAATATGGACCGTTCTCCCCTTATTGCGCTTACCGATGAAATGAGCAAACCCATGCGCAAACGTGTGGTGCAAATGGGTATCGATCATCAGGCACTGTTTGAACCCATTACCAAATGGACGACCCGCCTCGACACTCTCAATGCAGGGTGCATCATTCAGGATGCAGCAAAGGTAGCACTCGAAGGAATTCCAGGTGCTGTGCATATTGGAATGCCGGTTGATGTGACAGCGCTTAATGCGTTGGCACCCCCTACTCCGGTGACTGGCGAAAATGCGCTACGTTATGCTGACAAAGAGATTGTGGAACAAGCATGGCAGGGCATTGCGCGAGCTGAAAAACCTGCAATGGTCATTGGCCTTGGTGCTGTTCGGGCAGAAATTGCCGACGAAATTGTGGCCTTTGCTGAAAAGCATACCATGCCGGTGTTTCTCACTCCCATGGCCAAAGGCATGATCAGCGAAGACCATCGCCTCTATGGAGGTGTGTTATTTCATGCCCTCAGCGATCAGGTAGCTGAAACTCATTCGCAAGCAGATCTGATGATTGCCATTGGTTATGACCCGGTGGAATTCAACTATGAAAACTGGTTGAAGGATATCCCTTTGCTTAATGTTGATGTTGTGCCGCTGGATATTGATAAAAAGCAATTTGCCAACACGCTCCAAATGGAAGGCGATATCAAGGCAAATCTCGCATTCCTTGCGGCTGGCCCGGTGGGTGAAACCAAATGGGATATTGATGCACTCATTGCCAGAAAAGAGGCAATGTTTAAACAAATGTCGCCAAAATCAAACGAGATGGGGCCCTGCGCCGTTCTCGATATTTTGCGTGATGTCCTGCCCGACGAAGGTATTATGACCTGCGATGTAGGTGCCCATACCCATCTCATCGGACAAAAATGGCGCACACCGAAACCCGGCACTCAAATCATGTCCAATGGCTGGTCTTCCATGGGCTTTGGTCTACCGGCAGCGATTGCTGCGAAGCTGACCAAGCCGGATGTTCCGGTTTGCTGTGTGGTTGGTGATGGCGGGTTCCTTATGACCGCAGGCGAATTAGCCACAGCCGTTCGCTATAACCTCAATATTGTCGTTTTGGTCTTGACCGACAATGATCTGGCGCTCATTCGCATCAAACAACAGCGCAAGGATAATCCAATCTATGGCACCCCGGTCCGTGAAACCGGCGGCACCATTGGTGGTGACAATATATTCGGTGTACCGGTGCTAAAAGCCCATAGCGAGAGCGAGGTTGAAGAAAAATTGAAACAAGCTTTCAAAACCGATGGTCCGGTGATTGTCGAAGCGTTTGTAAACAGCCGCGAATATGACAAACTGGTGCTAAGGAAAGACAAATAGGAAATTCCAAATGACAGAAAACAAAGGTATGCGCCGCAACCTTACCAGTTATGGTGATGACAATTTTTCTGTCTATTTACGCAAAGCTTTCATCAAAGCCATGGGCTATACGGAAGATGCACTCAATCGTCCGGTGATTGCGATTGCCAACACCTTCAGCGGCTACAATCCATGCCACGCCAATGTACCCCAGATTGTTGATGCAATTAAGCGTGGCGTGATGCTGGCAGGCGGCCTGCCGATTGAATTTCCAACCATCTCGCTACACGAATCCTTCGCCTACCCCACCTCCATGTTCATGCGCAATTTAATGGCGATGGATACGGAAGAAATGATCAAAGCGGCACCCATGGACGCAGTTGTTTTGGTGGGCGGCTGCGATAAAACTGTACCGGCCCAATTAATGGCTGCGGCCAGCGCCAATGTCCCGGCAATCTCCATTGTCACCGGCCCGATGCTATCGGGCACCCACCGCGAAGAGCGGGTTGGCGCATGCACAGATTGTCGCAGGTTCTGGGCAAAATACCGCGCCGGCGAAGTAGATAAGGCCGAAATCGAAGAAGTTACCGACAATTTGGTGCCGACCGGCGGCACGTGCGGTGTGATGGGCACCGCTTCAACGATTGCCTGCATGAGCGAAGCCATGGGCATGATGCTACCGGGCGGCGCAACCATTCCCGCTGTGATGGCGGAACGCCTGCGCCATGCAGAAACCGCTGGTGGCCGCGCAGTCGCCATGGCCGTCGAAGGTTTGACCCCTGATAAAATTATGACCAATGCAAGTCTCTCCAACGCACTGCGTATTTTGCTGGCGATTGGCGGCTCAACCAACGGCATTGTGCATCTGGCGGCAATTGCCGGACGCCTAGGCATCAAAATTGACTATGAGGCGTTCGACACCATGGGCCGCGAAACGCCGGTGCTGATTGATCTCAAACCATCCGGCCAGTATTACATGGACGATCTGGATAAAGCGGGCGGCATGGCCCCTGTCCTGCGCGAATTAAAACCGCTTTTGAACCTCGACTGTCTGACGGTAACGGGAAAAACACTGGGCGAAGTGATTGATGATATGCGCCCGCCATACAAGCAGGATGTGGTGCGGCCATTCAGCAACCCTGTCCATTCAGGCGGTTCAATTGCATTCCTCAAAGGCAATCTTGCTGGAGACGGTGCAATCATAAAACAATCGGCCGCGACCGAGGAGTTGCTGATCCATACGGGCAAGGCACTGGTGTTTGAATCCGTCCAGGATCTAGCTGACCGGATTGACGATCCTGACTTAGATGTAACCGCCGACAGCGTACTGGTCATGCGAAACGCAGGACCAAAGGGCGCGCCCGGAATGCCCGAAGCAGGTTATATCCCAATCCCCCTCAAGCTGGCAAAACAAGGCGTCAAAGATATGGTACGTATCTCGGATGCCCGCATGAGCGGCACAGCCTTCGGCACCATCGTCCTCCACGCCACGCCAGAAGCCGCTATTGGCGGACCTCTGGCGCTGGTGCAGAATGGCGATATGGTTTCCCTAAATGTGCCCGAGCGCACGCTGAAACTGGATATCAGCGACGAGGAATTCGCCAAACGCAAAGCAAATCTTGTATTGCCTGCAGATGATCCGAATAAACGCGGTTATGCGCGTTTATTCAATGATCATGTCATGCAGGCAGATACTGGATGCGATTTTGATTTCCTGATTTCCGGCGAGGCAGACAAGGTAATACCCTAGAGCACAATCCGAAAAGTGGTGACCGGTTTTCGGATAAATTGTGTGTTAAAACAAATGGATAGGCACTTTTTGCGATTCAAATATCGCAAAAAGTGTTCTAGCTCCATCGGAGCCTAAACTCCGATGCAAAGATACTTGATCTCCAGATATTCATCTGCACCATACATAGAACCTTCTCGGCCATTGCCACTTTCTTTAACCCCACCAAAGGGGGCAACTTCTGTGGAGATGATACCCTGATTGACACCGACCATGCCGAATTCAAGGGCTTCTGATACACGGAAGACGCGTGCAATATTCTGACCATAGAAATAGGCAGCCAATCCGTATTGGGTATCATTGGCCAGAGCGATTGCTTCTTCCTCGGTTTTAAAGCGAAACACCGGCGCAACCGGACCAAAAATTTCATCTTCAAATATCGCCATATCTCTTGTGGCATCCGTTACAATTGTCGGCTCAAAGAAAGTCTGACCAAGTGCATGGCGCTTACCGCCTGCTGTAATTTTTCCGCCTTTCTTGAGGCAATCTTCCAGCAGCGCTTCAACCTTTGCAACGGCTGCATCGTCGATGAGTGGACCGACATTATTACCTTCTTCAAGTCCGGCGCCAACTTTCAACGCAGCGACCGCGATCCCAAATTTTTCAACAAATTCATCGTAGATGCCGTCCTGCACAAAAAAGCGATTTGTGCAAACACAGGTTTGTCCGGCATTTCTGTATTTGGACATTACTGCACCAACAATTGCCGCATCAATATCTGCATCATCAAACACAATAAATGGTGCGTTGCCACCCAGTTCCATCGAGGTTCGCTTCACCGTATCGGCACATTGCTTAATCAGCACTTTGCCAATTTGTGTGGATCCAGTGAAGGAGAGTTTTCTGACGATAGGGTTAGATGTAAGTTCACCACCGATCTCGCTGGCCTTGCCGGTAACGCAAGAAATCACACCTTTTGGAATACCCGCTTCTTCCGCCAAAACACAAAGCGCCAACGCCGAAAGCGGTGTTTGGCTCGCAGGTTTTATAACCATTGTACAACCAACAGCCAGTGCCGGGCCGGCCTTACGAGTAATCATAGCCGCCGGAAAATTCCAGGGTGTAATGGCGGCTGTAACACCAACCGGTTGTTTCAAGATGACGATGCGGCGATCTTCAGAAAAACTTGGAATAGTATCGCCGTAAATTCGCTTGGCTTCTTCAGAAAACCACTCAATAAAACTTGCAGCATAGGCGATTTCACCACGGCTCTCGGCAATAGGCTTGCCCTGCTCTGCCGTCATAAGGATCGCAAGGTCTTCCTGGTTTTGCATGATCAACTCAAACCATTTGCGAAGAACCGCACCCCTGTCTTTGCCAGTACGCTTTGCCCAGGCCCCACGCGCCTCATCGGCACCTGTGATGGCATCAGCGGTTTCTTCTGCTGAAAGCGAAGGAACACTCGCCAATACTGACCCGTCAGCAGGATTAGTGACTTCAATGGTCTTGCCGCTTTTGGCATTTATCCACTCGCCATTGACGTAGCAGGTGGTTTTCAACAGGTCCGGATTAGATAGGTTTAGATTTGTCATTTACTCTCTCGCTATGTTCATGCAGCTGATATCAGCACGCTTTCAAGTGTATGTTTCAATGCTTCATTTATGGCTGTGGGTTTATGGGTTTTCTTATCCACATAAACGTGGATAAAGAAACCCTCGGCTGCAGCTTCCTGTTCGTTATTTCGAAACAATCCCACTTCATATCGAACGGAAGAATTACCCAACTTGGTAACCCGTATTCCTGCGGTGACCACATCGGGATAAGCCATTTCAGAAAAATACCGACATCCGGTTTCAACAACCAGTCCAATTTGTTCACCTTCGTGAATATTCAAAACCCCCTCGCCAATCAGCCAACCGTTAACCGCCGTATCAAACAGCGAATAATGGACAACATTATTCATGTGACCGTAAACGTCATTATCCATCCACCTCGTGGTGATGGAATAAAACACCTTATAATCATCACGATGGCTACGCTGGGGTTTATCTGTCATCACCACGCTGCCTTATAAATTGCGAGCGCATCAGCTTCTCCCACTTCGCGAGGGTTATTGACCAATAGCCTTTGTTGCAACATGGCATCGGATGCCAGTTTTTCCAGATGGTCTTCTTTGATTGAAACCTGACGCAATTTGGTTTCCAAACCCAATTTTTCCGAAAGTGATGCCAGAGATTCAATGAAGGCAGAACAGCGCGCATCCACATCCGTTTCTCCGGCAATTTGTGGAAATGCATCAGCAGCAATTTCTGAATATAGTGGTGCGGCCTCCGACGCGTTGAAACGCAACACGTGAGGCAGCACCAGCGCGTTTGAAAGACCATGAGGCACATGAAACGTGCCGCCAATTGGATAGGCCAGCGCATGAACCGCAGCCACCGGTGAATTTGCAAATGCCTGACCTGCAAGCATGGAACCGAGCAACATGGCGCTACGCGCCTCAATATCGGCGCCGTTGAACACAGCTGTTTCGATATTGGCCCCAAGCAGTTGCAAAGCCTGACGGGCCAACATGCGCGACAGCGGATTATTATTGGCGTTTGCAGAGGCGTAGGATTCAATGGCGTGCACCATCGCATCAACGCCAGTGGCAGCGGTAATTGCCGGCGGCAAACCTAGGGTTATTTGTGGATCAAGAATAGCATAATCCGGCAGAATTACCGGCGAATTCACTCCGCGTTTTTCCTCTGCACCAACGGTAATAATGGAAACCGGAGTGACTTCCGAACCTGTGCCTGAAGTAGTCGGGACAAGCGCCAAAGGCAATCTTGGCCCTTTAGCCTGTGCCACCCCCCAAGCTTCATCGAGATCTTCGCCGGAACCAATCAGCAAGGCCGCCAACTTCGCCACATCCATCGACGACCCGCCACCAAACCCGATAAGACCGGTTGCACCCGCTGACTTTCCTGCCTCAACACAAGCCATCAAGGTAGAGAGAGATGGGTCGGCCTCCACCGCATCAAATATGCTGACGGATATGCCTGACTTTTCAAGGGAAGCAATGGCTGTGTCGCACAATCCCAACTTGCGAATGCCTGGATCGGTGACGAATAAAATCTTTCCACCGAGGCTTTTTGACAGAATTTCGCCTAGCCGGTTTGACGCATTGTTTTCAAAAATGATTGATGGCGGGGTGTTAAATGTAAAGTTCTTCATGGGGGCATTATAGCCTGCGATCAGCCCTCTGCAATAATGAAAAAAGAAATGTGCCCGTTAGCTAATCCATGCTAACCAAATTGAAACTCAGGAGGGATATTCAATGACGATTACAGACAATAAGGTTGTGCTTATCACGGGTGCTGCGCGAGGAATTGGACTTGCAACGGCGAAGGTATTTTTAGATGATGGATGGGATGTTTGCATTCTGGATAATAACGCAACCACATTGGCAGCCGCGGAAGTAGAGTTGAATCTTTCAAACAATGTGCTGGCCATCCACTCGGATGTCTCCGACCCCAAGCAGGTAAAAGAAAGCGTCGACAAAATTGTCGATCGGTTCGGGCGCCTCGATGCATTGGTAAACAATGCCGGGATTGCGAATTTCAAAACCATCGGGGAAACCACTTTCGAGGAATGGCGCGAGATAATGGCTACCAATCTGGATGGACCATTTTTATGTTCGCAAGCCTGTGTCCCCGTTATGGAAAAATCCGGTGGCGGGTCAATCGTCAACATCACCTCAATTTCTGGCCTGCGCGCCTCGACCCTGCGCGTTGCCTATGGCACCAGCAAAGCCGGATTGATGCATTTGACCAAACAACAGGCCGTTGAACTGGGTGAAAAAGGCATCCGTGCCAATGCGGTTGCACCGGGCCCCGTTAATACAGAAATGGCAAAGAAGGTCCATGACGCAGCTATCAGACAGGCATATCACGATATGATCCCTACCAACCGCTACGGTCTGGAAGAAGAAATTGCTAATACAATTTTGTTCCTGAGCAGCGAAAAAGCAAGTTTCATTACCGGCCAGTTAATATCCGTTGATGGCGGATTTGAAGCAACGGGCATCGGACTTCCAGATTTGCGGAAATAGATGTTGTTGCGCCCCAACATGATAGTCTTTGATCACAACCGCATCAGCAGAAACAAGATTGAGTAGGACGTATTCGACTACAAATAAGAAATATTGCGGTAAGTTCATCAATTGCAACTCACGCCGATTGCACCGAGAAACTCGCAGTGTGCCAAAAAGCACACCCTTAATATTTGGTAAATCATATCTTCTAGTGATCGGAAGAGGAGAAACCTTCCAGTCAATACAGGGGCTAAATCAGCAGGAGATATAGTCATGACGACAAGAATCGCAAAATCCGCAATTACAATATTAGCTCTCTTAATGTTAACAACCAGCGCCGGCTTAGCCTCGGCAGCAAGTGCAACAGGTGCTTCCGGTGGAAGCAGAGGTGGTAGCAGCGGTGGTAGCAACAGCAGTAGTTCGGGTCCTGACAGCGGCGGAGATGAAAGTGACAATGACTGGTTATCACGCGTCATACGAACAACAGATGAGCGCGAACCAGGACGTAAACCAAAACCAAAACGCAAAGTGGTCCGGTTGTTTTCTGATAACTGCCAATGGGTGAAGAAACAGAGACCAGATGGCTCTACATACGCTTTCCGTTTTGCAATTGAATGCGAGAAAAAAGTACGGCAATAACTTATCAATCCTCGGTCACCACGATATGTCATCGAGGTGACCGGTGCTTCAACAGATATTCTATGACTCAGTTCTACGCCTGTTTTATCAACGTGGCTTCTGATGCTTCCAATATTCTTGGAAGGGGTTTGCCATACAGGAAACCTTGCCCTTGATCGCAGCCCGCTGCACGAAGCAGTACATGTTGGTTGGGTTTTTCAATGCCTTCCGCAGTAATAATTGTATCAAGGCTACGTCCAAGCCCGATGATCATGGAAACAATGGCCGTCACTTCGGAATCGGTACAAAGATCATCGATAAACGTTTTATCGATTTTGATTTTGCTGAACGGGAATGTAGTCAAATAGCTCAGACTTGAAAAGCCAGTGCCAAAATCATCCAGTGCGATTGAAACTCCCATATCAGCAAGAATACGAAGTGTGATGGCAACAGAATCTGCGCTTTGAATGAGAACACTTTCCGTGATCTCAAGTTCAAGTCGTCCTGGTTCAAGGCCCGTTTCCCAAAGCACCTTTTTCACCAGTGCCACCACATCCTGACGTTTGAATTGTGTAGACGACAGATTGACCGATACTTTTTCCTCGTTCGGCCAGCCAACCGCATATTCACATGCAGTTCTCAATACCCACTCGCCGATTTCATTAATCTGGCCGGTTTCTTCAGCAAGTCCAATGAACTTGAGCGGCGAGATAATTCCAAGTTCGGGGTGGTTCCACCGACACAGCGCCTCATATCCATTGATGTCGCCAGATTTCAAATCAATTTGCGGCTGATAATATACCAGCAATTCGTCATTTCTAATAGCTGAGCGCAGGTCCAAAGCCAGACGCTGGCGTTCCTTGGCTTCGTCATACATTTTTTCTTCAAAGAAACGATGGCAATTCCCACCATCTGCTTTGGCCTGATAGAGAGCCAAATCAGAGAATTGAACCAGCGTATCTGCTTCACCATCGCTTGGAGGCCCAACAGACATGCCAATACTGGCAGAAATATTGATGACATCCTGCTCTGCATGAATGGGGGTCGCCAACGCTTCGCAAATTCGGTCACCAAGACGTTCCAGATAAGCAAGTTCCTCGAACTCTTTCACTATAACCACGAATTCATCGCCGGAAAGACGGCCTGCAATAGTATTGTCGTTTAAAAATTCAGAGAACCGTGATCCCACCTCTTGCAATACAATATCCCCAACAGGGTGGCCAAGGGTGTCATTGACCTCTTTGAATCCGTCCAAATCGATATACAGGAGAGCCATTTTATCATCATTCTCTACGGCTTTTTGAATCGCCGTTTCCAGAATTTCATGAATTTGAGACCTGTTTGGCAACCCTGTTAGTGAATCATAATCCGCCAGATATTTTATTTTCTTTTCAGATGCATAACGATCGGTGACATCCTCATGCACTGACAACCAGCCACCACTGGCCATGGCATGATCACGAATTTCAACATAACGACCATCATTTAAGACATATGTTTTTGGCTTGCTATCCCGGTTATTCTTCAGCGTCTTCATCCTTTGCAGATATCGTTCAGACACGTCCCCAATAAAACAACCATGTTCAACACGTGTTTGTACAATTTCCGTCACATTCATTCCCGGAGTCAGCTGGTTTTCTTTCAACCCATATATCGTTGCGTATCGATCATTTGAAATGATAATATTTTCGTCCTTGTCGAACATAGCCAGCCCGTGCGACATGGTGGAAATTGCGGCGTCAAACCGCTCGTTTTGCTCACTCAATGCAGCTTCGGAGCGCATACGCTCGGTGACATCGTCGTGGGTAAGAAGCCAACCGTCATCGCCCATAGGGTGATTACGGATTTCGATATGTCGACCATCCCTCAATTGATGAACTATAACTTCATTGCTACCCGATTTAAGCCATTCGAATCGTTCGCGTTGATATGCTTTAGGATCAGAACCCGCATAATTACCCTTTTGAATGCGCAGCTCCAGAATTTCCTGCAAACTAGTTCCTGATTTTATCTGAGCGGGAGAAATTCCATAAATTTCAGCATATTTATCATTGCTAACAACAATCTTTTCGTTTGTATCGAACATGCACAACCCTTGAGTCATAGCCTTTAGGGCTGCATCCAATCGGTCATTTCTATAAGTGAGTTCTTTTTCCGCAGTAATGCGGTCAGTGACATCTTCTTGTGTTGAAAGCCAGCCACCATCATTCATCGAACGCGAAAGTATCTCAATGTATCGGCCATCGGAAAGCTGAAACACCTGAAGGGTTTCGGAAATCCCATCCGACCATTTCTCGATTCTGGCATCTAAACTCTCTATACCATCGTCAACAAAACTACCTTTTTCTACGCGTAGTTTTAGAATGTCCCGGATATGCATTCCGGGCTTTAGCATATCAGGAGAGAGGTTAAATAACCTTGCATAGAGATCATTGGAAACAATCAACTTTTTGTCACTATCGAACAAACACAGACCCTGCGAAATATTAGAAATTGCCATATCGAACTGATGGTTTTGCAACGCCAGCGCCAGTTTAGCCTCAGTACGCTCGGTGACGTCTGTCTGGGTTGCGAGCCACCCTCCTCCATCCATTGGATGGATCAGAATTTCCATATAGCCGCCGGTGTTTAATTTGTGAATTTCCTTGCCATCAAGAAGGCTATCAATCCACTCATCCGCTCTACTTCTATAGTCATCCGGCTTCTCCCCAACGAAGCAGCCATACTTAAACCGAAGCTGAATGATCTCGCTCAAATTCATTCCTGGCCTGATCATATCCGGTGAAAGGCCAAACAAAGTGGCATAACGATCATTGGAAACAATAAGGTTCTTGTCGCCATCAAACATACAAAGGCCCTGAGAAATATTTGAAAGGGCAGTATCGAACTGATCGTTTTGAAATTGAACTTTCAGTTCAGCCCGCACGCGAACGGTTATGTCCTCATGAGTAGTGAACCAGGCACCATCGACCGCCGTTTGATCAGAAATTTCGACATAACGACCGTCATTTAGCTGATAGACTCTGGGGAGCCCGTTCCTGTTGGAATTCAATTTATCAACCGCCGCCAGATACTCTTCAGGACAGCTGCCAATATAACAACCGTTTTCAATACGGCTTTGTACAATATCTCTCAGGTTTTTACCCGGTTTTGTATGCTCCGGCGACAGGCTATATATGGTCGCGTAACGATCATTGGAGATCATAACATTGTTATTTTCATCAAACATACAAAAGCCCTGATGCATGTTTGAAAGCGCTGATTCAAAACGCTCTTGCTGCGCATTGAGTACCTGTTGAACATCCCCTTCCTTTTTCTTGCTCTGCAAATAGAAAAACGCTGGCAGCGCAAAAATCAGAACCGACATACATGACAGGACAATAAAAACCACCAACATTGAATTTCGCAACAATGACTGGGTTTCAGTCTGATTAATGTACAATTTCAGGGTGCCAATCTGTTTTCCCTGCTTTGAAACAGGATGCTCCACATAAGAATAGTATTTTGGTTGGGTTATACCATCTCCCGTTTTCAGGAAAATTTTATGCTGCCCACCTTTCATATGAGACGAAGGTTCAACTAGCGAAACCGCTTTCTCGCGGTGACTGTGACCGTCCACGTCTTGGTGACCTCTAGCAGAATGTGCACGCTCATTGGTATTGTGCAGATCAGACTTTTTGGGGTCAAAAGACTCATGAAATTTTGTATCAAATACAGTTTTTCCCTGGGGATTGCTAAATTTATAGCGATATATACGACCCACGAAACTAAGTTGATGCAGAACTTGAAAAGCATTCGACTGTTCCGCATTGCCGGCAAATATACCGTCCAGATCATCCAAGCTCACTTCAATATCTTCTGCCCACCGCATGCCAACTGAATAGGCATCGCGCTCTAACAATCGATCTGTCAAATATTCGAGTGAATAAAGAGCGACCCCGATAGACATCAAGGACAGCACCATAACCATCATTCTCACGCGACCGTTTTGCGTAAAACTTGATAATAAACTCATCTACTTCAACAACCTTCCACTAAAGTGCAATTACGCCTGCGTGCAATAATTTCAGATGGAATTCTTTTGGCCACCAATTGGCTTGGCTGCCCTAAAAAAATGGAATTGGTAAAATTCGGAACAGTCCGATGTAGCGAAATCGCATCATGCTAGGCAAAAGCCTGTTCGTGCTCGCCAAATGATAGCAATATCGATGTGAACATTTAGTTAAAGAAAGTCACACGAAGGAAAGTCATAAGTACGTGTATACTTAAAAGGATCGAATTTCGATTCAGATCATTTAAATAAAATGTAAAATCGAAAGTACATGACCTGAAAAACATGGTGATACAAGCCGAATATATTATTGCAAAGCTGGGCATTCTGGTAAGAATAAAAGCTACGAAATATAACATTATGATGATATGTTGATTCTCTAAATCAACATCATCTTCCAAATGTCGGATCTGCAGGGGCGCCGATCAAACCGTAGAAGGGTTTAGACATGCCACGTGCATGCAGAGAATGCGGAAAAGGAGTCGGCGGATTAAGGGTGGATAAAGCATTTTGCACCTCCAAATGCCGCAGCGCCTTCAATCAACGCCGTGCCAGGCGTGGTGCCGAAATCTATGATATGTTTATGACCATGCGTTATGAGAAAACTCTGGCTACAAAGGCAAGAGCGCTGTGGTTTATCGCCTGTCGCATGGCCAATCACTGGCGCGAGGAAGACATGGAACGCCGAAATGGCCGCCTGTCATGGAGGGACCCTACCAAAATGATTGCGCGCAAGCGCTATTTGCATGGCGGTTGAATTTTAGAAGCCACAGAAACACAACATACATTAGCAAGTATTTACGTAAGCACACCAGCACAATCACCCGGATTGTGGCCACCCAATTCCAGCAATAAAACTTGCAAAAATCAAACAACACAAAGTGCAGATTTGAAAGGTTTAAGGTGCAGGAAGTGAGGCCACCAGATGCTATTTTTCTCAGCTCAATTGAAACAGACAAACGCCACTCTTCTCAATTAAACACGTTGTGGAAAAATTTTATCCGCCTTGTATTATAGATAAACGTTGTATACCTCTCATAACTCTTGCTGATTTGTGTTTCAAAAATACACAAAGAATCAATATGTTATTTGGGCAAGGGTTCCTATCTAGGGTAGAATGCTGCCAGACCTTGCGACAAGTAGGGTGATACTTAATTTGTATCAAATCTCAAAATCGCCACAAATCTAGAGATTCGTATGAGTATGCCGGGGGGCGATGAGTACGGAGTAAGGTAGATGCGTGTACGTGACCGGCAACAGGAACTGCAGGGTGGTGAGGATTTTTGTAAGGCGAATGCTGAACAAAATGCCCAGACAGATGTAAAAGATACAATCGAACCCTCTTCAAACGAACCCTCTTCAAAATCAGATAAGTTATATAGCTTTGGAACAGATGGATCGTTTGAATTTGAAAGCGATCAATCAGAAAATTTTCCACCCAATAATGTTCTTTTTTCTGGCGGTTCACCCAACCACAAAAATTGGACGCCTGAGGGTTTGCCCATCGGGCAAATCAGTTTGGAAGAAACTCTGGAAGATGAACTGACATCCGGAGTTCTTGAGAATAACTCGCTATCTTATATTAAGTCGAAAGCCAACAAACTCGAAAATGCCATTCGGGAAGTAAACCGCGAGTGCGATACTCTGATTGCAGTTTGCGACACTCCTGACAAAAACACGGCTCCCGAATTAAGTGTCGGAATGTTTCAAGCGCCAAGCAGCAATCCTACCGGTGTAACGTCGAAAAGAATGTTGGTGATGGCCTCTGTAGCCTTGTTTGCTACGTGTGGGGGCGTTTATGCCTATGTTAGTCCCCAAAACCCAATCAAACTTGCTGTACATACGAAGATTGCGGAGCTTGCCAAACAACCTGTCACCGAAACAATCATAAAACCATCAAAGAATGTCTATGCATCGCTGGGTGAGTTCACACCTTCACAGCAACACTTAACGGTTCAAGCTGAGAAAATCGCAAAACCACCCTCTGAATCAACACGTTCGCCCATTGTTAATAATGAGCTACAGAAAGAAGAAGCAACAATCGCGGCTCCGGTTGTTAACTTTGCGAATGTGAAGATTGCCAATGCGCCGATTGTAAGGGAAATCATTCCTCAGGCCCGACAACCCCAGGCTTCTCAGCTCAATGCTTCACAAATCGCTGCGTCTCAGACCAATGCTACTGACGCTGTAGGTCTGTCGGAACGGTTTGGCAAAGGTGAAGCATCAGAACCGGTTACTGCAACAATGCAATATACCAACACCTCTACGACAATCAGCCAAACTCCGGAAACCAGCGCTCCGTCAGCTACTTCCCCTAAAGATGAGAACAGACTGAGTGTCAACGCGCCCGTAAATCCTTCGAAAAAACGCGATAAAGGCACAATGGAACGGCTTGTGATTCATGCCAATGCCGGTGCTACTCTCAACAATTCTCAAGTCAAAATTCTGGTAGCCAGATTGGCTCAGGGCGATTGCCTTTCATCAGCATTGCACGGCATTTTCGGAGAGGACAAAATTTCTCCGGTCTTCGTGCGCACCATTCTTACTGACATGGAGAACAGGTGCTGATTAGATTTCGGTTAGTCGGTGTTTTGTAAAATATTGTCCACCGGCAGCCATTTGTAACTGAGTGTCACAACATCAGCAGTTTCGTTTGGGCCGTAAAGTTGGCGCCGAGCGGAACTAAATTTCTATTACAATAGGGGAATAACATGAGGCGTTTAACTTTTTTGCTGGCAATCATTTTGTTTTATCCAGCATTTGCATCTGCTCAGGAATTTGAAAAAAACATCATGACCGGGGGACCGAGCGGCACTTACATTCAAATCGGGAAAGATTTGGCAAAACTGGAAGCCCGGTGTGGCCTGACGCTAAATGTGCTTGAAAGCGGTGGCTCTCTGGAAAACTTTGTCGGTGTACGCAAACGCGCGCACACCCAATTCGGCATCGTACAAAGCGATGTTCTTGATTATTTCAAGACGTTTCAAGCTAATGATCCCGAGGTACAAAGGGCGATCTCCGGAGTACGCATCATGTTTCCTCTGTATAATGAGGAAGTTCATATTCTGGCAAAACGCGAGATTGCAACTCTCGCGGATTTGAACGGCAGAAAAGTTGCCGTTGGCAATAAAGGCAGCGGAACATATCTTACTTCATCTTTGATTATGGACATAATGCAACTGCGTAACGTCACGCGGATAGCAACCCCTGCCAAGGACGGTCTTGCAAAGCTCATGAACGGTGAAATCGACGCGCTGATATATATCGCTGGGGCCCCAACGAAACTATTCTCAGATCCCAATATCGATGGCTCACGCTTTCATCTGCTGTCAATCAATGAGCCACTGTTGCAGGCCTCATATGTCGCAGCGAACATCAAAGCAGGCACATATCCATTTCAACCCGAAGAAGTGGATGTAATTGCCGTCAAAGCCGTGATGATGACCTACGAGTATAGAATTCAAAAAAACCGTTATCAAAAAGAGAGTTGCAAGGCAGTCTCTGATCTTTCAAATTTGATGCTAACAAATCTTGACCGCCTGAAGGCTGAAGGCCACCCCAAATGGAAAAACGTAGATTTGGCTGCCATTCCTCCTGGCTGGCAGGTAGGCAATTGCGTCAAAACAGGTATGGCAGCAAACTACAAACCACAGTGCCGCTCTCCCCTGATCAAAACCCTCAGCAAAAATACGGCAGGCAATGAGGAATATCTAAAGCTGCTCAAAGCGCAATTAAAAAAATAGGTAACGATTTAAAGCCGGGTTTGGCCAAGGTTAAATATCGGAATGCTTCCATTGTTTAAGGCATCGACATTTTATCCGGCCGAACCGAATTTATCTATTGGTGAAAATTAGAAAACACGCACCGCAGACCAATTAGAAAAACTTCTTCAGATAACGATTGCATTCTTTCGGTCGCTCTATTGAGCGACCGGCGTTGCTATTGGCAAATTCATTCCCTCTTCCGCAAGCACTTCGCGCAATCTGTCTGGGTAATCAGAAATAATACCATCGACTCCCATTTGAATGAGTTGTTTCATCTGGCTTTTATCATTGACGGTCCACACAACCACTTGGATTCCCAATGCATGCGCTTCATCGATCGATTCTTGATCGGCATCACGCGAGAACGGTGACCAGATTTTTCCGCCCAGCGACTTGATTAATCTGGGGAAACTGTTTTGAAAATCAGCCAGGTTGGCACCAATCCAAAGTGCTGCCTTTTCTGGCCCCATTCTCGAAAGCCACGATTTTGGAGCGGTCAGGAATACAAGCTCCGTATCCGGTGACATTTTTTGAACCGCAAGTAACGTACGCCAGTCAAACGACTGAATTGCTACTCGTTTACCGAACCCCGCCGCATTGATTTCATCCAATAGAGCTTTTACGAAGACTTTCGGTTCAACACTGTCTCCAGGTTTTTCAGGATTAATCTTTGTTTCAATATTGAACCGAACGTCTTTGTTGCCAGACTTTTTTACCAAGTCAAAAACAGCCTTCAAAGTCGGAATTTTCTCGCCGTCCTGCGCCTTTTGTTGGCCAAAGCGTTTTGCAAGTTTTGATGCCGGATTTATACGGCCCACATCAAATTTTGCCAGTTCTTCATATGTTAGCTCATGGATAAGAGGTGCATTTCCCACAAGCCAGTTCATTTGTTGATCTCTGGTAATTGCTGCATCCAATTGTTGGTTGTGGCTCACAACAACGACACCGTCTTTGGTCACGCCAGTATCAAGTTCAAGCGTGTTGACACCAAGCGAAAGAGCATGGGCAAAGGCAGCCAGCGTGTTTTCTGGCATTAATCCCCGCCCACCACGGTGGGCTTGCAGATCGAATGCTGATGCCAATGGTGAAATACACACACAAATTACGAATGCCAGCACGGGTAGAATTTTTCGTGAAAAAATTAGCACGGCTTCAGTCCTTCTATTTACACTTGGTTTCCATTTTATTTTTAGAACCGCATCAGATACGTTTTAGGTCGCGGAATACATCTATCACTGAGTAAGACTTTTTTTGAGGCCATGATTAAAACTCAGCTATTTCGTGATCAAGAATAAATTTGGTCCAATTTAGCGGCGACAATCAATTGCACATCAGAATTTTTGCAAATTTCTGATATATTTTTGGGAGGCTCTTCATCGGTTACAAAAATGTCGATGTCGGACAGATGTCCGATCTGTACCGCAGCACGACGTTCAAACTTCATAAAATCCGCAACTAAAATTTTACATCGGGCGTGGGCCAAAATGGCTTGGGCAACCCGTACCTCACGATGATCAAAGTCAAGCAAGCTCCCATCTTCGTCAATTGCCGATGTTCCAACGATTGCGTAGTCAACCTTGAATTGGCTGATGAGTTCCACCGCTGAGGCACCAACGATGCCACCGTCGGATTTTCTTACCATGCCGCCTGCTACAACCACTTCGGTGCTTGATGTTTCTGAAAAAATTGCCGCCACATGAAGGTTATTGGTAACAACCATCAACCCCTCATGATGCTTCAGCGCCAACGCCACCTGCTCCGTTGTTGTTCCTATATTTAAAATCAATGACGAGTTGTCCGGTATCAAATCTGCGGCGATCTTTGCAATCCGGTTTTTCCCGCCAACTGCCAGCTCACGCCTCGAGGTATAAGAAACATTCGTGGTGTTAGAAGGATATACAGCACCTCCATGCACCCGCTGTAGAGCATTAATATCGCAAAGATCATTTAAATCTTTTCGAATGGTTTGCCTTGTCACATTAAATTGGCCTGACAGGTCTTCAACATCCACTCTCCCATTCTTTCGGGCAATTTCTAAAATATCAGTTTGTCTCGGGTGCAGAGGGTTCATACCACTATCCAGTTTCGTATATTTTCGCTATTTTGTTATTTTTATTCAGATGAATCAATAGGTAACATGTTGACTTTCGTTTTGTTGCGCATTTAACTAGCCATTGAGGACGTTGGGAGGGCTTTAATGTCACTCAAATGTCACAAAATGACGTCATTTATGTGGGCGTTA
Source organism: Rhizobiaceae bacterium (assembly GCA_045047085.1). GTDB lineage: Bacteria > Pseudomonadota > Alphaproteobacteria > Rhizobiales > Rhizobiaceae. The sequence continues at coordinate 50,233 of JASFYT010000020.1, read as the reverse complement.
CATCCGACTATTTCATACTGAGGAGTTTATTATGAATCTCAAAGCTTTAATGGCAGCAGGCGTGTTTGGAACATCATTGATGATGTCCGGCGTTGCTTCTGCTGCAACAGACATTCAATGGTGGCACGCTATGGGCGGAAGGCTCGGCGAAGTTGTCAATGAAATTGCTGAAAAATACAATGCCAGCCAAAGCACTTATAACCTCATACCGACCTATAAAGGTGGTTATGAAGATACAATGACTGCTGGCATTGCTGCATTCCGTGCCAAGCAACAGCCGAACATTCTGCAAATTTTTGATGCGGGTGCTGCAACGATCATCAACGCTAAAGGCGCGACAATTCCTGTAGCAGATTTGATGACAAACTCTGGTAAGGGCTTCAACATTGAAGACTATATTAAGGGCGTTCGTTATTTCTATGCTGATTCTGCTGGAAAAATGATCGGCATGCCGTTCAACAGCTCCACACCTTTGCTATATTGGAACAAAGATGCTTTCGCAAAAGCTGGCATCGATAAAGCTCCAACCACATGGGAAGAGATGGAAGCAATTGCTCCTAAGTTGAAAGCAGCTGGCTTTACGGCTTTGGCACAAAGCCACAGTCCATGGATTTTTTCAGAAAATTTCCACAGCCGTCACAACCTTCAAATGGCTACTGGCAACAATGGCTATGACAGCACTGACGTAAAGATTTTGTATAACAACAAAGATCTGAAAATGCATTGGACCAAGGTCAAGGAATGGCTCGACAAAGGCTGGTACGGCTTTTACGGCCGCGCTTGGGGCGACAATCAGGATGCCTTCATTCAGGAAAAAGTTGCTATGTGGCTCGGTTCTTCCGGTTCATTTGGTGGCCTTACCAAAAGTGCAAAATTCAAATTTGGCGCATCCACATTGCCTTATTGGAAAAGCATTATTGCTGAGCCAAAAGGCACGTTCATTGGTGGCGCCGCATTGTTCGCAATGGCTGGTCACCCTGAAGAGGAAAACAAAGGCGTTGCCGATTTCCTTTCCTTCCTGACCAGCCCGGACATGCAGTATTTTTGGCATAAAGAAACTGGTTATGTGCCAATTACCAACGCTGCATATGAACTGGCTAAAAGCGATGGCTACTACAAAACCACACCCGATGCTGAAATTGGAATTATTCAATTGAACCAGCCTGGTGGTGAGTGGACCAAAGGCTATCGCCTTGGCTATTACGTTCAAATTCGCGAAGTGATGTACAAACAGTTCGACAATATTTTCTCTGGTAAATCCAGCGTTGATGATGCGTTTAAAGCAATGGAAGAAGAAAGCAACGCTTTGCTGGTGCGCTTCCACGACACATACAAATAAACAACTTGAGATCGGCGGTGGACGCTCCACCGCCGATCTTGTACGTTCATCTTTTAAATTAATAATAATTTCGCAGAGATTTCCGCAATGAAACGCGTTCAATTCGAACATAGTGCAATTCCCTATTTCTTCATTGCCCCGCAAATCACAATTATTTTTATCTTTTTTCTGTGGCCTGCCGGACAGGCTGTTTACCAATCATTCCTATTACAAGATGCCTTTGGGCTTTCCTCCCAGTTCGTCTGGTTCAGAAACTATTCCGATACGATCCTGAGTAGTTCTTGGTTGCAGGCAGCTGGTTTCACACTGATTTTCTCGTTCCTCGTAACGTTCCTATCACTGGCAATTGCGTTGCTATTGGCGGTTAAGGCCAACGAAGTAATTCGTGGTGCCCGCACTTATAAGACAACGCTTATGTGGGCTTACGCAATTGCCCCGCCGGTCGCCGGATTGATGGGAAATTTGATGTTCAACCCGCTGATTGGTGATCTCTATAAATTCTTGAACGCCATCGGCTGGGAATTCAACCATAAGCTGGATGCATTTGATGCTAGCTTCGTGGTTATTCTAATTGCTGTTTGGAAGCAGGTTAGTGTCAATTTCATCTTCTTCCTCTCGGGCCTTCAGGGCATTCCGAAATCTGTGACAGAAGCTGCGACACTGGATTGCAAAAGCCCCACCAGGCGTTTTTGGACGATTGTATTTCCATTGCTTGCGCCCACCACATTCTTCCTGCTGGTAATCAATATCACCTACGCATTCTTCGAGACTTTTGGCATAATCGATACAACTACAGTTGGCGCGCCAGGCGGTGCAACAAATACATTGGTCTACAAAGTCTACAAGGATGGTTTCATTGGAGCCGATCTTGGCGGCTCAGCGGCGCAATCGGTAGTGTTGATGCTGTTGGTGTTGGCGCTTACCGTCGTGCAGTTCCGTTTCATCGAGCGCAAGGTACATTATTGATATGTTCCGTTTAAACATTCGCACAACTTCAACCCATCTAATCCTAATTCTGGGAGCAATCTTCATGAGCGCCCCGGTGTGGGTTGCGTTTATGTCTTCAACCCATGACGCTGAAACTTTATTCCGCGAGGGATTACAAGGGTGGTTCGGCGGGCATTTCCTTCAGAATTACCGCGAAGTGCTATTTGTTGAAGGCGGCGTAATGAAAAGAGTTACCGCCGCCACCATGCTGGGAAATTCATTAATTCTTGGAGTTGGCTTTGCGGTTGGTAAAGTCATTATCTCTATGTTGGCCGCTTATGCGATCGTCTATTTCCGTTTCAAATTGGCAGTACCGCTTTTCTGGATCATTTTCATGACCCTGCTATTGCCGTTGGAAGTGCGCATCATCCCCTCATATGAGGTCGTCGCGGGCCTTGGGCTTTTGGATACTTATACCGGGTTGATTCTACCGTTGATTGCATCGGCAACAGGCACATTTTTCTTTAGGCAATTTTTTCGCTCAGTACCGGAAGAACTGCTTGAAGCCGCACGGCTTGACGGAGCCAATGCCTGGAATTTTTTCATTGATATTTTGGTTCCAATTTCAAAAACCATGATCGCTGCAATTTTGATCATCATGTTTGTGGTGGGGTGGAACCAGTATCTATGGCCATTGATCATGACGACAAAAGAAGACAATTACACCTTGGTAATTGGTATAAAACAAATTTATCAGGTGCTTTCAGAAGGCGGTGAATTGCCGCAATTCCAAAAAGCATTTGCGTTGACAATATTAGCAACCTTGCCGCCAGTATTGGTGGTTTTGGTATTCCAGAATTGGTTTGTCAAAGGTTTGGTGGAGAGTGAGAAATAATGGCTCGGGTAAAACTGACAAATATTGAGAAAACCTATCCTAATGGCGCCCATGCTGTGCAAGGGGTCAATATGGATATCGCCGATGGAGAACTCATTGTTTTCGTCGGGCCAAGTGGGTGCGGAAAATCCACTCTTTTGCGCATGGTTGCCGGGCTTGAAACGATCTCCCAAGGTGAAATCTCAATTGATGACCGTGTCATCAACGAAGTGTCTCCGGCCGAACGCGATGTGGCAATGGTTTTTCAAAACTATGCGCTTTATCCGCATATGTCTGTTCGAGGAAACATGTCTTACGGGTTGAAAAACCGTGGCATGCCTGCCAGTGAAATCAACGATATCGTTGAAAAAGCAGCCAAGATGTTGCGTATCCATGATTATCTAGACCGTCAACCCAATCAACTTTCTGGTGGCCAGCGGCAACGCGTTGCCATGGGGCGCGCCATTGTGCGCAGCCCGAAGGTGTTTTTGTTTGATGAACCTCTCAGCAATCTGGACGCAAAACTACGGGTACAAATGCGCATCGAGATCAAGCGCCTCCAGCGTAACATGGGCGTGACCAGTATTTATGTGACCCATGACCAGACCGAGGCCATGACGCTGGCTGACCGGCTCGCCGTCATTAACAACGGGCTGATCGAACAAATGGGTGCTCCTATGGAGCTTTACAGCGATCCAAAATCCTTGTTTGTGGCAAGTTTTATCGGTTCTCCACAAATGAATTTGATTCCTTGTCGTTTCGAGGGAAAAAGTCTTGTTTCAGGTGATCTCAAAATTTCCGGATTCAAAGGCCTTCCAAAAGACACCGACCTGGTTATGGGATTACGTCCGGATTTTCTTGAAGTTTCAAGCAAGGGTAAATTGAAATTGAAGGTAGATCTTGTTGAGCAGCACGGCGCAGATAATCTGGTTTATGGCACCCTGATTGGTGCGCAATCAGAAGACGGCGGAGATCTGGAAATTTGTGTTAAGACTGGCCACGATACGCGTCCTGATGTAGATGATGTACTTAAACTAAACTTTGACCCTGCTAGTGTATTTGTGTTTGATAATTCATCAGGCAAACGACTGCTGTAGCATTCAATTCTGAAAGTACCCTGACATGGACGCTGAAATAAAAAATCGCCTCGACTTTGCAAAAATTTTGGCAAGGGATGCGGGAGAGCTAGCCCTTTCTCATTTTAATAATATTGGTGATCTGGTGATCCAGTCAAAGGGTGCTCAGGACATGGTTTCCAACGCTGACTTGGAAGTCGAAACCTTCGTGCGAGACCGAATTTTTGCAACGTTTCCAGATGATGGGATCGTCGGCGAAGAACACGGCAATAAAGACAGTCAATCTGGTTACACATGGGTAATCGATCCAATAGACGGAACGGCAAATTTTGTATCCAGCATTCCAGCATGGTGCGTGATTTTGGCTTGTGTCCATGATGATAAAACAAAAATAGCTGCAATTTATGAGCCATGCCACGACGAATTGTATTGGGGAGCACTTGGCGATGGTGCATATCTCAACGATTCCCCTATGAAAGTATCAGGCACCAAGGGGCTGCATGATGGTAGCGTTGGGGTTGGTATGAATGGGCGCACAGCCACAAACCATGCCGTCGATGTCATAAAGTTTTTATGTGACGAAGGTGGTATTTTTTATCGTAATGCCTCTGGCGGCCTGATGTTATCCTATGTTGCTGCTGGTCGTTTGATTGGCTATATCGAATCCCATATGAACGCATGGGATTGTCTTGCAGGGCAATTATTGATCGCGGAGGCAGGCGGAGCAATTGAACAACAAAGTGCCGATGCGATGCTGAAAAATGGAGGGCGCGTCGTTGCTTGTGCTCCTATTGTATTCGATAAGCTGAAAGAAATGGCTGACATAGTTTTTATCCCCAATAATTAGGAAGAGTTAGGTGAAGCGGGCTCAAATCCTAAACCATCTCATTTTGCTCAGCGGAGCAGCCTTCTTAATTTTGCCAATTGCGGTCATCTTCTTTTCTTCCACCCACGCAACCTCAACCCTTCTTACCGAAGGAATGCAATTATCATGGGGCGGTCATTTCTGGGAAAACTACGTCCAGGTGATAAGTTTGGAGGCCGGGTTCACCGACGACATTACCGCACTTGGAATGATGAAAAATTCTCTCATAGTTGGCGGCGGTGTCGCTGTTTTGACCACGGTGTTTTCTTTATTAACAGCCTACGCAATCGTTTTCTTTCGCTTCCGTATTGCCAATCTGGTTTTTTGGCTCGTATTTGTCACATTATTGTTTCCGCTTGAATCTCGGTTTCTTCCAACTTTTAGTGTGACCACGCAGTTAGGGCTGATCAACACCCAAATGGGTATCATATTGCCTGTTCTTGCATTGGCACTAGGAACCTTCTTTTTTCGTCAGTATTTTTTGACCATCCCAAATGAATATTTAGAGGCGGCAACGCTCGATGGCGCTGGACCATTTCGATTTTTGATCGATTTCATTGTGCCTTTGTCTTGGGCACGAGCCGGAGCAATATTTGTCATTTCATTTATGGTTGGCTGGAACCAGTATCTGTGGCCTTTGATGATAAGCACTGATGAAACCCATTACACTCTGGTTCGGGGTATCCGGCTAATCGGCCAGGTATCCGGCCCCGGCATGGCCCTGATCATGTTATCAATCTTACCACCATTCATAATGTTGCTTGGGTTTCAGCGTTGGTTTTTCAACGCACTGGTAGATTCACCAAACAAGGGCTGAGTGCAATTGCCGGAAAATTCAATGAACAACCACAATTGACCTTGCAATATCAAACACAGCTTTGGTATTGGCTTCGTTATGCGTTCCTACTCTTCGTCGTCGATCCGCGGTGAAAAATGTAGATCGAGGAACAAAAATGATGCCTGCGGTGGTGGTTTTAGCAATCCTTGAACCATCGGGACCATATTTCATTGAGGCAACGGTTCAGCGCTCCCTGATCAACCGCAAGCAATTGACCTGCGCCCCAAGTTTCCTCCCCATTTTTGTAGACATTCACCAAGCTAGCATAAAGAAACAGGAAATGGCTGGATTGAGCCCAATGCGATCGTGGCAGATGCGTCGCCAACAGAGACCCCGCATTCCGACTTAACTCACTTTTCATGAAATGTGCCTTTTCGCTCACCAACTAATACAATTCAGGCAAACATGCAGCCTCCAAGGTTTCTGCAAATAGGCGCATGCGCCGGTTGATACGGCGATCTTTTGCATGAACCAGATAGATACCCCCATCTGAAACCGTCAAATCCGGCAAAATGGCAACAACTTCGCCAGCATGAATTGAATGCTCGCAAATGAAATCTGGCAGTCTTGCGATGCCAATACCATTCTTGGCTGCTTCCAAAAGGAAAACGCCGCTGTTGGAGTTTAATACCGGTTGAAACTCTATCGTTTGCACTTTTCCGGATATTGGCTGAAAGTTCCAACGCGCGCGCTTGACAGAACCGAAGTGGAGAAGCGCGTGTTTACCTAGCTCTTCCAGAGTTTTTGGGTGACCATTGAGCGCTAAATAGCTTCGAGCAGTACACAGCAGATGCCTAGTTGTCCCAATGCGTTTGGCAACCACATTTGATTCAAGCTCAGTAGTAATCCTGATTGCGAAATCATAATTATCTCGCGAAAGGTCAACCATGTGATCATCGAAATCAACAGATAGCTGTATCTCGGGATAGCTGTTCTTGAACGCCATCAAAGTGGGCATTAGGAACGAAACTCCAAATTCCCGAGCAACCGAAATTGTGAGCGGGCCAGAAAGGTTCTGGGTTACCTCAGTAAAATCACTCTCAATTTCATCAACGTCACCCACGACCCGCAGCGCACGCTGATAGAGCTCAAGCCCTGTGGTTGTGATCCCCCAATTTCCAGGACTGCGGTCAATCAGGCGACTGCCATAACGCTCTTCAAGCAGGCTGAGGCGACGGCTCACTGCCGATTTCACAATATTCATTGTGTTCGCAGCCCGAGAAATACTGCCCTGATCAACGATGATTGTGAAAAGTTTCAAGTCTTCAATTTGGCCCAATTCCGTTCTCCAATTTAGAACCTAGTGTTCTCAAATATCTATCTTCTTGATGAAAAGAGAACACAATATACTTAGCCAATCAAACAAAAAATGGAATGTCTCTAATGCCCACCTTTCAAAAATACGGCCTACCCATCGCCAAAATTTTATTGAGCCTTGCCTTCATTGCCGCAGGTTTTGCAAAATTAGCGGGAGTAGAAATGATGGTTCAGACTTTCGAAGCAGTCGGCGTAGGCCAATGGTTCAGATATGTTACTGGTGTCATCGAGATTGGTAGCGCGATTTTGCTTTGGATTCCCGGCCGTCAGTTGACTGGAGCAACTCTCCTGGTTTGCACCATGATCGGAGCAACTCTCGCTCACTTCTTGATCCTCGGCCCTTCCGCGTTACCCGCCATTATCCTTGGCATTTTAGCTGCGCTCGTTGCTTTTAGTTACAGAGACCAGTCACTCCTGAAATTATAATTGAACGCCAATCAACTCAAACAAATCACGCTTAGCGAGGAACAAATTATGGGACTTCTTCAAGACGGAAAATGGGTCGACCAATGGTATGACACAAAGGAGAGTGATGGGCGCTTCGTGCGCAAAGCACCGCAGTTTCGCAACTGGATCACATCCGATGGTTCGGCAGGGCCTAGCGGAACCGGTGGGTTCAAGGCCGAGACTGGCCGTTACCATCTCTATGTTTCCCACGCTTGCCCGTGGGCACACCGAACAATGATATTCCGAGCCCTCAAGGGGTTGGAGGACATGATTTCTGTATCCGTTGTGCATTGGTTCATGGCCGACAAAGGCTGGACTTTCCAACAGGGCGATGGAGCGACCGGAGACAGCATTAACGATGCCGAGTATATGTATCAAATCTACACAGCGGCAAAGGCTGACTATTCAGGCCGTGTCACTGTACCGGTTTTATGGGACAAGAAAACCAACATGATCGTCTCCAATGAGTCGCCTGAAATCATCAGGATGTTCAATTCTGCATTCGATGGCATCGGGGCAACGCAAGGGGATTATTTCCCTGAACCATTGCGCCAAGAAATTGATGCATTGAATGAGCGTATCTACGACACTGTGAACAACGGCGTTTATAAATCAGGCTTTGCCACCACTCAGGAAGCCTATGAAGAGGCTGTCACTCCATTGTTTGAGACGTTGGATTGGCTGGAAGATAAACTCACAAAACAACGCTATCTGACTGGGCCGACGATCACCGAGGCCGACTGGCGTTTGTTCACCACATTGGTGCGGTTTGACCCGGTCTATGTTGGTCATTTCAAATGCAACATTCGTCGAATAGTCGATTACCCAAACCTCTCAAATTATGTTCGTGACCTCTATCAGCAGCCTGACGTGGCGGCGACGATCCATATGGATCACATCAAAGATCACTATTACGCCAGCCACGAAACGGTGAATCCTTCACGTATTGTGCCAGTTGGCCCTGATGTTGATTTCTCCGCACCACACAACCGTGCCGCACTCAGCTAGGAAACAATGATATGTCTGAAAACAATATACCAATCATCGCTGCAAAATTTCCAAAAAAGGTCGATCTAGAAGCCGGCAAAGACTATTACTGGTGTCGTTGCGGGAAGTCCGCGAGCCAACCGTTTTGCGATGGCTCACATGCAGGAACGGACATTGCTCCGTTGAAGTTTACTTCAGAGAAAACGGAAATCGCTGCCCTTTGCCAATGTAAAGTGAGTGCAAATGCGCCGTTTTGTGATGGTGCGCATACAAGTCTTGGTGATTTAAAGGCCGGGGATCCAGCGCCAAAACCCAAATCGAAAACAGCAGTACCTGAAGCCACGCCAACACCGGAAGAACCAACGGTTGCTCGCATTCATGAACTGGCACGAGATGGTCTTTCCAAGCTTGGTCACCATGGCGAAATGGGTGCAATGGGTGTTCCACGCAAAGATCTTCCCCATTGGGACGACATTCAAATCCTGCCTGCTCAAATGGCGCGAAAGCCTTTACTGGACGATCAATCAGTCACCACCGAGGTGATCATTGGGCCCCGTGCAGCAAAGCCTCTGCAACTTGATATTCCCTTGTTTGTTTCAGACATGAGCTATGGCGCTTTGTCAGAAGAAGCCAAGGTCTCATTAGCCCGCGGTGCAGAATTGGCTGGCACCGGGATTTGTTCTGGCGAAGGCGGAATGCTGAAGGAAGAACAAGCCGAAAACTCACGCTACTTCTATGAGCTTGCCTCCGCAAAATTTGGTTGGAAACCAGAATTGGTAGAGCGCGTTCAAGCGTTTCATTTTAAGGGTGGCCAAGGTGCCAAGACAGGAACTGGAGGACACTTACCGGGTAATAAGGTTCAAGGAAAAATTGCAGAAGTCCGTGGTTTAGAACCTGGCCAGGCTGCTGTTTCTCCGTCTACTTTTCCAGAATTGAAGACACCGGCCGACTTCAAAAAAATAGCAGACGAAGTTAGAGAGCGATCTGGTGGTATTCCCATCGGCTTCAAGCTCTCTGCCAACCACATTGAAGACGATATCGACTTCGCGCTTGAGGCCAGTGCCGACTATATTATATTGGACGGTCGTGGTGGCGGCTCTGGTGCAGCGCCGTTAATCTTCCGTGATCACATCTCAGTTCCGACTATTCCAGCATTGGCGCGTGCGCGCAAACATCTTGATGCCAAGACAGGTCGCGAGGTCACGCTGATTATCACGGGTGGCCTGCGCGTTGCGGAAGACTTTGCAAAAGCTATGGCATTGGGTGCCGATGCCGTTGCCGTGTCAAATTCAGCAATGCAGGCGATTGGTTGTATAGCGGCAAGGATGTGCAATTCCAATAATTGCCCTGTTGGTATTGCGACCCAAAATCCAGAATTACGGGAACGACTGCATGTTCAACCTGCAGCAGAAAAACTCGCCCGTTATTTCGGGGCTTCGGTCGAGCTTATGCAAGTTCTTGCTCGCGCGTGCGGCCATTCAAACCTCTCCAGTTTCACCCAGCATGACATTACAACTTGGAAACGTGAGATGGCTGATTTAAGCGGCATTCGGTTTGCTGGCGTTTCTGAATAATGCACGGCTGCACTACGCAAAAAACTGCTAAAATACTTTGAACACGTTCTAACTAGAGTTATTGAATTGTATGCTTTTGGGTGGCGAGACGTTCGCCAGAATACAAACTGAGTGAGACGGTAAAGCGGCTGAGAGCGACTAACAAGCGATGAAAGATTTTTATTCTTGAACAAATTTTCATACCCCCATTATTCTACTGGAAATGGATATCTAACAGAAAGCACACGAGACAAATTTATTTCATCGGCAATCACGGAAAAGCTGCTCCCAGAAAGCGCGCACCGCATTGCTGAAGTCGTTTCGTTAGCCGCGTCAAATGATCCTGCAAAACCAATTCAGTTTTGGCAGCTCTATTCAGTGTTGGGCCAAGAACGCATTGTGAAAATTGTTGCTAATTTCTATGCTCGCATTTTCAAAGATGAAGATTGGTTTCGAACGGTATTCGAACGTGTTGGCCCCATGAATCATCACATCAACACGCAAGCTGCAATGTGGCTCGATGTGATGGGAGCTGGACATTTTTATCACGGTGGAGATTTTAGATTGAATTTCCATCACACCCACAATGCCATTCAGCTCATGAACGAAAAAGGCGCTAAGCGTTGGGTCAAGTTGATGGTTGAGGCCTTAGACGATAGCCAAAATCATATGACCTCTGATCCCAGAGTGCGTGTGAGCATCAATACATTTCTCACTCATTTCTTTGGTAAATACGCCGATGAATTCAATTTTGAAAATCACGAAACGTTCGGTGATACCAATCAGCCTTTCAAACGGAAGATCAACTTCATGAACATGACGATTGATGCTGTTGAAGCTTTGTCTGAATCTGAGCTGAAGGATGGGCTTATTGGACGCGGGATCGATGTCACTCAATACCATGAAAAAAGAGATCTGGTGAATAAAGCACTGAGCTTATAGATGGTTTATTTGAGCAATGAAACAGGACAGAGGATATGAAGGAGCCGATCAACACATCAGTTGAAGAATCTCAAGTTGATGCTGCAGAACGCCGTAAGACAGGTGAATTTGTGCGCGGTGTCAGCGGATTTCGGAGTGTCTTGGGCGAAGATCCAGATTTTCCGGCGGAATCCGGGCGCTATCACCTATTCGTCGCGTTCAACTGCCCTTGGTGTCATCGGGTGACGTTGGCACGCAATATTCTCGGGCTACAGGAAAGCATTTCCATGGACGTCGCATTCCCGAGCCGCACGACGGAGGATGATCCAATCGAGCCAAACCGCTGGGAGTTTAACCCAAATCGTATCGCAACGCTTACGGGCGCGACTTTGCCCGAATGCACCTCCGAAACAGCAACTGGAAAAAACTTTCGTCTTGCTAAACAAATCTATGAAGCTGAAGGGTCGACAGAGACTTCCGTGCCAATACTTTACGACAAGAAAACAAACCGTATTGTGGCCAATGAAAGCGCAGAAATTATCCGAATGTTGAACAAACAGGCACATGCGCTTGGCAGCACAATTTCGGAAGTCGAGCGTATTAATCTCTATCCCGAGGGCGATACCCACGCCGATCTTCGATTGGAAATCAATAAACTAAATGATCAGATTTATAACGGCATCAACAATGGCGCGTACAAAGCTGGATTTTCGTCAGATCAGGCAGTCTATGCGAGTGCTTTCGAATACTATTTCGCAACACTTGATGCACTGGAAGAACGTCTTGCATCGGACAGTCGCCCATATCTCACTGGTGACGCTTTCACGGAAGCGGACTTGCGTCTTTTCCCCACACTCTACAGGCATGACCCTGTTTATTACGTGCGCATGAAATTGAACGGCGCAAAAATTCTCGACTACCCACACCTCTGGCGCTGGCTGTGTCGCGTGTATGCTCTTCAAGGCGTGGCTAACAGCAATTCGCTTGTGCACTGCCGCCAAGGATATTTTGGCCGATCTTGGAACAATGTCGTGCCACTAGGGCCAATGAAGCCGATGGCATACCCTGAAGCATATAAACATCCCAAGTTGGCTTAGGAGTTGCCCCCAACACCTGATTATATCTGTGCAGCCAAATCCTGTCGCTAATAGAGTTACTTTTGATAGCAAATTTAGTCACTTTGTCTTGTGTGGATGGCTCCTACTTTGCAAGCCCTTTTTTAGTGATTGGTTGATTGTCAGATGCGGTCTTGTGTCCGGCCTTTTGATGCGGTGCATAGTACGGCTGGCCCTCCTTTTCGGCGAAGCAAGCATCGCCTACCGAGCAGTGGATGGTTTCCACAAACCAAGTCCCATTCTGCATATCGAACAGCAAGCGTTCAGGACAAAGTACGGGGTGTCTTGGTTTTGGGGCTAACAATTTCCCATCACTCCATTGGTCTTGCAATTTCGTGTTTGTTTTGGGTTGGATTAGATGGTTCTCACTTTATAAGGTTCATTACGGGTCAGAACAGCCCATATCATCCGTGCCGTTTTGTCGGCCATGGCAACTGCGGCTACCTTACCAGGCTTTCGGGCCATGCTTTCGGGCCATGCTTTCGGGCCAGGATATCCGCAAACCATGGATCATATCGCTCAGAGTTCTTGGTTAATCCTGTTGTCATCATTGATGATATCTCCCGTCTGGCAAGGGGGTTGGATGCGCATCCTAAACTCCGACAGTCATTGTCCAGTGCAGGTGGTAAGTTGGAAAGCCCTTCCATTAAATTTGGAGACGATCCAGACAGTATTATGGTTGAGAACCTGCTTGCAACGGCTGCACAACATCAACGTGAGAAGAACGGACAGAACACCCTAAACCGCATGCGTGGACGCATGATGAACGGTTATTGGATGTTCCATGCGCCCGTTGGCTACAAATATGAGAAAGTTTCAGGTCACGGAAAAATGCTGGTTCCTGATGAACCCAATGCCTCAATCATCAAAGAAGGTCTTGAAGGCTATGCCTCTGGACAGTTTCAAACTCTGACCGAGTTATGGACTCGGGCAAGATCCTCATTAAGTTTTTCCGGCAAAATGCAAAACTCCGGATGCATGCTGCAAACGCCTGACTAGCTATGACCTGCCCCAGAAAGAACAAAGCTAGATCAAGTGTGCGATTATGCGACTTTTTTAGTCGAACGTTCAGTTTTCGTTCTTATCGGTCAAACCGATACTATCCGTAACGCATTGATATAAATGGAAATTATGGTGCCCACACGTACTGTGATTAAAGAGGTATGTTATTGATATCAAATATAAAAATAAATGTGATTTTTCAACGCACCCCCAATCATACCCCCAGACACATTATATTTGAGCGATCTGGGGTAGATCAAGATAACCAATCAATCAGCGTCCTGAATGATATCGGGAACATATATTTGGCGCAACGGAATTAGGATACGGTATCTTGCGGACAAATTGTCATAATGTTCTAACACTAGCGAAACCAGTTGCTCTCCGTCAATTAGTCGTAGCTTTGATTTGTTACGCTCCAACAAGCGGGCTGGCCTGCTGTATGATCCCAGATTGACAAATAGCGCAAACTCTCCATCTCCGAGCGTGCCTAACAATTGATTGACCTCAGGCTCTCCGGTTTGGTCCGTTTTCCTTTTACATTGGACTTTTATAATTGGGGGTTCAAAACCTAACTCATCGGTATGGGCAATTATGTCGACACCACCATCGCCTGATTTATCCGAAACCCTTGCTGTATATCCCATACATTCTAGAATATGCGCTATAAAATGCTCAAACTCGTAACCGCTCAACCCGGAAACGATGCGCTTAATAACAAAATCGTCGGTAGTTTCGACTGCTTGCTGCGACACGCTACTTGCAACTTGATCGTCATCAGGCTTTTCGTCTGACTTCTCATTCTCAGCAACGTCTCCCTTCTCCATCGAAACCTTTGCTAAAAATTCTCCGCCATTTGTTTTGACCTCAAACAGCGTGATGAACGCTCCAATTTCGTAAAGTGCTGATTGAGTAAATTCACTACGCGGAAAATGGCCTAGCCATTCGACACCTCTTTCATTTGGATATGGATTTTTCTCTCCATCCACCTCCGGGCGGTAAGTTGTCTTGCCTGTGATGCGGCCAATATTGACCATTCGGTCATGTTTTGAAGGGTAAATTACATAATCTCCTTTTTCCATAAGGTGGGAAAACCTAAATAAAACTCCAGCAACAACTGGAATAGCTCCTTTTTTTATGGAGGGAATGCATTTGGTAATTTCTGTCTTATAAGCTTCACGGTCCATCGGTATTTTTGAAATGTCTCCAACCTGATGCCAACCGATGGCGACATACCCCTTATCGATAGGATCGGAACCTACTTGGCGTCCCATATGAACTCCCCAAATATTGGTCATGTTTTATAATTCCTGCTAAAATTTACATAGTTTGCTCGATTTGGTGCGATCATGCCACGGCCCTACGTTTTACGACTTTAAGAATTTCGATAATGTCCATAACTTCGGCGGTCGGGAAAACTCCACTGATACCTTGGTCATCAAGATCGGTAAACGGACTTTCATATAGGCGACTTGGGTCCATCACGCCTTGATCCGTTAGATGATCGATTATCAAATCCAGAAACTCGATTTGATTTGCAGATAGAGACCTCCCCTCAATAAATCCAGCCAATGCAAGCTTAGCGGATTCACGATCAAGCCCAACGAGCGCACGAACGAATATGCCTAGCCCACCATCCTCACGGATACGGTCAAGATCTTCATTTGTACCTATGTTTTCTGCAACGAATATACTCTCAAGCTCGGACAAATCTTGCTCGGTCAGTTGTTCGTTTCTGTGCAGTTTTTGAATTGTGATATGGTCTTTGTGCTGATCAAGGAAATGCCGCATTTTCATTTGAAAGCGCGCTTTATCGGTTCCGGTTGCCACCGCAGGCATATCAATCGTTCTTCCCTCACCAATTTCATCCTCAAAATTGGTATAAACAATAAATCGGCCTTCTGGTTCGATCAGTTTCACCAGCAAACGTAAATGATGGCGCATATGCTCAAGGATCGGGAGATTGATATCCTGCCAATATTCATCCGTCTGTACACTGAGAATGAGTTCCATTTCAACCGCAACCATTGGAACGTTGCCTAGTTCTTCCAACTGCGCCGCAATATCCATGATCCGTTTTTGAAATCTTGCGAATGATGGGTCTTTGTTCAGCACTGCCAACTGGGATTGTAGCAACAGGTAATCAAATTGTTTTGCAGCGAGATCATCATCCTCAAAGGCACTTGGAAGACCAGCAACATGATCAGCAAGCTCCGTACGTGCATCAAGCGTAATGTTGTGCCAAGCAATATCTTCTTGATACTTTTCAACATACAAACGATTTGGGCGGACAATGAAGTTATCGAGATTCATGCCCGAAACCTCTTGATACAAACGTTCTGAAATGCCCGCTCGGAAATCCATAATATTCTCCGTATCGCTCAAACGATCAATCTCACCCAACAGATCAACGCGGATGTTAAACAGCCTCTCGCTTAGAGATGGCTCTATAGATCCCTCTGCAGGCCTGTTGTTCTCATTGAAATATTCAAAATTCTGGCAATAGTCGAAAACAAGAAACTCATTCTTGTGTTGCCCCGGACCAAACAAATCGGGGCAAAGACGTGTCCCGCGCCCGATCATCTGCCAGAATTTTGTTTTTGAACGGATAATTTTAAACAAAACCAGATTGACCACCGGCGGCACATCAATGCCGGTATCGAGCATATCAACGGAGATTGCGATATGGGGCGGTTTGGCGATGGGATCAGCGAAATCATCGATCAATGATTGGGCATATTCCGTTTTATAATCGATCACGCGGGCAAAATGCCCTGCATAATGGGGGTAGTTTATGTCAAAGCGTTCCTGAATAAATGCAGCATGTTTGCTGTTTTTTGCAAAGATGATTGTTTTGCCAAGTCGGTCCCCTTCCTCAACTTTCAACCCATGGGTCATCAAATGGGCAAGCACCTTGTCCACCGTATCGATGTTAAAAAACCATTTGTTGATTGCAGCGGCATCCACCTCATTGGGCGCATGGCCGTCCTCTGTCCACTCAAGCGCATCCCATTCGTCTTTTTCCTCGTCTGAAAGGTCATCATATTTGATCCCTTCGCGCTGAAATTTGAGCGGCACGGATACAGGCGTTGGCGGCACAAGAAAGCCATCGGCCACCGCTTCGTTCAAATCATAGGAATCTGTGGGCACGCCGGATTCCAGCTCGAATAAGGAATAGGTATCGCGGTCAATTTCATCGCGCGGCGTTGCTGTCAGCCCGACTAGATGACAATCAAAATAATCAAAGATTGTTTTATATTTTCGATAAACCGAGCGATGCGCCTCATCAATTATGATGAGATCGAAATGCCCGGCACCAAAGCGTTTGACACCGTTTTGAATATCATCAATCAGCCCCATCATGGTCGGGTAAGTTGATACATAGACCCTCCCCTCAGTTTCCTTATCAGAAATCAAATTGACCGGAGCCACTTGCGGCATGTGGGTCTTGAAGGCACCAACAGCCTGATTCACCAGCGCAACACGATCCGCGAGAAACAGGACGCGCTTGGCCCAATTGGCACGCATAAGCTGATCGACCAGCGCGATCACTGTGCGGGTTTTACCGGAGCCGGTTGCCATCACCAAAAGCGCCTTGCGCAATTTGTCTTTCTCGAACGCCTCATCGATGCGGCGGATGGCACGGGTTTGGTAAAACCGTCCTGCGATATCTTTGTCGATAGAGGTATTGGCGAGCGATTTGCGGATTTCCCGGCGCTGATGCAACAGCATTAACTCGTCTTTTTTCAGGAAACCGGAAATTTGGCGCGGCGGATAGTTGGTGTCATCCCAAATCCAATGTTCATAGCCATTGGTATAGAAGATCACCGGACGCGCACCATATTGCGCTTCAAGACAATCGGCATAGAGCTTTGCCTGTTGCTGCCCCACGCGGGCATCACGCTTTGTGCGCTTGGCTTCAATCACTGCCAGCGGTTTGCCATCATCGCCCCAAAGCACATAATCGACAAAACCATCGCCCGAATTATTCGGCATACCAGAAACGGGAAATTCGCGGTCACGCTCATCAAGCAATGGCCAGCCTGCCTCATGCAGCAGCATGTCGATAAAGGCATCGCGGGTTTCAGTTTCGTTGTAATCGTGGGTATCTGGCGCGGCCTGATTTTCCTGTTTGACCCGTTCCAACTCCGCCCGCAATTTGGCATTTTCTTCATCTACCTTTTTGCGCTCTTCTTCGGTCTTGACCAACGCGGCAAGAGCCGCCTCTTCACTGGTTTTCTTCTCGACAAAGCGGCGGGCGATCTCCTGCAGTTTTGCCAATGTGGTTGGGTCAACAGAGGTAGTACGCGGCAGTTTTTCCGGTGAGAATTGCAAACCGGCATCAGGTTTGGAACCTGTGGCATAGGTGCGAGTCAACCAGAATGAAAAATGAAACAATTCGCGCAGGGCTGTTGTTGCGGTTTGGGTGCTGACGTCGCGGGTGTCATGCACCGCGCGATTACCGAGGTCTTTGATGATCCGCGATTTGGTTACCAGCCCATTGCCCACAAGGTCGCGGAAACTTGGTTCAAATATCAACGCCGCCAGCGCATCATCATAGGGGGAGCGCAGGGAATTATCTCGGACATACATCCATTTGACCGCAGTTTCCAAAGCAAACCGCGCATAAAAACAAGCCCCACGCGGATCAGAAAGCACCATAGCCTCAGCCCTTTGCGCATGAGCAAAAACGTCAGCAAATTCGGGATTGAGGAATACGAATTGTGACATGGATGATTCCTTACAATTCTCCGCGAAAAGCTCGCTGTTGGAGGGAGGCAAAGAGGGTGTTTTGAATCCTGGCGGAACTTTGAATCCTGATTATTGACCGATCAGATATTAATATCCGTTTCTCAAATTCCTGCTGTTGATCAATGGATGGCAAAAGAATTTCTACTGGATAAATTCGAGTTCCTGAAACAAGCGGTTGAGCTGAACGACCTGCATATTGATTGAGGTCTGCATATTTTAAAGCTGCGGCAAGATAAGTCGTAACTACTTCTGTTTTTTTATAAACAACCAGCGCATTATCAGTAACCCAAGCATCCATATTTGTCACATGTACTGCACCGCAGTAAACTCCAACTCGCCCAATGACTATGGTATCTTTACCAACCTGGAATTCATCGTGCCGACCATTAATACCATTTCCTCCATAAACGGGGTATCGACCTGCACGCATTTTCGCTGCGGTAAGGCCATTTCCGCTGCTGACTTTAATAAGTTCACCCAATTGCGATTTTGGCAGGTCTTTTGGATTACTAGCAGGATCACCAAACATCTCATAAAAAATGGATTGACCGAGAGTACTGTGGCGGTCTAGGGCGCGTTGGCGCAGGCGGCGCAGGGCATCGGCCTGATCAAGAATTTCCGCAATCCGCTTTTGCTCTTCGAGGGAGGGAATAGAAACTAAAATGCCCTTCAAATTTTTTGTCGATACACTCGCCTGATTAACCGCCCTATTTACAAAGGGCATAAGCAAAGTTCTAAAATTTGGGCTTTTAATTAGCCATTTAGCGAACCTCGGGTATATTTCTGTCAGATTTGGTCTAAGACAAAGTAAATTCATGCCATGAACCAAAGATTGTTCAGGCCCTTCAAACAATGCACACTTGCCAACATGTTCAACGCTATTAATATGACTGAAAAGTATATCTCCGGTCTCAATAAACCATTTGCCTGAGGCTTCTTTTTGAAGACCCGCAAATCCAACGCGGGACATATCAATGGTGCCATCTGATATGGTTTCAATTCTGGTGATAGGGTATCCTGCGCCGCTCTTGCTTTGTCGAACGTTCAGTCCATTTCGAACAAATTGAAAAAGGGGCCCAAATTCTCTTGGGGTATTAAAGCTCATCTCAACATCCCCTCAAGCGTGTCCAACCCTTCCCCAATCTCCTTCTCAATCGCACGCAATTCCGCAATGATCACCTCAGGTGCATCATATTTTACTTCCTCGTGTACCACCTCCTTATAGCGGTTCAACGAAAGATCGTAGCTTCCGCTAGCGGCAATGTCTTCTTTGCTGACGCAGAAACTTTGAGCCGTGCGCTCGTTATCGCGTTCACTGGTTTCGCGGCTTTGCCAGCGGGCCAGTATATCCGGCAGGTTGTTTTTGCTATGCTCTTCCCCGCTTAGAGCCTGAGATGGCACCACGCCCAGCTTCTCAGCATCCAGCAAGGCTGTGCGTTTATCATCCAATGAATAACCATCGGCCTGCACATCATAAAACCACACCCGATCCGTGCCACCTACGCCGGTTTTGGTAAACAGCAATATCGCAGTTGAAACCCCCGCATAAGGTCTAAACACACCGGAGGGCAGTTTAACCACTGCATCGAGTTTGTGATCTTCCATCAATATTCTGCGCAATTCCTTATGGGCTTTGGACGAGCCGAACAATACCCCTTCCGGCACGATCACCGCCGCCCTGCCACCAGTTTTTAACAGACGTAAAAACAACGCCATGAATAGCAATTCGGTCTTTTTGGTTTTCACTACACGCTGCAAATCCTTGGCAGTGGCTTCATAATCCAGCGAACCGGCAAAGGGCGGGTTGGCCAGCACAAGAGAATAACGCCCGGCATCATCCGCCTGATCCTCTGCCAGACTGTCGCGATCCGCCACATTGGCATTATCGACCCCGTGCAGGATCATGTTCATGGCCCCAATACGCAACATGGTAGGATCGAAATCAAAGCCATTGAACAATTGATTATGAAAATGAAACCGACTGGCCTCATCCTGAAACAGCTTGCTGTGATTTTCGCGCAGATATTCACCAGCAGCGACCAGAAAACCGCAGGTTCCCGCGGCAGGATCGCAGATCACATCTTTTGGCGTCGGTTCGGTCAGTTCGACCATTAACTGAATGATATGGCGCGGGGTACGAAACTGGCCGTTTTGTCCGGCAGTAGCAATCTTCCCGAGCATGTATTCATAAAGATCGCCCTTGGTATCACGATCTTCCATCGGGATTTTGTCGAGCATTTGAACAGTTTTATCGAGCAAAGCCGGATTGCCAAATCCAAGACGCGCATCCTTCATATGCGTGCCGTAGCTTGAACCTTCTTCGCCAAGAGTACGCAAAAACGGAAATACGCGGTCGGCAACCACTTCCATCATTTCGCGTGGCTCGAAGCTCTTGAACCGTGACCAGCGCATATCCGCATAGGCGCGGCCCTGATCATCCGTTCCTTCAGGGAATATCCTGCGTTCCATCTCCTGACCAAGCGCTTCGGCTTTGCTTTCCTCCAGCGTGTGCAGATCATCCAGCCGCTTGATGAACAACAAATATGTGATCTGCTCAATCACCGTGAGCGGGTTGGAAACACCGCCCGACCAAAACGCATTCCAGATTTGATCGACCTGACTTCTTATTTCACCAGTGAGCATACTCTGCTTAATTCCTTTTATTCATTATTGCCGTTGATAAGCAAAATATAGTTATATGTTGTGACAAGCAAAATTCTGATAATATCCGCTATTGAATACTTGCTCCTTGGGTGGACGATACACATCCAACGTAGGTTTGGGTAGATAATATCGATAGATGTCCTCATCCTCATCGAATGCGTCCCCCTAAGACATCATCCTTTTCCCATCCCTTTGATTATCTCAGCCTGCCGTTGCGAAGAAACAGGTAGATATGAGGAAACCGTTGTGATGAAATTTTCATGCCCAAGGTTTTGCGACCATGATTTTTGCGCTTCCAACGACAATTTTCGGTCATTCATCAAAAGCCCCAGCGTTTTCCTAATGCTATGAGCCGTATATTGGGGTAGTTGAACCATGGCAAAAGCATTTCGGATCACGGCGTTAATTTTGGTGGCATTAGAATAATTGTCACGCGACAAGACCTCAAAAACAAAACACCCATTTTTTAAAGTCCGTTCAGGCTTAGGAAATAGAGCATCTTCCGGCCCAAACAACTTTTCTTTGAGGAGGAAGGTGATCCACTCCTCGAAACAGTCCCAGTACACAGAACCAACCGGAAGAAACCATGTCGTAAATGTTTTTCCATTTTTGGTTTTCACTTCTCTACCATCTTGGAATACAGAGCTATCGAACAAATTGATATGTTTGGTTTTTAGAGATGCTACCGCTCCGTCCCGTGCGCCAGTCAACATGAGAAACGCAAATATGGCCTTATCCCGCATTTCCAGTTCTGTTGCATCTGGCATTGCTTGAAATGCGTGAAGTGACGCTTCCATCGATGGAAATGGAATATCGCGCCGAGCATGCGCCACACGGGCATTCTTAGCGTTGTTGTTGAAATACTCGACATCAGGGTAATTAATCCGCGACTTATAACCCGGTTGCCCTGCCAACCAATGGAAGAAGCTTTTCACCAAACGCAAGATTGAATCTATCGTGCTGAAACTCAAAGGTTTCCCGGTTTTCGGGTGCCTTGCTTTTTCCAGATAAGTTTTGAACCTGCCTGCTTGATCAATATGAAAACGTTTGAACGGCTTGAAACTCGTGTTTTGCTCAAACTTCACTAAAGCGGCAGCAACTTTATCAATTGATTTTTGATCCTGCCCTTTGGCGTGCTTCAAATATGCCATGTATCGGCGCTTGATACGTTCATTCTCTTCGCAATATTTACGCATGGGTTCGTACTCTTCTCGAAGTTATGGTTCAGGTTGAATTTGGAAGGTTCCTTTAGGCTGCCCTGGAGTGTTGATAGCAATTTCCAAAATACGAGATAATTCTGGCAGGCTTGCCTTGCTGGTCATGCGATTGCAGGTGCCTTCACAGACTTCACAGAGGGCCACAAGCCTGCCTCGTGCGTCATTGAATGGAATGTAATCTGCCATCTTCCCATAAGGCATTCGGGGCTTACGACAGTGCAAGCAATAAAATTCACCCAACTTGGTCGGTTGCTTTGCCTTCGTATTTCGGTTTCTTAAAAAATCTCGCAGTTGAAAACCAAGAATCAAAATTGGGCGTTGTGCATTTAGGACTGGCAATCCCATTTTGATCCAAGAGCGCACGGTTTGAGGGCTAACTCTCAGCAGGTCCACGACCTCTGATACTTCATAGGATTGGTGAATACGCACCGACTGGGCGTTGTACTTCTTAGCCATTATCAGGGCTTTCAAACAATGCCCGAATATCATCGACTTTCCAAACAGTCGTGCGCGGTCCCAGTTTTTGCGACTTCGGGAATCGACCTTCTTTGACGCCTTGCCACCATGTGGATTTGGAAACGGGAATAGGTCCGTTTGGTGCCAATATCTGCGATAAGCGCACAAAGCCTGTTTTGGGAAAATTGGGGTAGTCCATATTGTTTCAACCTCGAATGATTACGTTCGAAGCAAAGCTAGTTGGACCAGCTCTATTTTAGGTGGAACCATGGCTTTCCGTTAAGGATTCCGCTTAACGTCCTCACTTACCCCAGTATTCTTTGGGCACTAAACGAACGGCCTCTTTTAGCCATTTGAGTATCGTCTTGCTATCCATACTCAGTCCAACCACCCCAATGTCATCACGTATCGCCGATGTGGAACTACTCCTCTCAGCACTAGGATCAAATCCATATTGCTCGCAGGCCATCGCTGCGATCATTTTTAATAGTGTTTGACGTTCTTGATTGGATAATTCTGTCGAAGGTTTCCCCGCAGTTTTTTCTTTCTGCTTTGGGTGGAACTTTTCCAATTCTGCATAGAATTTATCATGAACATCCAACTCGACGGCATCAATCCACGCCTTAAGGGACCTTTGGGGGATATTGGACCAGCCATCATAGCCTGCTGGGAATTTCCGGTGAAATTGTTTTCTTCTCAAAACTAAATATTTATACGCCGGATGGAACCGATCTAGATCATCGGAATTGGCCATTTTATCTAATAGTTTTTCCAAAATATGCTTCGGCTCAATGCCGACCGATAGGAGCAACGCCTCATGTAACGTGTATTTCGACATTTGTCCCCAATATTGAAAATCAGCATAATAGTCGCGATTCCCAAAACCGCCAGCTAGCCAAATTGGAATATCACCCTTCAACTGCAGTATTTCATCCGCAAAAAACAGATTGGTCTCATCCTCTGTTTCCATAGAAATACCGTCGTTAAGTGCCCCTTCCGAATTAAACCAAAATTCCAATTCGTCAGGTAACAGTTTCCGCAAGCGCATTTTCAACTGCCCCTTGATGGACGAAATTCTGTTCGAGAATTCATCAAAGATGGAGGGTTTATAAGGGCCGACTGTTTCCTCAATTTTTGGTTTTTTCCAAGTATGAAGTTCCCCCAACTGGGCAATAATAATTTTATCAATTAGTTCGGCTTTAGTTAGATCGTCTTCTTCGGACATTGTATTGGGCCAATTTGGATACTAAACCACTATCCTGCCCGCAATTCTTCCAAATATCCAGCCCACCAGTCAGCCATCTTTACACGTTCCTCCCAAAACGCCCCGCGCGAATAAGCTCGCCGAACCTCGTTTCTTTCCACATGCGCCAACGCGCGTTCAATCGCGTCAGGGTGCCAAAGGCCGCTTTCGTTAGCCAATGTCGAAAACGTCGCGCGAAACCCGTGAGAGGTCATTTCTTCACCAGTATACCCCATTCGGCGCAATGCTGCATTCAGAGTGTTTTCGCTAATCGGACGTTTGGACGATCTAATTGAAGGAAACAACAATTCGCCCCATCCGGTTTCCTTTTGCAACTCTGCCAACAAACACAACGCTCGTTCAGGCAGTGGCACGGTATGGGCAACACGCATTTTCATCCGTTCGGCGGGTATCATCCAAACCTTGGCATCAAAATCAAATTCTTCCCATTTGGCCATACGTAATTCGCCGGGGCGGGTAGCGAATATCGCCAACAACTCCAACCCCAGCCGTGTAGTGTTCTGGCCTTCGTAACCAGAAATCGCTCGCATCAAACCACCCAGCACCGTTTTATCTGTGATAGCCGCACGGGACTTTGTTTTTTGTCGTATCAGCGCATCGCGCAATGCAAAAGTTGGGTCGTTCTCCGCCAAACCATTCGCAATTGCATACCGAAACACCGCACCAATCGTTGACCTTAGCCTATGGGCTGTTTCATACAGTTCTCTGGCCTCGACCTTTTTGAGTGTTCTAAGAACCACCGCAGAAGAAATATCCCGCATTGGCTTCCGTCCAAAACCCTTGTTCGCCATTGCAATGAACGAGGATACTTTTTTGAGCGTTGCAGACGCACGACCCTCAATCGTAATTTTCGCAAGATAATGCGTCGCAATTTTTTCAAACGTATTGTCATTCTCTTCTTGAGTTAAGGCAGCCTTTTCCTTTTTCGCTTCGCTGGGGTTTATTCCAGCAGCAACCAGTACTCTGGCCTCATCCCTCTTTTGTCGCGCCTTGAGCAACGACACGGCAGGATATTTACCAAAAGACAACAAGCCCTCTTTGCCATTCAGTCGATATTTGAAACGAAATAACTTGGACCCATTTGGCTGCACCGATACAAACAGACCATCAAAATCGCCTACTTTGTAGGGTTTCTCTTTGGGTTTGAGGTTCTTTACCTTCAAATCAGTTAGCGCCATTGGGGGTACCATCATTCCCTAAAAACGCCCATACCCCCAATATACCCCCAATTCTCTCGGGATTTAGCCAAACTTGGCTGGATGGCACAGGACAACAATTCCAGTGCAGCCCTTATACACTAAGGGTTACCGGATGTCATTGGACTATTTTGGATAAGAAAATGGTGCCCCCACACGGACTCGAACCGCGGACCTATTGATTACAAATCAATTGCTCTACCAGCTGAGCTATAGGGGCACTTTGGGAGGGAATAGCATATTTTTCGCCCCTGTCCATACCTTGTTTTGCTGTTTGGTGATTTTGTTTGAAATACCATCCAAAATAGCTGATGGATTGGCAGAATAATTGGGTTTTCACAGTTTCTATCGTCGAATTAATGATTTCATATTAACTATATCGCTCGGTTGTTGGGGTTGGGTATATCAATTTTTCTTTTTTGGCGTGGTTTTTGCTTTGGGGTAGGCAAGACCTTCTGATGTGTCTCAAAAAAGGATATCCTATGTATAGCGTTGATTTTCCATTATCTCACCTTCTCCGCTCTTCGTCCCGTTTGGCCGGTTTTGCTATCGCACTAACGTTGGTAGCAGGATTTGGTGGTGTTTCCATGCCTGAGGCTAATGCCTCCAGCGAATCTTTGCGTAAAGTCGGCGGCAATTTATCGATTAGCTCCAGCTATACTCGTTCCCGACATGTTTCCCGGCGCAAAGCTGGACGACACTACGGACAACACAAACGCCGTGGACATCAGCGACGTTATAAGCATACGAAATATCGCAACCACCGGCACCAATACAAAGATTATCATCGCAGCAATTATGCAGGCCGTCTTTTTATCAATCGCTCACTCAAGGACGTACGTTCATCCGGAGTTAGTCTTGGGCATCGGAATTATCGAGTACGGACCCATAACTATGGTCCTGTCGGATTGGTTATCACCAACCAAAACGGCGTTCGGGTGATTTCAAATTACGGTCGCTCATATGATAATCAGTATAACCCGAGCCCAACTATAAACGGCATCAGTATCGATGAAAAATGCCCGTTGAATTTTCAATGTGGTCTGCGCGCTTATGACGACAATTCAGGTCCCAGAATAATTCGTCTGGGAAAAGGCGCCAATGCCGACATCGATAAAATTGGCCCGCCCAAGGTCATTACCTATCCCAACGGCATCAACTAGCCATCGTCTTTACTAGCCAGTGTTCTTTAAATGGCTCTGCGCGATATAGAGTGACAGGGCTGTTGCATTGGATACATTCAGTGACTTAATCTTGCCAGGCATATCAATGCGGGCAAGATTTCGGCACGATTCCCTCGTCTTTTGGCGAAGTCCCTTGCCTTCTGCTCCCATTACCAGCGCAATCTTATTGCCTGACATGGTATTTTCCAAATCTTCCGGCCCTTCACTATCGAGGCCAATGGTCTGAAAATCCAGAAAGTGCAACTCTTCCATGGCATGAGCGAGGTTTTTCACTTCGATCATATCAATCATATCAAGCGCGCCAGAGGCAGATTTTGCCAACACGCCGCTTTCTTTCGCACTGTGGCGATGGGTGGAAATAACCGCCCCTGCTCCCATAGCAACGGCAGAACGCAAAATAGCACCCACATTATGCGGATCAGTGATTTGATCCAGGAGCAACACCATATTGCATTCTTTCAAATCACCAAGGTCTTTGGGCGAAAGTGGCTGAACTTCCAGTACAGCGCCCTGATGCACCGCGTCACGACCAACAAGTGCATCCAGCTCACGGGATTCGCGCTCGCGAACTTCAATCCCTTTCAACTGGGGTTCACTCAAAGCTAAACGCTCAAGTCCGTTCTTATTCACATGCAAACGCTTGATGATGCGATCCGGGTTTTCCACAGCATGGCGCACTGCATGAAGACCATACAAATAAACATCACCAGAACGCCCATGCCGCTTTCCGCCGGTAGGGCCTGAACTGCGAGGTTTGTTGCGTGTGTTGTTTCTATGGTTTTTTGGGTTTTGATAATTATTCATTGGGGTTCTATAGAGCCGCACCGTGTTAGTGGCAAGGCGTATTCGAGTGCGCAGTCAGGTTTGGCCGAATGCCTGCTCGGCAAATACTTCGAAAAAAAATGGCACTAATTGATATCTATTCGATCAAGTCCGAAGAAGAACTCAACGTTTTGAAAAATTGTACTTTCGTTATTGAAAAAATCTTGTGCTTTACCCCGAATAGAACATTACTTACACTTGTTAATCAAATATAATTCACTTATAAAAGCGACGCGGTATTTTTTAGGGGGCAATTTGAAAGGTTGGGAAAATGAAAAATAGTTTAGTGAGCGTTTCAGCTGCATTATTTGTTAATACGCTATTGGTTTGTGGTGCAAATGCCACGATGGTTTCATCATTTGAGCCAAATTTTACGGCACCGGGAGTATGGTTCGAAGATGATACAAGGGACAATGGAACGACCGGCGTTGTCGATCTAACAGGCGCGGGTGGCAATTTAGAGAACAATGCACCCCTGGGAAACAGTGCCGCGAAACTAACCACAGGGATGGCAAATAACGATAAAGCTCAGGTAACTGTGTATGATAATTTTGGCACTATGGAGGATTTCCTCGCTAGTGGTACATTAGCATATGATTTTTACAAGGCGCTCGTACCGGGTGGCAATATACATGCAGCAGCAGCGATTAAACTGCTTGTTCAAGATTTCAACACAACAGCTTCGGATAGCTTCGGAGCCTTCGTATATGAACCATATATAAACGATGGCGGCGCACCGGTAACTACCGATGAATGGGCAACCGAAAATATAACCGGCACCAGCGGTAAATTCTGGTCTACTGGAATTTATGGCCAAGCCAATCAGGCTGGCGGGCCCGGACAGACAATGATGGATTGGTTTGCTCAATTTGGCACTGATTTTCTAGATGCCAATATCATCGGTATTTCTGTTGGTGTTGGTTCTTATAATCAAGGACAGGAAGCCTATTTTGACAACATCCTGTTCGCAAGTGGAAACATCAGGGCTGCCTACGATTTTGAGCTGGAAACTTCCACTGTACCAGTCCCCGCAGCCCTACCGTTATTGGGCACAGGCCTTGCTCTGATGGGCTTCGTGGGTTGGCGCAGAAAACATCAGCAGGCGTGAAAGTTCATAAAATTCGAACTGAGTTTAAAGCGGCCCCTTAAGGGGCCGTTGATCTGTTGGTGACAAATTGAGAGATGCCCACAATTTTCTGCCGTATAGGCACAGGCATCCTGGAAAACATGTTTTTGATAGCGGGTCTTATTTGCGGTTTCCAGTAATTGGCATAGATAAAGCCGAGTGCGGTTTTACCGGTTGCATGGCCAAAAATAGGCATGTGATGGTTGGTCCAAGTATCTTTGTATTCGGATGGGTTTCCCAAAAAATCATAGGTTTCAAATCCATTTTCAATGGCCCACAATACAGCTTGTTCAAGTTGTAGTTTGCCCGGTGAATAAGAGCGCATTTCCCAATCAAAAGCTCCAATAAAGCTGTAATAGTGCAATTTGTGACAAAATCCGATTTCTATGGCCACTGGTTTGCCATCGACTGAATAACTCATCGCTACAACGCCGCTCGCATGGGCACTGCCTGATTGTAACGCGGTTAGCAATTGCAGGGTTCTGATATCACGCATGGATGCGGTGGAACGTCCACTGTTTACAAGCCATCCAATTTTCATTTGCATGGCTAAATTTATCAAATCCGTAAAACCTGGGCTTTTCCCTTTAATGACTTCAAATTTGGTTTCACCCAGAGCTTCAAGTTTTCTGCGCTTTCTGTTTCTGCTTTTGCGGGATGAGCGAGACTGAGAAGCAACAAAGCTTTCTGCATCCGGGTATTTAAGAACATCGATGAGAGACGTTTCAACGTCCTCACTGTTAAAGCGGTCGTTTTCACCAAAGAGCCTGCTGAGAGGGGTGTCGGAAACAAAACGATCGAGCACAATTGCATCGCACTTTGCCTGGCATTTGATTTTCTGCCAACATAAATCCAAGGCTGAAACAGATAATAAATTCTGATCAACCAGAATATTACCATACTGAATTAACGGCTCGCCCAGAAAACGCAACACCTTCACGATGCGAGAACGTCGCTCAATAACGAGTGGCCAGATCGAGGCTAGTTTGTCGCCATTTTTGACAGCGACAATAAAGAGACTTTTCTGCTTCAGATCATTGTTGTCTGAAATGTAAAAGCGACACCATTGCTCACACCAATCATAGGTCTGAAAGTAGGTAAATGAATCCTGTGAACGTGACTCAAGGTCGAGCCACTCATCCCGATAGGCCTGAAGAGTTTCGAAATTCTCTAAAATCTCAATGGTTATTCCTGAAGGTAAAACAGAGCATTCAACATTTGCTGAATTATCCAAGATGATTCCCCCATTCCGATGCCATATCTACAAAACAAGACGTGTAACCAATGGAAATGAAAATCCACTTACAAAAATTACTAAAATTAGAACAATACGAAATTTATTTGAAATTTTCTGATTGCATTAATTATGATGAATATTTGGAATTTGAGATACAGCAGACCAGCCTTGACAATTTCACTTTTAATACGCCCGAAGCAACAGCCATTTAAGTTGTCTACCTTACGGAAATTGCGACACTATCCATCAAGCAAAAGAGCGCTCATATCAGACTATTTAACCATGAACTCGTAATGATTATCGAATTCACTAACCCAAATTAGCTTAAACCCGTGACCACGGTAAAAAGCATTTGCGTCACTACCAACTAAAGCCGTCAATCGTATTGGCAGGGCTTGATGAGCGGCTCGCTCCTTGACATGATTTAGAACTCTAGAACCGACGCCCTGCCCTTGCTCTGTGGTTTTCAGGTAGAGATTATCAAGATAGAGATGGTCACCAAATTCTTTGACCGTGTAAAAGCCAATCAGATTGCCATTCCGTTGGATTTTTTGAGTGTCATTAGGCGTAAATGAACTCAAAAACCGCTGGCGAGCCCGCACCTCGTCAAAACGACCCACAGCTTCGAGACTGGGTCGCATTACTTCTACGCGCAAATCTGCCAGTTCATCACTATCCTCAGCGCATGCTGCCACAAACTTGATAATTTGATCATGTGCCACCATCACGCTTTGTCCAATATCTGCTCAGCAAGCTTGCTGGATAAATAAGGCGCACGGAGATAACCATCTGACCCGTGACCCAGTGAGTAATAAAAGTTTTGGGTAGAGGCACTTTCGCCAATGACAGAAACATTTGTCTCACGCACAAAAGGCCGGAAGCCCACAATTGTTTCGATCAACGGCAAATCAGCAAGTTGTGGCATGGCGCGAATGCCGCTTTGCAACAGTTTTGCCACAAGATCAGGCTCCGCATCAGGGGACAAATTATCGTCCTGCCTCGTAACTCCGATCAGAATTCGTCCATCATTTCGTGGACAAATAACGCCATCCGGGCGTTTGATCAAATGGTGTAATATCCGTGAACTTTTCGGAGCTTGCAGGGTCAAAATAATGCCCTTTTGACCATAGGATTTTGGTAGATCAACTGGAAGGCCGCCAATTCCATCAGTTTGACAGCCTGAGGCTAAAACAAAATTATCGGCATAAACCTTTCCATCTAAGGTTTCCACACCAACAGCCCTGTCTTTTTCAATGATCACGCGCTTCACACAGGTGTTTTCTTTGATCACGCCCCCGAGGTTTTTGATTGCAATGGCCAGTGCCCCGCATAGTTTTCGGCCGTCCACCCAGCTAACTTGCGGCAGATGGATGGCGGAGACGATTTCCTTCGACAAAGATGGTTCAAGTTCGCGCAATTTTTCACCGGAAAAGACCTCAAACTGCCAGCCGAGCCTTTTTCGCTCCGTCAGTTCACCCATTATCGCCGCCTCATTTTCCTTATAGGCAATTTTCAGTTGGCCACGAGTTTGGTAATCCACGTCCTGTCCGGACATTTTCACAATTTCATCGACAAAGCCCGGCCACATATCAAGCGATAGCCACTCCAATTTGGCAGCTGGCGTTTCTGCCAACGTTGGTTCAAGATATCCAGCGGCCGCCCAACTGGCTCCACCGCCAATACAATTCTCTTCAAGCACAGTAATTTCCGCACCCAGGGATAATAGCCGAAACCCGAGAGAGAGCCCCACAATTCCACCACCAACTATTACTATCAAAGCGAGCACCTCATGAATTTGCGTCGTGTAATATGCATTAAAATTTAGTCAGATGAAGGCACGAAGACAACACTCTTAACCAGACAGATGTATTGCATTAACAATTGGGTGAGAAAGCACTTGCACCATACGCCTCATGTGGTATCTAGTCGCCGACCACCGCAGTAAATTGTGAAGTTTTCTGCGTGTCTTAGCGCGAAGTTTGTTTAACAAATTTGGTTCTACCTGGATGGAGGAGTGTCCGAGTGGTTAAAGGAGACGGACTGTAAATCCGTTCGCTTAGCGTACGCTGGTTCGAATCCAGCCTCCTCCACCATCATTTGCCAGGAAACTGGCGCAGGTAGAAACTGGTTTAAGCGCTGAGAATTTGGCCAGAAGCGGGTATAGCACAATGGTAGTGCAGCAGCCTTCCAAGCTGAATACGAGGGTTCGATTCCCTCTACCCGCTCCAAATGAAGGTTTTTTAACATTTGAAAATAATATATTAGTTCAACATGTGTCCCACAAAGGAATCGGACATGGGACACCTTTTACCATTCCATGTCCACAGGGTTATGATGTAGCAAACTCAAATGGTAGCTGATGTCTCCATGTTTCAATACAATCAAATGCTTGGCCTTAGACCATGTTAGAGAATAACCGCTTTATGCCCTGTGTGGACAAACTGCTCCTTTTGCATCTAATATTTGCGACATCTAAAGCGTTGATATCGCTGGCAGCTAATTTGGTCATGAAAAGATGGTTTTTGCGACACGCCGGTCCGATCAACTAAAGCCTGATCGGAATTAGTGAGAGACGAGTTTTCACAGACGTGTATTTATTTTGGTGCAGAAACCCATCTAAAGCCTGCTTGGAGACGACAGCATATGGCGAAGGACCCACAACAATTTCTGCTATAGGTAAGAGTTTATTTGTTCCGGATCGTTTCCATTCGAAGTAAGGCACAACACCTAGAATTGAGGTTCGATAACCAGGCTTGATCTGATCGATCACATGCGGAAAATGGGTCATCAAACGCCACTCTTGTTCTGATTGGAAAGCTGGATTTTTGCAATAATAAATGAAATTGGCACGTAACCTTTACCGTATCGCTTTGCCATTCCTTCCTCCCCATGCCCTTGCAGGGCGTCCATAATCTCCTTGCTGATATCGCTGTCACGACAGGCGTCCTCGAAGCAATGACGGAAGCTATGAAAGGCATTTGTTTTAGTTTTGGCATTAACAGAAGTCAGGAAACGATTGAAATATTTGGAGAATGGAGAAGAATAATAACCGTCTTTACCCATGGATAGCTCAGGGAAAAGCCGAGTCTCCTTTTTCCTTCTCAATGCCTTTACATGATCCATCAAACCCATAGCAACAAGCATAGGGTGGATCGGTATCTGACGTTGAGAGTTTGAGTTCTTCAACCTCTTATCTTCACCCTTACTATTTATGTCAAAGTACCAAACGCCCCCCCTCCTCGCAGATATCTTCCGTATACAGCTGGATGATCTCCCCAAGTCTTGCCCCAGTGAACAAGCTGATCAAAGGAACCCAATATATGCCAGAAGTCTTCGGAATGAGATCACCGGGCTTTTTCCAGTGGTGAGTAGATTCACAACCGGTATAGATCGGAGCGGTGAAGATTGCTTTGAGCTCTTTGGTTGTAAATGGATCGCGATCATCTCTAGCTTGTTTCGACTTTTTCACCTTCAGTCCACGAAGTGGGTTCGGCGACACATTATCGTAGTTGGCATCAGCCCAAGTCCAGAACGCCGATACGAACCCGATAATATTGTTGTAGTTCGTTTCACTCATTGGAGGGAGATCGCTGGACTTGGCTTTCTCTGCGGCCTCTCTAATAGAAAGGCCTTTGATAGCCTTATGTTTATTCCAGTTGGCTGGAAGGTGTAGCAAGACCTGTTTGAAGACTCGCCCGTCAGCCTTACCGTAATCGGTGATTGGCTTGTCGCCGGAGATTGTGATGAAGTGTGCCATCCATATTCGATGCTCAGTCTCGGTTTTATTAACCCAACTGGATCGAGCTTTCTCCGATGCCCATTCCTCAGCGGCCACTGATAAAAATGGTGCTGAAGATTGAACGGGTTGATTTAAAGCGACTGGGGTTTCGACAACATCCCCTTCGTTTCTGGAACGGATGGCTTCAGCGGCCTTAATACTGGTGCGTTGGAGTTCACGAGCGAGCTCCTTCCAACTTGAAGAACCCGAGGCAAGCCGAATGTTGACATTCGTCCAAGTTAGAATTTCCTCAGCTTCATCAACATAGAAAGGGTCAATCTTGCCTCTGGCGTTGGCGTGACGGTTTTCACCATCTATTGCCTCGTTGTCGTCGACAAATCCCTCAAAGGACTTCACTGGTCTTGGCGGTAACGGCTCATCTGGTTCAAAGAACCCCTCATCTCTGGTATCCTCGTCTTCCTGCAGAAGGTGCGCATAGTAAACCTCACCAAGTTCCTTGATCTGATTCTCACGCAATTCATTAAGCGGCGGCTGGCTTTGTGCTAAAAGGTTGTGTCTGTGTGCTTCAAACTTACGGTCTACTTCAACAGCAGCAATACGAACAAGTCTCAGGGCCTCAGCATAGTCCTTGGTACCCAAAGAGAACGTTTCTTCAGACTTTAGATATGTGTCATTGATGTCTATTGGGATTGCGGCACGATGGTAATAGGTAGCATTGCGTCGATATAGGCGGGGGTGTCCAGTCATCTTTTTCATAGCTCCACTGTAACAGTCAAATGGAACAACACAATAAAAACCGCCTTTGATTTCAGCAAGTTATTGATTTAGCTAAGAGGATATAGATAATGGCGGAGAGGGTGGGATTCGAACCCACGGAACGCTTACACGCTCGCTGGTTTTCAAGACCAGTGCTTTCGACCACTCAGCCACCTCTCCAGCGCTTTGCTAATGCGGTATTTGTGGCGCAAATGCAAGGGTCAAATCAACAAATTTCGTGTGAACGCAAATGAAATAAAAAAATGGCCCGCATCTCTGCAGGCCATTTGGATTTTATGTTTGGTTCAAGCCTATTATGGAAGCTTGTTGTCTACGCCTTTTACGTAGAAATTCATGCCCAGCAATGTGCCGATTTCTGCGGCTTCGCCGGCTTTTACCCATTCGCTGCCATCTTGTTTGGTGATTGGCCCTGCGAAAGGATTGAGGTTGCCGGAGCGGATTGCTTCTTGGGTTGCTGCGGCTTCTTTGGCCACATCGTCAGGCACATTGGTGTAATCGGCCATGTGAACCATTTTTTCGGCCAAACCACCCCATACATCTTGTTGTTTCCAACTACCATCGATCACGGCACCAACGCGGCCAATGTAATAGGCTGACCAATCGTCAACGATTGCTGTTAGCTGGGTTTCCTTACCGAAGTTGATCATGTTGGAGGCCTGACCAAAAGCTTTGATGCCACGCTCTGCAGCAACCTGCATTGGAGCGGTTGAATCGGTATGTTGGGTCAGAATATCGACGCCCTGATCGATCAGGGTTTTGGCCGCATCGGACTCTTTACCCGGATCGAACCATGTGTTCACCCAAACTACCTTCAGCTTGAAATCAGGGTTTACGGATTGAGCGCCCAGAATGAACGCGTTGATGCCGCGTACAACTTCAGGAATCGGGAATGATGCAATGTAACCAGCGGAGCCGGTTTTTGAAACTTTTGCAGCCATTTGACCAATAATGTAGCGACCTTCATAGAAGCGTGAAGAATACGTAGAAACGTTATCATGTTCGCGCTTATAGCCGGTTGCGTGTTCAAATTTCACTTTCGGGAATTTTTTGGCAATTTTGTTGGTTGCATCCATATAGCCGAAGGATGTGGTGAAAATGATATTGCAGCCGGAGCGAGCCATGCGTTCGATCGCGCGTTCTGCATCAGCACCTTCCGGCACGCTTTCCAGATGAGCGGTTGTGACTTCATCGCCAAATTTTGCTTTCACGGCCATCAGGCCCTGATGGTGCTGATAGGACCAGCCGAAATCACCGATTGGGCCGACATAGATGGCGCAAACTTTTGTGGCAGCGGATGCGGCACCCGTCATGCTCATGGATAGGCCCATGGATAGACTAAGTGCTGCGATTGATAATAGTATTTTCTTCATTTGTATTACCCCTACTTTGTTATTGTTTATGGGTTGGTATTGAGTGGCTTATCGGTCAGGCACGAAGCCTTTTCCCAGTGAAGCCGGTGTGTTGATTAGTGTTAGTCTGCGGTTTTGTGATATTATAACCAATACGACAATGGTCGCAATATATGGCAGTGATGATAATAGTTGGGACGGGATGTCGTAGCCCAGTGCCTGAATGTGCAATTGGGCAATGCCCACCGCTCCAAATAGATATGCACCCGCAATTACCCGCATAGGGCGCCATGACGCGAAAACCACCAGCGCCAGCGCTATCCACCCCCTGCCCGCTGTCATGTTCTCCACCCATTGGGGTGTATAGACCAGCGACAAGTGCGCTCCGGCCAGCCCACTGCACGCGCCGCCAAACATCACAGCCAGATAGCGCACTTTGGTGACAGATATACCAAGCGCATGGGCAGAACCGTGATTATCGCCAACCGAGCGCAGGATCAGACCTGCCCGCGTTTTGAATAGGAAATAGCTGATGCCGATTACCAGCGCGATTGAGACATAGAATATTGCATCCTGCGCGAAGAGTGGCTTTCCGATAATCGGGATTTCTGAAAGGAACGGAATGACGATGGTTTCCATCCGCACGCCTGCCAGGCCGATATAGGATTCCCCCCAAAGGCCCGAAACACCGAGGCCCAGAATGGTTAGTGCCAGCCCGGTCGCCACCTGATTGGTTACCAGTGTGATGGCAAGGAATGCAAACGAGAGCGAGAACAATGTGCCAACGATAACGCCACCCAGTGCGCCCAGATAGGCGCTGCCGGTCATTTGGGCGAAGGCGAAGCCAGCAACGGCCCCCATGATCATCATGCCCTCAACGCCCAGATTGAGTACGCCGGAACGCTCGGTCACCAATTCGCCCAAGGCTGCCAGCAGTAACGGCGTTGCGGCAGTGAAGACCGTGAGAAGGATTGCTTCTGTCATTTCAATATTCATGATCAGGATTCCTTCGCATTATTGGACGAGAAGACCAGCTTTAACCGGTAGTGGATCAACGTATCGCAGGCGAGCACGAAGAAGAGTAACAGGCCTTGAAACACGCGTCCGACCTTATCGGAAATGCCAAGCGATATTTGCGCTGCTTCACTGCCGAGATATGAAAGTGCCAAAATGAGACCTGCCGCGAAAATTCCCAGAGGGTTTAGCCGTCCGAGGAAAGCAACGATAATGGCAATGAAGCCATAGCCGGGGGAAATCACCGGGCGTAATTGCTGGATAGCTCCTGAAACTTCAGAAATTCCGGCCAGCCCTGCGAAGCCGCCGGCAATCAGGAAAGCAAACATAGTGGTGCGTTTGGCGCTAAACCCTGCAAACTGCCCTGCCCTTGGACTATCACCAATGACCTTGATCTCAAACCCCTTCATGGTTCTTGCAAGCATGAACCAGACCACCACCACGCCGATGATCGCGAACACCGCGCCATAGTGCGCACGTCCCGATTCCAGCACTTCTGGAAGGATTTGCTCCGGTGAAAAGCCACGGCTTTCGGGGAAATTATAACCATCCGGGTCGCGCCAGATACCACGCACCAACCAATCCAGAATAAGTTGCGCCACATATACCAACATCAGGCTGGTAAGGATTTCATTGGCTCCGAACCGGTTTTTGAGCCACGCAGGGATTGCGCCCCATGCAGCCCCGCCAGCGATACCCATAAGCATCATGGTAGGCAGCACCCATGCGCCCGTTTGTTCGGGGAAGAGAATTGGCAGAATAGAACCTGCCACTGCCCCCATAACAAATTGACCTTCAGCGCCAATATTCCAGTTGGAAGACCGGAAGCAGACCGCAAGGCCTGTGGCAATCAGAATCAACGGCGCTGCTTTGATGGCTAGTTCATGCAGGGACCAGACTTCGATTATAGGCTCAATAAAGAATGAATAAAGCGCATCAATAGGGTTCA
This sequence comes from Rhizobiaceae bacterium, assembly GCA_045047085.1. Taxonomy (GTDB): domain Bacteria; phylum Pseudomonadota; class Alphaproteobacteria; order Rhizobiales; family Rhizobiaceae. The sequence goes on along the minus strand of JASFYT010000020.1, from coordinate 13,226 downwards.
GACCCATTGCTGCAAACATAATAATGCCGGCGATCAGCGTAATAACAAGGGCGATAAAGGGAGATGCCATTGCAAAAAGCGCAGAGGGTTGCGCGCGTCGTTCAAGTTCAATGCGCATTGGCAACTCCAGCTTCACTTTCGGCCGTACCGCCCATCAGCAATCCGATTTCCTCACGGGTTACATTCTTTGCATCAACGGGTTCGGAAAGATGACCATCAGACATGACCGAAATGACATCGGAAATTTCAAGTATTTCGTCGAGATCCTGTGAAATTACCACAACGCAGGAGCCTGAGCGGGCCAGATCAATCAATGCCTGACGCACCCTTGCGGCGGCACCTGCATCAACGCCCCATGTGGGCTGGTTCACCACCATGATTGATGGCTGGCGATCAAGTTCGCGGCCCATGATAAATTTTTGCAGATTGCCGCCTGAAAGCGATGACGCGGCCGGATTATCACCGGACTTCCGAACATCCATTGACTCACTGATGCGTTTTGTGGTCCGCATCAGTGCATCCCTGCGGATATATTGAACCGGGCCGAGCGCTGTATAGGCATAACTATCGGAGGCATGGCGCGCGAGCAGCAGATTTTCAGACAAGGTCAAATCGGGCACGGCTGAATGGCCAAGGCGTTCTTCAGGCACGAAAGCTGCGCCTAGTTTTCTGCGATCATTGATACCCAGTTCGCCGACAGACTGGCCATGCATGATGATTTTATCATTGTGGGGAATCGTGACCTCACCCGATATCAGATCAAAAAACTCACTCTGGCCGTTTCCGGCAACGCCAGCTATACCCAGCAATTGACCGGCATACATTTCCAGATTGAGGTTTTTGAGCGACATAGAGAAGGGCGTCGCTGCGGCAAGGGAAATGTCTTTGAGTTCCAACAGTTTTTCTTCGCCCTTGGCATTGCCCGACTGTCGGGTAATGTTTTCGACTTCGCTGCCCACCATCATATTGGCCAAAGAACTTGCAGTTTCTTTGGATGGGTCACACTCGCCCACCACTTTGCCGTGACGCAAGACCGTTGCTCGATCACAAAGCCGTCTCACCTCATCGAGGCGGTGCGAAATATACAGGATCGACCGGCCCTCATTTTTCAGACGCTCAAGAGTGACAAACAAATTGTCGGCTTCCTGCGGGGTTAGCACCGATGTGGGTTCATCAAGAATGATCAGATCGGGATTCTGCAACAGGCAGCGCACGATCTCCACGCGCTGACGCTCGCCTACCGATAAATCTCCAACGATTGAATCCGGGTTAAGCGGAAGGCCGTAGCTGTGGGAAAGCTCTTGCGCCTTTTCGGCGATTTCACCTGAGGTGAATTCGCCATCCAGTGATAGTGCGATATTGTCGGCAACGGACAAGCTGTCAAAAAGCGAAAAATGCTGGAACACCATGCCGATACCCACATGACGTGCGGCGGACGGGCTGGTGATTTGCACGGATTTGCCCTTCCAAATGATTTCTCCACCATTGGGTTGGAGGGAACCATAGAGCATTTTTACCAGAGTGGATTTACCGGCTCCGTTTTCACCCAGGAGAGCATGTATTTCGCCCTCACCTATTGCGAAATCAACTTTATCATTGGCAACAAGGTCACCGAATTTCTTGGTGATTTCCCGAACTTCCAACATGAAGTTAGAATTAGAGTTTGGTTCCTGCATGCCCGATAAAGTTCTCATATATTTAGTTGAGCGGAAAGATTTCAAAAAATCCAGTAAAATCGGAGTGCTTTAATTGGTTTTCACAAAAAAAGGCCCGCCTAATTGGCGAGCCTGATATGATTCTCATCCCCTTCATGGGGAAAATAAACAATATTACTTGTTTACGGCTTCTTTCAAAGCCTTACCGGCTTTAAATTTAGGAGCCTTGGAAGCAGGTACAGCAATCGGCTCGCCGGTGCGAGGGTTGCGGGCAGTCGTTGCTTTACGGTCTGCAACTACGAAGCTGCCGAAACCCAGAAGACGAACTTCACCGCCACCAGCCATTGTTTCTGTAATGCATGAAAGTACTGCGTCAACTGCTCCACCAGCAGATTCTTTAGTCATGCCTGTTTTATCGGCAACAGCGGAAATAAGCTCATTTTTGTTCATTATTATATCCTTCCTGATATTTAGAACGACTCATCAAACTCGCGCAACGTTCGCCTTTTGGTTTGGTTTTTTCAATAGAAAACTTCTCGCAAATGGCTGTTTTCTTGGCTTTTAGGTAAAAAACGTCAAAAAAATTGGCAAAAACCGCACAGCAGATAAAATTAGCAGATGTATTATCTATGAAATGGTCAATTTCAACGGTTTTTGGTGCAAAATTTTCTTCCGATTCGCAATTAAAAAAGGGCTCGGAATATTTTCCGAACCCTAGATTCGAACAAAATATGCTCGATTATCTGTCCACCGCCTTAGTGGGAGACAGGTGTGGTGCCCGACCCCGAAGATCCCATCATTGCCTTACGGGCAGCTTCCTCATCTTCAAGCGTCCATTCAATAGCCTCCGGCATGCTGGTCAGGGCGTGAGAAAGCACCTCATCCACATTGGATACGGGCACAATTTCCAGAGCGTTTTTCACATTGTCCGGGATGTCGGCCAAATCCTTGGCATTTTCTTCCGGGATAAGCACTTTAGTAATGCCACCGCGCAGAGCTGCCAGCAATTTTTCCTTAAGCCCGCCAATCGGCAAAACACGACCTCTCAGGGTGATTTCACCTGTCATGGCAATAGACTTATGGATTGGAATGCCGGTCATAACCGAAACAATCGAAACTGCCATGGCAACGCCAGCTGACGGACCATCCTTGGGAGTGGCGCCTTCCGGTACGTGCACATGGATATCATATTTATCAAATTTCGGTGGTTCAATGCCAAAATCTACCGCCCGTGAACGTACGTAGGATGCAGCAGCAGAAATGGATTCTTTCATCACATCGCGCAGATTACCCGTTACGGTCATTTTGCCCTTGCCGGGCATAGAGACACTTTCAATGGTGAGCAATTCACCACCGACTTCCGTCCATGCAAGACCTGTAACAACACCCACCTGATCTTCATCTTCAGCCTGACCGAAACGGAATTTTGGTACGCCGAGATAATCCTCAATGTTCTTGACCGTGATTTTTACGGATTTCTTTTTGGTCTTCATGATGTCGGTTACGGCTTTACGCGCGAGCTTGGCCAGTTCGCGCTCAAGACTACGCACGCCCGCTTCACGAGTATAAGTGCGAATGATGGTGCGGATGGCGTCATCTGTAACTGAGAATTCCTTATCCACCAGCGCATGATCTTTCATAGTTTTTGAAAGCAGGTGGCGTTTGGCGATTTCAAGTTTTTCATCTTCGGTATAACCGGCAATACGGATGATCTCCATACGATCCATCAAAGGACCGGGAATATTCAACGTATTGGCAGTTGTGATGAACATGACGCTTGAAAGGTCATATTCAACTTCCAGATAGTGGTCAGAAAACGTGCTGTTTTGTTCCGGGTCGAGCACTTCAAGCAAAGCAGACGATGGATCACCGCGGAAATCCTGACCCATTTTATCGATTTCATCGAGCAGGAAGAGCGGGTTAATCTTCTTGGCTTTTTTCATGGACTGAATGACCTTACCGGGCATTGAGCCGATATAGGTACGACGGTGACCACGAATTTCAGCCTCGTCGCGAACGCCGCCCAAAGCCATACGAACGAATTCGCGGCCGGTAGCACGGGCGATAGATTTTCCAAGAGACGTTTTACCAACACCTGGAGGACCAACCAAACAAAGGATTGGTCCTTTGATTTTTTTGGCACGTGACTGAACTGCCAAATATTCGATGATGCGTTCTTTGACTTTTTCCAGACCGTAGTGATCCGCATCGAGTACTTCTTCGGCGGCATTCAAATCTGTTTTAACGGCAGAACGTTTGCCCCACGGGATACCGAGCAACCAATCGAGATAGTTGCGCACCACGGTGGCTTCGGCTGACATCGGGCTCATTTGTTTGAGTTTCTTGAACTCGTTGTCAGCTTTTTCGCGAGCTTCTTTTGAAAGCTTGGTTTTCTTGATGCGTTCTTCAAGTTCACCTAACTCGTCGCGGCCATCTTCGCCTTCACCGAGTTCCTTCTGAATGGCCTTCATTTGCTCGTTGAGGTAATATTCGCGCTGGGTCTTCTCCATCTGCCGTTTGACACGGGAACGGATACGTTTTTCTACCTGCAGGACGGAGACTTCGCTTTCCATCATGCCAAGTACATGTTCCAGGCGCTCTTTGATGCTGAAAATTCCGAGAATTTCCTGCTTTTCAGAGATTTTAACAGCCAAATGCGAGGCAACTGTATCAGCCAGTTTGGTGTAGTCCTCAATCTGGGTAACGGCAGTCAGAACTTCCGGAGATACTTTTTTGTTGAGTTTCACATAGCCTTCAAACTCAGAAACAACAGAACGGGCAAGCGCTTCCATCTCGACCGGATCGCCTTCTTCGTCATCAACGATTTCAGCATAGGCTTCAAAATAGTCAGTTCGCTCGGTAAATTGGGATACGCGTGCGCGTGCCACGCCTTCGACCAGTACCTTCACGGTGCCGTCTGGCAGTTTCAGTAATTGTAAAACGGATGCAATGGAACCGATCTCATAGAGAGCTTCAGGTGACGGATCATCATCACTGGCGTTTTTTTGGGTAAAGAGCAGAATTTGGCGGTCGGTATTCATCACTTCTTCAAGCGCTGCAATTGATTTCTCGCGGCCAACAAAAAGCGGCACAATCATATGCGGGAACACCACGATATCGCGCAATGGCAATAGTGGAAATGTCTCGCCAGAACCCAGTTCAATCTTTCCCGGACCGGTAGTCGTCATAATCTTTATTTCCTTATTGGGTTTGCCAAAGTGAATCCGGCGCCCCCTTAGAGAGACCCTTGCGAATCTTGTATATACGCTGCGCACTGGAAGGAATACCGCTTATTCTGATAAACCTTAGCACCGCTATAATTTTGTTGTGAATCAGGCTGTGCGCTTTTGGGTTTGTTCACTATAATTTGGGGACCGCGTGGCAACGCTTCAAGAGTAAACTGCAGATTTATATGAGGTTCCGCGGAAACAGCATTATCTGCCACTCGACTGTGTTACCAAAACCTATTTATTTCCCGCAAATACCAAAACCACATCACGCAGATCAAATAGTAGTGAGACGACCATGGTGATGGTCAATAAAATCACCCAAACGCCATAAAAGCTCTTTGGCTCGAATCCATCATTGCGAATTTCACGATTTATCAGATGAACCAGAAGTGGTGGCCAGACAATCAGGTGGACCAGTGCAATCCAGTGAATTGAACCGGTAAGCCAGACCGCGATCATTGCACCCATAATGGTAAGTACGAAAAACGTAAACAGGGCGAAACGTGCCGCTTTATGTTTGAAGGCAAAGACAAAGGCCAACATAAACAAGGCCCCCATCCAGTTTACCCAGATAGAAACGCCCAAAGGTAGCGCCTGAAATTGAATGATCGTCGTCTTGAAAAGATCTAGCATATCATCCCCGTATCACTTGATCAGCTAACCCGGGGATGAAAATCATAGTCTTAGAGCGCTTTCACTTTTCTTTGAACCGCTCATGCACTCTAACCTTTTTTCCAACACTTCTTATCCGAAAACCGGTTGTTACTTTTCGAGAAGTGCTTTAAGCGCTTGCTTCTTTTTCCTCAGATTTCTCAGAGTAGATGTAAAGCGGACGGGCATCACCATCCACGACTTCTTCTGAGATAACCACTTCCTGCACGCCTTCAAGGGCTGGCAGATCGAACATGGTATCAAGCAAAATACCTTCAAGGATGGAGCGAAGGCCGCGAGCGCCGGTTTTGCGATCAATTGCGCGGCGCGCAATGGATTTCAATGCATCCTCATGGAAAGACAGTTCAACGTCTTCCATGGCAAACAAACGCTGATATTGTTTTACCAGCGCATTTTTTGGCTCAGAAAGGATTTTCACCAAGGCATCTTCGTCCAGATCTTCAAGGGTTGCCAAAACAGGCACACGACCGATGAATTCCGGGATAAGACCAAATTTCTGCAAATCTTCAGGCTCAACCTTGCGGAGGAGCTCGCCGGTTTTGCGATCTTCCGGATTATCCACGTGCGCACCAAATCCAATCGAGGTTTTACGGCCACGGTCTGAAATAATGTTATCAAGGCCTGAAAATGCACCACCACATACAAACAGCATGTTGGTTGTATCAACTTGCAGGAATTCCTGTTGTGGGTGCTTACGTCCACCTTGAGGAGGAACGGATGCAACCGTGCCTTCCATGATTTTCAGCAATGCCTGCTGCACACCCTCGCCCGATACATCTCGGGTGATGGATGGATTGTCGGATTTACGGGAAATCTTGTCGACCTCATCGATATAAACGATACCGCGCTCAGCGCGTTCCACGTTATAATCAGCAGCCTGAAGCAATTTCAAAATGATGTTTTCAACGTCTTCGCCCACATAGCCCGCTTCGGTAAGTGTGGTGGCGTCAGCCATTGTGAACGGCACATCAAGGATACGAGCCAAAGTCTGAGCGAGCAAAGTCTTGCCGCAACCGGTTGGGCCGATCAACATGATATTGGATTTCGAGAGTTCAACGTCCTGCTCTTTATCCTGTGAGGCGTGATTGAGACGTTTATAGTGGTTATGAACTGCAACAGACAACACACGCTTGGCATGGGACTGACCGATGACATAGTCATCGAGAACATTCATAATTTCCTGAGGTGTCGGAATTCCCTCGCCGGATTTAACCATGGAGGATTTATTTTCCTCACGGATAATATCCATGCAAAGTTCCACGCACTCATCGCAGATGAAAACGGTTGGACCAGCAATTAGCTTGCGTACTTCGTGTTGGCTTTTTCCGCAGAAGGAACAATAAAGTGTGTTCTTTGAACTGCCGCCGTCATCACCACCGGTATTCGAAATTTTACTCATCAAAAAATCCTGCAATTGAGACTGTCGGCCTTTTGATAGGCCTCATTCTCGCATTAAATTTTCCATACTTCCAAAATCATATGAAAGCCTACTCGTCTTGTCGCCACCATTAGATCAGGCCAATTAAGGCGCATTAGTGGCTAAAAATTCACTTTCCACAATACACTAGACAATCAGTGTATGTGCAAAAAGCTGTATATTAGCTTAACGGACTTACGGGAAACTGGCCAGTTTTGTATTTATCTGGCCAATCACCCTGTTTTTTCGCCTTAAACGGAGCCTTCCAGCTCTCGTTTTAGCTTTCGTCGGCTTCATCCAAACGCTCATCGAGCACTTTATCGATGATGCCAAACTCTTTGGTCTCATCGGCTGTCATGAAGTGATCACGATCGAGTGTTGTTTCAATGACATCGTAATCCTGACCGGTATGCTTGACGTATATCTCGTTCAAACGACGCTTCATTTTCATGATGTCTTCGGCATGACGCTGAATATCGGAAGCCTGACCCTGAAAACCGCCTGAAGGCTGATGTACCATGATGCGGGCATTTGGTAGTGCAAAGCGCATGTCTTTTGCACCGGCACATAAGAGAAGTGAGCCCATGGAGGCAGCCTGCCCCATGCAAAGGGTGGAAACCGGAGGCTTAATGAACTGCATGGTATCGTAGATTGCCATGCCTGAAGTCACCACTCCTCCAGGTGAATTGATATAAAGGTTGATTTCTTTTTTTGGATTTTCTGCTTCAAGGAACAACAGCTGAGCACAAATGAGCGAAGCGAGGCCATCTTCGACCTGACCGGTAAGGAAAATAACGCGCTCCTTCAAAAGGCGCGAAAAAATATCGTAAGAGCGTTCGCCCCGGTTGGTTTGTTCAACAACCATGGGAACTAAGTTCATATAGGTTTCTACTGGGTCTCTCATTATCACATCGCCTTTGTACGGATGGTTCGAATCAAATTTCTACTGCACAAGATAGGGAATGGCACAACAAACTTAAAGGGCGAGTTAACGGGAAAAGTAAAGAAAACTCCCGATTTGATTGCCGGAAAATTTACCACTCGCCGCGTTTTTTCATCCAACGGCGTTCCAAAGCTGCAATCGCGCCGCGAAGTGCATGAATTTCGGGGGATTTTAAGTTGGCGTGGGTGAAAGAATTGCGCAGGTTTAAGCGCATGCGTTCTTTTTTTGCTGGCGGGTGGAAATATCTTGCATCCTCCAACGCACTTTCTAAATGTTCGAACAGACCGACCAGTTCGTGCTTGCTGGCGACTTCGCTGTCGATCGCACCGAAAACTGCTTTTTCCGGTTCGGCCATGGAGGCGTTCATCCATTCATAGCTCATCAGCAAAACCGCCTGCGCGATGTTTAATGAGGCGAAAGCCGGATTGACCGGGAATGTTACGATTTCGTCGCAAAGGGCGATTTCCTCATTGTTGAGGCCCCAGCGCTCGCGACCAAATAAAAGACCGGTTTTCTCACCAGCTTTGAATTTGGTCATCAATGTTGCAATTGCTTCGCGCGGCGCGCGTACGGATTTCAACATATCGCGGTGGCGCGCCGTGGTTGCATAGGTGAAATGCAAATCTGCGATTGCGTCCTCAACCCGATCATAAACCCTAGTGGCATCAATCACATGGTCCGCATTGCTGGCAGCGCTCCTTGCCTTGTCGCTGGGCCAGCCATCGCGCGGATTGACCAATCGCAGCTCTGCCAGACCGAAATTTGCCATGGCTCTGGCGACCATGCCGATATTCTCGCCCAATTGCGGTTCGCAAAGTACAATTACCGGGCCTTCGGTTATCAGTTCTTTTTTGTTATCAGTGCCTGCCATTATTCTCACAAATTCGTTATGCCGCATTCTAACCCGAATTCAGCTATAGTCGTCCCGCTACACACAACATGGTCTCTGATATTACAATGATTAAATTGACGCGCAGACTGATATTGATGTTCCTGTTTGTGTTTATGGCACCTTTGGGTGTACATGCGGTGGTTTATTCGCAAGGGGAATGGCCAAGCAGTTGGAGCAGCGCAAACTGGTCGAGTTCTCATACAATACCCTCCCCCCAAAAACATACGGACGCCATGGTACGGATTTATTCGGCCCGCACCGGGCGATGGAAAGGTATTTTTGCAGTTCATAGTTGGCTGGTCATAAAGCGTCAATCAGAAACAGAATATCATCGTTATGATGTGGTGGGTTGGGGGCAGCCCGTCAGACACAACAACTACCCGGCCGATGGTTTTTGGTATTCCTCAAGTCCTCAACTTCAATACGAAGTCACAGGGGCCGCTGCGCAGGCTCTTATCCCGAAAATTGAAAATGCCATTCGGAATTATCCATATAATAATTATGGCGGCTACATCCTGTGGCCCGGCCCCAACAGCAATTCGTTTGTTGCCCATGTAATCCGAAGCGTTCCCGAGCTTCAGGCCACCCTGCCCCCGACGGCTATAGGAAAAGACTTTATCGGTTATGACAATTGGCTTTCACCAACCCAGAGCAATACAGGCTGGCAGATATCCTACAAAGGATATATCGGCATCGCTATCGCGAAGGTTGAGGGGCTGGAGATAAACATTTTTGGGCTGGTTGCAGGAATTGATGTTCTGCGTCCTGCCATTAAATTACCCGGCTTTGGCAGAGTTGGCATGCCGCGTTTAATTTCGATGCAGCAATAAGACGACTTACCCCCTTTGCGTCACATGAAATGCTTTGCTATACGGGCCATATAATCACCCTCTCCCGTGATGCAGCGATTCTGCATGTTTTTAAAAGAAGAGATTACCATGACTAAAATTAAGGTTGAAAACCCCGTCGTTGAACTGGACGGCGATGAAATGACACGTATCATTTGGCAGTTCATCAAGGAAAAACTGATCCATCCATATCTGGATGTTGATTTGAAATATTACGATTTGGGCATGGAAGCCCGCGATGATACGGATGACCAAATTACCGTTGATGCAGCGAATGCCATCAAGGAAATCGGCGTTGGCATCAAATGCGCAACCATCACTCCGGACGAAGCACGGGTTGAGGAATTTGGCCTGAAGAGAATGTATCGCTCGCCAAATGGTACCATCCGCAATATTTTGGGCGGTGTGATTTTTCGCGAACCGATCATCATGAACAATGTACCCCGGCTGGTTCCGGGCTGGACCAAGCCAATTATCATTGGCCGTCATGCTTATGGTGATCAATACCGCGCCACGGATTTTAAATTCCCAGGCAAGGGAAAGCTTACAATGAAATTTGTTGGCGATGATGGCACGACGCAAGAATATGACATATTTGATGCACCATCAGCAGGCATTGCCATGGGCATGTATAACCTCGATAATTCGATTTATGATTTTGCCCGCGCATCGCTGAACTACGGCTTGCAACGCAAGGTTCCGGTTTATCTTTCAACCAAAAACACCATAATGAAAATCTATGACGGCCGCTTTAAAGATATCTTTCAGGAAGTTTATGAAGCTGAATTTGAGGAGCAGTTTAAAGCTGCTGAAATCTGGTATGAGCACCGCCTTATCGACGATATGGTTGCCGCTTCCCTTAAATGGTCCGGCGGATATCTTTGGGCCTGTAAGAACTATGATGGCGACGTACAGTCTGACATCGTGGCTCAAGGCTTTGGTTCCCTTGGCCTGATGACTTCAGTGCTTGCAACACCAGATGGCAAAACGGTTGAGGCGGAAGCAGCGCACGGTACCGTGACGCGCCATTATCGTCAGCACCAAAAAGGTGAAGAAACCTCAACAAATTCCATCGCGTCAATATTTGCCTGGACCAGAGGTTTGGCGCATCGTGCCAAGCTCGACAATAATTCTGAATTGAAAAAATTCACAGATACACTGGAAAAAGTTTGCATTGATACGGTGCAATCTGGTTCCATGACCAAGGATTTGGCACTGTTGATCGGTCCAGATCAACCTTGGCTCTCCACAACCGGTTTCCTTGATGCTGTGGATGCGAATTTGCAAAAAGCCATGAGCTAGGTTTCTGCAAGTTTTATTATTTGGCCAGTTCACCGGAACTGGCCTTTTTTCTATCTACTTTACACCCTGATACAAGGAGACAAATTACTCCATGGCTTCAATCCAAAACCAGAATTTGACGGCGGCGGCGCAACTGGTCGCGCCGGTTAAAAAACTGTATTATCTGGACAGTCAATCGATCACGCTTACAACGGGGTTGAGCGCACTGGAAGCATGGAACAGGGTTATGGCACAGCCTATGCCGGTGATGAAAATAGCTTTTTGGGTGCGCGATGCAATCTCGCGTTGTTTTGGGGTTAAACCTATAGGTGGATTTTCCGGCACGCCTCACTCCAATATTAAAGTCGGGGACCATCTCGACTTTTTTCTTGTCGAACATATCGAACCGGAAGTGCTTTGCCTCACTGCGCGCGACAAGCATCTGGATGTTATGACCTGCGTGACAACAGATGAACATCGATTGTCCATCACTTCTTCAGTCATTACGCATAACTGGTTTGGCCGTGTCTACATGTTCCCGGTTGCATTTGCGCATCGATTGATCGTTCGCAAATCTCTGGCGCGATTGCAGGAAAACCTGCCCAAGCCCGATTTCGACAATTAGAAGAAAATGTGGTTGAAAGACATCAGAAGTGACTGTTTCGGATTGGACCTTTTCTATCGGTGTTTCGCCGTGAGATTTAAAATGGCTTGCATCGCGATGAAGCATAATCCTGATAATTCCAATATCCAGTTCAAGCTAATGCCGTAGAAACTGTGATTTAATGCTCCATCAAAGTGATTAAAAGCAGCAGCCCGCAGGACGATAAAAATTAACAGAAGTATCAGGCCGATGATTGCAAGGGGGTTCTTTCTTATTTCATTATTGAAATAACGGAGCCCTGCAGCCGAGAGTACCAGGAATGAAATTGCCAGAGTGATAACAAATACAGTTTGATAGGCTCTCCTGTCAGCGTACCACCCTCCAGCTTTTGCGATGCATTTTGCAAATACTGGTAAAAACGATTGAAGGTCCAATTGCTTGTTGGCACCCAACAATAGCAGCATTACAAAAATCAACCCCCAGAGTTGAAGAGTTTTGTCTTGCCGTAGGGCAATTGTACGGCTTCCTGATTGCCGAAGAATAAGAATAGCAAGAATGGCGGCGATGAAATAGCCAGCAACCGTCACCCACCCTATCAGATGGGGATCACCGAACCTTGGCGACCAGGCATTGAGGACACAGTTCCAAATCATAACGGAACACTGGCAGAGATTTGCCGAAATTCAACCGATAAAAAAGCATTGGCGCCGAAGTTGGTGCCAATGCTACATTCTCAAATCAACTCTTGGATGAATCCGGTATCAGGCCGTGATATTCTTCGCCGCAGCTTTACGTCGACGCCATCCAACAAATCCCATAAAAGCGATGCCCGTGCCAAATAGAGGCAATGCTGCGGGAACCGGCACTGCGCTAACAATAATATTTATGCTGGTACTAGCCAATTCCCTTTGGCCATCAAACGCACCCAACATAATGGTATAGATACCCGCTGCATTTGGATCAAAGCCCGGCAGCATACTGAGAAAAAATCCATAACTCCAAGACTGTTGCACTATGTTGCTCCCGGCAAGCAAACCGGCATATTCAACAACACTGGTCGCCTCAACACCCTGGCCTTGAGTTGTGTTGTTGTTACCAAATGAATGATCGAAAAGTGGCAGCGAATGAATAGGGTCAAAGGCCGATCCGCTAAAATTTGTTCCACCTGTCGGGTCAAAATCCATAGACAACATGTAGGTTAAATCACCAATGTGTCTGCCGCTATTACTTGTGCCATCCTGATTGACATTTATTGCCCAATCAAAGTTCCAAGTAGGTCGATATGTAGAACCCGGTTTAAAGCCTGCATCAAAGCTGTAGCTATCCACTCCATTGTAATTGTTGGTACCTACAAATGGTATCTTTCCGCGCAATCCGATTTCAATATTATTCTGTGTGGTGCCAGTCCAGGAACCATTACTGTTTCCAGAGCCATATATGACATGACTTGTGACATTTCCAGTACCATTTACTGGTACTGCCAATGTAGGATTGATGGCCGCCATGGTTGCAGCTACAATAACAGCCCCAAATATTCTATTTGCTTTACTGAACATGATGTCTTCCCCGGTTCCCATAACACCTTAGTGTCCAACCCGAAACTAATTGAGTGATATCAGAGGTTTGTGATTCAATCGGATTTTCAACGATTCGACGGAGGTCACAATGGTCTGGACTGATATCA
>JASFYT010000019.1:0-63104 GCA_045047085.1 Rhizobiaceae bacterium | reverse complement strand
GATTTATGTCTCATCTTCGCTCCTTAGGGGCTACGATGAACCAAAAATCATCTCTTACGCAAACTCAATGGTTTGTCTCGTGAATGCTGAACTCAAACAATTTTTCACGCATTCTAATTTCCCGCATCCAAAAAATACAAAAAAAAGCAAGTCCCAGCGCCACTTTTACGCTTACCATGTCAAATATTAAAAATGGTAGCCCAACAATTAGTATAATCGGCACGAATAAAATCAGAAAAAATTCATAGCCTCCTTCAAAAACTTGGAAGATTGGAGTAATATCTACCATCAGGAATAACCTTGCGAAAATTCCAATATTTTCTGACATGGAAAATAAATAAATAGTAAATCCATCAATTACCTTTAAAGAAAAAGTAATAAATAGTATTCTAGAGAGCAATTTTGAATAGTTCATAATTTATTCAAAAATTATAACATTAATTTATATAAAATTGGCAAAATTGCGAAATCACAGATAAACAATAAAAAAACATACGCATATTGTTTTTTTGAAACTTAATTGAACTTTGGTGATCTGGATGGCTCCGTGCCACAATCCGCTTCTACAATAAAAAACTGGTACTTGCTGCCACACTCTTGTTTGTGCTCCAATCCGAAAATAGCATCAGGAATGAGGTCTTTGGTTTCCTTCTTTCGAGTTACCGAGTTTATAAACGGAACAGGATACCGCAGCGTAGTGTCTGCCACTCTCAAGAGTGGCCTCATGTGGAATATTTTCGGGATGGCCCTCGAAATTGTCGGTAGCAGTAGAGGGACTTAAGTCCCAAACACGCAGTTTGTCGTTCTGCCTTCTCCTAGGAACAGGCCACTACAAGGTCTGGTTTCTGCTACCTATGTGCTACCTATTTCAAATCTCTCAATAAGAAATATACTGTAAGTCATTGATTTAATGGTGCACCCGGGAAGATTCGAACTCCCGACCCCTTGATTCGTAGTCAAGTACTCTATCCAACTGAGCTACGGGTGCTAATTGCTTTGGCTTTGAAATTTAAACTACCTTGCAGGGCGTTTTCGTACTGCTTTGGGCGGTGAATTGCAAGCCTGTATCTTCGAATTGTCCAATAATTCGAGAAATATTTCAAACCTGGATTTAGGTTCTGCTCTATTCTGCGGCAATGTCTTGATATCCCGGGTCGTCCGGCAGGTTGAGTACAATCACTGTACCACTGGAATCTGTGCGTTCAATTGCAATAGAGCCCCCATGGGCACGCATCAAATCTGCGGCAATGGACATGCCCAGTCCCGTGCCGCCTTGCCGGGTTGATCCTTGAAACGCCTGAAAGAATTTTTCTCTCGCATCCTTGCCAATTCCCGGTCCAGTATCACTTATCCGGATGGAAACAGAATCTGTATTGCGCTCGGCCCCAATGCGCAAAATCTGTGCGGTTGGCTCAGGTGCCTCCATGGCCTGAACGGCATTTCTGCAAATATTCATCAGCACGCGAAAAAGTTGCTTGGCATCAGCTTCAATTTTCAGGTGTTGAGGAACATCATTGACCCAGCTTATGACGCCTTTTTGATCCAGTCCCAGTAACTCGTATACTTCATCCGCCAATTGATGCAGATGCACGTGGCTGCGAACCAGCCGCTCCTCTCGTGCGCCGGAATAGCCAAGCACCGAACTGGTATATTCCACAGCCCGATCAATGGTTTTGATCAGCTTTGGCGCAAATTGCTGCACAGCCGGATCCGTCGTATTGGACAACCGGTCGGAGAGCAGCAGGGCGGTGGCCAATATATTTCGCAAATCGTGATTGACCTGCGACACAGCCAGTCCCAAATCTGCCAGCCGTCGTTTCTGTCGCAAAGTGTGTTGCAAATCTGCTTGAAAATCTGCCAGTCGATGTTCAGCAATGCCAATTTCATCACGCCGATTGCTGGGGGAATAAATCAGTGCAGAATTTTCCGGGTCATCTGAAAACGCGCTCATATTGCCGGAAATATTGCGAATGGGCTGCACAATCATCCAGTGCAGCGCCAGAAAAACCAGAATGGCTGTAATGAGTGAAATTGCAAAGGAAATCAGTAACACGTTTTTGGAATAGATCAAAAGCGCCGAAACCAAATGGCGGTCTTCCTGAACCAACTCGATGATGGCATCGCGCGACTTCATAGTAGCAAACACCCGGTAGTATTGCCTTTGGTCCGATGTCAAAAATTTAAACCCCGTACCGATGGCGTCGAGCGGGCCAAAATCATCCAGATTGATATGGGTAGTTAATTCGGTTTCCATGTCGTCGGAAGCCATTAGCGTGGACATGCCGCCCTCCCTAACCGCAACGGCCATAGATTGGGTTGCATCCAGCAAATGTTGTTGTGCTTCGCCCGATAACATTGCTTCTTTGGAATCCAAAAATACGATACTTGCTACCTCCGCCGTATCCAGCTTGTTTTGCAGCCATGTCACGCAAAAATTGGCAACTGACGGTACGAAAATCAACACCTCGGCGATCATCACAAAGATCACTGTCAAAACCAGCAATTTCCCCGAAAGCCCACGCAGAAATGATGGCCGTTTGGGCACTCTTGTTGTTTCTGTGTTCTCAGGGTCTGTTGGTTGTCTCAATGCGTTCTCCCCACGCCTTAATTTATGGTTGGCCTCAGCCGAATTTTCTCAAAAACCCAACCAGCCAGCGTACAAAGGGCTTACGGGTCAGGGGCGCATAATAGCTAGTCGCGGCCCGCTTGCCAATTTCGCTCATAGTAGGGTAGGGCGCCACATAACCGGATACGTCTCGCACCGTTAGTCCTTTTGAGACTGCAAGAGCCCACATATTGATCATTTCTCCGGCATTTGCTCCAGCAATGGAAACGCCCAGTATCTTGCCTTTTTTGTTCGTGATTATTTTGATGAACCCCTTGGTCATGCGCTCAGCCTGCGCCCGGTCGTTTTCATGGTATGGCCAACGTAAAATACTGATCTTTTTATGGCTTTTGGCGGCGTTCTCTTCATTAAGGCCCACATGTGCCAGCTCAGGATCCGTATAGGTTACCCAGGGAATAATGTTTTCATCCACCACAGCTTTTTTGCGGAATAAGATTGCCCGCAATACCAGCCCGGCGTGATATCCCGCCACATGGGTAAATTGCAAGCCCCCCGCCACATCGCCAATGGCATAAACGCGTTTATTGCTGCTGCGCAAAGTATCACTGACCTTGATGCCCGTGCGATCAAATTTGATGCCGGCCTTATCAAGACCAAGCCCTTCCACATTCACCGCTCGCCCAACAGCCACCAGTAAATGGGTGCCATCGAGAGTTTCATCTTTGCCGTCAACGCTGATCGTCACGCGAATACCTGCCTTACCGCGCTTTTCGACCGAGGAGACCATCGCTCCTTCGCGGATAGCAACACCTTCGTCGCGCAAATTATCTAGTACTACAGCTGCAAGGTCAGGATCATCTTTGCCAAGTGCCTTCAGCCCTTCAAGCACGGTAACGGTGGATCCTAGTCTGCGATGGGCCTGAGCCATTTCCAGACCAATAGGACCACCGCCAATAATTACCAAATGGCCAAGCTTACGGGTGTTCTCAAACAGGGACTCATTGGTGAAATAATCCACATCTGCAAGCCCGGGAATAGGAGGTACAAAGGCCGATGATCCGGTTGCCACAACAAAACGGCGGGCCCGAACTTCAAAACCGCCTGCAACCACCGTCTTAGGGTCTGTAAATCGGGCGGCGGCTTCAATTACTTTGACACCAAGGGCGGTGAAGCGTTCAACGGAATCATTGGGTGCAATCGATGCAATCACGTCCTGAACGTGTTTGTTGACCTTGCGATGGTCTATTTTTATGTCGCCACTAAAGGAGACTCCAAATGTTGCTGCATCCCGCATGGATTGTGCATGTTTTCCAGCAGCAAGCAGCGCTTTCGATGGAACGCAACCATAGTTGAGGCAATCACCACCCATTTTGCCTTTTTCAATCAGTACAACGGATACACCAAAGGAAGCGGCTGCCGCTGCAACGGTTAATCCACCGGAGCCGGCACCGATGACACAAATATCTGGGGTTAATGTCTCAGTCATTAGAAGGCGCTTTCAAATCTCGTTTCTTGGCACGGTGACGCTGAATTAAGATAGGGACCAGAGAAACAATTGCGAGCCCCACCATGGCAGCGATAATTTCTGGCGTGATAGCAGCTTTCAGGTCGATTTCACAGGTGCCCATAGCTGCACACCCGGGATTTGCCTGCTCTTGTGCTTCCACCAGACTATCAAGTCCTTCACCAAGCAAGGCATAGGCAAATGTCCCGGGCAAAATACCAATGAATGTAGCAACAACATAGGTGCCGAGACGAACATTAAAAAACGCCGGTGCAAGATTGATTATCCAGAACGGAAACAGCGGTACAAGGCGTAAAAACAGCAGGTAGGAAAAGGCATTTTCCTCAAAGCCTTTGGCAAGTTTATCCATGCGGGAACCGGCTTTTTCACGCAGTGTTGCACCAAAAGAAGTGCTTGCGATGCTGAATATGATGGCCGCGCCTATTGTGGCGGAAAAAGCGGTGATAAGTCCGCCGTAAGCCCAACCAAAGATAAATCCACCGCCTATGGTAATCAGCGACGCGCCAGGAAAGGATAAAGCCACGGCCATTATATAAGTCGCCGCAAAAGTGAGGGCGGTGAGGGCAAAATTGTCTGCCACATAGGCCAGCAACATTTCGCGATTCATGATCAAGCTGGAGAGAGTGAAATGTTCATGCCAGCCATTGGTAAATGCAAAAACCATGACGCCTATCAGTACTGCAACCGGTGCCCAACGTTTAATCGCGGAAGGTGCAGTGTTTAAGGGAGGAATTTCCATATTACTTGATCTCATATCCATAAGGTTTCTAAGCTAGAGCATTTTTGCGGTATTTGAAGCGCAAATTTGCCTACCAATTTATTATGACGCACAATTTATCTGAAAACCGGTTTCCACTTTTCAAAATTTTGTTCTGGTTCACTACAGCCAATGCAAGTAAATAGTTCTGCTTCCTGTACCGAGGCTGAAATGTTGACGCTAACACTTTTTACAAGTAAATGAGCAGCGCTTTCACATACTGTTGAAAACGGAAAATATGAACTCACACTCGTGTGATCAACTCCGTGATCGGGCCTTTGCGTCGAGTTGTTCTATGAAAACTTGCATGAAAGCGGGAAACGTGGCCATCAGCGCGCAAACTGATATTGACTTGCAATAGAGTTCAACCTATAAACCGGCCAACGTTCAGTCCCCGGCTGGAGCGCCCGTTTTCTGTGGAATTTTCTTGATAGGTAGAGCAATTGATTTGCAATCAATGGGTCCGCCCTGTTCCACAAGGAAAAATGAGCACATCGGTTGGATAAAGGCTGATATTTGAACAAATATCTGAACAGGTTAAATCCTGAAAAAGTTCAGAAAAATGTAAGGGTTCGCCGAATGAGGCGAATATAGTACTATGAAACGCACATTTCAGCCAAGTAACCTTGTCCGCGCACGCCGTCACGGTTTCCGCTCACGCATGGCAACCAAAGGTGGACGCAGAGTAATTGCTCGCCGTCGTGCCCATGGTCGTAAAAAACTTTCTGCCTAAACTCAGGCTACACACTATAAGGCGCTTTGAACTGATTACTCTGAAGAAACGCAGTCAGTTCATCGCGATGAAATCAGGCGCGCGCATTCATGCGCGCGCTTTCGTTTTGCAAGCTCGTCGGCGAAAACCTGACGAAACTACAGAAAATCTGGCTCGGTTTGGTTTTACTGTCACCAAACGGGTTGGCAATTCTGTGGTCAGAAACAGGATTAAACGCAGACTTCGAGCGGCGGTGGGCCAATGCAGTAGCAATCACACCAAACCCGATTGCGATTATGTCTTGATTGGTAAGCGAGCAGCATTATCTGAGGATTTCACAACTATCGTCAAAGAATTGCGCAAAAGCCTTGACCGCAGCGGTACAGTCGGGGCAAATCCAGATAACAAAAGCGGCAAAGAAAATTCACTAAAGTTGGAACAAAATAAATGATGGACGGCAATAACAAAAACACCTTTTTGGCCATTGCGCTTTCGATAGCGGTGATTGTCGTTTGGCAGTTCTTTTACATTAATCCAAAACTGGATGCAGAGCGTGAAGCTGCAGAACTTGCCGCCAAGCAAACCGCAACTGAACAAGTAACTAACGAGTCCTCTGTTTCAAATGGCGATGTCCCGGCAAATACCGCCACTGGCGAAACATCAGCCAACAGTAGTGCAAATGTTCCTGGCACCCAGACTTCGTCTTCACCAGCAATATCCGGCGACAGCCGTGAAGCTGTGCTGGCCAAATCCAAACGGATTACCCTTGAAACTGACAGCCTGATTGGTTCGATAAACCTCAAAGGCGCGCGCATTGACGATCTGAAACTGAAAAATTATCGCGAGACCATTAAAGATGGCAGCCCGTTGATCGAGTTATTATCGCCATCGGAAACGAAAAATGCGTTTTTCGCAGAGTTTGGTTGGGTTGCCGGCACCAATGCAGGCGAAGTCCCCGGACCAAATACCATGTGGGAGATCAGCGCTGGTAAAAGGCTCTCAACAGATCGTCCTGTGACTTTGAAATGGTCCAACGATAGCGGCCTGACATTCTTGCGCACCATTGCGCTTGATGAAAATTATATGTTCACTTTGACCGACGAAGTGAAAAACACTTCCTCCGCCAGTGTCAGCCTGTCGCCGTACGGGCGCATCACACGCTTTGGTATACCTGAAGTTCAGGGCATTTACGTATTGCATGAGGGGCTGATCGGCATTTTCGGCGAGGACGCCACCGGCGAAGAACAGGGCCTGCAGGAATACACCTATAGCGAAATCGAGGACGATAAGCAGCTGTTGTCAGAGACGGTCAAATCCGGCTGGGTCGGTATCACCGATAAATATTGGGCCGCAGCCTTGCTTCCCACTGGTGAATTTAAACCGAGGTTCTCATATTTTTCCGATGGTCGCGCACGATATCAAACAGACTTCCTTGCAAAAGCCATTGAAGTTGGCGCAGGAAAATCCACAACAGTCGAGCAGCGCATGTTTGCAGGTGCCAAAAAAGTTGATATCGTCGACGGGTATAATGACACACTCAAGCTTGATCGTTTCGATCGCCTGATTGATTGGGGGTGGTTCTATTTCATCACCAAGCCGATGTTCCAACTGCTCAACTGGTTAAATCATTTCCTCGGCAATTTTGGTCTGGCCATTCTGGCAACCACGGTTATCGTGAAAGCGATATTCTTCCCGTTGGCTAATTTATCCTATGCTTCCATGGCCAAGATGAAAAAATTGCAACCGGAAATGGCTGAGATCAAAGAACGCCACGGCGACGATAAGGCCAAGCAGCAACAGGCAATGATGGCGCTCTACAAGAAAGAGAAAATCAATCCCGCTGCGGGTTGTTGGCCGGTATTGATTCAGATTCCTGTATTTTTCTCACTCTATAAAGTGATCTATATTACGCTGGAAATGCGCCACGCGCCGTTCTTCGGCTGGATTCAAGATTTGGCCGCACCCGACCCAACGTCCGTTTTCAACCTTTTCGGTCTGATACCGTTCGACCCGCCAAGCTTCCTGCTGGTTGGCGTTTGGCCACTATTGATGGGCATCACCATGTTCTTGCAAATGCGTATGAACCCAACCCCTCCTGATCCGACACAGCAGATGATCTTCACCTGGATGCCGGTGATGTTCACTTTTATGCTGGCAAGTTTCCCGGCTGGTCTGGTGATCTATTGGGCATGGAACAACTCGCTCTCAATCATCCAACAAGGTTTGATCATGAAACGTCACGGGGTCAAAGTTGAACTGTTTGATAATCTCAAAGGTTTGTTCAACAAAAAGAAAACTGAACCACCGAAATAATGGCAGAGCTAAGCGAACAGGAACAGCACGAAGCTGCCCTAATGGAACAGGGGCGACAAATGTTTGCGCGCCCGTGGATTTTTATCAAAGGTGTGCCTTCTGTTAAATTCTTGCCGCCTGAGGGTCCTCTGGAAATAGCCTTTGCTGGTCGCTCCAATGTGGGCAAATCTTCGCTTATCAATGCGCTAATGAATCAAAAAAGTCTGGCCCGAACCTCCAATACACCGGGGCGGACTCAGGAACTCAATTATTTTATTCCAGATAATGAAGTGCCGGAAAATGCCGATGTGGATAATGCTGGTTATCAACCGCCACTGGCGATAGTGGATATGCCGGGCTATGGCTATGCCAAGGCCCCCATGGCCCGGGTCAAAGCATGGACCAAGCTGGTTTTTACGTATCTGCGCGGCAGGGCAACTTTGCGCCGGGTATTCGTCTTGATCGATAGTCGCCATGGCATGAAGAAGAACGACGAAGAAGTGCTAAAAATGCTCGATAAAGCAGCGGTTTCCTATCAAATCGTTCTGACCAAGAGCGATAAAATCAAGCCGCCGGCCTTAGCGCGGGTTGAAGCGGAAACTGCAGAAAAACTTCTAAAACACCCCGCAGCTTTTCCCGTTATACTGTCCACATCGTCGGAAAAACACCAGGGAATTGCCGAGCTTCGTGCCGCAATTGTAGAATTACTGTAGCAAGCTCAGGCAATTCGGGTTAAACCATTTCAAATCTTACCCGAGAACGCAGGAATTTTCGTAATGGCACCAGATGTAGCCACAGATAGTCAACAAAGCGGTGCAGTTGAAGCGCAAATTTTGGCAAGAGCGCTACCATATATGCAGCGCTATGCAGGAAAAACCATTGTTGTGAAATATGGCGGTCACGCCATGGGTGACCCGGATTTGGGCGCTGCCTTTTGTCAGGATATCGCTCTTTTAAAGCAAGCAGGCGTCAACCCAATTGTGGTTCATGGCGGTGGTCCGCAAATCGCCGCCATGCTGGAACGCGTTGGTATAAAATCCGAATTTCGCGACGGCTTGCGTATCACCGATGAAAAAACCGTGGAAGTGGTGGAGATGGTTCTGGCCGGTTCCATCAACAAACAAATCGTCGCCTCCCTCAATGTTGAAGGCGCAAGTGCTATAGGTCTTTGCGGCAAGGACGGCAACATGGTTCTGGTAGAGAAAGCCAAACGCACAGTCATCGATCCAGACAGCAACATTGAAAAAATCATCGATCTTGGTTTTGTCGGCGAACCCAAAACAGTCAATCCTTCCGTGCTTAATACGGTGTCAGCAGGCAATTTGATTCCGGTTATTGCCCCCGTATGTTTCGGTGAAGATGGTAAAACCTACAATGTGAACGCCGACACTTTTGCTGGTGCGATTGCTGAATCGCTCGATGCCACGCGACTATTATTTCTGACCGATGTGCCCGGAGTTCTCGATGGTGAAGGCAAATTGATTAAGAAGCTTTCAATCGCTCAGGCACGTAGCCTGATTGCCGACGGCACGATTTCTGGCGGTATGATCCCAAAGGTAGAAACTTGTATTTCTGCGCTTGGCAAGATGGATGAAGGCGGCGTCGAAGGCGTCGTTATCCTCAACGGAAAAACACCCCATGCGGTGCTTCTTGAACTATTCACCGTGCACGGCGCGGGCACATTGATTGTGAAGTGAACAACCATGAATGCAGAAACTGAACAAACCTATGATCTTCACCATGTTAACGAGTGGATATTTGATCTCGATAACACGCTTTATCCCCGCCATGCGGATTTGATGGCTCAGATTGATGTGAAGATGACAAATTTCGTGGCCCGGTTGACGGACCTTGATTTTGATCCGGCGAGAAAGCTTCAAAAAGATCTTTACCACAAATTCGGCACCACTCTGCACGGCCTGATGCACCATTATGACATTGACCCTCATGAATATTTGAAAGATGTACACGACATCGATTATTCCTCTCTGGCGCCAAATCCCCTTTTGGGTGATCTCATCATGGCATTGCCCGGGCGCAAGCATATTTTTACCAATGGCGATATTCGCCACGCAGAAAAAACCATAGAAGCTCTGGGCATTGATGGTATTTTTGATGAGATGTTTGATATTGTGGCAGCGGATTTTGAACCAAAGCCGGCACGCGAATCCTACAATAAATTCTTAAGCACGTTTGACATTAATCCAGTAGAAGCAGTGATGTTTGAAGATATGCCGCGCAATTTGGAAGTGCCAAAGGCACTGGGGATGGCGACCGTTTTAATCACTCCGCAAGCAGGCGGTGCCTATGTTGCTGAAAACTGGGAGACTGAAGTGGGCGATGATGCCCATATCGATTTTTCCGGTGATGATATCAATAAGATATTGGCCGGGATCGTAACCGAACTAACGATGTAACCAGAGTAGAAACCTTAGTTAAACGTACGGGGAAATTCCAGCAATTCGCCCTCAAACACAAGTGCACCACTGCCTGCGAGCTTCTGGCCTGACTGGCTTGCTAGTCTGAAAAACGGGCTTTTACGAAGATTTTTGGTCGCGGCACGACTGGCTACGAGCCTGCGGAAATTTCTTTCTGCAAGTCTCTCTTCATTCTCGACTGCGGTGTAGCAAATGCCATTTCCGCTAACTTTATCCAAGCCAGGCATATCTAAAACTCCCTGTAGAACGCGGACTTTTGCCCGTCATTTTGCAGCTATTCTATGCTGCTTATCTAAAGATATGATTTAAATTGAGGCATTTCTGTGCAAAATGACACATTCTGAAATAAAGTTTGTTTTGAGCACAATCTGAAAAGTAGAAACCGGTTTTCAGATGAATTGTGCATTAAAATAAACTGATAGGACCTTTTTGCGATAAAAATATCGCAAAAAGGTTTCTAGTGAGGCGATTTTACTCAAAGTTCATAGTGATTGACTATCAAATCCCAGCCTTCTTCAGCTGTATCTACGAAATTGAACAGATTTGTATCATCGGGCGAAATCGTTCCCTGATCTGCCAACTCCTTAAAATTGATTACCTTTGTCCAGAAACTCTTGCCGAAAAGCAAGAATGGGACCCTTTCCATACGATGGGTCTGGATCAGGGTCAGTGCCTCAAACATTTCGTCCATTGTGCCAAACCCGCCGGGGAACACAGCAATTGCTTTTGCCCGCATCAAAAAATGCATTTTGCGAATGGCAAAATAGTGAAAGTTGAAACACAGTTCCGGCGTTACATATTCATTTGGTGCTTGTTCGTGTGGCAGCACGATGTTGAGGCCAATTGAGGGGGCGCCCACATCGGCAGCACCACGGTTTCCAGCTTCCATCACACCGGGGCCACCACCGGTGACCACAACCATCTCCTTGCTGTAGGTTGTTGCAGAATATACAGAAGCCAGCCTGGCAAACTTTCGCGCCTCATCATAATATTTGGCATTGGCTTCAAGGTTTTTCTTTTGGGTTGCGTTTTTAGCAGCCCATGCGTCTTTGCCTGGTTCAGGAATACGCGCGCCACCAAATAGAACGATGGTTGATTCAATAGCGCGTTCTTTCAGCAACAATTCAGTTTTCAAAAGTTCCAATTGTAAACGAACCGGGCGCAGTTCTTCGCTGCACATAAAATCCTTATCATCAAAGGCAAGCTTATAGGCCGGGGCCTGCGTTTGCGGCGTAACTGGCACATGATGCGCATGTTTGATGTCCTCAGGGGAGTGGACCAGCGGTTTCCAGCCCTTGCCGTTTCTGTCAGACATTCATATTTCTCCGTTTTTTTTATACAAATCGTGTGGGTGGGTGCAGGAGCAATTGACCTGAAAAGCCCGTTCGCCTACCGTCGCACAAATTCTCATAATTCGTGGCAATATCCCACGTCACCATGCCTGTCAGGAGTAAACAAATGGCCAACAAATCCCTTTCCGAGCTGGAAACCATCATAAATACTGCGTTTGATGACTTAAATAGCGTTAACACTGGTACAAAGGGCGAAATCCGCGAGGCCGTGGTCGAAACCTTGATGTTGCTCGATCGCGGCGAAGTGCGTGTGGCGGAACGCAGCACAGGGACAGGCAATGGCGATTGGCAGGTTAATCAATGGTTGAAAAAAGCTGTGCTCCTATCCTTCCGTCTCAACGATATGGAGATCATCGAGAACGGCCCCGGCGCATCTGTGTGGTGGGACAAGGTTCCATCGAAATTTGACGGTTGGGGCAAGGAAGAATTTACAGCCGCAGGGTTTCGTGCAGTACCAAACTGCGTCGTACGCCGCTCTGCATTTATCGCGCCAAGCGTGGTATTGATGCCATCCTTCGTCAATCTTGGCGCTTATGTGGATGAGGGCACCATGGTTGATACATGGGTAACCGTCGGCTCCTGCGCCCAGATTGGCAAAAATGTACACCTTTCAGGCGGCGTTGGTATTGGCGGTGTGCTTGAACCATTGCAGGCAGGCCCGGTAATTATCGAAGATGGTTGTTTTATCGGAGCACGCTCAGAGGTGGTTGAAGGCTGTATTGTCAGAGAAGGCGCCGTGCTTGGCATGGGCGTATTCATCGGCAAATCAACAAAAATCGTGAACCGCGCCACCGGCGAAATTTCCTACGGCGAAGTACCGCCATATTCAGTGGTGGTTGCCGGAACCATGCCGGGCAAGCCGATGCCAAATGGCGAACCGGGGCCAAATCTTTATTGCGCTGTCATCGTTAAAACGGTTGACGAACGCACCCGTTCCAAAACAGCAATCAACGAATTATTGCGCGACTAGAGCACAATCTGAAAAGTGGGAACCGGTTTTCAGATAAATTGTGCGTAAAACAAAAAATACCTTAGGAGAACCGGACATTCCAAACCCGCTTCCAGAACCCTCAGTCACATGGGCGTTGTTTAGTTTTAAAGGCCGCATTTCCCGCGCAAGTTTCATGCTCGGGCAGGCCTTTATGCTATCTGTTTTGGCTGTGATTGTCGTGATGATTGTAAAAACCCCGGATAACTCGCCAGACCTTGTCGGGTTGGGGCTTGCCATGATCGTCGCAGGCCTTGCGTCATTTTGGAGCATTCTTGCCCTTGGCGTCAAGCGCTTGCACGATTTAGGATGGCCAATCGGCTTAATTATTCTGTTGTTTGTGCCGATGGTTACGGTAATTTTTTTACTGACATTAGCCATCATGCCGGGTTCGCAGGAAAACAACAGCCATGGCCCACCTCCTTTTCCAATCAAACCATAGATTTTGCCCATTTCCAATTTTGTGTTACGTACGGTTACGGGCGGGAGGAGGAGATTTGAAATGGATCTAAATTACCTATTCACCAGCTTTGATGGCCGCATTGGACGACAACAGTTTTGGCTCGGAATCTTGATGATCGTCATCGCGTCATTCGTCTTGATTGTCCTATTGGGATTTACAATCGGGCTTTTCTTGCCTACTGCGTTTGTATCCCTGATTGGAACCGTCATCATATTCTATCCATCCTTGGCGCTGAGCATGAAGCGATTGCATGATCGTAATAAGGGTGCGAAACCGTGGGCATTTATTTTTTTCGGGCCTGGCATCTTGATGCAATTGATGCAGATAACGGGTATCGGTTTCACCACTAGCGTCATTCTCGGTGAAGAAGTTGTGTTGCCATCAAATGGGTTGGTTACTTTATTTACCTTTGCAGGAGCGATCATTGGCTTATGGGCACTCGTCGAATTTGGGTTTCTAAAAGGTACCGATGGAGATAATCAATTCGGCCCTGATCCTTTAAAATTATAAGTCCAAAATCGAGGCAAGTTTACCGCTTTCATTTGATCTGCCGACCCGTTAAATATGCATATGGAAATCAATCTCTCACGCCCCGCAGAGCTTCTGCGCGAACTCATTCAATGTCGCTCCATCACGCCTGAAGAAGGTGGCGCTCTGAGTTGTTTGGAGAGACATCTGAAACATCTCGGATTTGAAACCCATCGGGTGGTGTTTTCTGATGAGAATACGCCGGACGTAGACAACCTTTATGCCCGTCTTGGCACAAGCGCTCCCCATATCTGTTTTGCCGGACATACCGATGTGGTGCCGGTTGGCATTGAGGCCGACTGGTCTTCAGGCCCATTCGAGGGAGCAGTTGAAGATGGCATGATGATCGGCCGAGGAACGGTTGATATGAAGGGCGGCATTGCCTGCTTTCTTGCGAGCGTTGAAGCTTATCTCAACCAAAATAATGCACCAACCGGTTCCATCTCATTCCTCATCACCGGCGATGAAGAGGGGCCATCAATCAATGGCACCGACAAATTATTGAAATGGGCAAAAGATCGAGGCGAAGCCTTCGATGCCTGCATTGTCGGCGAACCATCCAACCCTGCTGCAATCGGCGATGCCATCAAAATTGGTCGTCGCGGCTCCATGTCCGGGCGTATCACCATCAAGGGCGTGCAGGGACATTCGGCCTATCCTCATCTGGCCGATAACCCGGTGCGCGGCATGATGGATACGCTAGATAGCCTGCTTGCCGATCCGTTCGATGAAGGAACGGACGATTTCCAACCCACCAATCTGGAAGTTACTTCTGTTGATGTGGGCAACACGGCAACTAATGTCATTCCGGGTAACGCAACTGCCGCATTCAACGTGAGATTTAATGACACATGGAGTGGTGAAAGCCTGCGCGAAGAAATCATTCGACGGCTGGAAGAGGGTACTTCAAAGGGCCGCATCCGGCGCGGTAAAAATACTTCTGCGAAATTTGAAATCGAATGGCTTGGTCGCATCAGCCCGGTATTCATAACCAGCGACGAGACCCTCGTTAAAACCCTGAGCGATGCAATTGAGGCTGAAACCGGCAACCGACCTGAACTCTCCACAGGTGGCGGCACGTCCGATGCGCGGTTCGTGAAGGATTATTGCCCGGTGGTAGAATTCGGTCTCGTAGGAAAAACCATGCATCAGGTAAATGAGTGCGTGGCACTGGATGATTTGGATAAATTGACCGCAATTTACGGCAGGTTTTTGAAAAACTACTTCGGGTAGCTATTCCACCGCTTTCAATCTCGGCTGATCCTCACCACCATCCGAACCACTTTCATCAAATTCAAGATTGGCAATTTTGTCACCGCGCTTAGTAACCTTGCCAGTTGAAGTCAAAATCATGTCCACGTCTTTTTGTGTTTGCTGGAAATGCCCGGCAAGTTTGCGCACTCTGTCGTCGAGCCGTGAGACATCTTCCATCAACCGGATAACCTCGCCCTGAATAAGATGGGCTTGCTCGCGCATCCGGCTGTCTTTCAGCACTGATTGCACTACTTGTATGGAGAGCATCAGCAGGGAAGGGGAAACTATCACCACCCGCGCCCGGTGAGCAGTTTGGATAATACCTTCGAAATTTTCATGGATCTCCGCGAAAATGGATTCCGAAGGCACAAACATAAAGGCCGTATCCTGCGTTTCACCCGGTATCAGGTATTTCTCCGAAATCGCTTTAATATGCACTTCCATATCGCGGCGGAATTGTTGTCCGGCAATTTTAGCATCTTCAGGGCGTTCGGCTTTGCGAATAGCGTTCCACGCTTCCAGCGGAAACTTGGCATCAATCGCCAGTGATGGTGTATCGTTCGGCATATAAATCAGGCAATCAGGCCTGCATGAATTAGAAAGGGTCGCCTGAAATTCATAGCCATTATGCGGTAGACCGTCCTGCACAATCATCTGCATCCGCGCTTCGCCAAATGCGCCGCGGGTTTGTTTGTTTGCCAGAATATTTTGCAGTTCCACCACCTGGCTAGTCAGACCAGTAATGTTATTTTGCGCATTGTCGATGACGGCAAGGCGCTCCTGCAATTTAGTAAGGCTCTCCTGTGTACTCTTGGTGGTCTCGCTGATCGACTGGCCAATACGTCCGCTCATATTCTCAAGACGTTCATTGACTGTGCGCACCATATCGCCCTGACGGGTAGAAAACATCTCTCCCATGCTCGCCATACGCCCGGTTAATTCATTCTGGCTGGCAATAAGTTCGGCCATACGCGTATCGGCATCGCGCGCCCGTTCCGCATCCAGAGCGTCACGCGCAGCCTCTGCCGCAGCAAGTGCTTTGCTGTTGCGCGAAGAGGCGACAATGCGCCAGATCAAAAGCGCAAAAAGGGCAACAATAACAGCCACAGTAACCTCGCCCAGTGATACCGGACGATTGCCAAACTGCATGACGGGTTCAGATAATAGGGTTTTGAAAGTGTCGAGCGAAATTTCCATAGCAACAACCATAGTTGATTCTCACAAAATAAAAAGAACAAAAAGAGAATATCCAAATAAGGGTGTTAACCTGTCATCGCAAATTTAGTTGACGCTTTCTCTTCAATTTCCTATCTCAACACCATAGATACTGTCATTTATTATGAGTTCAAACGATCCATGAGCCTCCGTCCGATTATCCATATTCCAGATCCCCTGCTTCGTTCGGTTTCAAAGCCTGTAGAAGAGGTCAGTGATGCCCTGCGCAAACTGATGGATGATATGCTCGATACCATGTATGACGCGCCGGGTATCGGCCTTGCGGGAATTCAAATCGCGGTGCCATTGCGCATCATTACACTGGACGTGGCCGTGCGTTCGTCCGATGAAGAAGAGGACGAGGACAGCGAGCCGCAGGAAGTTGAACCCGATCCAATGTTTCTGATAAACCCGGAAATCGTGAGTTTTTCGGATGAGCTTTCGATCTATGAAGAAGGCTGCTTATCAATTCCCGATTATTATGCAGATGTGGAACGTCCGGCTCGTTGCATGGTCAAATACATCGACCGTGATGGCAGGGAACAGTCCATCGAAGCCACCGGGCTTCTATCCACCGTCATTCAGCACGAGATGGATCATCTTGACGGCAAATTATTTGTCGATCACATCTCCAAATTAAAGCGTGATATGGTGGTCAAAAAATTCACTAAAATTGCCAAACAAGACGGCACAGTGCACGCCACTCCGATCATCATCTAACCAGCAGGAAACCCAATGTCGCTTCGCATCATCTTTATGGGAACGCCGGAATTTTCTGTTCCAACCTTGTCAAAAATTATTGAACACGGCCATGAGGTCGTGGCTGTATATTCTCAACCGCCACGCCCGGCTGGTCGGGGGATGGAATTGCGTAAAAGCCCGGTGCATGAATGTGCCCTGAAATTTGGCATTCCTGTTTTTACTCCCGTTAGCCTGAAGGGTGAAGCCGAGCAAAAAGAATTCGCAAGCTTCAATGCCGATGTGGCGGTGGTCGTCGCCTATGGCCTGCTGCTACCACAAGTGGTGCTCGATGCTCCGCGGCTTGGCTGCTACAACGGCCACGCATCCCTATTGCCACGCTGGCGCGGTGCTGCCCCCATTCAACGTGCCATTATGGCCGGTGATAGCGAAACCGGCGTTATGGTGATGAAGATGGAAGCTGGGCTTGATACCGGGCCCATGGGCATGGTTGAGAAGGTTGTGATAGCCACTGATATGAGTGCTGGCGAATTGCATGATGCGCTTTCTATCACCAGTGGCGGTTTAATGGTTTGCGCTTTGGATGCCCTCGAACAGGGTGATTTGAAATTAACCGAGCAGTCAGAAGAAGGCGTCACCTACGCCAAGAAAATTGAAAAAACGGAAACCCGCATTAACTGGGCACAACCCGTGCAAGACGTCCATAATCATATTCGCGGCCTGTCACCTTTTCCGGGCGCGTGGTGCGAGATCGAACTGGGCGGCAAGAACACCCGTGTCAAAATTCTTCATGCAAAAATCGTTGATGGCAATGGTGCGCCCGGCGAAGTGCTCGACGATGTCCTGACCATTTCATGCCAAGGCGGTGCACTTCGTTTGGAGCGAGTGCAAAAGGCCGGCAAACAAGCTGGCAGCGCCGAAGAGTTTCTGCGTGGGAATCCTGTTTCCAAAGGCACGGTTCTAAGCTAATGCCGCGCTATAAACTCACCATCGAATATAACGGAATGCCTTATTACGGTTGGCAACGTCAGGCCGATGTAATCAGCGTGCAGCAAGCGCTGGAAGAGGCCATTCAACAATTCGCCCAGCACAAAGTTACAACAATTGCTGCCGGGAGAACTGATGCGGGTGTCCATGCACTAGGCCAGGTTGTCCATGTTGATCTGCAAAAAACATGGACGACGGATAAAATCGTCGAAGCCGCAAACGGTTTGCTTCGCTTCAACGAACATCCAATTGCCGTCACCTCGGTTGAGCAGGTGGACGATGAATTCGACGCAAGATTTTCAGCCATCCAGCGCCACTACCGTTATCGCCTGATCAACCGCAAAGCACCCCTGACTGTAGAGAATGAACGAGCATGGTGGATACGCTTCCCTCTCGACGTGGAAGCGATGCACGAAGCGGCTCAGGAACTGGTGGGGCAATACGATTTCACCACCTTTCGCGATACAGAATGTCAGGCAAAATCACCCATACGCACCATCGATAAATTTAGCGTCTATCTGGCCGAGGGAAATGCAGCCATTGGCGGTGCTGGACGAACCATCAACTTCGACATATCCGCCCGCGCATTCCTGCATTCACAAGTGCGCTCCATGGTAGGTTCGCTAAAAATGGTTGGTGACGGCAAATGGTCCAAGCAAGATTTGATCGACGCTCGCGACGCCAAAGACCGCAAAGCTTGCGGTGTTGTAGCTCCACCTTATGGCCTCTATCTGGTTCAGGTAGATTACCCCTGATATTGGCGTAGACGTTCCGAGAAGAACGACAAAATTTCATCACGCGCGAGGATAGTTGGCTGGCCTGCTTCATCAATTAAGTGGGTGGTCACCACACTATGAGGCGTTGTCACAAATTGTTTGGCAAATGGTGTAATATCATCCGTATTAGCAGCAACATCCGGTAACACACGTTCAACAAAACGGTCCCCAAGCCCATCTGCATAAGCAGAAAACCGCTGCGCCATACAAAATTGGTCGCCCTCAAAGCGGTAGGCCAAAACAGTAAGGTCATCTTTTTCAAGACGTTGCCGGACCGCCTCAATCTCTTCAGGTGAACTCTCAAGACCGGCAGGATCATCCATTGGTAGCGATGGTTGGGATAAAACGGGTGCCAGCATCGAAGGTTCAAGCATCATGGATAATGCAAAATTCCCAGTGAAACACATACCAATTGCACCAACTCCGGGCCCGCCGCATTCTTCATGGGCAAACCTTGCAAGGGCACGGAGCCATAAAGTTACAGGGCTTGATCCTTTCCCGGCAAAAGCGTGAAATTCGGCACTGACACACGCCCGTTTGAAAATCGCAGCACCTTCCTCGGGACTTGGCAATGCTCCATCCTTGCCGAAAAGCGAAGGCATATATACGGTAAAACCGGCATCACGAACCCACCGGGCAAATCGTGCCACATGCGGGCTGATGCCTGGCATCTCGGTCATTATGATTACCGCAGGGCCGGAGCCTGTGACATGGACCAGTTTGGCGACATCGTTCAGGGTGATTTCACGCTTGGAAAAATCCTCAAGGGGATCATCAATTTTCATACTACGATTTGGCATTTGAACCTTTTTTGGCAAACTCGGTAAGCATTGGCATTAGCAAAGAAGTCAGAGTCTCTCTTTGACGTTTCGGCGTCCATTCATCCGGTTCAAGCGTGGCGCGTGTGCCAACCCCATCAAGTGCAGCGATCACAGCATCCGCGCATTTGCGGGTTTTTTGTTTCGAAGCCACCTTCTCAAAAGGCAACATATGTCCGGCCAGCCGATCAACAAATCCCTGGTAATAATCGTGATGAATCCTACGGAGCCGCTCGTCAGCGATGGCACGCCCCCAAAAAGCCAGCCATACCCGCCACTCTTTTTGGTTGGTTTCATCCACCGGAAGGTAGCAACATATTTGTTTGACGAAAGCAGCGATATTTCCATTTGTGGCAAGGGCTGATGCACTGCCAGTGTCAATCCGATCCAAAGTGCGCCTAACAACCTCTTCCAGCGCAGCCTCCAAAACCGCATCCTTGCCGTCAAAATAATGCGTTACGGTACCGGTCGTCATATTTCCGGCGCGTGCCACATCGCGCAACCGCGTTTTTTCGAGGCCGCTTTGATCGATTACACCAATCGCGGCAGTTGCAATCATTTGTCGTTGAACATCTATGTTTACTTTTTTTGGCATAACGGTGATTATATATAAAATATTCTTGCCGTCAAGTTTGACTTGTTACAGATCGCTTTGTTCGCCAGACTATGATTGTCATAAAAGCCGTAACGATTTGCAGGAAAGGGTGCACGCAATGTCTAAAGTATTATTCGAAAAGACCGATCGTATTGGTCGCATCACGCTTAACCGCCCGGAGGTGATGAACGCGATTGATGACGAGGTGCCGCATATGCTGGCGCAAGCTGTGGAAGAGGCAAATGCAGATCCTGAAATTCATGTGATTGTTCTGTCGGGAAACGGAAAGGCATTCTGCGCCGGCTATGATCTCGCTTACTATGCTGAAGGAAATGGCAGCGGTGAAGTTACTCAGGAAATGCCATGGGACCCGATGAAAGATTACGCATTCATGTCGCGCAATACCGATCATTTTATGTCGCTTTGGCGCTCCCATAAACCGGTGGTTTGCAAGGTGCAGGGTTTTGCGGTTGCTGGCGGTTCGGATATCGCGCTTTGTGCCGATTTCTTGATCATGGCGGAGGATGCCAAAATTGGTTACATGCCCGCGCGCGTCTGGGGTTGCCCGACTACGGCCATGTGGACCTATAGAATTGGCGCACAAAATGCCAAACGCATGTTGCTAACCGGCGATAAAATAGACGGGATCGAAGCTGCGCGTATTGGTCTGGCTTTGAAAGCTGTTCTGGCAAACGACCTAGATAGCGAAGTTGAAGCACTGGCCGAGCGCATGGCGTCGGTTCCAATCAACCAATTGATGATGCAAAAAATGGTGATCAATCAGGCAATCGATGCCATGGGGCTTGCCAACACCCAGCGCCTCGCAACCATTTTTGATGGTATCACCCGGCATTCACCTGAAGGCATTAATTTCAAAAATCGTTCCGAAAACGTAGGCTGGAAGCAGGCCGTGGATGAACGCGACCGTGGTGTTTATGATTGGACGGAAGACCGCCCAATCAATTCGCCAAAATAGTCTGCCTTAGATAAGGCCGCCGCGCCGTAGTAGTTTGAATGCAAGAGGCGCACAAAGAGCGGCAATTGCAGCTTTCACCACACCGCCCAGAATGAATGGGTTCAGGCCATATTCCAACAACTTGTCAGCAGGAACAAAAGTTGCAAGCCATGCCAAACCAAACCCGAAAATTGGGACAAGTCCTATGAGCATGACTGCGAACTGGATCATTGAGTTTTTGCCATAGGCAAAGCGACCAATGAACAATGTAGCGACCAGCATACCGACCAAAAAGCCGCCTGTTGGTCCCATCATATAGACAAGCCCAAGACCTTTTTCAGGAGTTCCCGCAAAAACCGGATAGCCCGCTGCACCCATGGCCAGATAGCCAATATAAATTGCTGCTGCCTGACGCCAGCCAAACAGGGCGGCAAACGCCATTACTGCCAAAGTTTGCAGGGTCATCGGAACTGGATACATTGGCACATTCACTTTTGCGCTCAATGTCAGCAGTGCCGCTCCAATAATTGTGATGGCTACAAAACGTAACGTGCCACTTTTCGGTGCAACGTCCGTACTAACGGAGAAGATCGTATTCATTACATATCCCTTCAAAATTTTCTGGGTCACTCTTAACATACGGCCCGAAAGCGTCAAACGTTATCGAAATTACTGCACAATCAATGTGCGGGGTAAAATGGAAAATCTACCACATGGTTTTTTCAGCGCGGCCATCCCATTCCATATCATACTTTTTGCCGTCAAATTCCTGATCGGTTATGGCGCTCATAATATCACCGGGGCTGGGCAAATCCTGTGCTCCTGCCTGTGCATCCTGATCCCAAAGGCGCGCCCGCAGAATGGCTCGTCCGCATTGAAAATATATAGCCTGTGTTTTGATCACAATGATTGTACGCGGTTCTTTTCCCTTGACGGCAAAGCTGGTTTTCAATTCCGGGTCTGTGGAAAGGGTCGCCAAACCGTTCACCCGCAGGCAGTTATTAGAGCCGGGAATAAGAAACAACAGGCCAACTTTCGGCTCGCGCACGATATTGCGCAGAGAATCTATTCTGTTATTGCCTCTGCGATCCGGCATAAGCAGGGTTGTTTCATCTGCGACCCGAACAAAACCGGGCAAATCACCGCGCGGGGTGCAGTCCAAACCCTCAGGGCCGCATGTTGCCAGAGCACAAAATGGCGCAGCTTCAATATATTCTTGATACTCAGGCGTTAGATGCGTCACCTCTTTAATCAATGAGGCCTCTGATGGCGCACCATAAATTGCTTCTAGCTGTTGAATTGTATCAATAGTTGTCATAGAACCCCGCCACATGATGCATAGGAAATTTCGTCTGGTTTTCTGCTTTTCGACGTTGATCGAATGCAGGGGCCGATTAGGGATGTCAACTGCACCAAACGCCAACGGAATTATTTTAATTGAATAGTTCTAAAATTAGCAATGGAAAAAAGTAGCATATTGAGGATTGTTTAGTCTGTTTATAACCTATCTAGTGACTGCATGTGCATGTGAACTAAACAAAACAATCCTAACTAAGCTTAGTGGGGCAATATTTTGAAAATCAGCAATTTATTAACAATAGCATTGTTGCGCGCGCGCGAGTGCTTGGTGACAGAGTTTCGCCCGCTATTAGCTCGCCACAATTTCACTGAACAACAATGGCGAGTATTGCGCATTCTCATTGAGGAGAAATCTTTGGATGCAACTGCACTTTCGGAGCGAAGCTGCATTTTGGCCCCTAGTCTGACACGTATAATTCGAAATCTTGAAAGCAGAGGGCTTCTGCAAAAAGAGGTTTCTCAAACAGATGCTCGCAAGCTGGTTCTAAAGCCGACGAGACAAGCGCTTGATGTTAACAAAGTGGTAACCCCGGAAATCAACAAGGTTTTTAAAGGAATAGAAAAGCGATTTGGTGCGGAAAAGACCGAAAAACTGCTGGATATGCTGCAAGACTTGTGCGACTCCAATAAGCCAGCCGGCATGTAAATCTAAGACCACATCTGATATGGTCATGAATATCTGCTGAGGCTGCTTAAACCAGCAAATAATACGGATTTCTAATGACCGAACAAACCACCCATCAACAAATTGCCGAAGCTCTAGATAAAGGTGATCTGCTCGCCTCTTTTCGTGAGCAATTCGCAATTCCCTCAGAGCTAATCTACCTTGATGGTAATTCTCTCGGCCCCCTGCAACCAGCCGTTGGTAAAAAAGTTGCAGAAACATTGGTCATGGAATGGGGCACGGATCTCATCAAGAGCTGGAACACGGCTGGCTGGGTAGATTTGCCGGAAGCGGTCGGCGAGCAGATAGCACCGATCATTGGTGCAAAACCAGGCACCGTGATTGCAACGGATTCAACCTCGGTTAATGTGTTCAAAACACTAGCTGCGGCATTGCTAATGCGTGATGGCCGCAGAAAAATTGTCTCTGAAAAGGGTAATTTTCCAACCGATCTCTATATGACCCAAGCAACAACCGCTTTCCTTGGCTCAGGCCACGAACTTGTCACTGTCGATAATGATGATGCCTTAATGGAGGCAATCGATGAAGAGACAGCAGTGGTTTTGTTGACACAGGTCGATTATAGGACCGGGCGCATGTTAGACATGGCGAAGATTACCGCCCATGCACACGAAAAGGGCGCTCTTATCATTTGGGATTTGTGCCATTCCGCTGGAGCGTTTCCAGTGGAACTTGATGCTTGTGACGCAGATTTTGCCGTTGGCTGCGGTTATAAATATCTCAATGGCGGCCCCGGTGCACCAGCCTTTATTTACGTGAAAAAAGAACTGCAGACCGAAGCCATTCAACCTCTTTCCGGTTGGTTCGCTCATGAAGCACCGTTTGAATTTGATCCGGAATTTAGACCAGCCATGTCGATCAAGCGTTATTTAACCGGCACTCCGCCAGTGCTTTCCCTCACGGCATTGCATGAGGCCCTATTAATCTGGAAGGATGTGGACATGCGCCTCATCCGCCAAAAAAGTGTGGGTCTTTGTCAGCTATTCATCCAAAGCGTTGAAGAAACATGCGAAGGGCTAACGCTTGCTAGCCCGCGTGACCCGCAGATACGGGGAAGTCAGGTTTCATTCACATTTGATGGCGATGGCTATGCCCTCATGCAGGCACTGATTGCAGAAGGTGTAATCGGTGACTTCCGCCAGCCCAACATTTTGCGTTTTGGCTTTGCACCACTTTATATCCGTTACGGAGATGTAGTCCGCGCTGCTGAAATTCTAGCCGATATTATAAAGACAGAGCGCTGGAAAGAAGAAAAATTTAGCGTTAGAAATGACGTAACCTAGAACGAGTTCTTGAGCATTGTAGCGAGAAATTCTGCATCAGATTTATCGAACTGAGCCAGATTATCTGAATCCACATCCAATACACCAATCATCTCATTGCCCTGAAATACGGGCAATACAATTTCCGACTGTGTAGTTGCAGAACATGCAATATGATCGGTGACAGCATTGACATCGTCAACAATCTGCACCTCGCCGCTTCTGGCACAGGCCCCGCAAACGCCCTTGGTAAAGGGGATAACCAGACAGCCGTGACCGCCCTGATAAGGGCCGATTTTGAGAGTGTCATTGCCAACGTTGCGGTAAAAGCCGACCCAGTGAAATTCGTCAAACGCATGATAGAGCTCGCAAGCGATAGTTGCCATTTTGGCGATTACGTCGTCTTCGCCTTCAACAAGCGCGCCGATACGAGCAGTCGTTTCTGAATAATCACGCATCATCTTATTTTTCGTGATTGGCAGCGATCGCATCAATGGCAGCAAGATAGCCTTGCGACCCAAGTCCGCAAATCACGCCTACTGCAATACCGCTGATATAAGAGCGTTTGCGGAAGGATTCGCGTGCATGGACATTGCTCAAATGCACCTCGTAAACGGGGATATCAACGCCCGAGAGCGCATCACGAATTGCAATAGATGTATGGGTGTAAGCGCCCGGATTGATAATAATAACCTGGTGCTTTCCCCGCGCTTGATGAATTTCATCAATGATTGCGCCTTCAGTGTTCGACTGGAACGAGGCCAGTTCAAACCCGTGCGACTTGGCGTGGGCGTCACAAAGCGTTTCCACATCCCCAAGGGTTTGCGATCCATAAATTTCCGGTTCTCTGGTGCCAAGCAGGTTGAGATTTGGTCCATTGATCAAAAGAATTGATAAGGTCATGAATTTGCGCTCCTGTAGTCCCGCGCATTTTATGGCTAAGCTCCTAATAATCCAACAATAAATAAAAAGAAATCCCCATACGGGTTTAACCTTTCAAAATCAGCGAAAATTACCAATGGGATTTGCTGAATGTTCGACGAAAATCTATGCACCGCCATCGAGGAGATAGCCTCCGAATTAAACATCGAATCCGCAGCGCTCAAAGCAGTGGTTCAAGTGGAAAGCGCAGGCCGCCTAAGCGTCAATATAGCTGGACGCAAAGAACCTTTGATCCGGTTTGAAGGACACTATTTCTATAAATTGCTACCCCTGATCAAACGTAACATGGCCTTGGCACAAGGCCTAGCAAGCGCAAAAGCAGGCGCTGTAAAAAACCCATTCACCCAAAAAGGCCGATGGCGACTATTGCGCCGTGCCATAAAAATAAACCGCGCCGCAGCTCTGGAATCTGTATCATGGGGGCTGGGTCAGGTGATGGGTTCGCACTGGCGCTGGTTGGGATATGCCAGCATTGATGCTCTGGTCGTCGAAGCGCGAGACGGAGTTGCCGGGCAAGTTCGCCTGATGGCCCGTTACATCACCAAGGCAAATCTCACAGACAAACTCCGCGCTCATGATTGGGCAGGTTTTGCCAGAGCTTATAACGGTCCTGCTTATCGCAAATATAAATACCACACAAAATTGGCACGAGCCTATGACAGCTTCAGTGCAGGTGGGCCACAAAAGCATCTGAAAAATAAAATGGCGATGTTGCAATACGGAAGCACGGGCAATTCTGTCACAGAATTGCAAAAAAACCTCTCAAGCCTCGGTTATTTTCTGATCTCAGATGGTGATTTCGGTCCGGCAACAGAACGGGCAGTGAGTCAGTTTCAACAAGAACATCATCTCGGCATTGACGGAATTTTCGGCACAAAATGCATCAGAGCCATGACGCAACTATTGCCATCTTCTAACAAATATCCTTCTCTTTCCTGTCTATCTGCATTAAACAAAGCACATGGAAAATAAACAAAAAATCATTCATAATATTATGACACTGGCTCCGGTAATTCCAGTGGTGGTTGTCGAAGAAATTGGCAATGCAGTCGCTTTGGCGCGGGCACTGGTGGCTGGCGGATTACCCGCGATCGAAGTAACCCTTCGCACACCGATTGCCATGGAAGCATTGAAGGTGATTGCCGACGAAGTGGAAGGCGCTTTTGTTGGTGCCGGTACGGTGATAACCGCCGCTCAAATCAGGGAGATCGAGGCAGCCGGTGCCAAATTCATGGTCAGCCCCGGTGTCGCTGCAAACTTGCTCGATGCCGCTGATGATAGCGCATTGCCGCTTTTGCCCGGAACCGCTACTGCCAGCGAAGTCATGGCTCTTGGTGAGCGTGGCTATAGCCATATGAAATTTTTTCCCGGCTCACTGGCTGGTGGCGCTCCCTATCTCAAAGCCCTGTCTGGTCCGCTACCTCAATATAACTTTTGCCCAACGGGCGGCGTAAGTCTCGCCAATGCGAGCGAATACCTCGCTTTGAAAAATGTATTATGCGTTGGGGGGTCATGGGTCGCACCCAAAAATCTGGTTGAAGCGGGAGACTGGGATGCAATTACAAAACTTGCCAGCGATGCAACTGCGCTGAAGTGATGGGTATCCTCCGGATCTTTTCCATATTTGCAGCATTGCTGACCAGCACTCAATCGGCAACGGCCGACCAGTTGGTTCTCTATGTCGCTGCCAGTATGAAAGAAGCCGTGGAGGAAATTTCCACCACATACGAGAAAAGTTGTGATTGTAAAATCGTCATTTCCATAGGTGGTACGGGCACATTAGCTCGCCAGATCGAACATGGCGCACCCGCAGATATCTTTATTTCCGCCGATAAGGAGTGGATGGATTATTTGTCTGAGAAACAGGCAATCAATCAAGGTTCTATTAAAATCATTGCCCAAAACCAATTGATAATTGTTGCGCCGATGCCCGTCCATATGGCTCAGCCGCCGTTAGATGTTTTGGGTGAAGTCAAGTTCGCCATGGGAAATCCGCAATCTGTCCCCGCTGGTCGTTACGCCAAAGAAGCACTGACAAGCATCGGTAAGTGGGAGGAATTTCGGCTCAATGCGGTTCTGACGGAAAATGCGCGCGTTGCCCTTGCCATGGTCCTGCGTGGAGATTTGGCACATGCAATTGTTTATGCCTCCGACTTGAAGGTGGAACCGGGGGTGAAATCGGTCCACCGCTTCCCCACTCAATCGCACTCGGAAATTCAGTATCTCGCCGCATTGACCAAAACCGCAAAGCCAAACGCCGGAGCATTTCTTAAATTTCTGAAATCATTACCGGCGCAAGCCATCTTGCAAAAGTTTGGTTTTAGCGCTGTAAGTGCTAAATAGAAATTTTGCCAACCGGAGCGTAAGTTTGCTTTCGCCTGAATACCTCGAAATTGTATTGCTCTCACTCAAGATCGCCGGCCTTGCGGTGATCATGGCAATTGGCCCTGCGATCTTCATGGCGTATGCGCTTGCCAATTGGAACTTCCCCGGTAAGAGCATCCTCAACGCTTTGGCACATATCCCACTGGTTATGCCCCCGGTTGTCACCGGTTACCTGCTTCTAATATTGATGGGTCCAAAAGGGCCGGTGGGTATGTTTCTCGCCGACTGGTTTGGCATTTCTTTTGGTTTTCGTTGGACAGGCGCTGCCCTTGCCGCAGCGATCATGGCTTTCCCGCTGATGATGCGGCCGATGCGGCTGGCCTTTGAATCAATCGATGGCAATCTAACCAATATCGCCGCCACCTTGGGCGCCGGAAAATGGGTGACGTTTTTCACTATTTCTCTGCCGCTGGCGCTACCCGGTATTTTAGCCGGTCTCGTGTTAGGCTTTGCCAAAGCCTTGGGTGAATTCGGCGCAACGATTACATTTGTTTCAAACATTCCCGGCGAAACCCAAACCATTTCGCTGGCAGTATATTCGCTGTTGCAAAGCCCTAACGGCGATGCTCAGGCATTAATACTAATTGTAACAGCGATTGCCATTTCCTTCGCGGCCCTTTTGCTTTCTGACTGGTTTTCCGAAAAAATGATGCGCAAACGGGGAGGCAATGATGACTGAAAATATTGTTGTCGACATCAAGGGCAAAGTTGGAAAGTTCCAACTCAATATCAATTTTCAAACGGCCACCGGCGTAACCGCATTGTACGGAGAATCTGGCTCTGGAAAATCATCCACTCTGCAAATGATTGCTGGCCTCCTCAAGCCGGACACCGGCACCATAAGATTTAATAGGAAAATTCTTTTTGACGCGAAAGCCGGAAAAAACCTGAAGCCAGCCCAGCGTAATATTGGATATGTATTTCAGGAGTCGGGCTTGTTCCCCCACCTCAATGTGGAGCACAATCTAACTTTTTCTAAATGGGCAGTGCGGCGAAATCCGAGATTTGAATTCGATGAGATAGTAAAAATGCTCGCCATCGAAAACTTGTTGAAGCGTTTCCCTGAACGCCTTTCCGGTGGTGAAAAACAGCGCGTCGCCATTGGTCGTGCTTTGCTTTCCTCGCCCGAAATTCTGCTTTTGGACGAACCCTTCTCGGCACTGGATGAAGGACGCAAGGCCGAGATATTTCCATTTCTGGAAACCGTACGCGATGAACTTGGCCTGCCAATGATTTACGTCAGTCACTCAACCCGCGAGGTCATTCGCCTCGCCGATCATGTGGTTGTGCTGAAAGACGG
Source organism: Rhizobiaceae bacterium (assembly GCA_045047085.1). Classification (GTDB taxonomy): domain Bacteria; phylum Pseudomonadota; class Alphaproteobacteria; order Rhizobiales; family Rhizobiaceae. Next base: position 34,251 of record JASFYT010000019.1, on the reverse strand, counting down.
CCGTGTGGAGACTTATGGTAGTGTCGAACAGGTTTTCGCCAGTACGGGATTTACCGATATCGGTGTGCTCACCGGTACGATTGATGACTATGACGCTCAATACGGTCTCGACCTGATTGACGTTGAAGGTCAGCGCATGTATCTCGCAAGAGCCAACGCGCCGGTGGGTAAAAAAATTCGCATCAGCATTAACCCGAATGAGGTGATTTTGGCGCGAAGCGTACCGGAAAAAATAAGTGCCCAGAATTGCCTCGCCGGAACGGTTAAATCAATTAGTCCGGTTGACGGAGGAGCATATCTCGTGGTTCTGGCAATCGGCAAACAACACTTAAAGGCCATCATCACCGACAAGGCGAGAGTGCAAATGGACTTGCAGGAAGGCATCGATTGCTTCGCAATCCTGAAAACAGTAGCACTCAGTAAAAACGGATTTTTCGCTTAAACATTTAGCGAGTAGTTGCCATCAATACGCTGCCGCCAATGAGAAACCCTCCACCGGCATATCCAATTTTTTTGCGTGTTTTTTCACTTTGGAAAGCCACTCGTGCTCGATTAGCCATCATCACATAAGCAGCCAGAATGACGCCGACAACAATGGTTGAAGTGATTGATAATATAGAAATTTGCAGCACCATATTACCATTCGGATTCACGAATTGCGACAGGAATGCCATGTAGAACATAACCCCTTTGGGGTTAAGCACGGCAGAAAAAAATCCAGCACGAAGGCTGCCGAACATGAAGGCTGGGTGGTTTTGTTTTGAGACAGGCTTTGCCCCCCGTCTAGCATCCACAATCTGGCAAATGCCGAGATAGGCCATATAAAAAACACCTGCCCACTTCACCAGTTGAAACAGTGCAGCAGACGCAGCCAATATCGCGCCTACACCCAGCAGCGACAGAATAATCAACAAAATATCGCCGATCAATACGCCAATAATGCTTGAAAAAGCGGGCTTAATTCCCCGCGACAGCGATTGCCCGATAAGCAACAATACGCAAGGGCCAGGGATTAGCGTAAGAATGGCACTTGCTGCAACGAATGCTACCCACACATCAAAAGACATCTATTTCACCGCTGAAAATGCAGTTGGTTGAAGGATTGAATTGGAAAAATATTCGATCAGAGGGCCACTTTCTTCGGTCTTGGCCTTCTTCTCTTGCCATTCCGGATCAGTCATAAAGGCAGTCCAAAGTTTTTCTCGTTCAGCCAGAGATTTCCATTCGAGCAGATAATAAAGGTCCTGATTATTGTCGCCAATGGCAACTGTCCAAAAACCAGCCTGCCGAATACCCATGCGTTCCCATATTTTGAGCGTAATCGTATCGAAACGGTTGAGTAGGTCAGGCAAACGGCCCGGTGATGCTCGATAGATACGGAGTTCGTGTATCATAAAATGTCTCCTTAATATGTTACGTTATTTGGCCAGAAAATCACTGATACGTTCGATGGCCTTCTCGATATTCTCTGCAGAGTTGGCATAAGAAAGACGAATATAGCCCTCGCCCAAAATGCCAAAGTCTGGCCCGCCAATGGTGGCGACGCCTTTCTTCTCCAATAATTCGGATGCCAGTGCCTTGGCTTTCCAGCCTGTGTCCTTGATATTTGGAAACGCATAGAACGCACCTTTTGGCGTGCGGCAGGAAATACCTTCGATGGCGTTCATTCTATCCACTACCAACTTACGGCGAAAATCGAAGGCTTCCATCATTTCAACCACGGCATCCTGCGGCCCATCAATGGCCGCTATACCAGCATATTGTGCCGGTGCGTTGACGCAGGACCAAGCATTAACCGCCAGTTTTCTAGCCTTGTCATAAAGCGCCTCAGGCCAGATCGACCAGCCCAATCGCCAACCTGTCATAGCCCATGTTTTCGACCAGCCATTGAGAATAATCAAGCGATCACGCAATTGTTCAAATTCCAGCATGGATACATGCTCTGCGCCATCATAGGTCATCACCTCGTAAATCTCGTCCGACATGATTGCCGCATCAGGCCATTTTTCAAGGCCTGCAACAAGCACTTCAATATCGGCTCGAGGGGTAACGCCGCCGGTCGGATTGGCAGGAGAATTCAAAATGATAAGGCTGGTATTCTCGTTGATTAGAGAAAGGGTTTCTTCGCCCGAAAACGCAAAATCATTTTCTTCTCGCATGGGAATTGGCACAGGTGTCGCACCTGTATATTCAATCATCGAGCGATAGATCGGAAAGCCCGGGTCGGGATAAAGGATTTCTTTGCCGGGTTCGCCAAACATCAAAATTGCGAGAAACATAGTGACCTTGCCTCCCGGCACGATCATCACATTTTCAGGTGAAATCTCAACCCCGGTAGTGGTCAGCGTGCGTCGCGTAACCGCTTCACGCAAAGGCAAAATTCCGTTGGCAGGGGTATAGCCATGATGGCCATCTCTCAACGCTTTGATCGCGGCTTCAACGATATGTTCCGGCGTTTTGAAATCCGGTTGGCCAATCCCCAAATTGATCACATCCATGCCACTATCAGCCAGATGGTTGGCCCGTGCCAACACAGAGAATGCGTTTTCTTCGCCAATACGGTCAAAATTCGAGACGGTGTGGAGCATGTATTTACCTTGCTTGTTGATTTGGCAGACCATGTCTGTTCTTTTGAGAAAACTCTATAGCATCTTATCAGGGGCAGCAAAGGTATGGCATTCAAAATCAAGAAAATAGACGATAAAAAGATACTCTATGTCATGGCTGCGGATGCGGAGTATGGCCATCACCTTCAAAAGCGCTTTCGCCCGTTGATGACAGGGGTTGGCCCGATAGAGGCAGCGATGGTTTTAAGCGATGCATTATCTCAACTGCGCGGCAAGAACGGTTCTCCGGATTTGGTGGTATCGTTGGGGTCTGCCGGTTCACGCACGTTGGAGCAAGTAAAAATCTATCAGGCATGCTCGCTTTCATACAGGGACATGGATGCATCTCCTCTCGGCTTCGAAAAGGGGTGCACCCCTTTCCTCAATCTTCCGGCTAAAGTCGATCTCGCATTGCAATTGCCGGGCGTGCCGTCTGCACGTCTCTCGACAGGTGCCAACATCATCTCAGGCGATGCCTATGAGCAAATCGATGCTGATATGGTGGACATGGAAAGCTTCGCGGTTTTGAGGGCGTGCCAGTATTTTGAAGTGCCGATGGTTGCCCTGCGAGGAATTTCAGACGGTAAGGATGATCTCAGCCATGTGGATGACTGGAAGGAGTATCTGCACCTGATTGACGAAAAACTGGCGGTCGTTGTGGATCACCTTGAAACAACCGTTGGTGAGGGAAAGTTTCTGCCTATAGCCACTTAACGCAAAGCAACTGCGATGCTGGCATGGCAAAGGTAATAGCAAGTGCAGAAGTTACGGTCATTGCAAATTCCACATAATGTGGCGTGGTGATTACAATGATTTACGAACGTAAACATAAATCGTCCGTTTACAATAGCTTCTATTTAACCCGGCGAGTACTGTTGCGATTTACAAATTTCGGCTCGAAATAAACATGGTTCTTGCTGGGTCGGTTTCCCTGCAATATCTCTACCATAGCGCGCGCGGCGAGTTTGCCCACTTCTTGTTGGCCATTCCATACGGTTGTGAGTGCAGGTGAAAAAATTTCCGCTTCGGCGATATTATCGTATCCGGTGACCGATACATCAACGCCCGGTTCTTTACCGATGGAGCGAAGTCCATTCATCACACCGAAGGCCAGAAGGTCGTTGAAGCAGACAATACCTGTCGGATTCTGACCGGATTCAAACAATGCTCGAACACAGTCATATCCATCTTGCCTGGTTGATTGCGAACCGGTTTGCAGCGATGGATTAGGTTCAATTCCAGCTTCATGCAGAGCCGCCAAATAACCATCCCGGCGATCACGTCCGGTGGATGTTTCCCGGCGCCCGCCAACGAACGCGATTTCCCGGTGTCCAAGATCAATCAAATGTTGTGTGGCAATCTGGATGCCTTTTTTATCATTGCCGCGAAATACCGGCACCGTTGCATCGGGAATATCACGCGCCACAAGAACAACCGGCAGACCGTTATTTTCAATTTTCTCAATGTCCGAAAGCGTGGTGCCAATCGCTGGTGAAACAATTACCCCATCAGCACCAAACTGCAACAACGTATCTATGAAGTTGGTCTGGGTATTCAAATTGTCCCGGTGGTTGCAAAGTAAGAAAATACGCCGGCTTGCTTCCAATTCGTCTTCAATCGCAATAAGAATTTCTGCAAAAAACGGATTAACGATATCATGCATCAACACGCCGATAATGCCTGAGCGCGAGGTGCGCAGGCTGGCTGCACGGCGATCATAAATATAGCCAAGCTCGGCGGCAGTCACCTTGATTTTATCCCGCGTAGCTCCGGCTACCAGCGAACTGTCTCGAAGCGCAAGGGAAACGGTCGCTGTTGAAACACCCAAATGTTCGGCAATGGTCGAAAGGGTAACTTTTTCTTTCAATGGGAAAGCCTTCAAACTTATAGATTGGCATTGCCAGATTGGTGGTTCTGGATATTTTCCGTTATCTTCTGAAAAGATTTAGTGAGTTCTTTTTTGCGCTTTTTTCCCACTTTGAACAAGGATGTTTTTTCAGTTTTTCGCCACGCCTTGTCAATTTTCTTTATCGCTTTCGCGCCTTTTTCGGTGATGAACACATGGGATTGGCGGCTGTCAGTGGGGGAGGTTCTGCGTTCGATAAAACCTTGCGCAGACATACGGGTAACCATTTTTGTAATCGTTGGTGGGCGTACTTTAAGGTTTAATGCCAGGGTCCCCATCGAACGCCCATCTTCCTCATCAAGGCAGCGTAACAATGTATCTTGTCCTGCATAAAGTCCGTGCTTTAATAGAAGTTCCGAACGTAGTGTCCGGCACAGACGGGCGGCATGTATCAACGCCTCAATCAGTTCCTCGCCCTTCGACATAGTATGAATTCTCCCCGGGGTTTTCCCCTCATTTTGCCTGAGTGAAACATAATTTGATCAACTGGCAAACAAAAAAGTGAATTGACTGCCCCGCTGGAGCACGTAATTCGCGAAACTTGCCGATTGACAAGCAGCCCCTTGCACCTCTTATTGGGCGAATGATGCAAAGCGAAAACAGAATTTGGTTGAAGAACCCGTTGGCGATCCTTGAAGGTAATGCCGGTGGTGGATTGGTGATTGAAGGCAGCAGAATTATCGAGCTGGTGCCAGCTGGAAAAATGCCCGAAAGCGCAGTCACACAGACGTTTGATTGCTCTAACCATGTGGTCCTGCCGGGTTTGATCAACACCCATCATCATTTCTATCAGACCCTCACAAGGGCACATCCAGATGCGATTAATAAAGAATTGTTTGGCTGGCTAACAGCGCTTTACCCGGTTTGGGCCAAGGCAGTAAACCGCGATAGTTTCCGTCTGGCAACGCGACTTGCTTTGACCGAATTAATGCTGTCGGGTTGCACCACTGCGTCCGATCACCATTATCTTTATCCATCGGGCATTGAAGATGCGATGGATATTCAGGCTGAGGAAGCACAAAAATTAGGAATGCGCATCACGCTTAACCGCGGTTCGATGGATTTGTCTGAAAAAGATGGCGGCCTGCCACCTGATAGTGTGGTTCAGGATACAGATGATATTCTGGCTGATTGTGAACGGGTGATCTCGCTCTATCATGATCAATCCGATGGAGCGATGACGCAAGTTGCACTGGCTCCCTGTTCTCCTTTTTCTGTCACCACGGAATTAATGAGATCATCAGCAGAGCTCGCAAAGAAATGCAATTGCCGCCTTCATACCCACTTGGGCGAAACCCATGACGAGGATGCCTATTGCATTGAAAAGTTTAACTGCCGTCCAGTGGATTATCTGGAAGAAAACGGTTGGCTCAGCGCCAATACATGGCTCGCCCACGGTATCCATTTCAATGATAGCGAGATCCAACGCCTCGGTGCTCACGGTGTCGGCGTATGCCATTGCCCTACCTCCAACATGGTGCTTGCTTCCGGTCAGTGTCGAACTTTGGAGTTGGAAAAGGCTGGCTGCCCGGTGGGTCTTGGGGTCGATGGTTCCGCATCCAATGACAATTCTAATTTGATGGAAGGGGTTCGTCATGCCCTGATGATCAACCGGCTAAGATATGGTGCAGCTGGCGTTACTCATCTAGATGCCTTGCGCTGGGCAAGCGAAGGTTCCGCCCGCTGCTTGGGCCGTGACGATATTGGTAAAATTGCCGTCGGCAAACAGGCTGACCTCGCGCTCTTCACCTTGGATGAATTGCGTTTTTCAGGGGCAGGTGATCCAATCGCAGCATTGGTATTATGCGGAGCGCACGCCGCTGACCGGGTAATGATTGCTGGTAAATGGACGGTGGAAGAAGGCCTGCCTGTGGGGTGTGATATCAAAGAACTTCGCCGGGCACACGGGGCCGCTGCAAAAGCCTTGTTTGAGGAGGCATTGTGATGTTGCCGAAATCCGACTGGCGTCAAATGAGCGAAGCAGAAATCAGTGCTTCCGATACGTCAAACTGGATCGCCGTTCTGCCTCTGGGCGCCACTGAACAGCACGGCCCGCATTTGCCCGTTGAAACGGATACCATCATCGCACAAGGCATATGCGATCGTTTGAAACCGATGCTGGAAGGCGAACTCCCGGTTACATTTCTTGCCGTTGAGGAAATTGGCTATTCGCCTGAACATTCTGATTATCCTTCGAGCAAAACCTTGAGTTATGAAGACGCATTGAAACGCTGGATTTCCTTTGGCGAAATGCTTCATTCATACGGTATTCGCAAGCTGGTTTTGCTCAATGCCCATGGGGGGAATTCTCCCTTGATGACGATTGTTGCAACGGAGTTGCGTTGCCGCTTCGATATGTTTTGTGCCTATACAAGCTGGACGCGATTTGGTGTGCCAGCGGAAGTGGTCGGCGAAGAAGAAAAAGCAATGGGTATTCATGGCGGCGATATTGAAACCTCCGTCATGTTGGCACTTACGCCTCATTTGGTCGATATGGATACAGCAGGCGATCACGCCAGCTTGCAGGGAGAACTTGCAAGTCGCAACGAACATTTGCGTGCATATGGCCCTCACGCGTTTGGCTGGAAAATGCAGGATCTAAACCTTGTCGGTGTCGTGGGAAATTCTTCCGCAGCAACATCTGAAAAAGGCGAAGACTTACTTGAAGATGCCCTTTTGGGGCTTGTAAAATTCTTTGAAGAAGTCGACGAATTTGATTTGAAAAAACTGCAGTCAAAACCTATTTCTAAATAAGAAATATTCATAAGGAATTCCCATGGATAAGGCAGAAGAAAAAATTCCAGTAACCGTGTTGACCGGCTATTTAGGCGCGGGAAAGACGACATTACTCAACCGTATCTTGTCTGAGGAGCATGGTAAGAAATATGCTGTGATCGTCAATGAGTTCGGCGAAATCGGCATCGATAATGATTTGATCGTCGAATCTGATGAAGAAATCTACGAGATGAATAATGGTTGCATCTGCTGCACCGTGCGCGGAGATTTGATCCGCGTTGTACAAAAATTAATGCGCCGCAAAGGACGCTTTGATGCCATCGTCGTCGAGACAACAGGCTTGGCTGATCCGGCCCCAGTCGCCCAAACGTTTTTCATGGATGAAGATGTGCGCAGCAAAGCAAAACTTGATGCGGTGATCGCTCTGGTTGATGCAAAACATTTTCTGCTCTCGCTGGGCGACAGCCCGGAAGCGGAAGACCAGATAGCCTTCGCCGATGTGATCCTGCTCAATAAAACCGATTTGGTGGATGAAGAGGAACTGGTCAAAGTAGAAGCCACCATCCGTACCCTCAACCCGCGAGCTGAATTGCATCATACCAACCGCTCCGATGTTGATCTCACGAAAGTTCTTGATCGCGGTGCGTTTGATCTGGAGCGAGTAATGGAAAGCGATCCGCAATTTCTGGAGCATCGCGACGTTGAACACGATCACCATGATCATGATCACGACCATCACCACGGTCATGCCGGGCTTGACGGCAATATTCACGACACGACCATTGGTACGGTTTCGCTTCGTGGAGGCGATCTCGATCCGAAGAAGTTTCTGCCATGGATTGAAAAGGTAACCCAGACAGACGGGCCTGATATATTGCGCCTGAAGGGCATTGTCTCCTTCAAGGACGATCCTGATCGTTTCGTGGTGCAGGGAATTCATATGATCCTCGAAGGTGATAGCCAGCGTGAATGGGGAAAGGACGAAGAGCGAGAAAGCAGACTGGTTTTCATTGGACGAAATCTCGACCATGAAAAGCTCAAACGCAGCTTTGCAGCGTGTGCCGCCTGATGGTGACCATTGCAAATGTTGAACTCGATGATGGTGCCTATGTGGAATGGGCAGGCTTTGTCGGAGGAGTTCCAATGTTCGCCACAGCTGAAGGCGATATTGTCCGCGTCGAAGGAGGACAAACTATTCTTACCGTCCATGATGGATTGCTATGTGCAACACTGGTTCAAAGCGGTGACGCTCTGCTGACGGGCGGTGAAGATGGTAGGGTTTGTCGCACAAATTCCGACGGTGTTTCAACCGTGCTGGTCGACCTCTCAGGTAAATGGATAGACCAGATTGCAGCAGGCCCAAATGGTGCCGTGGCTTTTGCATCCGGGCGCAACGCTGGCATCATTATTGGCGATAAGGTCACGTCTGAAATCAACCTCGAACGCACCATTGAGGGTCTGGCCTTCGCACCAAAAGGGATGCGTTTGGCGCTAGCTCGCTATGATGGGGTGGAACTACACTGGGTGACTTCAAGTGGCTCGATCCAATTTCTCGAATGGAAAGGTGCACACACCGACGTGTGTTTCTCGCCCGATGGAAAGTATGTGGTTTCCAATATGCAGGAGAATGCATTGCACGGCTGGCGGCTAAAGGACGCCCGCCACATGCAGATGCAAGGTTATCCGTCAAAGGTGAAATCCACCTCCTGGTCGCCAAAAGGAAAGTGGCTCGCAACTTCAGGTGCACCTGCCGCAATCGTCTGGCCGTTCACCGGCAAAGACGGCCCCATGGGAAAGGCCCCCAAAGAGCTTGGCTCCATGGGCAAACTGCAGGTAACCTGCGTTGCATGCCATCCAACCGAAGAAGCCATCGTAATTGGATATTCCAACGGCATGATATTGATCGTGAAGATAGAAGATGGTCAGGAAGTGCCGCTGCGTAGCGAAGGCAAGGGTGAAATCACCAGCCTGAACTGGAATAAACAAGGCACTCAACTAGCTTTTGGCAGCGAAATAGGCGAAGGCGGCATAATAGACGTCACAAGCTAGAATGCCGTCAGATATTTTCCGCTCTGGCAGGAAAATTCCCTTGCCAATGCTCACCGTATCCACCACGCCACAGGCGGGAGCGAAGAGCGACCGGCGTTAATGCGCCGCGCTTACGCAGGCCCGAACGCGTCATGTCGGAGACATGCATCAAAAAAGAGAGGATACGCCGTGAGTTCTAAATTGTCGTGAGTGCAAACTAAGCTATAGTGCGAGCTTCGGCGAAGGTCACCAGTCTTCTGGTGTTCTCATCCCAAAGGTGAAGTTTCACGCAACGGAAGCTTTCCAACAAAGTCAGACGTCTAATTTCAGTAAGTTCCGGAAGGTCTTTTAATACCTGCGGCAAACGATAAAACGGAATTTTACTGTTTAGGTGATGCACGTGGTGAACACCGATATTGGCTGAGGCCCAGCGCAGTATTGCAGGCAAGTCATAATGCGAGCTGCCGTGGAATGCCGCGTCCTGTACTTCCCAGTTTTCGCTATAGTCCCACTCTGTTGTTTCAAACTGATGCTGCACATAAAACAGCCAGACACCGATAGAGGAAGCAACCAGAGTAATCGGAATCTGGATCGCCAAAAATTCACCAAATCCCGCAAAATACATCATCACGCCTGCAACCAGCGCAATCATTGCATTGGTTCCCATGGTGGAGATCCAGTACTCGCGGCTGTTACCGTCATATTGTTGTGGTAGTCGGTTGCGCAGCAGGAACTGATAGGCTGGCCCGATGACAAACAAGGTAATCGGATTACGGTAGGCACGATATGTCACCCGTCCCCACAAACCCCGAGCCATATATTCCTTAACGGTCAATGTGGAAATGTCACCAATGCCGCGCTTGTCCAGATTGCCGGAACCCGCGTGATGTAGCGCATGGCTGCGCTTCCACACGTGATAAGGAGTCATTGTGAATATGCCCAGGATGCGGCCGATCCAGTCATTGAGCTGGCGGTTGCGGAAAAACGCTCCGTGACCACAATCATGTTGGATCAAAAATAATCGTACAAGAAAAGCACCAGTAGGGATACAAAGTGCAAGGCATAACCAATAGCTGATTGAATATGCCCACCAGCAAATCGCCCACATGACGAAAAACGGAATGGCTGTTATTGCCACTTCGATGACGCTTCGTAATTGATTGGGTGTGCGGTAGGGAATAAGTGCTCTAGCTAAATCACGAACTGGCGTTGAAAGTTTGCCAGAGTTAGTGCCTGTCTTCTGATAGTCCATGCAATTAAATTCCCAAAATATCGGTCGTTGCCGAAAAACTTCTGCCCACTCTTGCAAAATCGTTAACCCAATTTTACCTGACTATCAATGGATAGTTTTTCGAATGAGACCATACGGCACATTCTATTGTGCGACGCTGACCCTTATTGCCTCCAAAGCGTTGCTTGTTGGGGTGAGATGACCTAATTCTATTTGGAATCTTTCTAATAGGCAGCATGCTTTGGCCCGACTAAATACTAAATCAAAACCTTCACAAAAAGTTGGTGTATTACTCGTCAATCTTGGTACACCCGATGGTTATGACAAGAAGAGCATGCGCAGATACTTGGCAGAGTTTTTATCCGATAAACGCGTGATCGAGTGGCCACGGGCAGTCTGGTTTCCTATCCTTTATGGCATCGTCCTAAATGTACGGCCAAAAAAATCTGGTGCCCTCTATGCGGCAATCTGGAACAGGGAAAAAGATGAATCTCCACTTCGCACTTTTTCTCGCTCCCAAAGCGAGCAATTGAGCGAACGTCTATCGGATTTGAAGAATGTGGTGGTTGATTGGGGCATGAGATACGGCAACCCCTCCATCGCATCCCGTCTTGATATTTTGCGTGAACAAGGATGTGACCGCATCGTCGTTTTTCCACTTTACCCTCAATATAGCGCTGCGACCACAGCCACGGTGAACGATAAAACCTTCGAAGCTCTGGAAAAAATGCGCTGGATGCCGGCGCTTCGAACCGTGCCTGCTTATCCAGCTGAACCTTCCTATATTGATGGGTTGGCGACTTCGATTGAAAACCATCTGAAATCTCTCGATTTCAAACCGGAAAAAATCATCGCTTCTTTCCATGGCATTCCTTTGGGATATGCGGAAAAAGGTGATCCATATCCACAACAGTGTGAGGAAACTCACCATTTATTGTGCGAGCGGCTCGGGGTTTCAAAAGATTATTTGATGCTTTGCTATCAATCGCGTTTTGGGCCGGAACAATGGCTACAACCTTATACGGATAAAACCATTGAGAAACTGGCGGGTGAGGGCATCAGGAATTTGGCTGTACTTAATCCAGGTTTCGTTTGCGATTGTCTGGAAACTCTGGAAGAAATTGCAGTTGAGGGACAAGAGATATTTCATGCTGCCGGCGGTAAAAATTTTAGTCATATTCCCTGCCTCAATGACAGTGCGGAAGGAATAAAAATATTTGAAGAAATTATCCGCAGGGAGCTTGGTGGCTGGGCATAACATCCTACTAATTCCTGTGAGTTTCGTGCTGAATACATTGAAAATACAGCAATAATACCTATATCTGTAGTCACTGGGCCTTTATTTCGGGGAGAAAAATTTATGGATATTTACGGTTTAGATCTTTTTGTTGGTGGTACGGTTTTACTGGTAATTCTTGTGCTTTTTGCGGGCGTCAAACAGGTCCGGCAGGGGTATAATTTTACGGTTGAGCGATTTGGGCGATATACCAGAACATTGCGTCCCGGCCTGAATTTGATTGTGCCATTTGTTGACCGTGTCGGTAACAAGTTGAACATGATGGAGCAGGTGCTGAACGTTCCCATGCAGGAAGTCATCACCAAGGATAATGCATCCATTGCTGCCGATGGTGTCGCTTTTTTTCAAATCATGGACGCGGCGAAAGCTGCCTATGAGGTGAGTGACCGGGAGGTTGCAATTCTTAATTTGACCATGACCAATATCCGTACGGTGATGGGATCTATGACTCTTGATGAATTGTTATTCAAACGCGATGAAATCAATGAACGCTTGTTGCGGGTTGTTGATGAAGCGGTTGCGCCATGGGGCATCAAAATTACTCGTATCGAAATCAAGGACATCAATCCACCACAAGATATCGTGGATTCTATGGGCAGGCAAATGAAGGCCGAGCGCGACAAGCGTGCCGCCATTCTGGAAGCTGATGGCGTTCGCCAGGCTGAAATCCTCAAAGCAGAAGGCACCAAGCAATCGCAAATTCTATACGCCGAGGGCGAAAAAGAAGCGGCGTTCCGTCAGGCCGAGGCCCGCGAGCGATTGGCTCAGGCGGAAGCCGCCGCCACCACCATGGTTTCCAAGGCGATTGCCGAGGGTGATAATCAGGCCATCAACTATTTCATAGCGCAAAAATATACCGATGCGCTTCAGGCAATTGGCACTGCAAAAAACCAAAAAATATTAATGATGCCATTAGATGCAACAGCGTTGATGGGCACCTTGGGTGGCATTGGCGAAATTTCTAAAGAAATATTTGGCAAGGGTGGGGGCGGCGACTCTCGTCCAACAACCACGCCAACCATCAATAGAACCAGAAACGATTAAGCCAGAAATAATTAGGGGAGTCTAAGCATGATACTATCCTTGGTACAGGAATTGGGCGGTTGGAGCTGGTGGATACTGGGTTTGATATTGCTCGGCATGGAAATCATGGCGCCGGGAACATTCTTCCTCTGGTTTGGCCTGTCGGCAATGGTTGTTGGCACAGCCACATTGGCCCTTGGTCCAGATGTTTCGTTCTGGGCATGGCAAGTGCAGGTGCTGGTATTTGTTGCGCTCTCAATCACCTCAGCTGTGGTCGGTCGTAAAATCATGCAAAGCAAAGGCTGGGATGAAAGTGAAAACCCCAACCTCAACAATCGCGGAACCCAGTTGATCGGCCGCACGGTGGTTTTGACGGACGCCATTTCCGGAGGTCGTGGCCGGGCAAAAATCGGCGACACCATTTGGCGTGTCAGTGGCCCCGATCTGGAAAAAGGTAGCAAGGTTAGTATTGTTGCATATGATGACGGTATTTTATCGGTTGAGGCCGACGGTTAGTTGTTAACCGACGGATAAATTTCTAGAGCACAATCCGAAAAGTGGTAACCGGTTTTCAGATAAATTGTGCGCTAAAACAAACCGATAGGCACCTTGTGCGATTCAAATATCACAAAAAGTGCCCTAGGTGGCGAAGAGCCACCCGGCGCTAGCTGCGCCGCCCATACGGAGGGCTCAAGCAAAGCTTGGATACGCCCGTGAGAGAACAAACAAGCTACTCTCTATCCAAGGCCGATACGCAGTAAATCATGCAAGTGAATGATCCCGATTGGTTTGCTGTTTTCGGTAACAATCAACGCACTGCGCTTTTTTTCATTCAAAAGCGCCATGGCACTACTGGCTAGGGTATCGGGAGCAACCGTCATTGGGTCAGGCGTCATGATAGCCCCGGCATTTTGCGACAGCATGGAATTGCTGAATTTACGACGCAAATCTCCATCCGTGATAATGCCTGCCAAAAGCCCGGCAGCGTCAACAATCCCGACACATCCAAAGTTTTTCTCGGTGATTTCCAATATAGCGTCGGGCATGGGCGTATCGATGGAGACTTGTGGCAGTTCATCACCTGAATGCATGATTTCAGAAACATAAGTCAGGCTCGCACCTAACGAACCACCCGGATGGTAGATGCCGAAATCGGAAGCAGAAAATCCGCGTGCTTCCAATAGTGATACCGCCAGAGCGTCCCCAATGGCCAACATCATTATGGATGAGGTAGTAGGTGCCAGTCCGTGAGGGCAAGCTTCTTCTTCGCGGGGCAATGCCAGACAAATATCCGCTACCTTGCCGAGGGCAGATTGTTTGTTATAGGTGATGGCAATCAGGGGAATGGAGAAGCGCCGTGAATAGGCCAAAATGCCGGTAAGTTCTTTGGTTTCGCCAGACCATGACAGCCCTAAAATCACATCATCGCTAGTGATCATTCCCAAATCGCCATGATTGGCCTCCGCCGAATGGACGAAATGAGCAGGTGTGCCGGTTGAAGCAAAAGTCGCAGCCATTTTGCCGCCAATATGGCTGTTTTTACCAACACCGGTGACAATCAAACGGCCCTTGGTTTTGCGCAATGTATCCACCGCTTCGGCGAACCTCTGAGATAGCGGCCCTTCAATAGCTTCCCTTAGCGCTATCAGCCCCTGAGTTTCAGTTTTTAAGGTACGCAGCGCCGATTGCACGCTTTCAGGATTTTCCATCAATATATCCGAGTTATTTTGCTGTTTGCTGGCTTTAAATTTACAGGGTTTTGCCCAAAAAGTAATGCGCTAAAAATCATTATTCTAATAGTTCGCTTCATGCGATTGAAACCATTCGTTAACCACAATTGTTTACGGTTCATAAAGTATTTAAGCGCCGAATGTGTCAGGTTTTAATGAAGCTAAAAAACAGATCACGCCTGAGGTTATTAACCCGGTCTGCCGCCTGCACCATGCTGGCGAGCGTGAGCCTGTGCGCACTCGGCACAGTTGTATATGCACAATCTCTCGACAACAGGTTATTGATACGGGGCACAAGCAACGATATTCTGGCAAATGCAGATATCAACGACCGTGGCACGGTCGACAACACCACCCCCGGTAGAACTACGACTAATACAGTTCGAAGGCCCCGAAGTCCGACACCTCGACCAGAACAACCAATCAAACTAAACCCCAGACAGGCTCCCCTGCCGGCGATCTCATCTGTTCATAGTGACGATCCAATTGCCGCCCGCCAGAATGTAGCTGTATCTGCCGATCAACAGCGCACGATAAATGGCGATTCGGATGATCCATTTGCCCCGATTGGGTTTAGGATGGGTTCATCGATTGCAAACCTTACCTTGGAGCAATCTCTCGGGGTTAGCTCCAACATTGCGCAGGCCCCCACAGCAACAAGCGGATATTTTTCCCAAACAAATTTCTCGTTTGATTTGCAAAGTGACTGGAACCGCCACCAACTGACGCTGAACGCTGATGCCGGATATCGTAAGTTTTTTCAGGACGATCAAACGAACCGTCCAACAGCCGATCTACGGGCAAGCCTTCGGCTGGATCTGATTGATGGTTATACTTCCACATTGGGTGCCACCTACAACTTTGCTACAGAAAGCCTCACAAGTAATAATTTGGGGTCAAATGTAACGGCCCGACCGGGCGTACATACATTTGATGGCAGTGCGGAACTTGCACGAAACGATCGTAAGTTAAATTTCCTTTTACGAGGTGTCGTAACGCGTACGACTTATGATGATGCCACAATCACAGGCGGCGCGCTCAACCAGAATGACCGGGATAATACCCGCTATGGCCTGGTGGCACGCGCTGAATATGACAATGGCGCAGTAATCAAGCCTTTCATCCAATTAGGTGCTGCTGCAAGTCGGTATGATCTGGAAGTTGATCGTAATGGTGATCGCAGGGATGCCAGCATATATGATATGCGCACAGGCATTGGGTTCGATTTTGGCGAAAAATTAACCGGGGAAATCGCTGCCGGCTATGCATTGGAAAACTATGATACTGATAGCCTCGAAGACCTTACGGGCTACACTCTTAACGGAACACTCAACTGGTCGCCTTCACGCGAAACCACTGTAGTTTTGAACGCGGCCACAACCCTAAATGGTTCCACAACCGCAGGTAATAGCGGCTCAATCGTATATAGTGGCGGCCTCGACATTACCCGCAGGGCAACTGAGCGCCTATCCCTGAATCTCGATGCAACCTTCAATTTCGACTATGATGAGCAATCGGGCACCACCGATGCAACTTACACATTTGGTGCGGGCGCCCAATATTGGATGAACCGTTATATGGCGGTATCTGCCAATCTGGGCCACACAATTTTCGAAGGTAGCAGCGGCACCAATGATTACGATGAGACCACGGCAACATTAGGCGTGGTGCTACAGCGCTAGGCTCTAATCAACTGGTTTAATTTCACGCATCAGCCGCTCGATCTCCGGGCGAATATGCTCGGCCATATCTTTACGCCAAAGAGAAAATGCAATATTTGCCATGATAAATCCTTCCTTGGAACCGCAATCAAACGTGCGTCCAGTGAAGGTGAAACCATAAAAATTCTGTTGTTTTGCCAAAGTAATCATGGCGTCCGTAAGTTGAATTTCGCCGCCAGCACCCGTGGCCTGATTCTCAAGAATATCAAAAATTTCAGGTTGCAAAATGTAACGTCCATTGATGAAGAGGTTGGAAGGCGCTGTGCCTGGTGCCGGTTTTTCAACCATGCCCGTTACCTCAAACCCGCCTTCCACATTATCACCCATTTCAACGACACCGTATTTGTGGGTCTCTTCCCACGCAACTTCTTCCGTCGCAATGATATTACCGCCGGTGCGCGAATAAAGGTCGACCATACGGCTCATGCAGCCTCGTTCGTCCTGCATCACCATATCCGGCAGAAACAGCGCAAATGGTTCGTCCCCAACAATATCGCGTGCACACCAAACCGCATGACCAAGGCCAAGCGGCGATTGTTGACGGGTAAAACTTGCCTGACCAGCTTTCAGTTGTGAACTATCCAGAATTTCGATCGCTATATCTTTGTTGCGTTCTTCCAGAGTTTTTTGCAGCTCGTATTGAATATCGAAATGATCTTCAATCACCCCCTTATTACGTCCGGTAACGAAGACAAAATGCTCAATACCCGCTGCGCGAGCCTCATCCACCGCATATTGAATAACGGGTTTGTCGAGCACGGTTAACATTTCTTTGGGAACCGCTTTTGTGGCCGGGAGGAAACGGGTTCCAAGGCCCGCTACGGGGAAAACGGCTTTTTTTATTGGCTTTTGTTCGGACATTGAAATACCTGCTCACATTATCGAAAATGACTGCCCATTAGTTGCATAATAACCGTTTATTTAATCCTAAGGTTTTGATGTTAGCCTGATATTTAGACGCACATACGAAAAAGTGGAAAGCGATTTTCAAAGTTTGTGCGACAAAATTATAATTGTGCATAGAGTGAGACATCAAGATGACGGTATTAGTGACAGGTGGTGCGGGATACATAGGCTCCCACATGGTTTGGGAACTGCTGGACCACAACGAAGACATTGTTGTACTTGATAATTTAACTACCGGATTTCGCTGGTCAGTGCCGGAGCAGGTCAAGCTGGTCATCGGCAATGTTGGCGATGAGGAATTGGTCGAATCTGTAATTCGCGACCATAATATTGATTGCATAATCCATTTTGCCGGTTCTGTTGTGGTTCCTGAATCCATCGAAAACCCACTCAAATATTACGAAAACAACACCGCAAGTTCATTAAAGCTCATTCGCACAGCAGTAAAAATGAATGTTTCAAAATTCATATTTTCTTCAACAGCAGCCGTTTACGGCGCACCACTTGGTGTCGGTCCGATCCGTGAAGACGCGATCCTCAACCCCATGTCGCCCTATGGCTCATCCAAACTGATGACTGAAATCATGGTGCGCGATGCGGCCAATGCTCATGGCATGCGCTACGTCATGTTGCGCTATTTCAACGTTGCAGGTTGTGACCCGGCAGGGCGCACCGGGCAATCGACAGAGGGCGCGACCCATTTGATCAAGATTGCCTGCGAAACAGCACTGGGTAAACGCAGTTCAATGAGAGTGTTTGGGACTGACTACGATACGCCAGACGGCAGTTGCATTCGCGATTTTATCCACGTGTCCGATCTGGTCAATGCTCACTATACGGTACTTGGGTTCCTACGTGATGGCGGCAGAAAATTCACCGCCAATTGTGGATATTCCAAAGGATACTCTGTGCTAGAGGTGCTAGACGCTGTTAAACGGGTGTCTGGCAATGATTTTCCAGTAATCTTCGATGAGCGCAGGGAAGGCGATATTCCATCGTTAACCGCTGATGCCCATCGTTTAATGAGCAGGCTGAATTGGAAACCCAAATATGACAACCTCGATGGTATCATCGCCAATGCTTTGTCATGGGAAAGCAAAGTAGATGATCTAAGAAAGTTTGCTTAGTAAGGCCGATAAGATGCTAAGCATTTTTCTGCCATAAAATTATCACAACTCACGTTAAAATCGCTTTTCTGGAGCGAACTGATATATTCAGGCTAAGGATGATTCGTGTCATTTTTTCATTCTAGCGAAAATCGAGTGGTGAAATTAATGCGGCGATATCTGGTAGTAACCCCTTTTTTGTACAGTGTTCTAATTGCCATTTCCTTGGTGATGGTGGCACCACAGGCCACCCATGCCGATGCAGGGTTTGAAAAATGGATCAGAGGTTTTTATTCCATTGCTGCCAAATCTGGCATTAGTAAATCCACCTATAATGCAGTCTTTCGCGGCATCAAATCTCCTGATCCGGAAGTGCTGAAGGCCGCGCGCTATCAACCTGAATTCGTTGCCAAGGTCTGGGAATATCTCGATACGCGCATCACTGAGAAAACCATTCGTAACGGCAAGGAAATGGCCGTCAAGTACAAGAAATGGCTGGACAAGATCGAGCCGAAATTCGGTGTTGACCGTCATATCCTGTTGGCCATCTGGTCGATGGAGTCTTCCTATGGTGAGGCGCTGAAAAAGAAAACTGGTATCAGGAGAATTGCACGTTCCCTTGCAACCCTTGCCTATGCCGATAAGCGTCGGCGGAAGTTTGCTCGCACCCAACTTATTGCCGCATTGAAAATCGTTCAGCGAGGGGATGTCAGCGCCAAGGGCCTGGTAGGGTCATGGGCAGGAGCCATGGGACATACTCAGTTTATACCCACCAGCTATCGCACTTGGGCCGTAGATATTGATGGCGACGGTCGGCGCAATGTCTGGACATCGGTTCCTGACGCGCTCGCCTCTTCAGCAAATCTGTTGCGGAAAAACGGCTGGAGAACTGGCCAGACATGGGGCTATGAAGTCAAATTGCCAAGAGGCTTCAATTACAAGCTGGTGAGCAAGAATGGTCTAACCCTCGGCAAATTTGCAGCCATGGGGGTCAGGCGTTCTTCAGGTTCCAAATTCCCGCGTTCCGGTGACAAGGCCGTTCTAAAACTACTCGCCGGAAAAAAAGGCCCTGCCTTTTTAATGGTGAAGAATTTCTATGTCCTCAAGCGTTACAACAATGCCGATAAATATGCGCTGGCAGTTGGCCATCTGGCTGAGCGCATTAAAGGTGCTGGCCCCTTTGCCAAAGACTGGCCGAGAGGTTATATCCCGTTAAACGAAAGCGAGCGCAAGGAACTGCAAATCCAACTTCAAAAGCGCAAACTATATGACGGCAAAATTGACGGAAACATCGGTTCCGGTTCCAGGGCAGCCATCAAGATATTTCAGCGGGCCAATGGCATGAAAGTAACCGGCTATGCTTCCAAATCTGTATTGGCTAAGATGCGTCGTGGAAAGTAAGGACACCGAACCGATGGGCGTTAGGGTTAACGATATCTTATTTTCGGCTCATTTGAGATATTTAATAAATTCCTGATCAAGTGCACAATCTGAAAAGTGCTCTAAGTCTTTGAAATTTTAGGTTTTTTGTGATGCGTTCTTTATTTTGGATATTGGCAATATTGGCGGTGCTTGGTTTAGCGGCACCGGAAGTACCCGTGTTCGGTATCGACAATGCATATTCGCAGGCACGAAAGAAAAACAAGCGCCCCAGCCTTTTTCAACTGCTTTTCAAAAGGAAAAGACGCAAAAATTCCAGTGCCTTTCAAGGAAAAAAACGCCGTCGCGATGGTCAGCGGATCGTGAGACGACGTAAAAAGGCCAATCGCCGGATCGCTATTATTCCCAAGGTGGATAAACTTGAAAGCGCTGCAAGAATTCTGGTCATCGGTGACTTTATGGCCGACGGGCTGGCAAGAGGGTTAGGGCAAATATTCGCCGAAGATGCCAATGTGATATTTATAGAAAAAGCGCGCGGCCTTTCGGGTATTGTTCGCGAAGACGTGGTGAATTGGGCAACTGAAGTTAAAACGCTAATTGATGAAATCAAACCGGCTGGCGTTGTGGTATTGGTCGGCATGAACGATCGTCAACAAATGCGTTCTTCGACGGGGAGATTCGACAAGCTTACAGAAGGCTGGAAGAAAGAATATGTGAAGCGAGTGGCCGCTCTTGCCAATGCTACCGCTTCCAAAAATCTTGTATGGGTCGGTCTCCCTCCCGTTCGAAGCAGCTCAATGAATGCCGATTATCTTGTGTTAAATGAAATCTTCCGCACCCAGACCGAAGCTGTTGGCGGCACCTATGTTGACGTATGGGATGGCTACACAAATGCTGAGGGGAAATTCATTACCGCTGGTCCGGATATTAAAGGTCAAATTGTTCGATTGCGCAGTTCCGATGGCATAAACATGACCAAAGCTGGAAAGCGCAAGCTCGGTTTCTACGCTGAAAGCGCCATCCGCAAAGCCAATAAGCTGGCTGAAGGAACGCTCATCGCTTCGCTCCCGTCCCCCTCAGGACCTACACAACCTCTGAAAGCTGAATATGATCCGGCAAAAACCGGCAGAACCACAATCGTCTCTCTGGAAGGTCCAGCACTTGATGGCGGAAGAGTATTGGAAGGCTCACTGGGCTTTTTTAATGCTGATGGCGCAGATAGAAGCGTGAGTTTCGAACTGGTTTCAAGAGGCAATGTGGCAACATCTCATGCAGGTAGGATTGACGCGGCTTGGGGACCGGCAAAACCCGACAAGGCTCAGGCGGCAGAAGAAAACAAGGCCGAAGAATTGAAAAAGACTCTGTCCAAAAAACCGGCAAAAAATATCGGCCCCAAAGCGTCTCTCATGGACCCGTATATAAGAGAAATCCTGATAAGCACCAACTAAGCGCACTTCTGTCTTTCCGTAATTATCCCTCACTCCATTCTTTAGTATCCATCCCGCAAAAGCGGGGGAGCGAAGAGCGACCGGCGCTAATGCGCCGCGCCATGCAGGCCTGAGCGTCATGTCGGAGACATGCCACTAAGAATGTGGAAGAAACGCCGTGAGAACAAACCGATCTAATTTATCGAGGTAAATTAGTTGATCCCATTAGATCAAAATCGATGGATCGGGCAGCCTGTCTGCCTTCACGAATGGCCCAGACAATCAAAGATTGTCCGCGGCGACAATCCCCGGCGGTATAAACCTTGGCACGCGATGTTTTGTAATCGGTCTCATTGGCAGTGATCGCCGCATCACCACGTCTGCCTGGAGTAGTGTCGATTGCGAGCTCTTTCAAAAATGTCTCTTCCAAAGGTCCGGCAAAACCAATGGCAATGAATGCCAAATCGGCTTTTAGAATAAATTCGGTGCCCTCAATCGGTTCGCGTTTTTCATTAACCCGCGCGCACTTGACGCCAGTAAGAACCCCATTTTTGCCAACAAATCCGAGCGTTGCCGCCATGAATTCGCGCTTGGCCCCTTCTGCCTGCGAGGATGAGGTGCGCATTTTTGTTGCCCAATAGGGCCAGACCATCATCTTGTCTTCACGCTCTGGCGGCTCAGGACGAATGTCCATTTGGGTAACCCGAACAGCCCCCTGCCGGAAGGCAGTGCCAACACAGTCAGATGCGGTGTCGCCGCCGCCTACCACAACGATGCGCTTGCCAGCTGCCAGAATTTCATCTGATGGCCAGCCGACACTTTGGATGGTTTCTCCGCCCACGCGTCTATTGTGTTGAACCAGAAAAGGCATGGCGTCATATATACCAGAAAGATCGCTGCCGGGAATACCAGCGTCGCGGGGTTTTTCTGCACCCGTTGCCAGAAGAACCGCGTCGAAATCATCAACCAGTTCTTTAGCACTTTTATTAACGCCAATATTCACACCGTAATGAAAGGTAACACCTTCGCCTTCCATTTGTTCAATGCGTCGGTCGATATAGTGTTTTTCCATTTTGAAATCAGGAATACCGTAGCGCAACAAACCCCCAGCACGACCTTCGCGTTCAAAAACATGTACATCATGGCCAACGCGGGCCAATTGCTGTGCGGCAGCCATTCCAGCAGCGCCTGAACCAATGATTGCAACCCGCTTGCCGGTTTTTTGTTCCGCTGGTTGCGGTACGATCATGCCCAGTTCGTAAGAACGGTCAGCAATTGCCTGTTCAACGGTTTTGATCGCGACGGGCGCATCTTCGAGGTTAAGCGTACAAGCTTCCTCGCAAGGGGCTGGACAAATCCTGCCGGTAAACTCCGGGAAGTTGTTGGTTGAATGGAGATTGCGTGAAGCCTCTTCCCAGTCCCCTTGATAAATCAGATCGTTCCAGTCCGGAATCTGGTTGTTTACCGGACAACCCGTATCGCCATGGCAATAGGGAATGCCGCAATCCATGCAGCGCGATGCCTGCTTGGTAACTTCCTCATCAGACATGGGAATTCTAAATTCACGGTTATGACGAATGCGGTCGGAAGCAGGTTGATAGCGTGCCGTTTGACGATCGATTTCTAGAAATCCGGTAACTTTACCCATAGATTTGCCCTTATTAAATTCTTCTACTCGGCTGCCCGAACTTGATTGTCTTCTTCCATTTCCCGCAAAGCCCGGCGATATTCAACCGGCATGACCTTGGCAAATTTTGGACGATATATTTCCCAATTATCCAAAATTTCCTTGGCCCGCGTGGAGCCGGTAAAATGCATATGAGAGATGATGAGTTGCTTAAGGCGCTCTTCATCAAAACGGGTCATATCGGATGAAACATCCACCCGGCCCTTATGGTCGAGATCGCCACCATGGTGATGGAGTTTTTCGAGCAGATCGTCCTCTTCAGGAACCGGCTCAAGTTCAACCATGGCCATATTGCAACGTTCAGCGAAATTGCCTGCCTCATCGAGCACATAGGCAATGCCGCCCGACATGCCAGCTGCAAAGTTACGCCCGGTTTCACCAAGCACAACCACCACGCCGCCAGTCATATATTCGCAGCCATGGTCGCCAACCCCTTCAACAACAGCAACGGCACCAGAATTACGAACCCCAAAACGCTCACCGGCAACGCCGCGGAAATAACATTCCCCGGAGATCGCACCATAAAGCACAGTATTGCCAACGATGATGGATTCTTCAGCCTTATAGGTGGCATTTTCTGGTGGTCGTATAACAATGCGCCCGCCGGACAATCCCTTGCCCACATAGTCATTGCCGTCGCCTTGAAGGTCAAAGGAAATTCCTTTGGAAAGGAACGCGCCAAAGCTTTGACCAGCTGTGCCTTTCAGACTTACCGCAATGGTGTCATCGGGTAACCCATCATAGCCATATTTTGCAGCCAGCTTGCCCGAGAGCATCGCACCGGCAGAGCGATCCGTATTGAAAATATCAACTTCGATCTGTACCGCTTCACCATTTTCCAGAGCAGGTTTTGCTTGCGTGACAAGCTTGCGATCCAGAATATCATAGATTGGGTGATTCTGGGTTTCGGTCCAGTAAATTTCGCTTTTTTCAGCTTCAGGTTTGAAGAACATGCCGGTAAAATCAAGGCCACTGGCTTTCCAGTGATTGATCAGGCTTCCCTGTTCTAGCATCTGGCTTTCACCAACCATTTCATCAAGTTTCCGGTAACCCAATTCAGCCATCAACTCACGCACTTCCTCGGCAATGAAGAAAAAATAATTGATCACATGTTCAGGGGTGCCGCGGAAACGCTGTCGCAAGACAGGATCCTGTGTTGCAATGCCAACAGGGCAGGTATTGAGATGACATTTACGCATCATCAAACAACCGGTAGCAATCAGCGGTGCCGTCGAAAATCCAAATTCATCGGCCCCAAGCAGCGCTCCAATTACGACATCACGTCCGGTACGAAGTCCGCCGTCAACCTGCAAGGCAATGCGCGAGCGAAGTCCGTTCAAAACCAGCGTCTGATGAGTTTCCGCCAGACCCATTTCCCAAGGAGAGCCCGCATGTTTTAACGAAGTGAGGGGAGATGCCCCTGTACCACCATCATAACCGGAAATCGTAATATGGTCAGCACGTGCTTTGGCAACACCTGCTGCAACCGTGCCCACACCGACTTCCGAGACCAACTTAACCGAGATTCCGGCATCTTCATTGACGTTTTTCAAATCAAAAATCAGCTGTGCCAAATCTTCAATCGAATAAATATCATGGTGTGGCGGCGGAGAAATCAGACCAACCCCCTGAGTGGAGTGACGGGTTTTTGCAATCACGGCATCCACTTTATGTCCGGGCAATTGCCCGCCTTCGCCGGGCTTGGCACCCTGCGCTACTTTGATTTGCAACATATCCGCATTGACCAGATATTCAGCCGTAACGCCAAACCGCCCCGAGGCAATTTGCTTGATTGCGGAACGTTCCGGGTTTTGGCTGCCGTCAGGCATTGGAGCGAAACGGTCAGATTCTTCGCCGCCTTCACCAGTGTTTGATTTGCCGCCAATCTGGTTCATAGCACGCGCCAGCGTTGTATGGGCTTCACGCGATATTGAACCAAACGACATTGCTCCGGTTGAAAACCGTTTAACAATAGTATCCACCGATTCAACTTCATCGATAGGCACTGGTTTACGCCCATCATCCTTGGCAGATTTAATATTAAACAACCCGCGAATGGAGGCGTTATTTTCTGCGGCTCCATTTACCTGCTTAGTGAAATCCTGAAATGTTGCGTAGGAGTTTCCGCGCACAGAATGCTGTAATGTGGCGATGTTTTCAGGTGTCCATGCGTGGGTTTCGCCGCGCATGCGATACATGTATTCGCCGCCCACTTCCAGAGAGTTGCGCAACACCTGATTTTTCCCAAATGCCTTATCATGGCGTTCGGCAGTTTCTTGAGAAATTTCTGCAAGGCCCGCACCCTCAATCAGGGTGGCTGTGCCGGTGAAATAGGCCTTAATGAATTCAGATGACAAACCCACCGCATCGAAAATTTGCGCGCCGCAATAGGATTGATAAGTAGAAATACCCATCTTGGACATTACCTTCAAAATACCTTTGTCGATGGCTTTGATATAACGGGAAGTCACCTCATAGGCGTCTACCTCATCGGGGAAATCGCCACGTTCAAACATGTGTCCCAGCGTTTCAAACGCCAGATAAGGGTTGATCGCTTCCGCACCGTAACCGGCGAGCATACAGAAGTGATGTACTTCGCGCGGTTCCCCGGATTCAACAACCAGTCCTACAGATGTTCGCAGCCCTTTACGGATCAAATGATGATGAACAGCAGCAGTTGCTAGAAGTGCCGGAATAGCAATTCTACTGGCTGCAATCTGGCGATCGGAAAGGACAATAATATTGTAATCGCCACGCACTGATTTTTCGGCTCGCTCGCAAAGTCTGGTAATGGCATCTTTCATGCCTTTACTGCCCTTTTGGGCGCTATAGGTGATGTCCAGAGTTTTGGTCTGGAACTGATTGTCACCAATATCACCAATGGCACGGATTTTTTCCAAATCTTCATTGGTCAAAATGGGCTGACGCACTTCAAGACGCTTGAGCGTTGCAGCGCCCTTCAAATCCAAAATGTTTGGACGCGGACCAATAAAGGAAACCAGGCTCATCACAGATTCTTCGCGAATAGGATCAATCGGCGGATTGGTCACTTGCGCAAAATTTTGCTTGAAATAGGTGTAAAGCATTTTGGATTTGTTGGAGATCGCCGAAATCGGCGTATCCGTTCCCATCGAACCCAGCGCTTCCATACCGGTGGTCGCCATCGGCGCCATCAGAATTTTCAAATCTTCCTGTGTATAACCAAAAGCCTGCTGGCGATCGAGCAGAGTTGAAATATGCCCAATGGCTGGTTTTGCCGCCACCGGCATTTCTTCAATCACAATCTGCGTGCGCGCCACCCATTCTTTATAGGGGTTTGCATCGGCAAGCTGTTGCTTGATTTCCTGATCTGAAATGATCTTGCCTTTTTCCATGTCGATCAGCAGCATTTTACCCGGTTGCAATCGCCATTTGGTAACAATGTCTTCGTCGGCTATCGGCAACACGCCGGATTCAGACGACATAATTACCCGGTCATCCTTGGTCACCACATAGCGCGCAGGGCGAAGGCCGTTGCGGTCGAGAGTTGCGCCAATTTGAAGGCCATCGGTGAATGCAATGGCAGCAGGACCGTCCCATGGCTCCATCAAGGCTGCATGATATTCGTAAAATGCACGCCGGTCGTCATCCATCAGCGGATTGCCTGCCCACGCTTCCGGCACAAGCATCATCACCGCATGGGCTAGCGAATATCCGCCGCGCAGCAAAAATTCCAAGGCATTGTCAAAACACGCCGTATCCGATTGCCCCTCATAGGAAATCGGCCAAAGCTTGGAAATATCATCCCCAAATAGTGGCGAAGACACCGATGCCTGACGCGCCGCCATCCAGTTTTTATTGCCACGCAAAGTATTGATTTCGCCGTTATGCGCCACCATTCGATATGGGTGTGCCAATTTCCACGATGGAAAAGTGTTGGTCGAAAAGCGCTGGTGAATAAGCGCAATGGCAGATTTACAACGCGGGTCCGTGAGGTCTTTAAAATAGGGTCCGAGCTGATCAGCAAGGAACATGCCCTTGTAAACAATCGTCCGGCACGACATGGAAACCATGTAATAGCCGTTGTCACGACCTTCGGTTTCTTGAAAAATCTGGTTTGAAATGATCTTGCGGGTCAGATAAAGGCGGCGTTCAAATTCATCTTCGGATTTTATGCCCTTGGCGCGGCCCAAAAAGCACTGGCGATGGATTGGCTCGGTTGCGGCGATTTCCGGGTCTTTGGAGAGTGCGGAATTATCCACTTCAAGCGTGCGCCAGCCAAGAACGCTCAATCCCTCGGAGCGAGCAACATTTTCAATGATTTCTTCGATATGGGCACGCAATGTTTCATCGCGTGGCATGAAATTTTGTGCCACCGCATAGTGACCACTTTCCGGTAAAATAAACCCCAGTGCTTTACATTCTTCCTGAAGCAATTCATCAGGAATATGCATCAGCATGCCAGCACCGTCGCCCATCTTTGGATCGGAACCGACGGCACCGCGATGTTCAACATTTTCTACAATCTGCAATCCGTCGAGCACAATCTGGTGAGATTTTACGCCCTTCATATGGGCTATAAAGCCCACACCGCAGGCATCATGCTCGTTACTAGGATCATATAGACCAAGCTTGCTCGGATTAGTTCTATCAAAAGTAGTTTTCAGTGCACTGTGAGAATTTTCACATTGTACAGTCTGGGCTTTTTCATCCCGGGCCATCGATGGCGTGTATTTCGTCATCATTTTCTCCGCTTCACACTTAGATGCAATACCAGCCAGAAATGCTTCTGCTGAATATTGGTCGCAATTTACACCATATGAGGGCCGCATTAATCAGCGCTCAAAAACAGACCCATCAATTATACGGATCACACAAACGATGATAAAAGGCGCTGAATTGGCGTTTGCATCAAGATTATTCCTAATCCGTGCGGCCCAAGCAACTGGCTTGCCTTCAGCGGGGTGTTGAGCCTGGTGGCATATTTCAGCCATTATTACACAATTTTCACCGTCCGCCATCGTTACAATAGAGAGTTTACCAACAAAAATGGTCTTTGAAAACCAAAAAGGACAGGATTGCTGTCCTTTTTTTAAAATACCATCATTTCCGTAGGAATGACCATCCCTGGAATTTCAAATAAAATTTGGTTAAACACCCTATAAATGTTGTTGTTTGACAGTTTAATATTATACATATATTTGTCGTTAACTACAGATGTGTGCTGATAGTTTGTGTAATTGCGGTAACGACGATGCCGAAGTTTAATTGCTTCGAAAATTGTCACTTAAATTGAATTTTGGGTTCATTCTAATACCCTTTTGACACTCGATTTTGTGCACATGGTTTTAATTGAACGCATTGGGGATTTTCATCATTCTACACATTAAGATTCAGCTTAGTGTCTGATCTTTAGATGGTTTTTCTGTACGAACTCGATACTGTCGCCCCCAGATCGAAGAACCGGCAGAAAAATCTTCTTGTAAATAGAACCGGCACTGGGAAGCCCGGTCCCTATTTGGGGCCGGGTATTTTTTTAAGATTTCATGTTGTTTCAGGCTTGTTTCTAACGGATAAGCATAGCTGGCAATAAAACCATCCAAATATTGAGTAGGTCTACCAAAGGAACACGTAATGATATTCACCAGCGATAATTGGGCCGGTGCTGCACCAGAAATTTCACAAGCCCTCTCAGATAATACTCACGGCATGGTTGCCGCCTATGGTGCCAGTGATCTGGATGAGCGCGTGCGCCAAACCTTCAATGAAATTTTTGAACGAGAGGTTTTGGTATTTTTCGTAGGTACTGGGACTGTTGCCAACTCGCTTGCTTTATCGACCATGAACAAGCCCGGCGGTATTTTAATGTGTCACCGCGAAGCCCATATCATTGAAGATGAGTGCGGTGCACCGGAATTTTTCACATCCGGCGGCCGTTTGTTGGCAATTGACGGTGCTAACGGCAAGATGGATATTGATGTGCTGGCAAGTGAAATGAAGCGGGTGCATGAGATATTCGTCCATCATGGCCAGCCCATGGGTATTTCGATGACTCAGGCCACAGAGGCCGGTACAATTTACAGCCTCGACGAAACAGCAAGAATTGCAGATATCGCCCATAGCATTGATGTGCCCCTACATATGGATGGCGCGCGTTTTGCCAATGCGATGGTGCAGCTTGGTGCAACTCCGGCTGAGATGACGTGGAAGCAGGGCGTCGATGTGTTGTCTTTCGGCGGTACAAAAAATGGTTGCTGGTGTGCGGAAGCCTTGATATTTTTTAATCCGAAACTGGCTGAACAAATGCCTTACCTGCAAAAGCGTGCCGGGCAGTTATATTCAAAATCACGTTTTATCACGGCGCAGTTTGAAGCCTATTTCAAAAATAATTTATGGGCTGAACTGGCGACATATGCCAACAGCATGTCCGAAAATCTACGTGCGGGCATAGCAGCTTCAAACCGCATCCGTGTCGCATGGAGCGGGCAAGCCAATGAGGTTTTTGCCATAATGCAGGCGGAAGATGCCGAGAAAATATTGCAGGCTGGAGCGCATTTTTATGAATGGCCAACCCCCGTTTATCTGGCTGACTCTCTGAGTGATAACGAAAAAATATATCGTTTCGTTACAAGTTTTGCCACCACCAGCGATGACATAGATCAGTTCCTCGGTGAACTGGCAAATCTGTAAGTAAAATCGATAAACTACATCTCACAAAGCGGTGACCATGTGTGATGGAAGTTTACTTCACTTTCGCTTCAGTATTCCACATGTTTGCTCCAGGTCTTCGGCGATACTGCCGGGACGGGTTTCGTGGCGTTCTTGCACGCGAGACTGTTTTCAAGAGGAGATAACTCATGTCCAAGAAAATCGTTTCATCAGCTGTTGCCGGTGCCGTAGCAGTTGCCGTTTCTGCGGTCGTTACAATGGGTGTAACAACCACTGGTGCACAAGCTGCAAACATCAAATGCTACGGCATTTCAAAAGCAGGTAAAAATGACTGCGCCGCTGGTCCTGGAACCACATGCGCCGGTACTTCCAAAGTTGACTATCAAGGCAACGCATGGTCATTCGTTGATGCAGCAAGTTGCGAAAGCGTTTCTATCAAAACTATGGATGGCAAAATGATTATGGGCTCTGACAAAGCGCTTAAACGCAACATGCCTAGCTAATCCACAATTAGTTCTGATTGAATTCTATAAGGACGCGCGAAAATGCAGACAATTACCGCATCTTCAAACCTTGCAGAGACAATATTCGAACCATTATCAATCCCGGCTCGCGCCGGGATTGGCTTGAAAGCGCAGCATGTTGCTGAAATTCTGGAGACCAGAGCCGATATCGGTTTCTTCGAGGTCCACGCAGAAAACTACATGGGCGCAGGCGGAATGCCCCATGCACAACTTACCCAAATCAGAGAGAAATATGCCCTGAGTGTTCATGGCGTCGGCATGTCCATTGGCGGCGAAAACCAAATCGACAAAGAACATTTGGCCCGTTTCAAAGCGGTGGTACATCGCTATGAACCCGGATTGGTTTCCGAACATCTGGCGTGGTCCACCCATGATGATATTTTTTATAATGACCTCCTACCCGTACCCTATACAAAGGAAACTCTCCAAAGGGTGGTCGAGCATGTGCAGGTGGTTCAAGATGCCCTTGGGCGTCAAATACTAATTGAGAATCCATCCACTTATGTAGTATTTGAACAATCTACCATGAGCGAAGTAGAATTCATGGGCGAGATTGCCAAACAGTCTGGCTGCGGCCTGTTATTCGACGTGAATAATGTCTTCGTATCAGCTGTGAACCACGAAACCTCACCCACCGAATATATCGAAAGTTATCCCCTGCATCTGGTGCAGGAACTGCATTTGGGTGGCCATGCAGAAGATAAAGATGATGCAGGCCGCCGGTTGCTCATCGATGCTCACGATCGTGAAATTGCTGACGATGTATGGGACCTGTACGAACTGGTTCTAGGTAAAACTGGACCGCTACCAAGCCTGATCGAATGGGACAATGACGTGCCTGAATGGTCGGTTTTGGCGGGCGAAGCAAGTCTTGCCGATGAACTTATTGGGAGAAATATAGTTCCGAGTGTAAAATCATCCTCAGGCATGAACTGAAAATGACTTCGCCCATGCAATCAAGTGATCAAACACCACACAAAAATTTCGGCCAGGCGATATTCGATCCAAATTTGGATATTCCAGAGGGTATTATCGGCCCGGATGGGCAGGCAGCACCCGTACGTTTCGGTGTTTACCGCAACAATGTAATCGTTAGTCTGATCGAGGCAATGAAAGACGCTTATCCTTCGATCCTCTCCATTCTGGAAGAGGAGAATTTCTCCCGCGTTGCAAGAAATTATGTTGCAGCCCATCCCCCAAAGTCACCGATGATGCAGGAGTTCGGAAATAAGTTTGCGCAGTTCCTGAGAGAATTCGAACCTTTGAAATCCTCTCTCTTTCTGGTGGATTTAGCCAGCGCCGAACGCGCTTGGCTGGTCGCTTATCACGCCGAAGATCAACTGGTTGTAGCGCCGGAAGAATTGGGAGCTGTGCCGCCCGAAATCGTCATGGATGTGACATTTGAAAAACACGCCGCGAGTTGGATCAGCGCTTCGCAATTTCCGTTGTTTGCGCTTTATTGCCGCCGTGATGACGCGAGCACCGATATTGATCTGACCCAAAGTCAGAATGTCCTGATTACTCGCCCGCAAAACGATGTCATCGTGCGTCATGTGGGGGCAGGGAATTGCCGGTTTTTCGAACAGATATTTGCAGGTAGTACGCTTGGTGAAGCAATCGGTGCAGGAACAGAAATAGATGACGAATTTGATCCGGCAAATGCAATTACTATTTTGCTGGAAAGTGGTAGTTGCAGCAAGTTAGAACAACCAAAAGCCTAACACGCATAATCAGGAGAATATTATGTTATCGACCCTCACTTCGCTTCACGATCGATTTTTCGTGACCCTTGAGAACATGACCAATGGTTGGTTCTTAGGCCTTGCCGCCCGGTTTGTTTTTGCCGCGGTTATCTACGTTTATTACCTGAATTCGGCATTAACAAAGGTCAATGAAGGGGTCTTGGGGTTTTTCCAAATTCGCTTCGGCGCTTACATACAAATATTGTCTGAAGGGGTTTTGTCCGGTTATGGGTTTGATGCTGCCAACGTACCGTTCTTCCCGCAATATTTGCTTGTTTTCTTCGGAACTTATGGCGAATTTCTCCTGCCATTGCTGGTTGTGATCGGCCTGTTTACCCGGCTGGCATCACTGGGAATGATCGGCTTTATTATGGTTCAATCCTATGTGGATATTGCGTTTCATGGCGCTGATGATGAGACCATAGGTGCATGGTTCGACAGGGATTCAGCGTCTTTGATTATGGATCAGCGTCTGCTTTGGGTATTTCTGTTGGTGGTTCTGATTGTAAAGGGTGCAGGCGTTATTTCTGCAGATAATTTGCTCGCTCGCTGGTGGAAAAACCGAACTTAGAACGACAAAAAAGGGCGTCCATTCAGACGCCCTTTCTCAAGTGGTTCAAGCCTTATTTTTTGGCTTCAATCCGCTTCGCCTTGGAAGCCTTGCTGGCAACAGCGCCAATCGCAATCTTGCGTGCCTTCATGGCTTCTGGAATCTCGCGAACAAGATCAATATGAAGCAGGCCATGTTGCATGCTGGCATCTTTCACTTCCACATGGTCAGCAAGTTGGAAGCGGCGCTCAAACGAGCGTGCGGCAATGCCTTGAAACAGGAAGTTTTTCTCTTCTTCTGATTCAACATCGGCTTTTTCAGCGCGAATACTCAGCATGTTTTGTTTGGCTTCTATTTCGATATCTGCATCGCTAAAACCAGCAACTGCCATGCTGATGCGATAGGAGTCATCGCCCGTGCGTTCGATATTATAGGGCGGATAAGCATTTTGATTGCTATCCGGTGTGCCCATATTATCCAACAGCGAAAACAGGCGGTCAAAACCAACAGTAGAACGGTAAAGGGGTGAATAATCGATAGTACGCATAATATGTCCTCCTTGAAGCGACGTTTGCGTTTAAGGGCATCGAGCCCAATGTATTTCCTTCCCATACGGGCAAGAAAATGTTGAATGCAGGCCCAATAGGCACCCACCCCTAATATGTAGGAGTAGATTTTGTGAATTCAAGGATTGAGAAATCTGGCGATAGATGTGTTCTATGCTTGAGCCTATCTGCAACACTTTGTATGCAGGGGAGACCCTACCTTCTGCCACCTGTCAAAAGCTGGTTAATCACAGGTAATATTGATGCGCGAAGCCAATTTATTAGATACCGAGTATAATCCGGTGCCGGAAGGCTGCAAGTCTGGGTATGTTACAACTCCCGACGGCATGGATATCCGCTATGCCAACTGGAAATCGCTTTCCTTTCCAGTAAAAGGCACCGTTCTGTTGCTTCATGGCAGGGCGGAATTCATCGAGAAAATGTTCGAAACAGTCACCGATTTACGCCAGAACGGCTTTGATGTTTTGACCTTTGACTGGCGCGGGCAGGGCGGCTCCAGCCGGCTGCTTGAGGATAGCCGCCGCGGCTATATCGATAATTTCGACCAATACGCGCTGGATTTGGAAACCATCATGGACAACGTAGCCTTGCCTGATTGCAAAGCACCGTTTTACGTATTCGCACACTCCTCCGGGGCTTTGGCGGCATTGAATTCCGCACCGCAATTTGCCAACCGTATTCGCCGCATGGTACTGGCCTCTCCCTTTGTCGGTCTGGCAGAAACAAGGATTTCTCCCGGCGCTATGAAAACAATTGCCGGAACCCTTTGTGCCATAGGTTTGGGGGAAATGTACGTGGTTGGCGGCAACGCCGCTACTGCCAACAGGCCGTTCTCGGCAAACATTCTTACATCAGACACCATGCGCTATGAGCGCAATGCTAAGCTGGTTGCGGAACGCAAAAATTTATCGATTGGCGGACCAACAGCCTCTTGGTTATTTGCTGCCTGCCGCGCCATCGATCAGGTAAATGACCCGGACTTTCACAGTCAGATCACCACACCTATTTTGATGGTATCTGCGGGCAATGATCAGGTGGTCTCCAATCGCGCAATTGAAGATCTTGGACGCAGGCTACGTTCAGGCTCTGCCACATGCATCAACGGCGCAAAACACGAAATCATGCATGAGCGCGATGTATTTCGCGAGCAATTGCTGGCAGCATTTTATTCATTCATCCCCGGCTCGGAATTTGATGCCTGAGGATAGAGAATGTGTGAGTGTCGTGGAAACGCGAAGGCTGCAAAGAGCCACCCGGCACTTGGGCCAATTTGAAAAGCGGTAGCTGGTTTTCAGACAATTTGTGCATTTGTGCTCGTTTGTTAAGGCAACTCCGAACGGCTGTTCCGAGCCTATTCCGTTGAAAAACTCGTCATAAAAACGCCGTTGTCTGCTGATTCAATTTCCAGAGTGATTTGGGAGATTTTCGCAATGATGG
>JASFYT010000018.1:0-3886 GCA_045047085.1 Rhizobiaceae bacterium | reverse complement strand
TGTTGTAGAAGGATTTGGGGAGCTTCGGTCATGTCGCTGTCCCTCCCATCAAACTCATATAACTGGACGGGCGTGTTGTTCCGACATTGGCCTTGGGCATCGCCAGCTATTGAAACGAGCGTGCAGTGCCGTGCAACCTAATCGCCCACAAAACACTCGAAACCCGGCGCTTGCAACACCGTAAGTTAGCCGCATAATGAAACCAACCAGATGAGCCAGATACTCGCTTAAATTACGCTGCCTCTGGAACCAAAAACCCTGACGACGGACAATAGAATTGGATGGTGTATCCCCAAATTTTACAATCACTCTGGCAGATCAGTATCCGCAAAAAGATTGGGGAACAGGCGTTCCCGATACTGCAATGGAAATGCGAGGCGTACTGGGGTTTTGGGAGAGGCTGATGTCAAGAAACCGGCGGCCGTAAGCTGCCGAAGCGTATTGCGTGCTGTGCGTTCGGATGTCTTAAGAGCGAATTGGGCTTCCCCGCGTTCTAAAGCACCGTGGCGCAAGACGGCGGAAATTAGATCTGGTGCGCGTTTATCGTCAATAGTGTCGACAACCAAACGCCGGTAGCGCCTGTCTAACCCGCCGAGATCAAAAAGCTTGGCCGAGAAAGTGACCTGATCCAGAGCCACATTCAGAAACCATGCGCAAAATGTTTTTAAGGCTGCTTCAGATAGGTTTCCACGACCGTCACGATCTCCTCGTCGCGGACTGTCTGCATAATCCATCATTTGTTTGTATTCGCTTCGGTCCTTCAATCCACGCGCAAGGCCACGAGATATTGACCAAAGGCCTTCGCCGCCAATGCCTGCATTGAGCGCCATAGCATGTGACATCAGGCGGCTGACACGGCCATTGCCGTCTGGGAATGGGTGGATGTAATTGAGCCGATGATGGGCTGATGCGATGGCAATGATTCGCCCGCTGGATGAGCGCGCTGCGATTTGAAACCGTTTATCAAAATGATCCATGAATGCCTCCACTCGGGTAGAGGATGGAGGATGATGGCGCCCAACAGCAACTTCCGCGTCGCCATCTTGACGCATCCGCCCGGGGATGATCGGTTCCTGAGTGCCGTCTGGGTGTTCAATGACGCGAAACTCTTCTGGCATTTCATCATAAAAGGCTTTGTGCACCCATGTGAGGAACTCAACAGACGTGGGGATTGGCATAATCCTGTTGTGGTACATTTCGTCGATGGCACGCTGGACGATGACATGCGCACGCGCTTCCAATGCAAGCGGGCG
This sequence comes from Rhizobiaceae bacterium, assembly GCA_045047085.1. GTDB lineage: Bacteria > Pseudomonadota > Alphaproteobacteria > Rhizobiales > Rhizobiaceae. The sequence continues at coordinate 2,633 of JASFYT010000018.1, read as the reverse complement.
CGTCTCTTCTTCTAGCTCGGCTCCGGCCAGAGCTTTCTCGATATCTCTGGGGCGTGTGTTGTGGCCTTCGATCAGATTAGAATAGTAACAGTTCATCAGGCGGACTAAGTCGGCTAGTTCCGCGGCACTGTCGGGATGAAGCCCCTGTCCAAGTAGAACGGCCTCTCGCTGTATATCAACAGAAAGATCTGCCAATTCGGCAGGTATATGCTCCTCAAAGAAACATGGTTCTATTCTTCCTGGAGTTTCAAGCATTTCTTGCCGATCTTGTATGTATAAAAAGGTGAGTGTTTATAAGCGTATTGTCATCATTATTGCAAGCCTTTGCCGATATCTCTTGCCGATCTGGTTTGCCGAAGTAATGAAGACCTTCCGAAACGATGATGAAAGCTAGCTTTGATAAACCAATGGCCCATGATAAAAAGTGACAGGTGGGCGCGGCACATCGAAAAACGGATGCACCTAACCACTTACGGAAAATCCCGATCTTTCAGTTCGGGAACGTGCTTGTTATTATGAATCGTACTAGAGTATGATCGTCCCCGTTTTTTCCAAGAGACCTGAACGGATACGAGGGGTCTTTAGCCCCGAATGACAAGCATAGGATAAGGAAATTATGAGACAAACAATCGGAGTTGATATTTCAAAAGACCATCTGGACGTACATAGCTTGCCGCTAGGTGAATACGCACAGTTTGAAAACACCACATTGGGACACAAACGGTTTTCAAAATGGTTGAATGGCAGAGACTTAAATCTCATCGTCTTTGAACCAACGAGAGCCTATCACAAGGCCTTTCAGCGAACGATGCACACCAAGGGTTTCCCGCTCAACAAGGTCAGCCGTTGCGCCCACGTTACTTTCGGCTGCGTATACGTCGTAAAGCGGCGCCTGAAGATTAACCGCAAAAGTAACCGTGAAAAGAGCAAGGGCAAGCACGGTGATAGAAAGGGTCTTGGGCATCGGATTGACCTAAAGAGAATGACAGTTGGTTTCGATTGACATAGATTTATTTTTATTACAATTTATTAATTGTACTAATAACAGTGATCTTATGCGCAAATCCCGATATACAAAACTTGCTGATGTTGTTGCCAAAGCAATTGAGAACGGAAGCCTGCCACCCGGAAAGCGTTTGCCAACACACAGGTCCATTGCCGAGCAATATGGCGTGGCGCTGGCGACTGCAACAAGGGCCTATCGTGAACTGGAACGCCGTGGATTGATCGTCGGTGAGGCAGGACGCGGCATGTTTGTACGCGATCCGGGTCTTCCCTTGACCCTCGGGGTCGAACAGACGGCAACTGAGGGTATGATTGATCTTGTGTTCAACATGCCCGGAGATACCGCAGACCCAGACATTTTGAGAGCGGGACTCAAACGACTCGCAGCTTCTGGTGACGTTGAGGCCATGTTGCGGTATCAACCGCATGGCGGCAGGCCCCACGAACGCATGATCATTGCCTCGGACCTAAAACGATCTCTGGGTGAAATTGAACCCGAATGCCTTTTGATCACATCTGGTGGGCAACACGGACTTGCGATTGCAGTATTGGGTCTTATGCAACGTGGTGACGTAATTGCAACTGATGCGCTGACATATCCCGGTTTTAAATCCATTGCCGCGCTACATGGCTTAACTCTCTTGCCCATAACGAATGCAAAGGGATGCATGAACCCAGAAGATTTGGAACACCAATGCCGTACGCAAAAGTTAAGGGCTGTTTATTTGATGCCAACGGTTCACAATCCGCTTGGGACGGTTATGGATATGTCGGTCCGTATGCAGTTGGTTGAAGTTGCCCGCAGAAATGACCTAATAATAATTGAAGATAGTGCCTATGCGTTTCTCGAACCTGATCCACCACTTAGCTTTATTGAACTTGCGCCGGAACGCACGGTTCACATTGGAGGGTTTTCAAAAAGCCTCGCGACAGGTCTTCGATTGGGCTATCTTATCGCGCCTGCACACCATGTGAATAAGCTGTCGCATGTTATCAGGGCAACAACATGGAATGCGCCTGCGTTAATATCTGCCCTCGTAACGGGCTGGATCGAGGATGGAACATTAGACCGTTCTGAGGAAAACCGGCGACGAGATGGTGCTCAACGTCAGCGACTTTGTCACGATATACTCGGTGATATTCAGATCGTGTCCCATCGTAACGCTGGTTTCGCATGGTTGCCGTTAAGTGCTGGTAGGCGTGCTGAGCCCATCGTCGCATCGCTAAATGAAAAAGGTGTCTCCGTTTCAACGGGTGAACCATTTTCTGTCACAGATGCAGTGCCACAAGCATTGCGGATTGCTTTCGGCGGCATCTCGAAAAATGAATTAATACCTGCTTTCGAAAAGGTAAGAGATGCTGTCACCTGTTGACTTTGAATGGCGGCAAAAAATGAACAAGCAAGGCGTCTAGGAAACTCGGGCACTATTCAGTATAATGGGGATGCCGAGCATTGCTTGACTGCTGTAATTTAAATGGCACCGAGGATCTACCCCGTTGATCTTCGGCTCGTCATCATGACGACTGCACTCGCGAGATGGGGTGGTTGCCGTCCTTCCTCGACGGCATCACAATGTGCCAAGGTGGTGTAGTATTTAACGCCACATAGATGAAAGGATGGCAACCAT
>JASFYT010000017.1:0-45787 GCA_045047085.1 Rhizobiaceae bacterium | reverse complement strand
TAGAGGGTCGAAATCGGCCCGTTCAGGTTGTATTCATACTGGTTTTGCAATTCTACGAGCGTCTACATAGTTTGTGCAGATACTAGCCCGTTATCCAGTCGCCCCTTGGATAGTGGGCTTTTTATTGGAGAAATGACAATCGCTGCCAAAAAGCAAGTCAGGTAAAGAACTTCAAGCCAATTCCCAAAATCAAACCGCCCCAAATAATGGAATTCAAGAATGAGCGCATAACACCTTGATCTTCTACAACGGTAATATTCATCCGCCTTAGAATGAAATCCCCTGGGAAAAATAAAATCTTAAAAAATATATTCAGAAGTGCCATGATCTGCTCCTTGGTTTGTACATCCTATATGCGGGATCAATGTTGGAATTGTCGAGTCAGGACTTTGGTATAAAGCAGAAAACAATTGGAGAACGAAACATGGCAAATGTAGGAGTAGCACTCTACCAATAGCCAGCAAAGGGTTAGATGATACGCTGCAAGTTGAGACGCACGAAGAAGAGATCGCCTAAAGCACAAAGCAACTTAAAGCTGTTAAGCCTTACGCATCATATAAGGCCCCGGAACGTCTTCCATTGGCTTATGCTTCTTTGACCCCATCTTCGGGGGGGGTCTTGTCGTTTGATCCAAAACCCACTGATGCCAGCGCGGCCGCCATGAGCCTGTTGTCTCGTCGGCGGATAGACCATGCCTGCGATGTGGTCTTCCTTGGTGGGCAAATTACAGATTGAACGTGAACCTTATTGCATTCACCATTATCATCATACTAAGTATAAGTAACTTTTTTAGATAGGGAAATACAATGGGTCTTATTAGAAATATAACTATTACTACATGTTTGCTCGCAGGGGGGCTTTTGTCTACAGGCGAGGTTTTTGCTGCGTCTTCAGGTTGGATGGACGCAAATGAACTTAATAAATTTAGTTCCAAAGTTCTAAGGAGAGGCAAAAACATCCCCACATCCATTAGATGTAAAAACAACACTGCGGTTGTCGGAATGAGCCGAAAAAATACAATGGTATTGATTGGGTATCGCCCTAATCCCGATAAGACAAAATGGCTGTGGGCTTGGGGAGCCGGTGGTATCGGTCCAACTGATCTAAAATACGTCAAAAAGGGATTTAGAAAAGTAAGTTCAGACAGCTTTCGCCGCGAAACAGGATTGGTTATTCCTTGCGCGATATGGCACAAAAAAAGTAAAAAATAATTTTACCGATAAACGATGCGAATTGGGTAGCTGATTTGCTACCCAATCAAGCCTTCGCCATCACATAAGACCCGGGCGCGGCTTCAATCGGTTCATACTTCTTCGAGCCCATCTTCGGTGGGGAAACCATCGTGTCGTTTTTGTCCAAAATCCACTGATGCCAGTGCGGCCACCATGAACCTGGGGTCTCGGTGGCTTGTTTGAACCAATTGTCGAATTCGCCTACAGGTTTTCCGCCAGTCCAGTATTGATATTTATTGCCTGCGGGCGGATTGACCACGCCTGCAATGTGGCCGGAGCCGGTCAGCACATAGGTTACCGGACCACCGAAAAATTGCGAGCCGAGATATGCCGATTTCGCCGGTGCGATGTGGTCTTCCTTGGTGGCCAGATTGTAGATCGGTATGCGGATTTCGTTGAGATCGAGTTTTTCACCCCCTATCTCCATCTCGCCCTTGCTGAGTTTGTTTTCCAGATAGCAATTGCGCAGATAGAAGGAATGGTTGGCAGCCGGCATTCTGGTGCTGTCGGAATTCCAGTATAAAAGATCAAAGGGCAGGGGTTTTTTCCCGCGCATATAATTGTTCACCACATAAGGCCAGACTAGATCGCGCGAACGTAACATATTGAAAGCGCTTGCCATTTTCGCACCATCGAGATAGCCCTTGGCAGCCATCGAGGCTTCAACCTGAGAAACCTGTTCTTCATCGACAAAAACTTTGAGATCGCCGCCATAGGTGAAATCCACCTGCGCGGTGAAGAAGGTGGCTGATTTAATACGTTTGTCGCCGGTTTTGGCCATCAATGCCATCGTCACCGCCAACAATGTGCCGCCGACGCAATAGCCAATGGCGTTGACCTTGCATTTTTTCTTCTTGCCGCAAATATCTCCAATCACGTCCAGCGCGTTGAGAATACCTTCACGAGCGTAATGTTCAAAGCTCTTGCCTGCTTGCTTTTCATCCGGATTAATCCAAGAAATTACAAACACCGTATGGCCCTGATCGACACACCATTTGATGAAAGATTTTTCAGGGTTCAGGTCGAGAATATAAAATTTGTTGATCCATGGCGGCACGATCAAAAGTGGTCGCTTAAGCACTTTTTCAGTGGCCGGAGTATATTGAATAAGCTGGCAAACTTCGTTCTGCGCCACCACCTTGCCCGGCGTGTTAGCCACATCCTTACCCACTGTGAAGGCGGTATTATCCGCTTGGCGAAGCTTCAACTCGCCGTCACCGGCTGCAATATCTTCCGCCAGCATTTTCATACCTTCCACCAGATTTGCTCCGCTACTCTCAAAGGTTTCGCGCAATACCTGCGGATTTGTCAGGGGAAAATTGGTAGGCGAAAGGGCATTTATTATTTGCTGGGTGTAAAACACTGCCTTGTGTTTGGTATGGTCATCCAGCCCTTCGGTTTCTTCAACCAGATTTTGAGCCCAGTCGGAGGTGAGCAGATAGGTCTGTTTCATAAAATTAAAAAACTGGTTTTCGTCCCATTCGCTGTCGTTAAAGCGTCTATCGCCTCTTTCCGGCGAGATAACGTCGGAAGTTTCTTCGCCGGCCATGGATTGAATGGATGTGTTCCATAAGCTCATATAGCGCCCGAACAAATCCGTTTGTGCTTGCAGCGCCCGCTTGGGGTCGGATAGCCAGTATTCGCTTACCTTGCCGAGTACATTGGCGATTTCAGTGATATTTTTGGACGATTTTTGCTCAATACGGCCCTGCTGGCGCGGTTCGATCCACGCCGATGCGGCTTTACCAGCTTGTTCGATTGCTTTGGCGAGATTGCGAGCAAAGGCTTCGGGATCACGCACCACATACGACTGCATGCGAGAAGGCGCAGCTTTGTCCTTCTCTAATTCGGCCTTTTCCGGGCTCTTGATCCCACTCTTCTTCATTACGCACTTTCCCTTACGGTCATTCTACCCGAAATAAACCACAATCTCCAACTATGAAACCGCATCAGGGTTAAGGCCTCATGCGATTTTACCTGCTTCCGGTCTGTATTTAACCGTTCGCTAACCAAAAATCGGTCATGATAGGTTGCGTAAGACCCTTAGGGGCATAAATGTATTTATACCAAAAACCTGAAAGAGTAATGAATCGCACTCGTAATCTTTGTGCTATGATGGCACTGTTCGTTGTCGGCTTTTCGGCGGGTGGATGCGTATCATCTTCCCTGAATTCCGTTCAACAATCCGAAGTCGCCACCAGTATCGAAACAGATGATCCAGCTTACGACCCTATCGCTCGCGAACAGGCCGTGGCTGAGATGCGTGCAAAAGCCGATGCGAAAAATACTGAAAACGCCAATGCCTTCCTAAGTCAGGATGGTCCCAATCGCCCCCTCACGGCCAGCGAAGCTGATGCAAAAATCAGAGCGCTCAATGCAAGTACCAGTGATTTGAGCACGCGAATTTCTGATGAGGAAATGGATGCAAAGCAACGCTCGATTGCAGAACTGAGGCGAAAGGCCAAATCCCACTATTCGGACGCATTAAGAAAAATCGAAAATTAGGCTGGATATTTCACCAAAAACACCTAAAACCACCCCATAATCAGTATATTTTTGCACGTTTAACTCTATCCAGTCGTCTGGAAAATATCATGGATGATTTCCACAAGATACGCAGACTGCCCCCATATGTTTTTGAACAGGTAAACCGCCTGAAAGCATCAGCTAGAGCCGGCGGGGCCGATATTGTCGATTTGGGTATGGGCAATCCTGATTTGCCGACACCACAGCCAATTGTCGATAAATTGTGCGAGGCGGTTCAGGATCCAAGCACTCACAGATATTCAGCCTCCAAGGGCATTCAAGGTCTGAGGAAAGCGCAGGCAAAATACTATGCCCGTCGTTTTGGCGTGGAATTAGACCCGGATACACAAGTTGTTGCCACCCTTGGTTCCAAGGAAGGCTTTGCCAATATGGCGCAGGCGATTTCAGCACCAGGTGATGTGGTTTTGGTGCCAAATCCTACCTATCCGATCCACTCCTTTGGCTTCATCATGTCGGGCGCGGTGGTGCGTTCCATGTCCAACGAGCCGGATGAGACATTTTTTCATTCGCTTGAACGTGCGGTGCGTCATTCAATCCCCACACCGACCGCACTGATTTTGAATTATCCTTCAAACCCGACTGCCACACTTGCTTCGTTGGATTTTTATCGCGACGTGGTGAAATTTGCCAAGAACCACGGCATCATCATCCTGTCGGATTTGGCTTATTCGGAAATCTACTTTGATGGCGAAGCTCCGCCTTCGATTTTGCAGGTTCCAGGTGCCATGGATATTGCAGTGGAATTCACCTCCATGTCCAAAACCTATTCCATGCCCGGCTGGCGTATGGGATTTGCTGTGGGCAATGAACGCCTTGTGGGCGCTTTGACGCGAGTGAAATCTTACCTTGATTATGGTGCGTTCACACCCATTCAGGTGGCAGCAACATATGCACTGAATACACAGGATAAAGCGATCGAAGAAGTTCGTGCTATCTATCAGAGCCGCCGCGACGCCCTGGTCGATAGTTTTTCGCGTGCTGGCTGGGATATTCCTTCTCCGCCGGCAACCATGTTTGCATGGGCGCCGATCCCCGAAAAATTTAAACATCTGGGCTCACTGGAGTTTTCGAAATTGCTGATTGAAAAAGCCGATGTGGCGGTTTCTCCCGGCGTCGGTTTTGGTGAGTTTGGTGACGACCACGTACGCATCGCGATTGTGGAAAACGAACAGCGCATCCGTCAGGCTGCCAGAAACATCAAACGCTTCCTTGCAAGCGCTGACGAAACATTGCACAACGTGATTTCTATCGCTGATCATCGGTAGGTCAGATTCCTAATATATAAACAGGTAATTCAAAAATGGATGCTCCCCTTCGGTTGGGTATTGCAGGGCTTGGAACCGTCGGTTCCGCTCTGGTCAATCTATTAAAAAATAAGTCTGATATTCTCACCGCTCGTTGTGGGCGGAAAGTGATCGTAACTGCCGTGAGCGCACGCGATCGCAGCAGGAACAGAGATTGTGATATTTCTTCTGCAAAATGGTTCGACGATCCTGTTGCAATGGCTGAATGCGAAGATGTTGATGTTTTTGTTGAATTGATTGGTGGAACCGAAGGTCCTGCTCTTGATAGCGTAAAAAAGGCACTTGAAACGGGCAAGCACGTGGTGACGGCCAATAAAGCTATGTTGGCCTATCATGGCATAGAATTGTCAGAACTTGCTGAAAACAAAGGTGTTTTATTGAATTATGAGGCAGCCGTTGCCGGAGGAATTCCCATTGTCAAAACGATGCGTGAATCCCTTTCAGGCAATGAGGTAACCCGCGTTTACGGCATCCTGAACGGAACCTGCAATTACATATTGACCCGCATGGAAGACGAAGGCATTTCTTTCGAGGATTGCTTGGCCGATGCCCAGCACCTTGGTTATGCCGAGGCTGATCCGGCTTTTGATATTGAGGGTAATGACACTGCCCACAAGCTGGCAATTCTGGCCAGCCTCGCTTTCGCCACCCAACTGGCACCGGACGAAATTTACATCGAGGGCATCACCTCAATTACCACTGCTGATATTGAAGCAGCAAAGAGCCTTGGTTATCGTATCAAATTGCTCGGTGTTGCATTAAAAACCGATAGTGGCATCGAACAACGTGTACATCCAACAATGGTGCCGCTCAATGCGCCTATTGCTCAAATTGCTGGCGTTACCAATGCTGTTGGAATTGACGCCGATATTGTGGGTGAATTGCTCATGTCTGGCCCCGGTGCCGGTGGGGACGCCACTGCCTCCGCCGTTGCAGGTGATATTGCCGATATCGCAAAATCACGCCCCGGGCATCAGCACGGTCCAGCATTTGGTGCGCCGGTTGCAAAACTTGCTCCCTATCAACGGGCGCGCATGCGCTCCCATGAGGGCGGCTATTTCATTCGATTGAGTGTAAATGATAGGGCAGGCGCTTTTGCAGCGATCGCTACTAGAATGGGTGAAAGCGAGATTTCGCTTGAATCCATAGTGCAGAAGGAAGTGCAGCAGGAACCTCAGACTTCCAGCTCGAATGATACAGTCGATAATGCGAGAACCGTCATCCTGATTACCCATTCAACAACCGAATCAGCAATTCGCGAAGCGTTGGAGAATATCCGCAATGACGGCCATCTGGCCGCTGATCCGCAGATGATCCGTATAGAAAAATGAATGTAAGTCGGGTATTTTGAAAATGTTTGATAATCTAATGGATTTAGGTCCCTGTACCCCGTTGCAAATCTGTATCATCTAAGTGATATCTTTTGTTGAAATTGGAGATTGACGAATATGTCTACTGAAGCAAAAGACCCCACTGGTCTGGACCGAATTTTAACGCTTGAACTGGTGCGTGTAACCGAGAGCGCTGCTGTTGCCGCCGCCCGTCTTCGCGGGCAGGGTGATGAGAAAGCTGCTGATCAGGTAGCCGTTGACGCCATGCGTGCCGAACTAAACCGCCTGCCCATCGATGGTCGCGTGGTTATTGGCGAAGGCGAGCGCGATGAAGCGCCAATGCTGTTCATCGGCGAGGAAGTTGGCACCAAACAGGGACCAAAGGTTGATATCGCCCTCGACCCGCTGGAAGGCACAACCATTTGCGCCAAGAATGAACCAAATTCCTTGGCTGTGATTGCTATCGCTGAGGGGGGTAGCCTGCTTTATGCTCCCGACGTTTATATGGATAAAATTGCTATCGGCCCGGGATATCCGGAAGGTCTCATTGATCTCGATAAATCAGCAACAGAAAATCTCGAAGCTTTGGCAAAAGCCAAGGGCTGTAAAGTCAACGAACTTACAGCTTGCATCATGGATCGCCCACGCCACGCTAAATTGATCGAAGAAGTTCGCGGCACCGGCGTTGCCATTCGCTTGATCGGTGACGGCGATGTGGCCGGTATCATCCACACCACAAATCCAATCGACACTGGCATCGATATCTATATCGGTATTGGCGGCGCGCCCGAAGGCGTGTTGGCTGCGGCGGCGTTACGTTGCATAGGCGGACAGATGCAGGGCCGTTTGCTACTCGACACACCGGAAAAAGTAGCACGCGCTAAAAAGATGGGCATCGACGATCCCAATCGCAAATATGATATGCGCGATATGGCCAGCGGCGACGTGATGTTCGCAGCCACCGGCGTCACCGATGGCAACATGCTACAAGGCGTGCGTTTTACACCAAAGGAAATTCAAACCCATACTATCGTAATGCGGTCCTCTTCTTTGACTGTCCGCGAGATCAAGGCGCGCCATCAGGACATTGACAAGTTCGGTTGAGACTGGAAGTGTTTCGGAACAAAAGCTTGCTAGCTTTTGGTGAATCAAAAAGAAAGCAAGCTCATTCCAAACATTAGAGGATGAAGCATGAGCATTGAATTTTTTACTACGTCGATGATTGTCATTCTTCTTCCGGGGACCGGCGTTCTTTATACAATTGCGGTTGGCTTGGGAAAAGGGTTTAGGCCCAGCATTCTTGCCGCATTTGGTTGCACGTTAGGTATTGTACCCGCAGCAGTGGCCAGCATCATTGGGCTGGCTGCCATCCTTCATATGAGCGCCCTTGCTTTCCAGATCATCAAATATCTCGGCGTGGCATACCTCTTCTATATGGCTTGGAATATTTTGCGTGATGGTGGTGCATTGAGCGTCTCCAGTGATGATACAAAAACCAGTTCGTGGCGTATCGCCATTAACGGAACTCTGTTGAATGTTTTAAACCCAAAACTATCTTTGTTCTTTCTGGCATTCCTGCCACAATTTATTCCCGCAGGAACACTCAACCCAACACCAGTTTTGATGGTGCTCGCCTTGACGTTCATGCTGCTGACATTGATCGTGTTCATAGGCTATGGCGCATGCGCTTCACTGGCACGAGACTACGTAATTTCACGCCCAATAGTGATGGTGTGGTTGCGACGCACCTTTGCCGGCACATTCGGACTGCTTGGATTAAGACTAGCCCTGTCGGAGAGATAACTCTGCTTGCTGATATCAGCAATTATCTGATACCAATTCCCCATGAGTAACGCGTCAGATCAAAATCCCTGTTTTTTGGATGTGGAACAATCCGCATCCGGCCAGAAATGGCTGGACCGGCTGGACAATATCACCCGCAACGTGGCGCTCGATATCGCTCAATCGATTGATGTATCGGAGCTTGCCGCAAGGGTAATGGCGGGACGCGGCGTTGCAAGCGAAGACGCATTGAAATTCCTCACGCCGACCATTCGCGATTTAATGCCCAACCCTTCTGTAATGACGGATATGGATAAGGCAGCAGAACGTTTGGCCGATGCAATCACGACAGGCGAAAGGGTGGCGATCTTCGGTGATTACGATGTGGACGGCGCTGCATCCTCGGCGCTGATGTCACGCTTTTTAAGCCATCACGCCATTGCATCTGAAATCTATATCCCCGACCGTATTTTCGAAGGCTACGGCCCCAATCCAAACGCCATCAACGAGTTGATCGACAAAGGCGCGAAACTAATCATCACGGTCGATTGCGGAGCCACCAGTTTCGAGGCGCTGGAAGCCGCCTGTGAACGCAATATAGATGTGATTGTCCTGGACCACCATCAGATGGGGACGGAAAAACCGGCTGCCATCGCATTGGTCAATCCAAACCGGCAGGACGATCTTTCCGGTCTCGGCTATCTATGTGCCGCTGGCGTGGTGTTCCTGACATTGGTCGCCACCACAAGAACCTTGCGCAATCGGGGATTCTACAAAGATAGCAAAACCACTCCCGACCTCCTTCAATGGCTCGACATCGTAGCCCTCGCCACGGTCTGCGATGTGGTGCCGCTTGTCGGCCTCAACCGCGCCTTCGTAGTCAAAGGGTTGACGGTGATGCACTCTCAGCAAAATTTAGGTCTGCGGGAACTGGCGAAAGTCGCTCGTCTTGATGGTCCGGCCAGCCCTTATCATCTGGGATTCATGCTCGGCCCGCGTATCAATGCTGGTGGGCGCATTGGTGATGCGGCCCTTGGCGCGCGCCTTTTGTGCAGCGACGATCCGCACGAGGCTGAAGAAATCTCTGAACAATTGGAAATGCTCAACAAACAGCGTCAGGCAGCCGAAGCCGTAATGCTGGAACAGGCGATTGCCGAAGCCGATGCCGAAATCGGCGAAGGTGAGGGGCCAGCGGTGCTGATTACCGAAAGCGATGAATGGCATCCGGGTATTGTCGGCCTACTCGCATCTCGCCTCAAAGATCGTTTCCACCGCCCCACTTTTGCTATTGCCTTCGATGCCATGGGGAAGGGCTCTGGCTCAGGTCGTTCCATTTCAGGCGTCGATATCGGTGCCGCCGTTCGGGCCGCAGTGGATGAGGGTATTCTGGCCAAAGGCGGTGGCCATGCGATGGCTGCAGGCCTCACCGTCCAGCGCGAACAACTGGGTGCGTTACGGGCATTTATGGATGACTACCTCTCCAAAAGCGTGGAGAAGGTGCAGGGCGTGCAGGTGCTGAAAATCGATGGAGCACTCACCGCCGCTAGTGCAACTCTCAATCTGATTGAAGTTCTCGAACGTGCCGGACCCTATGGTGCTGGTCACCCCAACCCAATATTTGCTTTTCCCGCTCACCGCGTGCAATTCGCCAAGATCGTCGGCAAGGACCATGTGTCCGTAACGCTGACATCAGGGGATGGCGCAAAACTACGCGGCATTGCTTTTCGCGCTGCCGATAGCGAGATCGGAAAAGCCCTGCTAAATTTGCGTGGCCATCCAATCCACGTGGCAGGCACATTAACCGCCGACTTCTGGCAAGGCACAAGAAGGGTGCAACTGCGCATCATCGATGTGGCGGAGATAAAATCGGGTTATTAACTTACTACTGCCCTGTCAGTCACACGGAGCCAATCGGTTCCGTCAGAAAACGCCATCACAGCCCCACCGGTCTCATCGCTCACGTAGATCTGTGCGCCAGCCCCACTGGTAGCAGCGCTCGGCACGGTGGCAACCGTATAGCCACCAACGCGCAGAGGCCCATTCACATGCAGATTGGTTGAGGGGGACGTAGTGCCAAAGCCCACAAAGCCATTGCTCGCATCAATGGTCAGCGCCTCGAACCATACGGATCCATCAGGGCTGACTTTAAAATGAAAATCATCGTCCCCTGTAGTGCCAATCTCGGCGCGGCCAGAAAAATTACTTTGGAACAGGAATGAGGCAGTATCTGAAAGGGTCGCTTTGTTGATCTTGAGACGGTGGTCGTCACCCTCGTGAGTAAAGAGCGAGTTGGGCGAGCTGACCGCCAGCCTATTGGTAGTGTTTGCGCTGGTATTGACCCCCACCAAGGGCGCAGGGTTTAAAGATGCACCACTGGTGATCCAGCTAGTCTCATCCCAGACCAACAACACATCCTCATCAGCAATCCATGCAAGCCAGCCCTCGACGGGCGCAAAATATGCCCAGGCATTGTCTTGCCAGGCAGCGATTTGGGTCTCTTTGCCACTCCAATCGTCAATCGCGGCAGCGCCGACAATATAGCGATCCCCATCTGACGGACTGCCCGGCGGACCAGATAAATCACGGTCCAGCACACTAAGCTGCACCAGCGCATCCAGCGCCCGTATGGCCTCATTGTGAGTAACATGCTTCTGCGCCTGCGCCGGCATGATGTAGGGAAGGTTCAAATTTGGGGTATCATCCATGATTGCTTGCTCTCCAATAAATTCATAGAGGAAATCATATGGGTGGATTTGGGAGCGGGGATAACTTATTCGAGCTCGCACGAAACCACGGAGCGTGGTTGTAGCAACGACACTCTAGCCAATAGAAATGTAAATGATTGTTTTAAAAACCTCTTGGTACGCCCTACGGGAATCGAACCCGTGTTTCCGCCGTGAAAGGGCAGCGTCCTAGACCGCTAGACGAAGGGCGCGTTCAAGAGTAGGGATCGTATAGATGTGATTGAGCAAAGCTTCAAGTGGAATTTGCGCTTTGGGCAATCTTTTTTTTGCGTATGATGGATTTATCCGCGAACAAGGCGAAAAACCGGCAATCTGGTTCAGCTTTTGCGTTTTTTACGGCTGGATCGGCGGCGGCACGGATAGTGCCAGTCGCGTTTGGAACCCACATCAATATGGACAGATTTTGTACGGCAATAAGTGCCAACGCCGCCACGCCCAGGTAGCGTGCGTAAATATTTGGCCAATGTCCATTTGCTCACATTTTCAACCTGGATGTCAGCAGCTTTGCAATAGATATGCTGTGACCGGCTCACACCACCCGCGCGGCGGTTACGTCTTGGACTACGATAGCCAGAGGTAACAATCGGCGCTTTGCCGAATTTGCGATGAACCCTTTTCAGGAGCCGCAATAATTCAGGTTTGAAACAGGATACCTGCACTTTTGAATGTTGCAGACGCAGACCATTGGGGGAAATTCTGCCAAGTCCGCCAATAGAGGCCAGTTGCACCTGGCTTTCGACTTCCTGATCCTCTCCACCAACGCCAAACAGGCTGGCACTGGATTTTACTCCCGGTAGAGCCGATCCGCTTGCTTCTGACCTGCTTCTTTTAGCTGATCTGGACTTGCTTTTCTTCTCGGGCTTTTGGAACAGTCGTTCGAAAAAGGAATTTTTTCGTTTTGAATTGCTGCTTTTTACCCCGTCGTTAAGTAGCGCCAGCTTAGAGCTGGGCTCTGGCTTTTTGAAGAACGGCTTAACGGGTTGGTTGCTGGATAAAGGAACATTTTTAGTGGCCGGGGCACTATCTGGCTTGGCAACCGAAGCTGTTTGAATATCGTCTGAATTGGTCCGCGGCGCCTTTATCGGGACAACTGGCGAACCCGCAGGGTCGATAAACTCACCACCAACGGCGACAGTTGCCTCTTGGAGGGATGCGTTTTCTTCTTCGCTAATGTCAGCAAGTGATTGAATATTGATCGTTGGATTACTGGAGACACACGCAGACAGCATCAGACCAATCAAAAACAGACCGATCAATTGCGCCATAGAAAATGGCAGCCTACTTTGTGAAAAGAAACTGTCTGTCAACTTTATCTCGCCAAACCCCAACGCCCATCAGGCATGTACAACACTGTCACCAACTGCTGTTACATATTTTATCGTATTTGCCAAACTTACACTACGCAAACTATGCATCATGGTAAATTTAAAATCGGGCAAAAAAGTGTCGGCTTGTGGATATATCCCCTAAGCCGACACCTTCAAATTGCCTAATACGGAGCTTCTGGCAACTCAGTTACCTACCATTCACCAATATTTTCCATGGATGCCCATGGTTCACAAAGTTCAAGCGGGGCATCTTTCTGCAATATTTCAACAGAAATACCATCGGGCGAACGAATAAACGCCATGAGCCCGTCGCGGGGTGGCCGATTTATGGTGACACCCGCATCCATCATTTTTTGGCAAAACTCATAGATATTGTCTACCTCATAGGCCAGATGGCCAAAATTGCGCCCACCGGTATAAGTTTCCGGATCCCAGTTATGGGTGAGTTCAAGACATGGCGCAGGACGTGTGGAAACCATGTCGCCTTCACATGTAGCCAGATCATCAGCGCTGGCCAGAAACACCAGCGTAAAACGCCCCCGCTCAGAATCCATACGCCGTATTTCTTTCATGCCCATTTTATTGCAATAAAAATCAAGGGATTTCTCTAAATCGGTTACCCGAACCATTGTGTGTAGAAATTTCAATCAAACATCCTCCAAATATTATGTCATGGCCTCAATTTACCTGACTAAATGAACTTTTATTCTTAATTCTGGCTCTTATTAACAGGCTAACTAACTTAATTCACACCATTTTTCCCCTGAAAATCAAGGTAGTCGCTTTTTTTCGAACTTTCTATTGCGGCCCTTCGCTATGGGGATGCTATCTTAATTAGAGAATCAGTTTGACCAGCGCATGTCGGATGCAGGCGACATAATACGAGGAACGGCGTTATGGGGGCTAAATTTAGTCCGGGTGGGCAACCGGAACAAGACGAGAGTGAGGTTCATTCCGAACATGATGCAACTGAGGTTGTTGTTGTTGCCGGAACGATCAAGTGGTTTGACGTGTCCAAAGGATTTGGGTTCGTTGTGCCGGATGATGACATGCCTGATGTCTTACTGCATGTGACGTGTTTGCGTCAGGATGGCTTTCAAACAGCGCTGGAAGGGGCTCGTATCGTTTGCGAGGTCGTGACGCGTGAGCGGGGGCTACAGGCGTTCCGTGTGCTGTCGATTGATGATTCCACTGCAGTTCACCCTGCAACCATGGGTGAAGTAAAGACCCACGTCGAGGTGAAAGCTGAAAGTGAACTTGAGCGGGTTGAGGTGAAATGGTTCAACCGCACTAAGGGGTATGGGTTTGTGACCCGTGGTGACGAAGATATTTTTGTCCACATGGAGACATTGCGACGGTTCGGCTTGACAGAGTTGCGTCCGGGACAGTTTGTTATGGTGCGCTTCGGTAAAGGGCCAAAAGGTCTGATGGCTGCCGAAATTTTTCCCGACGGTGGTTCTGCTATTTCCAACACTCATTAGAGCGTTTGTGAGATTTTTCAACGCAAAATTGGTGCCTTCATATTTTCAACAAATTATGCCAGCAGTTGATAGCTGGCTTTTTTTGTTGGTAACAACTGTTGTTGTGGCCAAGCTAAGTGGATGGTATTGGGGAAAATTTGGTGAAATATGTTATGCAAAGCAATTCCGAACAACGGCTTGTTAGGCCATTGAGTAAAGCTACCTGTCTCACAATTTTCGCGATATTGGCATTTTTAGCAGTTCAATTCGAAGTTCGAGCCCAAAACAATGCCGAGAATTCTTCTTCAAATTCACAAAATTCGCCTGTAAAACTCGAAACTGAGACCTTGGAATTAAAAACAGGCGTGGGTACGTTCAAATTTGAGGTTGAAATTGCTGATGACCCCGAAGAGCGCATGATTGGCTTAATGCATCGCAAAAAGATGGATTTGAAGCACGGCATGCTGTTTCAGTTTGGCAATACAAGCCTGGTCAATATGTGGATGCGTAATACAGTTCTTTCGCTGGATATGATTTTTATCCGGCCAGACGGCACAATTGCAAAAATTGCTCGGCGAACAACGCCTTTTTCTGAGGATATCATTACATCAGGCGAACCGGTTAGCCATGTGCTGGAACTGAATGCTGGCGTTGCTGCGATGGTTGGATTAAAGGCCAACCACAAAGTATTGCACCGGTATTTTCCGACACAATAATTCTTGGTATTATTCCAGTACGCTTAAAAAACGGGTTTTTTGTAAAGAGTGAAGCGACTGCGCCCGTCTTTCTTGCTATCAAGAAGAGCTGAATCTGCCAGTTTATACAAGTCTTCCCCGTTTTCTGAATTGTCCGGCGCAAGCGCAATGCCTACACTGGCACTGATTTGAATTGATTGTCCGTCAATATTAAAGGGTTCAGCAAGGGTTTTAATTACCCGGTGCGCAAGAATTTCAGCGCCTGTCGCACCATTAATTCCTACCTGAACAATTACAAATTCATCACCACCAATACGTGCAATCGTATCGGTATCGCGCTTGAGGCGCTTAAACCTGTCGGCGATGTCCTTTAACAATTTGTCGCCGACGTTATGGCCATAGGTATCATTCACGGTTTTGAAATTATCCAAATCTATACAATGCAAAGCCATATGATAACCACGCTTGGCCTGAGCAACAGCCAATTCCAGCCTTTCTTGGAACACTGCTCTGTTCGGCAAGTCAGTCAGCGCATCGTGATTGGCCAGATGCTGCACCATTGCCTGACTTTTTCGATGCTCAGTTATATCACAATAGGTGGTCAAAAACCCACTGCCTTCCAGAGGAACGCCACGAACTTCTAACACAACGCCATTCGGCCGTTTGCGGTCATACATGTGAGGTTCTCTCAATCTCACCAGCTCCATACGACGAGAGACCTGCTCTTCTACATCGCCGCCGCCATATTCGCCGCGCTGTGCATTGCTGCGGAATAGGTCTTCCAAAGAAGGCATTCCGTTTACGAACAGTTCCTTTGGATAGTCGAGCATTTCTTTGAGCTGATCGTTAATCAGCACCATTTTCAGATTTTTATCAAACAGTGAAAGTCCGCCCGGGAAATTATCCAGCAATGTTTCCAATTGACGTGAGCGTGCGTGCCCCTCAGTGACATCCAAATAAGTCGTCAGGAACCCACCCTTGGCTAGCGGCACACCGCGCACTTCGACGACAGTACCATTTGGGCGCTCGCGCTCATATAGATGTGGTGCCATCAAATCGGCCAAAGCCATTTTGTCGGCTACAATTTTGTCCACATCACCAGCACCGTACTCACCGCGCTCAGCATTGAACTGAAAAATTTGCTTCATGTTTGGCAAGCCGTCTGCAAAAAGCGATTCTGGATAATCCAGAATTCGTTTCAACGCCTCATTGCAAAGCACCAAATTTAAATCGGCATCAAAGAGAGCGATCCCACCGGGGAAGTATTCCATTACGCATTCAAACAACTCGACACGCTCTGCCAACTCCTCAAGATTACCTAATCTTGAATAGGTCAAAGTGTTATGCGGAAACTCCGCATTTTTATCCGCTATGTGGTTTTCAACATTATCATTCATTGAATCAGGTGCTTCTCGAAGTGTGCTGTGAGTCATGGCCTATTTCCTCAAATTTTATAGTGTTAAATTCGCAACTTAATCTTGTGTGAAACTGTGGATAAGGTCCGAATGAGGGGGTTAAATCTTACCCTCATAGGAATTTTCCGATTCCAAAATTTGCCTCAGTCCTTGTTGTTATGCAGTTTGTAGCAACCTCGCCCGTTGGCTTTACTGTCATAAAGGGCAGAATCCGCCATTTTGAATAATTCTTCAGGCTCTGTTCCATCCATAGGCGCAAGTGCAACGCCGATGCTGGCGCTAATCTGGATTGTGAGTTCGCCGATTTCGTAGGGTTCGCTGAGAGTTTTGATCACCCGGTCCGCCAGTATTTCAGCGCCGGCTCTATCATTGATACCAACCTGCACGATGACAAATTCATCACCGCCGGTTCGAGCAATTGTATCGGTATCACGTTTGATTTTATTGAACCGTTCAGCCACTTGTATTAGCAATTCATCGCCAACTGCATGGCCGTAAATGTCGTTCACCGGTTTGAACCTATCCAGATCAACGCAATGTAACGCCATCAGATGTCCGCGTTTTGCCAACGCAACCGATTGATGCAGCCGGTCTTTCAGCAGCAACCGGTTCGGTAGTCCCGTGAGCACGTCATGATTTGCCAGATAGACAACTTTTTCCTGGCTTTTGCGAAGTTCTGTGACATCGCGGTAAGTGGTCAAGAACCCGCTATCCTGCAATGGCACTCCCCTAATCTCCAGGATTGTACCATTGGGGCGTTTGCGGTCGTATGTATGGGCCTTTTTTTGTTCAGCCAATTCCATGCGGTGCGAAACCAGCTCTTCTACTTCACCTTCGCCATATTCGCCACGTTCCGCATTGTAACGAAACATTTCTTCCAATGTGGGAAGGCCATTTTCGAACAACTCTTCGGAGTAGTCGTGCAATTTTTTGTTTTGCTCGTTGATCAGCACCATTTTCAAGTTTTTGTCGAACAGGGAAATCCCGCCCGGAAAGCTATCCAGCAACGCTTGAAGTTGAGAAACGTGCTGGTGCTGTTTGGTAACATCCAGATAGGTCGTTAAAAATCCGCCATCAGGCAGGGATACGCCGCGCACGTGAACGACAGTGCCATTGGGACGCTCGCGTTCATATTCGTGGTCGATCATCTCATCCACGAGGAACATTTTATTTCTGACCAGCTCTTCTATTTCGCCTTCGCCATATTCGCCGCGTGCGGCATTGAAGCGAAAGATATCTTCCATATTTGGTAAGCCATCCACAAACAGTGATTTGGGATACTCCAAAATCTGTTTAAGCTCTTCATTACACATGACCATGTTCAAATCTTTGTCGAAAAGAACAATTCCACCTGGAAAAAACTCCATGACGCATTCAAGCATTTCGACGCGTTCTGCCAGTTTTTCCAGATTTCCCAATCTGGAAAAGGTCAGCGTATTGCGTTCATATGCTGCATAGGTCGCAGTCTGATGGGGTTCTACATTGCTTTTCGAGGGACCGGTGTCCGGGTTAGAGGCTAGTCTTGATGTGCTTGAACTCATAGCTATTTCCATACGCAAATGTCAGGGCGGCAAAGCAACGACTGAAATTCGCGTATAGCTGTAGGGAAGAGTGCCCGCAGCCGTGGCCGAAATGAACAGCGATTACGATGCATATTAAGCATGGAGGAAGGGAGTTAAGAAATAATTGCGCTCACAAGCAAATTGAGGGTTGTTTTTAGTTCTGACTGGGCTATAGAAACGCGGTGGTACTATATATTTCCGTGCCAATACCCATACGGAAACCTAGAATGCCACCCTCAAGAGTTTATATAAGCTTTTGAAAACATTGGTAAACGGAGCGTGGCGCAGCTTGGTAGCGCATCTGGTTTGGGACCAGAGGGTCGCAGGTTCGAATCCTGCCGCTCCGACCATCAATTTTAGTTAATGTTTTCATAACGCTATATAGCACTATTTAACGCCTCCTTCAACAATTCGGAAACCACTTTGCGGGTGTGATGCGGGTGTAAATAGCGCCTGATTGGTATGCTTTTCCAACTTACGAAGAATTTCCTCGGTCGCTCTCATAGGCTCATCTAGGTAGTCTGGATCAAAGGTTTCGTACCAGTCGGTCGTTCTGGAGCTGTCCTTAATTGTATGCCCAAGCCATAGTGAACGTTGCTCTCTGGAGACTGGTTTTGAGGTTCTCCGGCAATGTGATGCCATGAAATGGTGGATGGTGTAGAGCGTGAACTCAGGCATTCCAAGCGACTTGCCGATTTTGCTCAATGAGATTAGATCGTCCGGGGGCGCAT
The DNA here is from genome assembly GCA_045047085.1 of Rhizobiaceae bacterium. Classification (GTDB taxonomy): domain Bacteria; phylum Pseudomonadota; class Alphaproteobacteria; order Rhizobiales; family Rhizobiaceae. Next base: position 27,656 of record JASFYT010000017.1, on the reverse strand, counting down.
TGCTCTTGGCCGGGCTCTTTAAATTATCAGGGGCCTTCAAAGCCCATTTATCGCTTGCAGCAACGATAGTTGCCAGCGTGATTTACTTATCTTATGGCGTTTCTCGCATGATCAGCCTGTTATTCGATGGCATTCCAAACGATGCGCTTCTGCAAATTATGGTGCTGGAACTCTTCATCGGCGGAATATGTGTTGCTTGTCTTCGAGCCTACCGCGCGCGAACTTAGGGGCGGCAGCTTGTACGCGACGTAGGAAATTGTATTCGGTGGGCAAGTGGCCCGGCCGTTGTTTTCTGCATCCACATACCCATTGAGTGGGTTAGTTCCTTTGTAACGTCCAATTACGCTGCATCATCTTTCAGGACGCCGCGCTCTATTTGGTCTTGTTCTATGGATTCAAACAAGGCGCGGAAATTGCCTTCGCCAAAGCCGTCATCGCCTTTTCGCTGGATGAATTCAAAGAAAATCGGGCCGATTACCGTTTTAGAGAAAATCTGCAACAAAATCTTGGTCATTCCACCGTCAATGACCCCTTCGCCATCAATTAAGATGCCGTGCTCTTGCATGCGATCAAGCGGTTCTTCATGGCCGGTGACGCGCTCACTCGAGCCTGCATAATAGGAGGCGGGTGGCTTCGGCATAAACTTGATGCCATTTTCGAATAATGTGTCGGTTGCGTCATAAAGTTCTTCGGTGGCAATCGCGATATGCTGGATGCCCTCGCCATTATAGCGCTTGAGATATTCTTCAATTTGGCTCTTTTCATCGGCAGACTCGTTGATTGGAATACGAATTTTACCGCAAGGGGAGGTGAGCGCCCGTGAAAACAGCCCTGTCAACTTTCCCTCGATGTCGAAGAACCGGATTTGCTTGAAATTAAACAGGTCGACGTAGAAATTGAACCATTTATCCATATTGCCGCGAATGACGTTGTGGGTCAGATGATCCAGATAGTAAAATCCGATGCCCTCAGGCTTCGGATCATGTTCATCGAGCCAGTCAAACTCCGCCTCATAGGTTGAACCCTTGTCACCATATTGATCAACAAAATATAATAGCGATCCGCCAATGCCCTCGATTGCCGGGACGTCAAGTGTCTTGTCGTCACCTTCATAAGGTGTTGCGCCAAGTTTTACCGCGTGGTCGAAAGCGTGTTTTGCGTCCACTACGCGCCACGCCATAGATGGTGCGCAGGGGCCGTGTATATCCACGAATTTTGAAGCGAATGATCCTGCTTCTCCATTGATAATGTAATTGATATCGCCTTGGCGATAGACCCAAATTGCCTTGGTCTTGTGTTTGGCGACGGGGGCAAATCCCATTTGTTTGAACAAATGTGCCAGCACCTCCGGCTCTGCATGGGAAAATTCGACAAACTCAAAACCATCGGTTCCGGCTGGGTTTTGCTCGCTGATTTCAGCTGGCAACGCATCATGTGGGAAAGGGCCCATGGGAAAACTCCTTGAAAATATCGATAATTCTTCATGGCGACTATAAGACAAGGCCGTTGCAAGAACCTTGCGTAGTGCGTATAATTTGGCGAAATTGTGCATGAATCATGCATAAAACTAGGGAGTTATGCACAAAATGGATAATCTGGATGAATTCGATATCAAGCTGCTCAAACTTCTGCAGGCCAATGGGAAGTTGTCGAATCAAGAATTGGCGGATGCCGTACATTTATCGCCATCCCAGTGCTCCAGAAGGCGGTCGGCGCTTGAGGAGGCAGGGGTCATTCGCAGCTATCACGCTATGCTGGATAAACATGCGCTCGGATTTAACCTGACCGTATTCATCAATGTGATGCTCAATACCCATAACCGGAACAACGCGAAGCGGTTTGGTCAATTGCTCGAGCGGCTGGATAATGTTCAGGAGGCGTATGCGCTCACCGGCGAAATGGATTATCAGATCAAGCTGGTCGTTCGCGACCTAAATGAATTATCGCGTATTATCAATGATGAGATCATGCCGCATGAATCTGTTCAAACCATCAAAAGTTCAATCGTGCTCAACACTGTGAAATTCAGCCGGGAGCTTCCGCTTTCCTGATCCGGTCGAAACGGAAACTGCCTATGCGATCAACTGTGCCTGCATCTGTGGAATGTGATCCAGATTAATCAACTCGGCAGCGTTGATAGTTGCCTCAGGGCGTCCAAGGTAAAATCCTTGCAAAAAGCCAATGGGAGTATCCAACGCAAAGCCGATATCGGCTTCGGTTTCAACGCCCTCGTAAACAACATCTATTCCCATTTGATCGAACTGCGAAATCATGTTTCGGGCAAGTTGATCAGTAGCCAGTGATTGACGCATTTCAAGGCACCAAAGGCGATCAAGTTTGACAATATCGGCACGAAGGGCACGCACACGTTCGAAATCCGAGTGGCCAACGCCAAAGTCATCGATTGCAACACGAATGCCAGTTTCCTGAAAGCGCTTGGCAATCACCACCAGCAACTCCTGACTGTCGACCGGATGTTCCGTTATCTCACAAACCAATTGCGACGGGTGGAGGCCAAGTTCAACAATTTTATCAGCCAAAGTAGAGACCTCGCGATCAGAATTTGCAAAGTTCTTAAAGCTGGTAGGGGTTAGATTCACAAAAATTTGCTTGCCGTTGTGATTGCCAGCGGCAAAATTGCGAAGGTGCAACGCACGGCAAAGCCAATCGACATAGAACTTGTCATCCGGTTTCACACTGGCAAAAAAATCAGGTGGTATGATATTTTTTTCACTGTCGAAGACACGCACAAGCGCCTCATAACCGACTAATTCAGCCTGACGTCCTTGGATTTTATAAATCGGCTGGAAGACACTTTTCAGTTTATATTCCATATACTTGCCGATGAAGCTGCCATCGTCAGTTTGGAAAATCGCATCTTCAACCAGGTAAGGTCGGTGTGTTGATGGGGAAAGGTACGCCATAAATTTATCCGCCGGATTACACCATGTCAGGGGCAAACAGGTGGCTATCTTGCCAAAACAACACCATTCACCCAATGCCCGGTTGGCTGTCTGGTTGCTATTTCTGTACCAGAACGGAGTAAGAATATCATCAAGCAAAACTCTTCATCCACCGCTCAATTGCCATTGATCTCCCGTGGCAATTTTACTGCGAAATAAAACACTGGCGAAAAATAAAATGAGGCTACGACGTTGAATCATTCCCTGATCATTTGAAGGGAAGTGCTTCATTTCGTTGGAGTTTACCAACCACTCATGCGGCTCCATTCGCCAATGACTTTATCGTCTTCAATGACTGTATAACTATCAAATGGAGACGCGGTGAGGCAGGAGTGATTGGGTAAAATGCGCACCAATGAACCGATGGGCAGACGATCAAAAAGGGCATCATCTTCAACCTGAACGATACCGTGTTCCTGATAGAGAGCATTGATGGATAATGCGCCGATGCGCTCAAGAGTTGTGGCGTCACAAACATAACCATATTTGGCGTCAGGCAAATTTGCATTGGCACCTATATCTTTCGACATTGCCAACGCACCGGCATCAACAATAATGGTTTTTGCCTCACGGTTATGCCCGATCACGGTCGCAAGAACGCTCATGGCAATATCGTCCAGTTCGCATACATTGAGAGCATATTGCATCAGATCCCAGAACAGATAAACACCAGCACGAACCTCGGTCACGCCTTCCAGATGTTCCGCCCAAAGGACGGTCGGACTGGAGCCAACGCTGACGATGTCGCAATCAATGTCCACATCGGCCAATCGTTTGGCGGCACCAGTCACAGCAGAACGTTCGATCTCGGAAATTTTAGCAACTTCGCTACGATCACTTGCCAGATATGAATGTCCACCATGGGTAAAGACCCCTTTGAAATGGGTGCGCTCGCCAGCATTCAGCACTTGGGCAATCGCGACCAGTTCTCCACTGTCTGAGGGAAGGCCGCTGCGATGCTCGCCACAATCCACTTCAATCACAAATGCCAGATCGCAATCATTGGCAGCAGCGTAGGATACTGCTTCCTTGGCAACCCAAAGACTATCTGTAGCAAGGATGATTTGCTGGCCGCTTGTTTCGAAAATTCTTTTCACCCGCGCAAATTTATTTGGCGTGATTGACGCTGCATGCATGATATCGGAAAACCCGTTATTGGCAAAATATTCGGCTTCCTTGAGCGTCGATACCGTAATGCCGGTCATATCGCCATCCTTGGCAAGCTTGCCAACCTCAACGCTTTTTGGCGTTTTCAAATGAGGTCGCAGCTTCACACCCAATTCCTTTGCGCGAGCCATAAACAGCTGCATATTCTTGATAAGGCGTCCACGATCAAGGATGAGGCGTGGTGTTTCCAAATTTTCAAACATGTAAATTCCTCGAATTATCTAAACTGGCCTGATCACAGGTTCCGGTTTGCCGCTCCATTCAAATTGCCAGACATCCCCATCTCTGACGTTTTGAATGATGTGAGGCCGAAACGCTGCAAGACATTGACCATCCCTATATCTGCTTGAAGGATAGAGCACCCCATTGCCACCATTTTGCAAGATGTTTCTGGCCAAAATTTGCCCCGCTGGATAGGCAATATCCGGTTCAGGCTGGAGATAGTCTTCGGCTTCATTGCTACCAAGGTCATAAAATGTCGTCGTAAATCCCGCCAGAATTTCACGGTAATTGGTAATATTTTCATAGACCCCCACATTGTTGAGTTCACGGGTCAAATGAAACGCAATCTCGGCCTGACAGGTTTTCGCAGCATTATCGCCATATGAGGCATACCATGCGCCGCGCTCAGATGAGTTGAAACGGTTCCCCGTCTTACGGGTGTAGCAGAAGGCAGCATTGACATATGTGGAACCAAATCCATTGATTCCGCTCAGCAATTCGGTGGGGTCAACGCCCGCTGGCACCGCCACCAAGGAATTGTGCCGCGCAGATGTCATCATTTCAACTTCGGACAAAATGTTGAGTTCTTCCTCGCTATCGGCCAGTGGCGAAAGCGCAGGCTCATCAATATAGGCGGTCGAAATCAGCCGCAGGGTGGTCTGCTCGGTGAAATCAACAACTGGAATATCCGCCAGATCAATCAAACCCCACCTCTCAAAGCGTCAATATGCTGGCGAACTGCCATCATAGCGGGAATGCCCCCTGAGATCATAATTTGCACAGGCGTATGGCCATTAAAACCGGGCCCCTGATTGGCACTTTTGGTCCAGCCATAGGTGAGGGGGCCATTAAACAGCAGGCGCAACCCCTTGAATATGCCGATAATCAGGCTGGCTCTGGTGACCTTGTCCTGATCAAGGCGTCCGCGATAACTGCCGGCTTTCATGCGATTCCAAGTGGCAATCGGTACATCAAACAGGCTGGCAGCCTCCTGATTGGTCAGTTTCCAGGCTTCTGATGCTCTCACAACAGCCTTGGTAATAGCTTCGATCTTATTGGCTTCAGCAACCGGATAAACCGAAGAGGCATGGATCAGTTTGGATGCTGTAGCGGGCAAGAGATTACTCCATATGAACGTATTATCTATATCATATGATATAAACGGAGCGAAAGTCAAGGAAAGGTGCTGCAAGTTACCAGACCAGCAAAGCAGTCACTCGGAAAACTGGACACCAACTCTGCCTAATGGGCCAAAATCAGCAACAAATTCATCACCAGGTTCAACTGGCACGGGATCGGTCGAGGTACCCGTCATTACGAACTGCCCGGTTTTCAACGTAATCCCCATTTGGGATAATTCATTGACCAACCATGTCAGAGCAGTGCGCGGGTCACCCAACACATTTGCGCCCGCCCCCTGTTTGTTTTGTGATGCGGTTTTGCCGGTGACTGCTTGGCCTGAAAGGTCAGTATCACGCCAGTTTTCGCATTCCTGCCCGATATAAAAATCATGTGCACAGGCATTATCAGCAATCAGTTGATCCGCACCAACAGCAGCAAAATCCTCAAATCGGGAATCAGGAATTTCAATCGAAAGATGCATAGCTCCAACAGCTTCCATAACTTCATCGACTAAATAGTGGGCATCGCGAGGTGGCAGGTCGCGTGCCATTTTGAAAGAAAATTCTGCTTCTGCTACCCGCATCGTATTGGCTGATAAAGAGCAATTTTCACCAGTACGTATCTGACGTTCCGCTAATAAACGCCCGGCTATAGGACCATCAAGCCCAATATGAACCTGACCCGCAGCACTGGTTGCAGCAATCTTCCAACCGATCAATGGCTGGGTGCTAAGCTGTTCGACATGGGCCTGAATAGCGTAGCCATCCAGACGGGTTTGAGGGCGAATATTCTCGTCCAAGATCGGAATTTTTACACCAGATTGCCAACTCTCCAATATCAATTCGGAAGCTTTGGCTTGTTGTTCCATACACATGTTCAAATTCCTAATTACGATAATTGGATTACCAAATTTTAATGCCTCAGAAAAAACGGCACAATTGGATTTGACGCGACATTACAGACATTGCAGTAAATGCGGAGCTGAATTAAGAGGCCAACTGGCTAAGTTTATTTTCACAGCTTCGCACGTAAAGCGACGTCAAAATACTGCAAAAGGCCAAGATTCCCATCACTACCAATAAGGTCGATGGAGAAGTAAATGTCGAAACCAGAGAGCCGGTAGCGGCTGTAATCAGTGCGCCTCCACCAATCTGCAGTGTACCTCCCAGACCGGAGGCCGATCCTGCCAGTTTCGGATTAACACTCACCAGTCCTGTATTGGCGCTTGGCAAAGTGATGCCATTGCCAAGCCCTACGAAAATAACCGGTATGAAAATCGACATTGGGTGAATATATCCCATTTGCAGCACGATGGTGCCAATGAGCAGGGCGGTAAATGTGAAAATGGTACCGGTAACCATCATCAGCGTTAATCCCATTTTGGCGGCAATCTTGGCAGAGACAAAATTACCAACCATATAGCCACCGGAAATGGTCATAAAATAGAGCCCGTAATCCGTAGGCGACAGATTGAATAAATCATGGGCAATAAACGGCCCGCCGCCAATAAATGCAAAAAATGCTCCAGCAGTGAACATGATCGTGGACGCATATCCCCAAAACAAACCTGATGTGATGAGCGCTGGATATTGCTTCATCTGGTCGCGAAAACTGGTGAACTCGGCTTTGTTGGTCTCGCCCAGATTCGTGATCATGAGAAAAAATACAAATACGCCCATGCCCAGCATAGCAGCGAAACTTGCCCTCCAGCCAAACATTTCGTCGAGAACACCGCCCATGGCTGGTGCAATCATTGGGCCAACAGCCATCCCCATGGTCACATAGCTCAACATACTTGCAGCTTGTGCCGGTTCAAACATATCGCGCACGATGGCCCTGCTCAAAACCATGCCCACCACGGCATTGGCTTGCAAAATGCGCCCCAAAAGCAACATCTCAAAACTGGATGCGAGATAGCAGACAAAAGTTCCTGCAAAAAATAACACAGAGCAAACCAGCAACACCGGGCGACGACCAAAGCGGTCTGATAACGGTCCAGCAAAAAACTGCAATATAGCAGATGCCGCCAGATAAACCGAAAGACTAAGTTGCATCATCGCATTGGGAACGCCAAAATAGATGGCCATGCCGGGAAGTGACGGCAAAAACATATTCATCGACACGCCACCCAAACCCGCAATGCAAACAAGCGTGATTAAATGAGGTGGGCTTTCAGTGTTCAGGAAACGGGTTTTGGTCATTTAGGTCCATTGCAACCGGATGCGTATAGAGGGGTATTGATTAACAGGTGAATTTCCATTGAACAACTGCGTCAATTATGATTATTTTGGCAATAGGGTGAGAGAAAATGCTGGCACCAGTGCTGGAGCATTATTGTGATTTAACCGTGCAACTAGCACCTATTGTCGGGATGGACGAGGGGCGCGGCAGTAAAAAACGCATCATCCCCAACAATGGCCGCGAGGTGCCCGATGAAAAATCCGCAGTCCATATCTCACTTTATATATCATCTGATAGGATAAACATGCCTCATAAATCTCCAAGATTTCCAACCACCTACAACACGCTAATGCGTTCCAATTCCAAAGCTTTCATGAAGGGCATGGGGTTAAGTGACGAGGAAATTGCGCGGCCCCACATCGCAGTGGTTCATACAGGCGGCGATATGAGCCCATGCAATATGCTTTTGGCCGGACAGGCGGAGCATGTGAAGACGGGCATTTATGGTGCTGGTGGCTATGGTCATGAAACACCGGTCGTATCCGTTTCCGATGGTTTAACAATGGCCCATCCAGGCATGAGGTTCTCGCTGATTTCACGTGAACTGATCGCTGACAGTGTTGAAGCCACAATGCGTGCCCATTGCTTTGACGGCATGGTGGGAATTGGCGCATGTGACAAAAACCTGCCCGGCCTGATGATGGGCATGGTGCGGGTCAATGCGCCAGCAGTTTTTCTGCATGGTGGTGCAACTTTGCCGGGACGTTATCAGGGGCGTGATATCACCGCACTGGATGCATTTGAAACCATTGGTCAGATGATTGCAGGTGAGGCCACCGAAGAAGAACTTTATGCCATCATGTCAGCCTGTATTCCCACGGGTGGCGCATGTGCAGGCCAGTTCACCGCCAATACAATGGGCATGGTTTCTGAAGCCATCGGCCTTTCACCCATTGGCTTATCGATGATCCCCGCAGTCTATAGCGCCCGAAATCCAATTTTACGCGCCGCCGGCAAATTAGTGATCAACGCAATCGACGGGAATGGACCATTGCCTCGTGATATTGTTACAAGAGCAGCTTTGGAAAACGCTTGTGCTGTGGTCGCTGCCACCGGCGGTTCCACAAACGCTGCCTTGCATATTCCGGCAATTGCCCATGAAGCTGGAATTGATTTTGATATTGATGCGGTGGGAAAAGTCTTTGCCCGCACACCTCTTATCGGCAATCTCAGCCCCGGCGGCAAATATCTGGCTCGCGACGTATATGAAATTGGCGGCACCGGTGTCATTTTGGCGGAGTTGATGCGTGGTGGTTATGTGGATGGCACAACACTCACAATCAGTGGCCGCACCATGGCCGACGAATTGGCCAACGTGCCAAAACCCGATGAAGAAGTAATCCACACCACCGCAAATCCTATCGCAAAAACCGGCGGCATCGTTGTACTTAAAGGTAATCTCTGTCCCGACGGCGCATTGCTGAAAGTTGCAGGGTTGAAAAAACTGGTTCACCGTGGCCCTGCACGGGTATTTGATGGCGAAGCGGCATGCCAAAGTGCAGTGGAAAACCTTGAGTATAGTACGGGAGACGTCATCATCGTGCGTGGTGAAGGGCCAAAAGGCGCACCGGGCATGAAGGAAATGTTGGGTATTACAGCACTTCTTTACGGGCAGGGGGCAGGCTCCAATGTGGCGCTTTTGACCGATGGGCGTTTTTCCGGAGCATCGCGCGGTCTCTGCATTGGTTATGCCAGCCCTGAAGCAGCGATTGGCGGCATGATCTCGCTTGTGGAAGACGGCGATATCATTGCCATCGACGCAAATCCTGAGGTGGCCACAATCCATTTGGAAGTTGATGAAGCTATTCTAGCGGAAAGACGCGCTGCAAAACCTGTGGATGAAAGCCGGCAAGTGGGTGGCATTTTGGAAAAATATGCAGCCACCGTTCGCGGGGCTAATAAAGGAGCAGTAACCCATTCCGGTGCCGTCGATACATCGGGAGACATAGTCTGACCATGGGCCAAACCCCTATAATTCACGAAAACTTACCAACCCAGAGAAGATTGAAATGAAAGCTAAAAAAATTTTAAAATGGGTTCTGAAATTCTGGTTACGCTCATTTGTAATCTTTTTTACGATTGCTTTGGGGCTGATTGTGTTCCAATGGCCTGTTGATCGTCTGGAAGGTGCAACCATCGATTTTTCACAACAGACATCATCCGATTTAACAAACTCGGAGCCGCTCGATAGCTATGCAGCACGTGATGGCGAAGTTCTTGGCTATCGTCATTATCCTGCCGCCAATTCCGGCTCGCCGCTGATGATATTTATCCACGGTTCCGGCTGGCATGGGCTTGGTTATGACGGCTTGGCTCAGGCCTTGTCAAAATCCGGTAATCTGGAAATTGTCGTTCCAGATCTGCGCGGCCATGGTCCAAATCCGACCAAACGCGGCGATATAAACTATATCGGGCAGTTGGAGGATGATCTTTTTGATCTGATTTCTCAGATTCGAAAGCCCGGTCAAAAATTGATCATTGCGGGCCATTCAAGTGGTGGTGGATTGGCCATTCGCTTTGCCGGTGGCCAATATGGGCATTTGCTGGATGGTGCCGTGCTGTTGTCGCCATTTTTGAAATATGATGCACCGACCATGCGTGAAAATGCCGGTGGTTGGGCACGCCCTTTAACCCGCCGAATTATTGGTTTCTCAATGTTGAATATATTCAACATCACACAATTAAACGGCATGACCGCCATTCAGTTTAATTTTCCCGAAACCGTACTCAACGGTGCGTTGGGGAATACCGCTACCACCAGCTACAGCTATCGGATGAACACTTCTTTCGCCCCAAGGTTTGACTACCTTTCTGACATCGAGGCGCTACCACAGTTTGTATTAATTGCAGGTACAAAAGATGAATCATTTTTTGCAGAAGAATTTGAACCATTAATGTCACAAGTTACGTCAAAAGGGAGTTATGAATTGCTAGAAGGGGTTTCCCATCTTGAGGTAGTCAACAATCAGGAAACCGTGGCAATAATCGGGGATTTTCTTGCCGAAATGAACTAAGTAGATTCTGCAGATGCTATAAATCTCATTGACAGTTACTTAACGTGTAAATAGCGTAAAAAAATATCTGAAGGAATTTTGAAGGCCATTAGAAAATTCAAAGGCTTATGGCAAAATTGGTAATTTGTGATAAACAAAGCCAAAATTAACTAGGGAGAGGGAATATGAAAAAACGCGATTTAATTAAAAGAGGTCTTGCCACTGCTGCACTTGCTGCAACCATCGGGCTTACCGGAGCAATGACCAATTCAGTAAGCGCCGCTGAAAAGGTAACGCTGAGAATGTCGACATGGTTGCCTTCCGGTCACCATTTGATAGCAGACACCTTTCCAGTATGGATCAAGGCCATTGAAGACGCATCGGGTGGAACATTGATCATCAAAGTTGATCCCGCGCCGATTGCTGGCCCTCCTGCGCAATATGATCTTGTGCGCGATGGTGCAGCTGATATGGCTTATCATGTGACTGCATATACACCAGGTCCCTTTGAGGTCTTAAGGGCTGTGGAATTGCCTTTCATCTCGCCAAATGCCGAAATTGGCAGTCAGGCAGCATGGGACTGGTATGACCGCAATATCGGCTTCGAAAAAGAATTCAAAGACGTGAAAGTTATCACCATCATGGTGCATGGACCGGGTGTTTTGCATTCCAAGGCAAAGATTACTAATCTTGCTGAACTTAAAGGTGTGAAACTTCGTGTTGGAGGTGGCGGTGTTCGTATGGCCGAAGCGCTTGGCGCATCACCGGTGACTGTATCAGCACCAAAGGCCTATGAGACCATTCAAAAGGGCGTTGCAACCGGAGCGTTGTTCCCGTTAGAATCTCTAAAAGGTTTCAAACTGACTGAGGTAGTAAGCAACACACTGATAATTCCAGGTGGCCTCTACACAACACCATTTGCCATCATCATGAACAAGGACAAATGGAACAGCCTTTCTGATGAGCATAAAAAAGTGCTAACGGATGTAGGCGGAATTACCGGCGCTAAAATTCTCGGTCATGGCTGGGATGTCGCTGACAGTGTAGCCCATGAATATGCCCTCAAAGAGGGGACAAATTTCACGACCATCTCCGATGATGAACTAGCCAAATGGAAAGAAAAAATCTCTTTCATGAATGATGATTGGATCAAAATGGCAAATGGCCGTGGCCATGATGGTGCTGCACTGCTAAAAGATCTAAATGCAACAGTGAAAAAAATATCCGGCATGTAAGTCGTTGAAAATTGAATTGGGGCGGATTTATTCCGCCCCAAAATTTAGGCATAAACCTAACCCAACAATTGATCATGTATAAAATTTTTGAAAAAATCAGCAATTGGGCCGCAGCAGTCGCCTCTGCCTTCTTGTTATTTGTAATGGCGATGACCTTCGTTGATGTTGTAGGCCGATACGTTTTTAATTCGCCATTGATTTTTGGTGTTGAACTGACCGAGCAGGCCATGGGGTTGATAATTTTGCTCGGCCTTGCCTTAACTACATTCCGCCGCGGTCATATTTCCGTCGATCTTGTGCCACCATTATTGCCTCTCCCAATGCAGTCCTTGCTAAAAAGGTTTTCGGCGTTTACCGGGGTGTTTTTTCTTGGACTGATCGCATGGAATTTTTGGCGCAAAGTACTTGTACAGAACTCTGATGGGCTCGTGACTCAGATCTTGGCGATCCCCGTCTACCCAATCACAGCTATTATGGCGGTTGGGGCGACGTTTTCCGCACTTTTATGCCTTTATTTCGTATTTGCACCGCCTCCCCACCAAAATAAGAAAAGCGATTAACCCCAATGGATCCAATTTCAATAGGTTTTTTGGCTTTCGCTGGTTTATTCGTACTTTTGTTGGCGTCCGTGCCCATCGGGTTTGCCATGGGAATTTGCGGTCTGTTGGGTACGTCCGCAATTATCGGTTTTCAGCCAGCCCTGTCACTTTTGGGAACAACAGCGCTAGAAAAAACTGTTACTTATGATTTATCGATCATACCTTTGTTCATTCTAATGGGCTCAGTTGCTGCCCGCTCCGGTCTTAGCAAGGAGCTCTACAGCGCCTTCAACACTTGGTTCGGTGCGTTTCGTGGTGGATTGGCTCTGGCAACCATCGGCGCATGCGGTGCCTTTGCCGCAATTTGTGGTTCATCGATTGCTACTGCCGCCACCATGAGCAAGGTCGCCCTGCCTGAAATGAAGCGTTTCAAATATGCCGACAGCCTCGCCACCGGCTCAGTTGCAGCAGGTGGTGTCATTGGCATTTTGATCCCCCCAAGCGTTATCTTGGTGCTTTATGGCATCCTGACGGAAACTTCCATCGGCGATTTATTCATTGCGGGTTTTGTGCCGGGCATTTTGACAGTCATTGGTTTCATGCTTGCGGTTTCAATTACCACACGTATCTGGCCACATCTGGGACCGAAGGGCGTTAAAACCACCTTCGCTGAAAAAGTTCGCGCCTTAGGCCAGACATGGGGCATTATGCTTTTGTTTGGTTTGGTGATTGGTGGTATTTATTTCGGTGTGTTTACCCCCACTGAGGCAGCAGGAGTTGGAGCTACGGGCGCTTTCCTGATTTCCGGTATGCGCGGGCGCCTCACATGGCTCAGCACCAAAGAGGCACTGCTTGAAACGATCACCATGACATCAATGATTTTCATTGTTCTAATCGGTGCAATCACTCTCAATAATCTAATGATTTTTTCAGGGCTTGTTGGTGAACTTTCAGGCATGGTTGGCGGAATGGACCTGCCTCCCATGGCAATTATGGCGGTCATCTTGTTGATCTATATGGTGATGGGTTGTTTTCTTGACGCTTTGGCAATGATCCTTCTCACCATTCCGATTTTCTTCCCTATCATCATTGATCTTGGGTTTGACCCGGTCTGGTTTGGCATTATTGTTGTGATGGTGGTTGAACTTGGCATGATCACTCCGCCAATTGGCATGAATGTATTTGTCATCAAAGGTATGGCGCCTGATGTTAAACTAAGTTCTATCTATAAAGGCGTTATGCCTTTTGTTATTGCACAGCTGATTTTAATTCTAATCGTGTTCCTGCTGCCTGAAATAATTCTCTGGTTGCCGGAAACTGCAGGGACCTTTCGATAAGGAAATACAACATGACGAATAAAAAGACCGCGCAAAAATCCGTTGAACTCGTACGCGATACCGGGCGTTCTTTGCCAATCATGTTACTGCGTGCCCGAGAAGTGGTCATGGCTCGTTTTCGACCAATTCTTGCAGACTATGACATCACCGAACAGCAATGGCGGGTATTGCGGGTGTTGCATGAATTAGGCACACTGGACGCAAAAGAACTTGCTCAACGCGCCTGCGTTCTCTCCCCAAGCCTCACCCGGATTGTCAAAACCCTGAGCGAGAGAAAACTGATAACCCGGAGCAAGGGTAAAGGCGATGGTCGAAAACTGTACCTGCAAATCGCCCCGGCAGGCATCTCTGTCATCGAAAAAGTAACCCCAAAATCGCAGGCGATATACAAAGAAATCGACGAGATTTATGGCGTCAGCGAAATGAACAAACTGCTCGACATGCTCGAAAAAATGGCCGCATTGGATACTGGGAAATAATCAGGCATAGCTCTTATTTCCCCTCATAAGCAGACAGAGTGAATAAACCGAAAAAGCCTGCAAACATATCCCAACACTCGGGAACGTCCGTTCGTACACAACCGTAATGGCTGGCCCCAAAATAAATTCCCCCGATTTAATGTTCCGTCTCGCAATGGCTGTGGTCAGCCAGCGATTTAATCACATCGCAATCGCCCACATGTCCAGAATCTGACAATATCGAAATGCGTTTCAGTTCCTTTTCGAGGCGCTTTAGTTTGGTAATTCGGGTTTGCACGGAAGCCAGGTGACGCGCCGCGATGTGATGGGCGTCATCGCACGGCTTATCCGGATGACAGCTTAGTGTCACAAGCTCCCGAATATCTTCTATTGTCAGCCCCAGTTCACGCCCGTGGCGAATGAAAGAAAGACGCTCGAGGCCTTGTTGCGAATAGCGCCGTTGATTGCCGCTTGAACGTTCCGGCGCATCAATTAACCCCATTTGTTCGTAATAACGAATGGTCGGAATTTTTACACCGGTTCGCTTCGATAATTCACCAATTGAAAGCATGAAGAATACCTCTTGACCCTATAGCTACTAGAGAGATTATATTTACTGATATTGGGTATTTGAACTAATTTACAAGGAATATGATATGGCTGGCCATCATCACCATGTGGACCCGGATGCAGGAGATGCCCGCGTATTTTGGGCCGTTGTCATCAATCTTGGCCTGACGGTCGCACAAATCATTGGCGGCATTTTATCGGGCAGTCTCGCACTGATTGCTGATGCCATTCATAATTTTTCGGACGCAATTTCCCTGATTATCGCCTTCTTCGCTCGTAAAATTGCCCGGCGACCGGCCGATAGCAAAATGACATTTGGCTATGGTCGTGCCGAAGTGGTTGCGGCTCTGGTCAATTACACAACGCTTATCGTCATCGGTCTTTATTTGGTATATGAGGCGGTGCTGCGGTTTATCAGCCCTGAAAGTGTGGACGGCTGGCTCGTGGTGATCATTGCTGGGATTGCACTGGCGGTAGATTTGGTAACGGCTCTGCTTACATATGCATTGTCCAAGCAAAGCATGAACATGCGCGCCGCCTTTCTGCATAATGTGGCCGATGCCCTAGGTTCAATCGCGGTCATCATCGCTGGCACATTGATCATACTCTATGATTGGCGCCTGATTGATCCGCTCGTGACGCTGCTGATTGCCGGATATATTTTGTGGCAGTCCTTTACTGAAATTCCGGCGGTCATCCGCGTGCTGATGCTTGGCAGCCCGTCAAATATCGATGCCGACAAGGTCGTAGAGAAAATGAACACCATTGACGGGGTAGCAAATATCCATCACGTGCATTTATGGCAAATGCAGGAACATGAAACAGCGTTTGAAGCCCATATTGTGATTTCAAAGGGCAAATGGAATGACGCTGATGCTGTGAAAGGAGCGGTGAGGGAATTGCTCAGCAATGAGTTCTCCATCTCCCATTCAACGCTCGAACTGGAATGTTCAATCCATGCATGCCCAACCCCCCAAAAGATCGGCCATGCCAGTGAGGTGAAACATGACAGGAACCATGATCACCAACACTAGATATTGAATTATATCTATACGCCACCCCAGATGGTTTCGGCAGTCTTTACCACCAAATCAAGCTTGCGTCGCTGGTCGTCATAGGTAATCGTGTTGCCTTCTTCGGTAGAAGCAAAGCCGCACTGAGGCGCGATGCCTAACTGGTCGAGATCAACAAACTCAGCCGCCACATCAAATTGACGTTGCAGATCGTCAACACTTTCAAGTTCGCCGGTCTTGGTGGTGATAAAGCCCGGTAAAACCCGCTGCTTACCCTTGGAGAGCAGGCGAAGCGGTTCAAGCCCGCCAGCGCGTTCGCTGTCATATTCCATAAAGAAAATATCGACACCGGTCTGATTGAACACAGCATCCGCTGCCGGATCATAAGCGCCTTCAGCCGCATGGGTCGAGCGGAAATTGCCACGGCACATATGCATGCCGATGACCATATCATCGGGGCGGTCACTAATGGCCTCATTCATCATCCAGGCGTAGCGCTCAATCAGCCAATCAGGATCCTGACCGTTTTCTTTCTTTTCGGCCCGATGCTTTGGATCGCACAGATAGGCAAAGAAAATATCATCCATCTGCAAATAGCGGCAGCCGGCATCATAAAACGATTGCACGGCCTTTTTGTATGTAGCAGCAATATCAGCGGTGAGCGCCTCGATATCTTTATATTCAGCAGGTCCGATATCGTCATCAGCCGTTCTGAAATGGCAGCAGCTTGGGCCGGGAATTGAAATCTTCGGCATCACGCCGGTATTTTCCGCCACAAATTTGTAATGTTCCAGCATCGGGTGATCATCAGGAAAATCAAGTTTGCCGGAGATGCTTGGGAAGATCGGGCGCAGTTTAACACCCGCAAATTGAACTCCCTCATCACGCTCCACCAGATCAAAACCGGTAAGACCGCCCATAAAATCATAATGCCAGAAGGAGCGGCGAATTTCGCCATCGGTCACCGCTTTCAGGCCCGCATCTTCCTGCATGGAAATCACTTCACGGATTGCCGCATCTTCGATTTCCGCCAAATCATCTGCGTTTAAAGTACCGTCTTCAAAATGCTTTTTACGTGCATTTTTTACAGCTTCAGAACGAAGGAGACTACCCACATGGTCGGCTCGGAAGGGAGGAGTTGTTTGGGCCATGGTCGATTTCCTTCTAACTAAATTTTGAAAAATTGAGTGTGCTATTTTCTACCAGAAAACAGGTGGTCAATGCAAAACATTACGTCCATAAATAATCATATGTGACAACTGGAGACCATGTGAAAATGATCGATGGAATTGAATTCATAAAAGCCCCCGGCGCGGATGTGGAAGCCGATAACAGCGCTATTGAGGCGGCTGTAAAAGAGATACTCACCGATGTTCGCCAAAACGGTGACGAAGCCATCGCCAATTTCTCGCAAAAATTCGATGGCATGGTGCCTGACAATCTCGAAGTCACGACGTTGGAAATCACTCAGGCCTTGGCAGATATCGACCCGCAAACCCGCAAGGATACCGAGTTCGCCATCGAGCAGGTGCAGAATTTCGCCAAGGCCCAGCTTGGCACTATGAGCGAGCTGGATATTGAAACCATGCCGGGTGTTCATCTCGGTCACCGTATTATTCCGATCCAGCGGGTAGGGGCCTATGTGCCCGGCGGTCGTTATCCGTTGCTTTCTGCGCCGATCATGACCATCGTTCCAGCTAGGGTAGCGGGTTGCGACGAGGTGATTGCCTGTCTGCCGCCCACAGCCCAACCGGCAATGATTGCCGGATGCCAGCTCGCGGGCGCAGATCGCATTTTTCGCGTTGGCGGTGCGCAGGCAATCGCCGCCATGGCGTTCGGTACTGACACAATTCCGGCGGTAGATAAGATTTTCGGCCCCGGCAACGCCTATGTGAATGAAGCCAAGCGTCAGGTATTTGGCCCAGTGGGCATCGACCAACTGGCAGGCCCGAGCGAGATTTTCACTGTGGCGGATTCGACGGGTGACGCTGAAATGCTTGCAACCGACATGCTTGCGCAGGCCGAGCACGATATACGCACCCGCGTCGGTCTCATCACCACAGATAGAAAACTCGCCGAAGACACACTGATCGAGGTCGAAAAACAACTCAAATCCCTATCCACTGCGGCTGTGGCGGGCCCCGCATGGCGCGATTTCGGGCAGGTGGTGTTTTGCGAAAGCGAAGAAAAGATGATCAAATATTCAGATTTTATCGCCTCGGAGCATTTGCAGGTTCACACCAAGGACCCGCATGCCACCGCCAAACGCCTGCGCAATTACGGTTCGCTCTTTATCGGTCAAAACGCGAGCGTGGTTTATGCCGACAAATGCTGCGGCACCAACCACACATTGCCGACAATGGCAGCGGGCCGTTATACTGGGGGCTTGTGGGTGGGAGCATACGTTAAAACCTGCACCCACCAATGGCTGGACGAGGAGGGTATCCGCGCAATGGCCCCACCAGCCATCCGCCAAAGTGCTGCCGAAGGGCTGGAAGGCCATTTGCGCGCCGCAGCGCTCCGCTTGCAACGTCTGCAGGAGGGATAAATCCACTTGCACTTTAGAAATAAACATGGGAAATCTGTTCAAACGCAACGAATCTGAAGATAAGATCATGTCTGCACGAATTTATTCACCGGCAAAAACCGCGATGCAATCCGGCAAAAACAAAACCGGCAATTGGGTTCTGGAATTTGAACCGGAAAGCCCGCGCAAGGTAGAGCCGCTAATGGGCTACACCGCGTCCGGCGATATGAAGTCTCAGATCAAGCTAAAATTCCCGAACCTTGATTCCGCAATCGCCTATGCCGAAAAGCATAAAATTGCCTATCAGGTCCAAAAGCCCCAAGAGGCGCGTCGGCGCAAAATGTCCTATTCGGAAAATTTTGCCACTGATCGCTCTCTGTCTTGGACTCACTAAATGCACTTCCCGAAAAGTGGGCACCGGTTTTCGGATAAAAAGTACACCAAAAAAGTTTTGGTCCCGTAGCTCAGCTGGATAGAGCGCCTGCCTTCTAAGCAGGATGTCGCAGGTTCGAATCCTGCCGGGATCACCAATATTATTATGTTTCAACAACTTACAAACACTTTGCCCTATGCCGTGAATCCAAAGCTATTGAAATGGATCAGGCCCGTCAAACACAAAAAAACCCGCCAGCGTGAGCCAGTGGGCTCATAATTCGTGACTGCATGTGTAAAACGGCAAATGCCGGAAGCAATACGCTCCCGGCAGATTTGGTCGTTAATCGGAATGCTTTTGCTGGTCTTAGCGGCGCGTGACCCGCACTTTCGAACCGGGGTTGCGATGATCATGACTTTTCTTTGTTCCTCGAACAGGGTCGCCAATACGACCATTTGGAATGCGAGGGATGGGGTTCACAGTCATTCCGCAGAGCCCATGAGCACCGTTAATCCACGAACCGCCTTTGCATCTATTTCCGGCAACAATATCTTTCACACCGACAACTCTTCTCTTCGTTTTGTTATACCTTCTCTTGGTCACTCTTTTGATTTTCTTGAGACCCCAGGCTTGCGCATCAGGAACGACGGTGAGACTGGACACGGCCATTACACCGACAGGAATAGCAAATGAAATGCTCATCGAGATTGCGGCGGCTGTGAAAGTTGAAATTATCTTGCGGTTCATTGTACTACCCCTTTGAGGATTTGGTTGGTCAGGCGTTGTGCCCTTCCTATGATCTGTAGATGTGTGTTGGAAACGTCGACCCGCGTGTATTGCATCACAGTGCGGTAAGCGTGGTCGCAAGGATATGGATTGTCGCGTTGGGTGAGGTTCCACAAATGCCAACGTTCAAGGCGGCGAAGAGCCGTCCGGCGTTAGCGCCGCTGGTCATGTCGAAGACATGCTTTCAGCATGGCGCAGGCCCAAGCGAAGCTTGGATACGCCGTGAGCCAAGAATCGTTTAGATGACTTCCGCTTCGCGGAAATTATCTAACGATTATGAACAATATGTATCGCAAACTTTATGCCCACGGTTATAGCCACCACCGAGTACATCAAAATGTGTTTGAACAAAAACCCCTTGAGCATCACATCGACAATCGCGGCAATTAAGATCAGCGCCAGCACGCCCACATAACCCATGGATACAAGGTGGCGCTTCTGCGCTTCTTTATTGGTGTCCCGATACGCTTCATCCAGCATGTTTTTTCGCTGCATAACGTCAAGTTTGTCTTGAAGTTTTTGTCTGTGGGAAACTCGCGCCTGAATAACCTCGCTCCGTGAAGAGCTCCCAATCACCCAGCAAAGAGCCCCACCCAACATAAACATAGCAGGCACCAAATTCACCTTCACCACAGGAAAGCGAACCATCAACGTAAACAGTTCTTCCCCCACAGGCTGAAAATACAACAAAAGCCCAAAAACAAACAAAAAAGCCCCAACCACCATAAGGCGAACGGCATTACGATAATCACGGCGTCTGTGTTGTTCCTTGGGCATGGTGGATTTGGGCGAATCTCGTGGTTTTTGGATGTGGGTTTAGTCTACATGCTGATTAAGTATGTTTCCAGCAACCAATAAATCCGCATTCTGATCGTTTGGTGACGTAAATTTTACACTTAGGAATCACAATAAGTGATAAATTACGGTGACGCGCAAGGAGCGAGCAATGTCCGACAGTTCAATTGAATGGACCGATAAAACATGGAATCCGGTGGCTGGATGTTCCATAATGACTGCTGGCTGCACCAATTGTTATGCGATGCGAATGGCTGCTCGTCTGGAAGCCATGGGCGTGGATAAATACAAAGGGCTTACACGCAAAAGTGGTGGTAGGGCTGTTTGGACAGGCAAAGTGAATTGTGATGACAATTCTCTCGATGCTCCGCTGGCTTGGAAAAAACCCAATAAAATATTTGTGAATTCCATGTCTGATTTGTTTCACGAAGGTGTATCGGCTGAATTTGTAGCAAAGGTTTGGGCGGTAATGGAGAAAACTCCACAACATACCTATCAAATTCTCACTAAAAGACCGGATAGGATGAGAGACATCTTACTATCAAATGACATTCCCAAATTGCCAAATGTTTGGTTGGGAACAAGCGTAGAAGATAAACGAGTATCCAATCGAATTGACGATTTAAAAGAAGTTCCCGCTATCGTTAGGTTTGTATCATTCGAGCCATTGATAGGGTCTGTTGGTTCAATTAATTTACGAGGGATTGATTGGGCAATCATTGGTGGGGAAAGCGGCCCGAAATCTCGACCAATGGAAAAGCAATGGATTGAAGAAATTCGCCTTGCGTGCATTCCAGCAAAAACAGCATTTTTTTTCAAACAATGGGGAGGCAAAAATAAAAAGGCTGCGGGACGCCTGTATAATGGAAAAACATGGGATCACATGCCCGATTTGAGAATGTGACCAGCAATATCTGTTGCCACACGAACTGCTGCTGGAGATTCATTGGAAACGCAGAAGAATAAAGAAGCTATCGGAGACCCTCGAGTATTGTTAATTCGCAAAGGCTTCAAAACAGTGCCTTTGAATATGGTTTTTAGTCGGTCTTGAACATAGGCTTCAATTCCATCCACATCTAGAGAACGAGTTTGGTTTTTCGGGTTCATATCTTCGAACATGTCTTGTTGACCAGTAGGTCTGTGATTGTACCAATCATTTTCCCACTCGGGGGTGCCAAGAACCTTTGTAATCGATTTTCGTTTGCTATCATCCAGAGCTAAACGGTCATGGGGTGAATTTCGATAGAGGCCCATGAGTGGAAAGAATATCCATGCATCCAAGGCTCTGGTTTCGGCTACGACTTTTAGAGTGTTCCAATTAATTTCCATTCCAAATGGATCAAGGAATATAACTCCTCGTATGCCCTTCAATTTCCCGTGGGGCTGGTTCCAATCTATGCGATTACATAACCTTACGACGTATTTGTTTGCATCACCATTTATCAGTTCAACCTTAGCATCAGGAAATTCCGCCCGTACAGATTGAAGCTCTTTGAACAGTTCGGGGTCCTTTTCAATGAATACATTCATCTTGAACGGAGGAGATGTTTCTAGGGCGCGCCTTGCAGACCCAGCAGTGGTAATAATTTTGCGGCCATCACCGAAAAAATCAGGGGCTGAAACTCGTATCGTTGTCCGGTCGCCTGAACCAGCAAACGCATCAATAAAAACTAGATTAAAGGGCCTATCCTTCAAAGCGGTAGTAAACGCCCCTAGATATTGAGCAAGCTTTTCAACTTTTTTATCAGTGTAAGGACCACCGAACTTATTTGCCATGAATTATGATCACCCAAGTTTGCGCTTCCATGAATTGACGCGCGGTAAGATAAAAAGATAGAATTGCACTAGATCGTTGATCTCAGTATATTAAATTCAGCTTGGTTTCTATATTGGCCTGAATTGTAGAGTAGTACAAGTTTAGGCAAAGAATGATCTAAAATTTACTTATGTCTACCATCGAGAGATTAAATTCCCCCCGAAAGGCACCCTCATGCGCATAAAACTTAACGACATTCGCAAGGCTGAAATCACCCGGGCGCTTATGGCTTATTCTTCTTCTGAGTTTGATGAGGAATTGAGCGAGTTTCGTGCTGAGGCTTTGGTTGAGTTTTTGCTTCGCCAGATCGGGCCTTCGCAATATAATCAAGGCATCGCAGATGCCCATCAATATTTATCCGAAAAACTGGCCGATCTGGATGCAGAATTCCATGAGCCAGAAGACCGTTAAGTGGAGCGTTGAGCAGAGCGCTGAACCGATGGCGCATTCCGTATATTTTGGGCGTAACTAGAACTGTACATTTGCGGAAGTTGGGTGTTTCAATTCATCTTCGTTCTCACGGCGTATCCTCGGCATTCCTTTGGCATGTCTTCGACATGACGCTCGGGCCTGCACCATGCTGGAAGCATGTCTCCAACATGATCGCGGCGCAGCTAGCGCCGGGCAGCTCTTCGCTGCCTTTGCCGTGAAAACGCAATGCGCTTGTGAACTGTTTTGGAACGCTCATGGAAAGTACACCGGTTGAAAATCGCAGACGTGGCGGCCGTGCAGGCAATAAACGCGGGCAGGGGCCTGCCGTCGCCCAAATGCCTTGGAGCCTGCCAGTAAATTCCGATCACCCCACCGAGCCGCTGACTGCCGAAGGCGTTGCCGCCATCCATGATGGTGCCATGCGCATTCTGGAAGAAATCGGTATTGAATTTCTCAATCCTGAGGCGGTAGAAATCCTGCGTGCCGCCGATTGCATCATCGATGGCACCAATGTGCGCATGGGTCGTGAACTGGTGATGGAGCAGCTAAAAACGGCACCGTCTTCCTTCACCATCACTCCGCGCAATCCGGATCGTGAAATCACAATCGGTGGCAAAAATTTGGTATTCGGCAATGTTTCCAGCCCGCCCAATTGTTCCGATCTGGATCGTGGCCGCAGGGTAGGGGACCGCGAGAGCTTTCGCGATTTGATGAAGCTGACGCAATATTTTAACTGCATCCATTTTTCCGGCGGTTATCCGGTGGAGCCGATGGATTTACACCCCTCTACCCGCCACCTCGATTGTCTATATGATAAGCTCACTTTGACTGACAAAGTCACCCACGCCTATTCGCTGGGCAAGGAGCGGGTCGAAGATGTGATGGAGATGGTGCGCATCGCGGGCGGCCTCAGCCATGAAGAATTTGACGCCAAACCACGCATGTATACGAATATCAACTCCACTTCACCGCTAAAACACGATTACCCCATGCTTGATGGGGCCATGCGTCTGGCGCGGCGCGGCCAGCCCGTAATCGTAACTCCCTTCACGCTGGCAGGAGCCATGGCTCCGGTAACCATGGCAGGCGCTGTGGCACAATCGATTGCTGAGGCACTGGCTGGAATCGTGCTGTTGCAACTGATCAACCCCGGCTGTCCCGTGGGCATCGGCACCTTCACCTCCAATGTGGATATGAAAACCGGGGCACCAGCCTTCGGCACGCCCGATTATATGCGCGCCACCCAAATGTCGGGCCAAATGGCACGGTATTACGGCCTGCCACTGCGTTCCTCCAATGCCAATGCCTCCAACACGGCAGACGGACAAGCAATGTGGGAAAGTTCATTCTCGCTCTGGGCTGCGGTTTCTTCACAAACCAACATGGTTTATCACGCAGCCGGATGGCTGGAAGGCGGGCTTTGCGCTTCTTATGAAAAATTCATCATGGATTGCGAAACCCTGCAACAAATGATCGCCTATATGAAACCGGTCAGCGTGAGCGAAGAAGATATTGCTATCGACGCAATTAAAGAAGTCGGGCCGGGAGGCCATTTCTTTGGTTGTGATCACACCCAGCAAAGATATGAGACGGCATTTTATAATCCGTTTCTCTCTGACTGGTCCAATTATGAAAACTGGGAAGATAGCGGCGCCGTGCGAACACCAGAACGCGCCAACGGCATCTGGAAAAAGATACTGGCAGAATTCACCCCACCGCCAATGGATGAGGGTATCCGTGAGGAACTGGAAACCTTTGTCGAAAAACGAAGAGAAGAGGGCGGCGCACCGACCGATTTTTAGAGCAAAACTTCGTAGTCATTGTCATGTGCAGGTAGAAAGTTTTGAATACCCAACGGTTCACCGACAACATCAACAGCACTGCGAACAGCGTCAAAAAGTTGTGGCACCAATTCGCGGTTTGTATTAGCCGTAATCAGCGGAAGCCCCGGCTTTGGCAAAGATCGTCCAATGACTTTTACATCATCCACCATTGGCTCATAAAGTTTAGCCAATTCCCACGTTATCGCATCAATTGCAGCAAGTTCGGCTTCTCCATTTGCAACAGCACAAATTGAATCACGATGGGAACCGGTGACGATAAACCGTTCAGAAGGCTCAATATTTTCAAAAACCTCACGCAATGAGCGAAAACCTGATTGTGAGTTGGTTCCGCTAACAGCAATGCTTGAATTGTTGTCAGATAACTCATCCATAGAACTCAATTTAGAATTCTTCGATACAATAAATACGCTGTTATAGTGTCCCGGCTGACAGTCTTCTAACCCGAAATTAAATCGCCCTATAAGCGAAACTTTATCGCGTAATTTGCTGACATAGGGCCAACCGCAAGTATGGCCAATCAACAGGTTCGGGTCCAGCCAAACCTCTTCAATTGGTCGACCAAATGTCAGGAACAAAGGCGCGGGGATATCCAGCTTTACCAGTTCACCTCGAATGGCTTTCCACAAATATTGCCACTCGTGACGGTTCTCCCGCCAGCAATACATATCCAGACTGGCCAGAACATCACTCACGGATTTGCGGCGCGTTCATCTTCTTGCCGCAGGAAAGGATGCATCACCGGTTCCTTGGCACGAAAAAAGTATTTTTTGAATATGGCGAAATAGGATGAATAAACATAGCCGTTATTATAGTCGAGAAAGGCCTCGCGATGTGCCTTATAATACGCTGGTAATTTATACCAAGCCATGCTTGGGCGCGTATGGTGGACGCAATGCAGATTGTTATAAAGAAACATAAAGGCAATTGGACAAAGCCGCTCAATAATTACCGTGCGCTCGCCATGAATTTCACAGGCCTGATGTTCAAGAAACGTTCGAACCAGGAGAAATGAAATTCCCAAATAGGCGGAAGCTGCCACTTGCCAGACGGGAATGGGAGAGAACAATATGACAAATGCCAGAAACACAACGCCGCTCAAATGCCAATTCCATGAACGGATAACACGCACGGATTCTTCATCGGCCTGCCGGACGATTTGAATTTCACCGGCATAGAACCGAAAGACAGAAATAATTGGCCCGATTAACATCCGGCCAAAAAGCGTATTGTTAAATTTTAGGATGAGCCGCGATATCCCCTCGCTTTGTCGCCAGTTCGGCCCCGAAAGATACCAGCTTTCAGGGTCGTCAAACGGATCGGTCAGTTCGCCCGTTGCATGATGTTGCAAATGGGTGTCGCGAAACCTGCCCACGGGATAAAACCAGCCGATTGAGAAAAAAATGCTTGCATCATTGATGAATTGATTGCCGGTGGGGTGGCCATGAATGACCTCATGAACCAGTGACCAGTAGAATGTAGCAATCAACCCGGTGATAACAATCCATAGGGGAGCGGGGATAATGCCACCGAATAACACCATGCCGAACCAGAGGAGATAGCAGCCAATAATTGCCATAACGGTCGGCCATTCAATGGTCTTCCAGTCAAAAACTCGTTGTTCAACGTCGCCTGCATCACCCAATTTTTCGTTATCTGTCACCTTGTTCAAATATTTCTCGATTCTAAAAAATTAGAACGCCTGTCATGCTATGATGTGTTGAAGGTTGGGAGCGTCAATATTGCCCCAGCCTGAATTGCCCTGATCCGAATTTCATCCCAAGCCCAATATCTTTGGCGCGTCAAGGGTTTTCCCTATTCAGCTTCGCGCAGGCTGTGAATATCCTGCTTTTAGAATATGGCACGTTTGCGGCCAAACCTGAACCTAAGTGTGAAGATAAATTTACTTGTACTTGTAATTAAAAACGGTTTCTCTTGGGCCTATTTTGTTTACATGTAAACTTGGCTGATTGCCATTAAGCATTATGGTATATAAATCGTAACTTTCCCTATTATTCCTTGACGTACACGTAAATATCAAATTTGATGGTCCTAATCGGTGGTTTTTCAACTTTTTTCCATGGAGAACTGTTGAAAAAGGGACAAACACCCGCTACCGATACGGTCACCCAACCCTTGAGTTAGAGGTTGGGGTAACAATAATAGGGTAACAGAAAAGGCTATTTTCAATGAAAAAAGCAATTGTAAGCGCCGCACTAGGCGTAGCAGCTTTAGGTCTCGCCGCTTCCGGTGCGACCGCAGGAACGCTTGACGATGTCAAAGCAAAAGGGTTCATCCAATGTGGTGTGAGCCAGGGTCTAGCAGGCTTCTCAAATCCTGATGACAAAGGTAACTGGACAGGTATGGATGTTGATCTTTGCCGTGCTCTGGGTGCCGCAATCTTCGGTGATGCGACAAAAGTAAAATACACACCACTATCAGCTAAAGAGCGTTTTACTGCTCTTCAGTCAGGTGAAGTTGACGTTCTGTCGCGTAACACCACGTGGACAGCTACCCGTGATACGTCATTGGGTCTAAACTTTGCTGGCGTAAACTACTATGATGGCCAGGGCTTTATGGTTCGCAAAGATTTGGGTATTAAATCCGCTCTTGAGCTGTCCGGCGCATCTATTTGCACCAACACTGGTACAACAACCGAGCTGAACGTGGCTGATTATTTCCGTGCTAATAAAATGGAATATGAAATTGTCGCATTCGAAAAAGCAGATGAAGTTGTTGGCGCATACGACTCCGGTCGTTGCGACGTATACACAACTGATCAGTCTGGTTTGTATTCACAGCGCTTGAAGCTTACAAACCCTAGCGATCATACTGTTTTGCCTGAAATCATTTCAAAAGAGCCTCTTGGTCCTGTTGTCCGTCAGGGCGATGACCAGTGGTTCAATCTTGTGAAATGGTCTCACTTTGCCATGGTGAATGCCGAAGAAATGGGCATTACATCTGCAAATGTTGATGAGAAAAAGGGCGGTGATGATCCTGCGGTAAAACGTGTTCTGGGAACAGAAGGCGCATTCGGTGAGGCTCTTGGTGTTGAAAACGACTGGGCGTACAACATCATCAAGCAGGTTGGCAATTACAGCGAATCTTTTGAAAGAAACGTTGGTCCTAAAACACCATTGGCAATCGCCCGCGGCGTAAATGCTCTTTGGTCTGACGGTGGGCTGCAATACGCCCCACCAATTCGCTAAACTTGAATATTTTCAGG
>JASFYT010000016.1:0-16996 GCA_045047085.1 Rhizobiaceae bacterium | reverse complement strand
AAGATCACCGGGCTTTTCTATTTTTTTGCACCTAAACTCACCGTAGGGGCAGCGAAGAGCCGCCCGGAGCTAGCTGCGCCGTAAGCAAATAGTTTTAGCGAAGCTTAACCGTAACAAATTGTTTGCCGTCAATTTCTAGCTCTTTATAAGAACCAAAAACTTCACCAATTTCGTTGAACTCAACACCAGTTGCGCCTTGATAATCAACGTCGCCGCCGTCTTTGATAATTTTCAAAGCCTTAGCAAGTTCACCAGGATAGATTTTTTCGCCCGGTGCGTTGGCAACGTCCATGACTTTGCTCTGGATGGCTGCACGGTCAGCAGAACCCGCTGCCTGCATCGCAAGCACGATCAATGCGCCAGCATCGTATGAATTACCATCAAATGGGCCTTTGCCGTCGCCAGCTACGGTCCCTTTGGCAATAGCGTGGAATTTGGCAATGCCGTCCACGTCAGAACCTGGACCAGAACCAAATGAACCCATTACATCATTGCCGAATGCATCAACGAGCGCCTGACCAACCATGCCATCAGCAAAGATGAAGCGTTCGAAAGCACCTGTATCAAGCGATGACTGGATGATGCCTTTGCCGCCCTGGTCAACATAACCAAAAACAACCAGATCCTTAGCGCCAGAGGCTGCAAGAGCTGCAACTTCGGCTGAATAATCGCCTTTGCCATCTTCATGGGCTGCAGAAATTGCAATGGTTCCACCAAGCTTTTTAAATGATGCAGAGAAAGCCTCATCAAGGCCTTTACCATAGTCATTGTTGGTATAGGTGATAGCGACGTTCTTGATGCCGCGTTCTGTTACGATTTCTGCCAGAACCTGACCCTGACGCGCATCTGATGGAGCCGTGCGAAAAAAGAAGCCCTTATCGTCCAATGCTGAAAGAGCTGGTGAAGTTGCCGATGGTGAAATCATTACAACGCCATTTGCCACTGCCACATTGTTTGCCACTGCACCTGTAACACCGGAGCAATCTGCACCCATGATAGCTGCAACATTATCAGAAGTAATCTGACGCTCGGCAACCGCTGTTGCTGCTGCTGAATCGATGCAGGTTGAATCGCCGCGTACGGAAATGATTTTGCTGCCGCCAAGCAACATGCCTGAATCGGAAGCTTCTTTCCATGCAAGTTCAGCTCCATCAGCCATGCCCGGTGTCAAAGATTCAATCGGGCCGGTAAAGCCAAGGATGATCCCAAGTTTAATATCAGCTGCAAGAGCTGCTGTGCTCATGGCCGCCAGAATAGTAGTTGCCAGTAATAGTTTTTTCATTTTTGTTCTCCCTGTATTAGATTTGAATGCATCCACGCATTTTTTCTGACTAGATGCAAGAAATTTGGTAAAATTTAAGTAATTGGTTAATCGATGAGAATGAGGCGCACACACTACTTTCGGTTGATTTGTTCCGGTAATATCCCGGAGGGACTGAATCGCATCACCAAAAGCAACACGCCGCCCATTACCATCACGCGCATGAATTGAGCGCTACCCATCAAATGTTCGCGGATGGAGCTATCATCGCCCATCCATGCAGTTCCCCTGTCAATCAGCCAGATGCCAACGGGCTCTGCTTCAATCCACACGAACCAGATCAAAAACCCACCGATTACAGCACCCAGATTATTGCCAGAACCACCCACGATCACCATCACCCAGATTAAGAAAGTAAAGCGTAGCGGGTTATAAGTGCCTGGTGTGAACTGGCCATCAAGGGTGGTCAGCATGGCACCTGCTATGCCCACAACGACGGAACCCAAAATGAATATCTGCAAATGGCGGCCAGTGACATTCTTGCCCATGGCTTCGGCAGCATCTTCATTATCGCGAATGGCACGAACCATGCGGCCCCACGGGGAATCGAGCGCCAATACGCACAGGCAAAGAATAATCACCAATACGGCAGTAAATAGCCCCGCATAGCAAAGTTTGACGAAAATACCTGATCCTTCAATAACAAATCTCTGCAAGGTCGTGGCATATTCACTTTCGCTGAGACCCATCAGTGAACCGGCCCGAAACTG
Organism: Rhizobiaceae bacterium; assembly: GCA_045047085.1. Lineage (GTDB taxonomy): Bacteria > Pseudomonadota > Alphaproteobacteria > Rhizobiales > Rhizobiaceae. Next base: position 14,965 of record JASFYT010000016.1, on the reverse strand, counting down.
TTCAACCCACTTAATAAACCAGTCAGTTTGTTGCAGATCGAGTTCATATGGAACTGGCCGCTTCAGGCCTGAAACGTTTTTGACCCCCCGCGTAAGCCAATCTTCGTTTTTGAGCATGGCAACAACAATTTCAGAAATACCGAGGGTGGCAATCGCCAGATAATCCGCACGCAGGCCCAGAGCCACCTTGCCGATCAGCCATGCAGCACCCGCTGCAAATGCACCGCCCACAATCCATGAGAATATGATTGGTAGACCAAGTCCGCCCAGATAACCGGTTTTGGAAGATTCAAAACCTTCAACCGCCAGAACCGCAGGCTCATAAAAATGTCGAACAATGAGAAAACCGATAAACCCGACAACAATCAAAATAAGAGTTCGGGAATTATGTCCGCGCAAACGCCGTGCAAGGAAAACCATCACTGCGATATAGGCAATGAACAGAACCGCTGTTATCGCGATATAGCCGCCACCTGCAGCCCATGCGCCCATGACCGGAGGTTGGGAAACGAGAAGGGCTGCCGCCCCCCCAAGGGCTGCAAAACCCATAACACCCAGATTAAGAAGGCCAGCATAGCCCCACTGAATATTCACCCCCAGTGCCATAACAGCAGATATCAGACAAAGATTAAGCAGCGAGAGGGAAACCGACCAAGATTGCTGAAACCCGACCAGCACAAGCAATGCCGCCATGATTGAAAAGGCTGCAGTGGCACGAAGCGTATTGTTCATACGATTTTCCCCCTGAATATTCCGGTCGGCCTTATCAACAGAACCAGCACAAGGATGATAAAGGACACGGCAAATTTGTAATCCGTAGAAAGGAACTGCATCAAACTTTCAGGCGCCCAGCTTTCGGGCACCAGATAGATCAGGAATTTTTTATAGGCATAAGTGATGAAAGCTTCTGAAAAAGCGATGATGAAGCCGCCGACAATTGCCCCAATGGGTTTACCCAACCCACCGACGATCGCCGCTGCATAAATGGGCAGAAGCAGCTGGAAATAAATGAAGGGTTTGAAGCTTTTATCCAGCCCGTAGAGGACACCAGCAATAGTAGCGAGCGCTGCAGTAAGTATCCAAGTGACCCGGACAACTTTTTCCGGGTCAACGCCCGACAACAACGCCAGATCTTCATTATCTGAATAGGCCCGCATGGATTTACCGATTTTGGTTTTCTGCAAGAACCAGAATACCAACGCCACCAATACCACCACCACGACCACGGTTAGAACCTGAGAAGTCTTGATCGCCAGACCTTCATCCAGCCCGGTCATTTTTTTGAACTCTCTTGCTTTGAGGATAAAGCGAGCACCATCTGCAAAGCGTTGATCATCCGGCCCGATTATAAAGCGTACAAGACCGTTCATAATAAACATCACACCCACCGATGCCATCAGCAAGGTGATGCCGTGAACTTTGGTCTTGCGATAGTATTGGTAGACCATCTTATCGGTCAGCAAACAAAATGCCGCGGTCACCAAAATACCAAATGGCAAGGCAAGCAAAGCTGTAGGCAATGGCCCCAGCGAAACGCCGAGGGATTGCAGCCACCAGGTAACCAAAATCGTGACCATGGCACCGAATGCCATGGTTTCCCCATAAGCAATGTTAGAAAAGCGCAAAATTGCAAATACCATCGTCACTCCCAGCGCACCCAACGCCAGTTGTGAACCGTAAACCATGCCCGGTAACAAAACAAAATTTGTGAACAACACGATGACATTGAGGATATCTGTAAAATAATCCATGGATTACCCTCCCAAAAACGATTTGCGCACTTCAGGATTGGCAAGCAATTCTTTGCCGGTCCCTGTGCGACTGTTTTCACCGGAAACCAGTACATAGCCCTTATCGGCAATGGCTAATGCCTGTCGGGCATTTTGCTCCACCATCAAAACTGCCACGCCCGTATTGCGCACTTCGATGATCCGGTCGAACAATTCATCCATCACAATAGGGGAAACCCCGGCGGTGGGTTCATCCAGCATCAAAACGCTGGGTTGAGTCATCATTGCCCTACCCACAGCCACTTGCTGGCGCTGGCCGCCCGATAATTCCCCGGCGTTCTGAAAACGTTTTTCTTTTAACGCGGGGAACAATTCATATATTTGAGCCAGCGTTTCTGAAATATTGTCTTCGCGAAGAAAAGCGCCCATCTCCAGATTTTCTTCCACCGTCATGGTCACAAACACGTTGTCGGTTTGCGGCACAAAGGCCATGCCCTTGGCAACACGACCCTGCGGAGAAAGGTTGGATATATCCTCGCCATCCAGAGTAACAGTGCCCTCACGAATATCAAGCATACCGAGCAAGGCCTTCATCGCGGTGGATTTTCCAGCTCCGTTCGGGCCAACAATCACGGCAATTTCACCTTTTTCGACACCAACAGTACAACCTCGCAAAATGTCTGCGCCGCCATAGCCACCAATCAGGTTTTCGCCAATAAGAAAACTCATGACGTACCTTCCGGTTTGCCCGGGTTGTTTTTAAGACCATGGCCGAGATAGGCTTCAATCACCTCTTCATTATTGCGTACTTCCTCGGCAGTACCTTTTGCGAGAACACTCCCCTGCGCCATCACAATCACCGGATCACAAAGTCGCCCGATAAAATCCATATCGTGTTCGATCATGCAAAATGTATAGCCGCGTTCCTGATTGAGGCGCACAATCGCATCGCCAATTTCTCTAAGTAGCGTCCGGTTAACGCCGGCACCAACCTCATCAAGCAGCACCACTTTGGCATCCACCATCATGGTCCGACCAAGTTCCAGCAGTTTTTTCTGCCCTCCGGAAAGGTTGCCTGCCTGTTCATCGGCCAGATGGGAGATCTTCAGAAATTTGATTACGTCCTCTGCTTTTTCAGAAATTTGGGCTTCCTGCTCGCGGATCGCTTTTCGATTAATCCACGTGTTAAGCAGGCTCTCCCCCACCTGCCCGTCGGGCACCATCATCAAATTTTCCCGTACGGTCATGGTGGAAAATTCGTGCGCAATCTGAAACGTGCGCAGCAGACCTTTTGCAAATAGTTCATGAGGTTTGAGGCCGGAAACATCCTCACCATCGAGAAAAATATGTCCCGAAGTGGGTGCAAAAAGCCCGGCAATGATATTAAAAAGCGTGGTTTTACCAGCACCGTTTGGCCCGATCAGTCCCGTAATGGTACCTTTGGCAATACTCAAACTGGTATTATCCACCGCCCGTACCCCGCCAAAATGCTTGGATACATCTTCTACTTCAATCACGCCAACCATCCCAATTTTTTAACACCAATTTCTATAGATTGGGCCGCGAAAAAGCAACTGGTGAATATCTGAGGTCATTAAACGCTCTCGCATCGCTATTTTAACCTTCCACCAGTCAGCAATATTTGCTTAATGTGTAAAAATTTTTTACCAATCGGGAATTAGATATGAAATTTTCTGCAAATCTTGGCTTCCTATGGAAAGAACAACCTCTTCCCGAGCAAATTCGGCTGGCAGCCAAGGCAGGTTTCGATGCAGTCGAATGCCATTTTCCCTATGATACGCCGTGGCAAGATACCAAAGCAGCAATGGAAGAAACCGGCATGGGTATGGTGGGTCTTAATACGCTCAAAGATCCTGAGGGTACCGGGGCTGTTGGGCTTTCCGCAGTCCTCGGCAAGGATGAAGAAGCCCGCAGAAACATCGATCAGGCAATTGAATACGCGTCAAATATTGGCTGTAAAAACATTCATGTCATGGCAGGTATAGCATCAGGCGATGAGGCATATGGCACATTTGTTAGTCAACTAATTTACGCTGCAGGAAAAGCTGCAGGATATGGCATTACAATTTTGATTGAACCGATAAACCCAAAAGACGTTCCCGGCTATTTTATGAATTCCATCGATCTGGCTGTTTCAATCCTTGAAGAGATTGGTGTCGATAATCTAAAAATTATGTTTGATTGTTATCACATATCGCTGATCCATGGGGATGTCGTTGGGCTCTATAAAAAGCATGAGCCAATGATCGGACACGTTCAGTTTGCAGCAGTACCAGATCGCTCTGAACCTGATCATGGAGATGTAAATTATCCAATCGTCTTAAGGGAGTTGGAAGCTCTGGGTTATGATGGCTTCTTCGGTGCAGAATATGCGCCGCGTAGCTCAACTGAAGAAGGTCTCGGCTGGCTTGCCGATATGCGCAAATAAGGTCGTAAATATATAGTGACAGCCACGCGAAAACCGGTTTAGGGTTTGCTTCTGTTTGATCAGAAGCGAGTTGTGAAATGAAATCCCATGTAAAAGCGGTCGTGATCGGCGGCGGTGTTGTTGGATGCTCGGTACTGTTTCATCTGGCTAAAGCTGGGTGGGCAGATGTGTTGCTGATTGAGCGCTCAGAATTAACGTCGGGTTCCTCTTGGCATGCTGCTGGAGGCTTTCACACCCTCAATGGGGACCCCAATGTAGCTAAGCTGCAAGCCTATACGGTCTCCCTTTATAAAGAACTTGAAGAAATCTCCGGCCAGTCCTGCGGTCTGCATCTGACTGGTGGCGTGATGATGGCCGATAGCCCCGAGCGTATGGATTTTTTACGCCTTGCCCATGCTAAAGGTCGCTGCCTTGGCATGGAAACCGAGCTGATTACCCCATCAGAAGCAAAGGAAATGTTCCCGTTGATGGACGAAACCAACTTCGTTGGTGCCATGTGGGATCCGGTGGAAGGTCATCTCGATCCATCAGGAACAACCCACGCTTATGCAAAGGCCGCAAGGAAACTTGGCGCGTCCATCGAGCTTCGCAACCGTGTGGTTGAGATCACGCAGGATTCTGATGGACTTTGGAATGTGATTACCGAGAACGGCACAGTCAAAGCCGAGCACGTGGTCAATGCAGGCGGTCTGTGGGCCCGAGAGGTCGGGCGCATGGTTGGTCTGGAATTACCGGTTTTGGCGATGGAGCACATGTATTTGCTCACCGAAGATATGCCGGAGGTGATGGAATATAACCAATCCAGCGGTCGCGAACTGGTAGGGGTGATTGATTTCAAGGGCGAAATTTATACTCGCCAGGAGCGAAACGGCATCCTTCTCGGTACTTACGAAAAAGCCTGCAAACCATGGTCGCCAAATAATACCCCATGGGATTTTGGCCACGAGTTATTGCAGCCTGATATCGATCGCATCTCACCTTCGCTGGAGGTTGGTTTTAAGCATTTCCCGGCACTGGAAAATGCTGGTATCAAACAAATCATCAACGGTCCTTTTACCTTCGCGCCCGATGGCAATCCTCTGGTTGGCCCCGTGCGGGGACTAACCAATTTCTGGTCAGCCTGCGCGGTCATGGCTGGGTTTTCCCAAGGTGGAGGGGTTGGTCTCGCTCTCTCCAACTGGATGGTGCATGGCGATCCGGGGTATGATGTATTCGGCATGGATGTGGCACGCTACGGTGAATGGGCCACTTTGCGCTATACCAATTCTAAGGTGCGTGAAAACTATTCAAGCCGCTTCTCCATTCGATTTCCAAATGAGGAATTGCCCGGTGCAAGGCCGCAGCAAACCACGCCACTTTACGATATCATGGTACGAGACAACAACGCTGTCATGGGTGATAGCTGGGGTTTGGAAACCCCCCTCTGGTTTGCGCCAAAAGACAGCGAAGCAAAAGATATATTGTCCTTCCATCGCTCTAATGATTTCGAATATGTGGGCAATGAGGTACGCGGTGTGCGTAATTCTGTCGGCGTAACCGAAATCGCAAATTTTGCCAAATATGAAGTCTCAGGTCTAAATGCAGAAAATTATTTATCCGGCTTAATGACAAATATAATGCCAAAAATTGGGCGATTGGTTCTAACGCCCATGTTGAATGAAGCCGGCAAAATAATTGGTGACTTCACCATTGCCAAAGTAGCAGAAGATCGCTTCTTAATCTGGGGTTCGTCCGCAGCGCAGATTTATCACATGCGTTGGTTTGAGCAATATTTGCCGGAAGATGGGAGCGTCAAAATTCATCGCTTCGACCAAACCATGGCCGGCCTCTCCATAGCTGGTCCCAATGCGCGAAAAGTACTCGAAAAGCTATGCGACGATGACGTATCAAACCAAGGCCTTCGCTTTATGGATTATCGTGAGATGGCGGTTGGTGGCGCGCCATGCCGGGTCAACCGAATTACATACACCGGTGATCTGGGTTACGAAATCTGGATGGAACCAGCTTACGAGCGCAAGGTTTATTTCGCAATCAAGGAAGCGGGCGAGGAGTTCAACATCATTGATTTCGGCATGCGGGCACTATTGTCCATGCGGTTAGAGAAAAATTTTCCCACATGGTTTGCCGAACTGCGTCCGATCTACGGCGCATATGAAAGCAGTATAGATCGCTTTATCAAGCTTTCCAAAAACAAATTTGTCGGGCGCGAAAAAGCAGCGGCTGAGCATGCAGCTGGCCCAAAATTACGGCGTGTATCGTTCATTATCGAAGCTGATGATGCCGATGTCATGGGCGATGAACCCGTGTGGGCAAAAGTAGGTACAGATGGCCCAACAGCTCTCGAATTGCCCCACGGATTCGGCGCACCGCGCTTTGATGCTTTCGGCAAGGAAACACCAAAACCCGAAAGCCAGCACGATGGTGACTGGCGCGTAGTGGGTTGGGTTACCTCTGGCGGATACGGCCATTTTGTCGAAATGTCCTTGGCACAGGCCTATGTGCCCACAAGCCTTGCCGAGCGGGATGAAAAAGGCCTGTTTGAGATCGAAATTCTGGGTGTTCGCCGAGCCGCTAAAATTGCAATCGAAGCGCCCTTCGATCCATCCGGTTCAAAGATGCGCAGTTAATTTAATTGTTCTCACTGGATCACTAAATCAGGGTTCTCAGTTGAATCATTGCAGAAGGGCGAATTAAACTGCCTGAATCGGTCTCAAGCATTAACTCGTCGCTACCGCGATTCGCAGCACTGGCAAGAACTTCAAACACCGACGCGCTGGTTTTCTGCAGATTTTGCTCATTCGTCAGGCCGGATAGTTTATGAGCCAGAAAAACCGCAGCAATCAAGTCTCCCGTACCGTTCGGAGCATTTTCGATCAGGCGATGTTCGGCCATCATTGCGGATTTTTTACTCACCAATAGATTGGCAGTGTTGTTTTTCATGAAAGCACTGGCAGAAGTCACCAGCACCTCTTTTGGTCCCAAAGAACGAGCGGCCTCAGTCTCTTCATTGGCATTGTTGAGGGAGTGCCTGCCCGTCAGAAATTCAAGCTCGAATTTGTTGGGAGTAGCAATGTCGCACAAGGGAATGAGATAGTCCCTGATCGCATTGGCGGTCGCATCTGATACATAAAGCCCCCCGGTATCGCCTAATACCGGGTCGCATAAATAGATGGTTTCGGGAGCGTTTTCCTTTAGTGCTGAAATTAGCTTTGCCACTTCATGCACTTGTTCTTCATTGGCCATATAGCCGGTGAGAATGCCGCCGATCTCATCAACCCACTTTGCTCTGTAGATATCTTGCAAAAATGCAGAAAATTGATTCGCATCCGGTACAATGCAGGTAGAAGCTCCATGTCCAAGGTGCCATGGCAGAATTACGGTCGGCACGGACCAAACAGGGTATTGCAATATTTCCAATGCAAAGACGCTGGCACGATTACCTACAGTTCCACGAGCAACATGGCTGGATATCGCCAAAACAGATTGTTTCTGCATTCGGTTGATATCCCTAGAAATAAGTTACGCCCAAATAAATAGTAAGCCCAATTACAGCCACGATACCGAGCGCACGGCCAATGCGTTTACCTAATATTTCAATCGGGTCATCGTCATCAATTTTTGCCCCAATTACTTTCGCGGCCTTTATCATGGATGAGGCACCCATCACTTCGGCCTGATGCTGCAGCCTGTCGAGGTCACGCAGAGCCTGCCTTTGTTCCTTGAGCATTTTATCTCTGTGTGTGGTATTTTTCATTCCGTTGGCTTTCGGTAAAGAATTTAACTCTTCAGCTATTTAACCTCATGATTCTCAACAATGCAATCATGCCCAATTTATGCAACTTCGGAGCTATGATATCTCACTCAACCAGGTGAGTTATTTTTCCGCGCAAGAACCACACAACAATTTTACGTTGTTACATTTTTCAATTTTATCAAATAAGGGAGTATAAAACCTCAATTCCATTGGGAAAATTTCACAAAAATCAGCCAGATACAGAGATCTAATAAGTAAAACTGAAAGAACTTTCCATATTAAGGGCTATGAAAGTTATTCTTTAAGAAAAAAACCAGAAAAAATTTCTAATTATCTCAATAGTATCAGATTGGGGGGATGCAATATTGCGATTGATTACATGACATAAGAAAAGGTCAGTCACTCTTGATGATAGACTGTGGGTGCCATATTTCAACGGTTGCGGGGAGACGTGGGGACGAAATTTAACGGTTTGCGCTGGTTACAGAAGCTGTTAGCGTGTCGCTCTAGAGTAGCGATTCTAGTTCTAATAATCATAAGCTAAATAGTAAATTTTAACTAATTTTAATGGGCGGGAGGGTCTTTGCTAAATGGCAGGTTCAATTCCGGTATCTGAATCAGCGGCCAATGATCCAGCCAATGATCCAGCCGAAAATCCAATGTCCTATTCCAACAAGAAGGGCATTTGGAGCTGGATGCTGTTTGACTGGGCTGCCCAACCGTTCCATACGCTCATCATCACATTCGTTTTCGCCCCTTATTTTGCTGCGTCAGTCGTGACCAATCAGTCTGCTGCTGCATTTTTAAATTTAGTCGGTCTTGGCTTTATGTTTGACCCAACCAATGCCGATGCAGGTGCTGGCGGGCAGATAATTTGGGGGTTGGCTATTGGTGTTGGTGGCGTGTTGATTGCCTTTAGCGCTCCGATACTTGGTGCAATTGCTGATGCCACAGGCCCGCGAAAACCTTGGATCGGGGTCTTTGGCCTCATCGGGACTTTTGGCTGCTGGTCTCTTTGGTATGCTGTTCCCGGTCTTGAAAATCTGGGTTTCATCGTTTTTGCAGTCATCATCACCCTGATTGGTTTTGAATTCGCTACAGTTTTCAATAATGCCATGATGCCTGATTTGGTGCCGCGCTCAGAACTGGGCAAACTGTCTGGTTCCGCATGGGGCTTGGGCTATGTGGGTGGCCTGCTGACACTGGTGATCATTTTGGGCTTTTTCGCCAGCAATCCTGAAAGTGGCAAGACCTTATTAGGCATCGCACCACTTTTCGGATTTGATACCGCTCTGCGCGAAGGTGACAGATTTGCTGGGCCCTTCACAGCCGTTTGGTTTATCGTCTTTTTGATCCCGATGTTTATGTATACGCCGGACATACAAAAAAACGTTGCTGTTAAAGGCGCGATCAGAAAGGGCCTGTCCGAACTTTTTTCTACCCTGAGGAGCCTGCCCCAAAGAGAAAGCTATTTCAATTTCCTGCTTTCAAGCATGTTCTACCGTGATGCGCTAAACGGGCTTTACACCTTCGGCGGCATTTATGCGGCAAGAGTATTAGGTTGGTCGATCATTGAAATTGGAATTTTTGGCATCATTGCCAATATTTCTGGTGCGTTTGGCGCAGGTATCGGCGGACGCGTTGACCAAAAATGGGGCCCGCGTCCGGTAGTCTTGTGGACGATTGTAATTCTGACGCTCGCCTGCGTTACGATTGTGTCAACCTCGCGTACCCAGGTAATGTTCGTTCAAATTGTGACCGCTGGGCAATCATCACTGCTTCCAGACATTATTTTCTATATCTGTGGAGCCATCATTGGCGCGGCAGGAGGTGCTTTACAGGCTTCATCGCGAACCTTGCTGGTTGATCAGGTGCCTCGCGAGAAAATTACCGAAGCGTTCGGCCTGTTCGCCCTGTCAGGTAAAGCTACCGCCTTTATCGCTCCCTTCGCCGTTGCCTGGGTAACGGCTATCAGCGGCAGCAACCGCTTAGGAATAACGCCAATAATTGTCCTCTTTATCATCGGTATTTTCCTGTTAACCCGTGTCCAGGGTAATAAGGCTTAAACCCTATTGCATCTGTCACACATGCTTCCTATCTGGTAGGCAGTTGAAACAGTTTGGGGCAGTATTTCGTGATCATTCAGGCAGCAAGGCTTGCAGCAAGTCAGATATTCGCCCCGAAATTTCGCCCGATAATGTGGAAATCATTGGGCCTTACGCTTTTATTGGCCATTGCTTGCTGGCTTCTGCTGAACAGCGCAATCACGGTTTTTGTTGCTCCCATACTTGGTGAATGGCCATGGGTTTTAACCGCCATTGTCTGGATTATGGGCGTTGGCTTGTTGATTGGAGCAGGATTTCTTTTAGCGCCGGTAACGGCGATTTTTGCAGGTCTGTTTCTCGATGACGTGGCTGAACACGTGGAGGAAAACGCCTACCCGCAAGATGAACCCGGCAAGCCTGTCCCCATTGGTGAGGCGATTTGGCTGGCATTAAAGTTTACCGCTGTGATCATTGGCGCAAACCTCTTTGCTCTGATGCTGGTTTTGATACCGGGTGTAAATTTTGCTGTATTTTTTCTGGTCAATGGTTATTTGCTGGGCCGCGAATATTTCACCTTCGCTGCCATGCGTTTTCGCTCAGAAAAAGAAGTTCGAGAGCTACGGGCAGCAAACTCAACCACCATATTTATGGCCGGCATGGTAATTGCCGGTTTCATGGCGATTCCCATCCTGAACCTGCTAACGCCGATCTTCGCTGCTACAATGATGGTGCATCTACATAAATCGGTTTAGGCCGTTTTCCTTGCACTATCCCACCCGTATCCACCACGCCGAAGGCGGGAGCGAAGAGCGACCGGCGCTAATGCGCCGCGCCTCGCAGGCCCAAGCGCAAGCTTGGATATGCCGTGAGAGCAAACTAACCGATTGGATACCCAACATCGCAGGTTTTTTCTTTTGATTTGCAGAGATCGGCAATGATGCAAATTTCGCATTTCGGCGAGCGTGCAACGCAGGTATATCGTCCGTGCAATATCAGCCAGTGATGGGCGTGAAACAGATATTCCTCCGGAATAATCCGCATCAAAATGGTTTCCACATCATCAGGTGTTTTTGCAGGCGCAAGGCCCATCCGCGTGCCAATGCGAAGGATATGGGTATCCACTGCCATGGTGGCTTCGCCAAATGCCATTGAAAGCACAACATTGGCGGTTTTTCGCCCGACCCCTGGTAGCTTGATCAGCTCATCACGGGTGTGTGGCACGGTGCTGTCAAAATCATCTATCAGCATTCTGGAGAGCGCGATTACGTTCTTCGCCTTATTGCGAAAAAGTCCGATGGTTTTGATGAAGTCGCGCACCCGTTCTTCACCCAGTCCAAGCATTTTTTCCGGCGTGTCAGCTACAGCAAACAACGCGCGCGTGGCTTTGTTCACTCCGATATCGGTAGCTTGTGCTGAAAGGGCAACAGCAACCACAAGAGTGAACGGATTTGTATGCTCAAGCTCGCCCTTCGGTTCCGGGTTTTGTTGATGAAATCTGGAAAAAATCTCCGATATCTCCTCCCGGTTGTAACGCGAACGAGGAAGTTTCTTTTTTGGTTTTGCCAATTTATTCTACGCCCTGCCAAACAAAATATTACCAACAAGCACGTCTCGTTTATAGATATCCTTATGGAAACTTGCCTTACCCTTAGCGTCGAACCAAACGGTAAAATAGGTTAAATGTACCGGTATCGGTTTCCTGATTTTGACCTTATGCGTTTTTCCGGTTTTAAGCAGGGAATTGATTTTGGAAGATTTCATCCCAAGCAATATTTTAGCAAATTCCAGCGGTTTTTCAACACGGATACATCCGTGAGAAAAGGCGCGGCTCTGCTGGGAAAACAGTTTTCTTGAAGGCGTATCGTGCATATAGACCTTGAACTTGTTGGGAAATAGGAATTTCACATAGCCTAGAGCATTTTTTTCACCCGGTTGCTGGACAATGCGGTAAGGGAAGTTCTTTGCCCGCACTGATTGCCAATCAATTGAATTTGCGTTCATTGCCGGTGCATCTTTTTTCCAGCTGGTGTGGATTTTAAAATTTCGACCAGCCAGATAATTTGGATTCTTACGAAGTTTTGGCAGGATTTCATTTCCCGCAATACTGCGAGGCACGGTCCACGTGGGGTTGAATACAGCCGAGCTGATTTTATGGGAAAACATGGGTGTTTTATGGAATGGCTTGCCAATGATGACACGGCGCGTATCCACCAATTTGCCATTTTTATGCATTTGTACGGTAAACGCTGCCTGATTAACCAGCACGTGAGATTTTCCAAGCGAACTTGGAAGCCAGCGCCAGCGCTCCATATTGATGATGATTTTGCGCCTTTGGGCTTTGTTCTTTGTCTTGGCAAGCAATTGTCGCAATTGTCCGTATTGTTTGTGTTTGGGGCGCAATTGGTTGATGGCCTTATCCGGCCCCTTGCTTGCAGCCAGTTTCAACAGCGCTTTACGTTCGATTTTTTTGCGTGAAATAATGATATCGGGTTCGGACACCGCTGGCGTTGTGCGCCCGGTAAAAAGATCACGGGAGAAACGGTAGAAACTTTGCGAAAGAAGAAGTTCGACAGCGGCCAGATCATTGCCCTTAAGCTTATTCAAATTATTGGGCAGACCGGAGAGATAGTCGCCCCTGTCGAGGCCGTCGCTACCGGCATTTTGCAAAGCGACAATTAGTTTTTGGCCATTTTTGTTCAGCCCCTGCTTTCCTGTCCATATGCCTTTGTAGCGTTTGGATTTATAGAATTTTTTTAGAACCGAAACATCAATAACTGTCCCGTTCCACTTAATGGCATCTCCCCTTATCAAAGCCTTCACATTAGCTGAATGGGCTTTTTGGGGGATTAGGCCTGCGATGATCAAAAGGGAAAATAGTGCGAAGTATTTAGCAAATTTTTTTGGGAAACTCACGAAAAAACTCCTCGAATACCGACATAAAATGACATAGCCACCGAAGTGTTACCCTAGCGGCATCTACAGAATTTACCAGTACCTGTCGAAAAGTTGAAGAGAGATGTTCTTCCTGTGCGTACCTTAACTTAATCCGCCCGAATTATGCGGATATTGCACTGACCTTTGGTAACGGGGTTGGCTTCATTGTCCTGCCAGCAGAACACATCGACAAATGCCATGCGCCGGCTGAGACGAGTAATCGTTGCGCGTACGAAAACATCTTCTGATTTTGTCACTCGCAGATAATTCATCGAGCTGGATGTCAACCTGCAACGAATGCTCTCCCCAAGTTCCTGAATGACCACCTGTTCCGCACAATATTCTGTTAATGCCGCAGTGACCCCTCCGTGCAGGGAGCGAATGAAGGGATTGCCCACATGATAATCGGCAAAACAATGTTGAAAAAGGCCAGGTTCCGAGTTGGCGCTAATATTCAGCCAGTTTGCCACTTGCAATGTTGTGTCTTTCATCAAACAGGCTCCCCCGCCGGGTCTGCTACGACCTCTCCCAATGGCCGGGAGCGCGTGCCGATCATAAAGGTGCCAAGGGCTGTAGCAATTAGACTGTTATCTTTTTGTGAACGCACTTCTGCGCTGACATAAGCAATCTCTTCCACCTCGCTGTCATAGCGAGCGGTGCAAACAATTTTCTCACCGACCATTGCCGGGCGGATATGGTCCGTAGTCAATTTAATGGTAGCGATGGGTTGTATCTTATCCATTTCGCCAAAAACGGTGCTCCCCATCACTGTATCAAGAATGACGGTCGTAAATCCCGTATGGGCCTCAACACTGTTTTCTGCAACTGCAAAACTCTGGGGGGCGGTGACTGTAACTGTCAATAACTGATCCTCCCAACCGATGAATTCCAAATCGAATTCCGATGTCAGCGGGTGCTGGCTGGTGAAAAGAACTTTGGCCGGATGTTCGATGGTCATGTGGGTCGCCCGAACTGGAATCATTAGGATAATCTTAGCTTACCTTTTCGTAAACGTAAACCAATATTGTTCCTATAGGATTGCGCCTCCGGTTGTCATGGGGCTTCTTGAAAGGTGGCAAACACCATTGCCAAATTCCTATCCCGCAGAGTGAAGAGGCGGAGTGAAGAGAAAGAAGTAAAATTCTGGAATTAATGAAAAATTAATCCAGAATTTCTTTCGATGCCACGGTCGTATCTGCGTTCATCTTGTAAACTATAGGAACACCAGTTGCGAGATTTAGGCCGAGGATGGTCTCGGTTGTCATCCGGTCCAGTATCATCACCAAAGAACGCAGCGAATTGCCGTGGGCTGCTACCAGCACCGTTTCACCGCGCATGACGCGGGGCAGGATTTCCTGCATGTAATAGGGCCACACGCGTGCACCGGTATCCTTCAGGCTTTCGCCATCGTCACCGGGTGGCGGAATGTCGTAGGAACGTCGCCAGATATGAACCTGTTCCTCACCCCATTTTTTACGCGCATCATCCTTATTGAGGCCAGCCAGATCGCCGTAATTACGCTCGTTCAATGCCTGATCTTCAATGGTTTCCAGGTCGCTCTGGCCAACCCCGTCGAGAATAAACTGGCAGGTACGTTGAGCGCGGATAAGCACGCTGGTAAAGGCTATATCGAATTTTAGGTCGCGATCAGCCAGATATTTAGCCAGCAAATCACCACCCTTAATAGCTTCTTCCACCCCTAGTTCTGTTAAATCAGGGTCGCGCCAACCGGTGAACAGATTTTTCAAATTCCACTCACTCTGACCATGTCGCACCAGTACCAGTGTTCCGCTCATTTTAGGTTTCCTTATATGCCAAGCACATCGCGCATGGAGTAATATCCGTGGGGTTTATTTCTGGCCCAAAGGGCAGCCTTGATTGCCCCCTTGGCAAACAAAGATCGATCCTGAGCAATATGGCTTAGTTCAATGCGTTCCCCGTCACCGGCAAAGATCACTGAGTGTTCGCCAATTACCGAACCGCCGCGCAAGGTGGCAAAACCGATTGTGCCGTCTTCACGTGCACCGGTAATACCATCGCGGCTTCGAACGCT
>JASFYT010000015.1:0-49169 GCA_045047085.1 Rhizobiaceae bacterium | reverse complement strand
GTTCCGGTATTGCGCAACGGTTTCGACGCAGCTGGCACCGCAATCACGCCCACGGACAATGTGGCGTTGATGAAACGGGTACGTGAACCTTACCCAACCCAAACCACGCCGACCGCCGATCAAGTGGCAATGTCAGAATTCGTCTATTCCAGCGATACAATTGCAGGTGTGACAAACAATTCAACCCGACCATATCCAAAGCCGATTGCCGCATGGTTGAGCGCCGACTACGAGATTACAGATGATGGGTTGATAGACTTCAAGCTGGTTGTTGCGCACGGCCATGCGAGAAATGGGCGGCCCGTCGCCGTTGTGAAGTTCATCGCCAGCGATGGTGTAAATCCTGACGTTGAGGTACTGGTCAACGCTATGTCGGTAGAAGCTCATGCTGCGAGCGGTCTTAACTCATCAATTTTTAAAACCACCATGGACATTACGTCCTTGAACGCCGGCGCGGTGACCCGCGATGTGATTATTTATCCGTGGGTTGGCTTAAATTTCCAAGCATCTGTAGATGGTGAGGCGGCACCAACAATTAAATTCGGCACACAAACCATTATCAACAATAAGGGCCTTGCGAGGCCTCGGGTCTATGCGTTGGTTGATGGTGTTGGGGCTGCGCCTGCTGTTTCGACGAACCGGGCAACGGCACTCACCACAGCCTTTATATCAATCAACGCAGCATCGGTTGCAATTGCTGTCTACAATTTGGCAAACCACGGTAGCTCCGAAGGTGACTACGGAATTATAATGTTGAACACCGGGACATATGACACAGGGGTTTTGCGCACATCGTCAAATACAACATTGGCACCGCTCACAATTGAAGCTGTAAATCCTGCAAACAAGGCCACAACCATTGTGACATCGCCTAGCGGAGATGATAACGCATTGTGTTCTAGACTTATTGTAAAAGACGTGACGATTGATATTTTATCAGGTTCGCGAGTGTTTAGCTGGGGTAGCGGCAATTCTATTGGTAACGCTGCGATGCTGAAACTGGACAGTGTGGATATTACGCAAGCTGCAAATGATTTTGAAGATGCAGCATTTGGCCAATGCAACCGATTGTATGCCTTTGGTGTGACTGGTGCGGTGTTACAAGGCACAAGTAAAGGCCTTTTTACAACTCATTCCGCTGGTCGAAAACAAGTTGTAATGATTGGCTGTTTTAGTGACTTTGGTCCTAGTAACTCTGTATATAGCTGCATAGGAACTAAAGGGAGTATTCGGTTGGGGGATACCCAAGTAAACCTAAACTCTCCAAAAGCAGGCTCAATTATCGGGTTTAATAGCCTTAAATTAGGCACCGGGGCGGCTGCTATTATAGACCTTGATGCCGCCCCGGTGAGTGCAGCGGGATACGCGGTGATTGGTTGTGTGCTTGAAAGCTATGGCACCCATTCAGCTCAAACGTTGTACGCACTAGCAGATGGAAATACAGACCCGACGCAAAACCTTGTTATTATGTCAAACACATTCGCAGGTGGTCGTGTGAACTATAATTACCTGACAGTTGGCAATAATGTAGCCAAATCCGGTTATGTACGCGGCAATATATTCGACAAATATAATTGCAAAAGTGATGTGCAGCAGTCGGACGGCACACTCGTTGGGAACTGGCCTTCAATCTATAAAGTCGGGCACAGCTATAACGTATCAGCTCGTGACAGTAACGGTGGGCTTGTTGTGGGTTCTCCCGGCGCATGGGGCGGTGAGGTGCTCGGTATCGGAGAGTTGTTTGGTTCTGACGCTACGCCGATTGTGCTGGACTATACAAACGATCAATCCAATACAGGCGGCGATGCTGGTGATGGCGATTACACGCCGGGAGCTTCAACCGCTATTGTTACAATTCCAGCGGGTTTGACGCATTATTCTCATGACATAAGCGGTGCTGCCATACCAACCGATGGATCAGCGCTCGGCGGCGCATTGCAATAACGAATTCCCCTGCCAAGGCGGGGGCCGGGATGCGTCAACATCCCGAACCGTGAGCGTGAACTCACACGACCAAAACTGGCCAGTATTGGCCATCCCGCCACCTCGCACGAGGCGGGTTCTTTTTGAGGTAACAGACTAATGGAGTCCAGCAGTTTAATTGAGGTTGATCCAGTAAATCCAGTAGCGCCATATCTAGGCGGCAAACGCAATCTAGCCAAGGCCCTGACAAAGCGCATTTCGACAATCGAACACGATACTTATGCTGAACCATTCATCGGCATGGGCGGCGTGTTTTTTCGCCGTTCACAGCAGCCACGCGCCGAGGTAATCAATGATATCAACAAGGATATCGCCACCCTGTTTCGCATCCTGCAGCGCCACTATCCGCAGTTTCTGGACACAATCAAATTCCAGATCACCAGCCGTTCAGAGTTCAATCGTCTGGTTGATACCGAACCCGACACATTGACCGATCTGGAACGCGCCGCAAGGTTCCTATACCTGCAGCGCACGGCCTTTGGCGGCAAAGTATCAGGGCGCAATTTCGGTGTTAGCGCCGACCGGCCTGCCCGGTTCAATCTAACCCAACTGGAGCCGATGTTAGAGGCGGTGCATGAGCGCCTGTCAGGCGTGGTAATTGAATGCCTGCCCTACCCTGAATTCATCCAGCGATATGACAAACCAACGACCCTGTTCTATCTCGATCCGCCATATTGGAATTGCGAGAATGACTACGGCAAAGACGTGTTTTCGAAGGCGGATTTCAAAGTCATGGCCAAACAACTAAAAAGCATCAAAGGCCGCTTCGTAATGTCGATCAACGATGTGCCGGAGATCAGGGCATTGTTCGCATGGGCCGACATCGAGGCCGTGGAGACCACATACAGCGTGGGCAGGGCCAAGGGCAAGAAGGTTGGGGAGCTGATTATAAGCTACGTTTAAAGCAGTGTTTAACGATGAATGAATGATCGTTAAAATAGGAGTATTGTTGAAAAAGGCAGCGGTGATTCATCACCATTAAGCAAGAGTAATACGGGTCCGGGTGCAACGGATGTCTGACACCAGGCTGGAGTAGAGCCACAAACTAAGCCTCTTGCCCATTGCATAGCCCCCAAATGAAAGTTTGGTCTGCCTATACTCAAATGTGAAGAAGATTCCTTGGCATCAAACTTGGTGTCGTGATGCCGCAAACTTGGTGGCGCGCTACAATAATCCTCCCAATGTCACCAATGTGCCCCATCCCATAGCACCCTAGCCCAGCCCAAATGAATCCCATACGGAACCCAGTCACATCTGGGCAACAAAAGTCCCAGTGTCCCTAAGATATAACCATCTGTAATATAAAGAAAAATTTGGTAGCGGGAGAGGGACTTGAACCCCCGACACGCGGATTATGATTCCGCTGCTCTAACCACCTGAGCTACCCCGCCATCGCGGCCCGTTGGGCCGATGGAACCGCACTCATTGCGGTGTAATCTGGCGCATATAAGGAGCGTGGCCTTGTTGTGTCAAGCTTTGTGAACGGGTGGCGGCGATTTTTCTTTGCCTGATGGTAAATGAGCCTCGCCCACCCGCTCAATCCTTCACCTAAGAGGCGTTGTGTATTGCGCTGATATCGCTGGTGCCGTTTGATGATAACAATGCCTTAAGTGCGATTTCGGTGTCGTTTTCGCGTTCGGTTTTCAAGATGAACCCGCCACCTAAAACCCGTGTTTGTGCAGCTTCATCTTCATAGAAAACGCATGCCTGTCCCGGAGCGACACCTGTTTCACCTATACCAAGTTCGACAAAAACTCCGCTCTCATCGGCAAAAAGAGTTGCTGGTATCGGCGGTCGGGTCGAGCGTATTTTGACAAAGAGTGGCAGGCCGCTTCCATTAATATCTTCGACTTTGCCATCACCCAGCCAGTTTACATCGCGCAACGAAACTTTTGTGGTTGCCAGTGCTTCGCGTGGCCCCACAATGACGCGTGCGTTTTTTGCGTCCAGATGAACCACATAGATCGGTTCGCCTGTCGCAACACCCACACCGCGCCGCTGGCCGATGGTGTATTTAATAATACCTTCATGACGACCAAGCACACGTCCATCCAGATGGATAATCTCGCCGGGTGTGGCTGCTTCTGGCTGCAATTTGGTGATGATATCTGAATATTTTCCCTTCGGCACGAAGCAGATGTCCTGACTGTCTGATTTTTCAGCAACCACAAGATCAAGCTCGCGAGCAATTTCTCTAGTGCGTGATTTCGGCAAGCCACCAAGAGGAAAGCGCAAATAATCAACCTGCTCCTGGGTCGTTGCAAACAAAAAATAGCTCTGATCACGATTATCATCCAGCGGGCGATGCAGGGATCGTCTGCCGGTTTTCTCATCCACCAGATGAGACTGAATATAATGGCCGGTGGCCAACGCGTCGGCGCCCAAATCTTTGGCCGTTTTCAGGAGATCAGCGAATTTCACCGTCTGGTTGCAGGCAACGCAGGGGATCGGGGTTTCACCCGCAATATAGCTTTCCATAAACGGGTTAATTACTGAATCGCGGAAGCGTTCTTCATAATCAAGCACATAATGGGGAATGCCGAGGGCTTCGGAGACGCGCTTTGCATCGTGAATATCCTGACCGGCACAGCAAGCGCCCTTGCGATGCACAGCTTCGCCATGGTCGTAAAGTTGTAGCGTCATGCCAATGACATCATAGCCTTCTTTGGCCAGAAGACCGGCCACAACCGAAGAATCAACGCCGCCAGACATGGCAACAACAACACGGGTGTCCTCGGGACGCCCGGGCAAATCGAGAGAATTTAACATTTTTTCTATCCTGATCATGTGCCGTTAAAGGCGGCACTGCCCAAGTTTTAAAAGTCTTATACGCTGAGAGGCAGAGAATTCAAAGCCTGCTGGAAAAAAATACTATCCAAGAGAGGTGAGGCATACTGAAGTGTGTCCAGCTCTGATAAATCCGAGCTTGTGTGCTGCGATGCGCGAAACGTCAATAATCCGGCCTTTGGTGAATGGACCGCGATCGTTAATACGAACAATCACGCTCTTGCCATTGCGTTTGTTTGTAACGCGCACTTTGGTGCCAAAACGTAGGGAAGGATGGGCCGCTGTCATCAAATTTGGGTTCATACGCTCGCCCGATGCTGTGCGGCTAGTTAACGCATACCAAGATGCACGCCCGCACTGATTTTTCGTTTTTGCTTCAGTGGGAGGAGGCGTCGCCACAATAAAGGACACGCCTAGGAGCACGGCCCCGAATAAAATTTTGTTGGACATTCTGTTTTTCTCTGCAATTTATTGCCTCCCAATAACCCCATTAGGTTGTAAACTTTGGCTAAATTGTGATCGTCTACTTTAAAATTAATTAGGATTCATGGAATGAACGAAGAATTCAGCAACTGGATTGGCCGCAGCGAGAGCGTATCTGACGTAATTGATGCTCGTCATGCCGATTTAATGGCCGCAACTATGGCGCAGCCAGGCAAAGAGGGCGAAATAAAGCCTTTCCAGGACGGGGACAAGTTGCCATCTGGCTGGCAATGGATTTACTTCCTTCGGGCAGACCCAACTTCACAATTAGGCCGCGACGGACATTCGAAAACCGGTGGGTTCTTGCCTCCAATTCCACTTCCCCGCCGCATGTGGGCAGGCAGCAGATTGCAGTTTTTCCAACCATTATTGATTGGTGATAAAGTCGGGAAGAAGTCAGAAATTTTGAGCGTTACTCAAAAGGAAGGGAGGTCGGGGCCCTTATATTTTGTGACGGTAAAACATAGCTTTACCAAACAATCGGGCCTTTGCATGGTTGAGGAGCAGGATCTGGTTTACCGCAGTGACCCCAAACCGGGTGGCTCCGCACCCGAGTCACCAAAGGCGCCGGCGCAGGCTGAATTTTCCCGTGAAATAGTGCCAAATCCCATATGGCTTTTTCGCTATTCCGCTCTCACATTTAATGGTCATCGCATCCACTATGATGTGGATTATGCCCGCGATGTGGAGGGGTATCGCAATCTGATATTCCACGGGCCGTTATCCGCAACCCTACTGTTGGAACTGGTAAGCGAGACTGCCGAAAAACAACAAAAGAAACAACAATTGGAGAGTTTTTCCTTTCGCGCCATAAGGCCTCTTTTTGCAGATAGACCATTTTCCATTCATGCCAACGCTGATGGAAGCGAAGTATGGGCTTTAAATCCCGATGGCAATCTTGCCATATCGGCAACGGCGTCATTTGGAAATTAGAAAAAATGCTGCATACCCCGCTGAAGCGCAACTTCACCGGGGAAAATTGCAAAAAAAGCCAATTCTTACTCAATTGTAACTAACTCCTTAGGCGAAAATTAAGGGGATCGCGTTATCGTAGCGTCAGTATTGATCTGTTTGTAGCGAGTAGTTTAGGTCATGAGTGAGTTAATAAGACCAAGAGTAAAATATGTAATCGGCCCCGATGGTAGTCCTTTGACCATCGCCGATCTCCCACCAACGACCACCCGTCGTTGGGTCATCCGGCGTAAAGCTGAAGTTGTTGCGGCTGTTCGTGGTGGACTTCTGTCTTTGGACGAAGCCTGTGGACGATACACATTGACAGTAGAAGAGTTTCTGTCCTGGCAGAGCTCTATCGATGAACATGGTCTGGCCGGATTGCGCACAACCCGTATTCAGGAATATCGTGCTTAGCCCACAAGGCTAAGCTTTGCATGTTTCTCACGGCATATCCTTACTGCGTTCGAGCCTGCGAAGGCGCGATGCATTAGCGCCGGGTTCCCACGCTCGCCTTTTGGGCTCTCATTGTTTTCCTACGGTAATCTATCCGTAATTTGCCTTTGTCGGATTCTCTCCGTATCTACCATGCCGTAGGCGGGAGCGAAGAGCGACTGGCGCGAATGCGCCGCGCCTTCGCAGGCCCAAGCAAAGCTTGGATATGCCGTGAGAACAAACCGCTATTTCTGGTCTGAAAGACCAGACGTTGCGATAGCAATCGTGACTGTCGATAAAGCAAAAAACCAGATACCGGGCTGTGCCGTAACGGTTGCCAAACCACTGGATTTAGCAGCGAATACCAACAGCGCCACCATCAAAACATCGAGCATTGACCATTTTGCAATAACACCGGCCCATTTTGATAATTTGCGTCGGGTAAATACTGCTTGATAAGTCGCGGCCTGTTTGCAAATCGGCAGCACAATTGAGAATAATCCGACCACCAATGTCAGGCCAATTTCACCTTCTTGCCATAACCCGCCCACCATCATCAGCAGGGAAGGGGTGTCAGAGAAAAAGAAAAATTTCTGGAAATGGATCAGTGGAAGTGAAATCCCCAAACCAAAAGAAATTGCAGAAATAAGAAGCAATAGGGGACGAATGGTTTGCATAGGAAAAATAGGCTCACTGAAATTGCCGCTGAGACTCAAATATGAGATTCGGAATACCCCTACCATGTAGGAGTAAATTCCAGAACTGCAAATGTTTCCACTGACTAAATATTCGAGTTATAGTTCAAGGCGGCAAACAGCCGCCCGGCGTTAGCAACGCCGCGCATGCGCAGGCCCAAGCAAAGCTTGGATACCCCGTGAGCCAGAAACAAGCTAATCGCTTCCGTAAAACGGAAACGATTAGCGACCCGACAGAGCTAACTGTCAGGTCGCCAAACTGAGTATGTTTTTCAACAAGCTCACACAGGTGACCAATTGCCACCTGAAATCAGCCTGAAATCAGTTTGTTAGCCAATCATTGCGCGTGCATCGGCCTGGGAATCCACTTTGGTTTCAACGACTCCGCTGCCTCCACTGCGTTGTTCCAGTGCCTGAGCTTTTTTCAAAGCTTCATCGGCATCTTCAAGGGCCGCTTCCGCATCAATTCTTTTTTCTTTTAGATCAGAAATTGACCCGTCAAGATTTTCCTGACGGGCTCTCGCTGCCTTGGCAAAGGTTGGATAGGCAAAGTGCGAGGGGTCTGTAATCCCGGCCTTTTCCTCTTCAAACTTAATTTGGGCATTCAGATCGCTGTGCATTTTTTCAAACTCAACAATCATCATGTCAATTTGCGCCAACTGGCGTGTCTTGTCTTCCACCTGGAAGTGCTTCAATCGAAGCATGTTCTCGCGCGCCTTCATACTCAATACTCCTTGAATGCGTTCAATCCCAAAGGATTGGTCGATCTGACTTCAAAATACACTTAAAGCCACCCGATATTTTTACTTGAACTTCCCCGGACAACAGTTTCGGGAAACTTCGCGTTGCTGAGCCATTTGTTAGGCTTTCGACAACAGAAAATTAACAAATATTAATTTCATTAACCTTTTGTTTACTCGATTCCTTAATCATAGGCGTTAGGCATTAATGGACCGTAAAAATTCGCGGTTGATGCTGAAAAAAACCAAAAAATTGATTCAATCGAATCTTTTAACGGAATTTCTTAATGCAACACCTTAATAAAAATAAACTTTATTTATCTAGTTATTTCAATGGAATAGCCTCTGAATCTAAAGTCTTCTTTTGAGGCTTGCACTTGTGAATAATAATTTGTTAACCATTATGCATCAGCATCTGATTCACATCAGATGCATCAGCATTTGGAGCAAAAAATCGAAATGAATGTTCAAATGCCTATTACATGCGGCAATCAAAGGGGATTTTAAATGCGAGTGTTGTTAATTGAAGATGACAGCGCAACTGCGCAGAGCATTGAGTTAATGCTCAAGTCCGAGAGTTTTAACGTCTATACCACCGATTTGGGAGAAGAAGGCGTCGATTTGGGCAAGCTATATGATTACGATATCATTTTGCTTGATCTAAACTTGCCAGATATGTCTGGTTACGAAGTGTTGCGGACACTTCGTCTATCGAAAATCAAAACTCCAATCCTCATTCTTTCCGGCCTGGCTGGCATTGAAGATAAGGTACGCGGTCTAGGCTTCGGCGCTGATGACTATATGACCAAGCCATTCCATAAAGATGAACTGGTTGCACGCATTCACGCAATTGTTCGTCGCTCAAAAGGCCATGCGCAATCTGTGATCACTACCGGTGATCTGGTTGTAAATCTGGATGCAAAAACAGTGGAAGTAGCTGGCCAACGTGTTCATCTGACTGGCAAAGAATACCAGATGCTGGAACTGCTTTCGCTCCGCAAGGGTACGACTTTGACCAAGGAAATGTTCCTCAACCACCTTTATGGCGGCATGGACGAGCCTGAATTGAAAATTATCGATGTGTTCATCTGCAAATTGCGCAAAAAACTTGCGTCTGCCGCTGATGGCCTGAATTATATCGAAACCGTGTGGGGTCGCGGCTATGTTCTGCGCGAACCAGACAATTACGAGATGCGTGAAAGCGCTTAGTATTTCAAAATATCGATAAAGAATTTTTAAACCCTGCTGATTTCAGCGGGGTTTTTTCATGTTTATGATCTGAAGAAAGCTTAACTCGGGCTATCGGAGCAGGCGGCGAAAGAGCCCGCCCGGCGCTAACCGCGCCGCGCATACGCAAGCCCGAACGCCAGTGAAAATATACAGTGAAAATATACAGTGAGAACAAACAGGTTATCAAAGACAAAACCAATCTAGGCAGCTTTAGGTTCTGCTTTCAGGCCGACTTCCCGGAGTTTGGTATCGAGAATATTGCGATCAAATGGTTTCATCAAAAAGCCATTGGCCCCGGCGCGTTTGGCGCGGGTCATTTCTGCAACCATAATTTCAGATGTGCAATATAATATCTTTACTTTATCCGCGCCATCCAGCGCTCTAAATTCCTGAATAAATTCCGTCCCGCTCATGGATGGTAAATCCCAATCCACAAGGATCGCATCAGGCATTTTGTGGCTGCACAAGCTCATTGCTTCATTGCCATCACCCGCTTCGACAACGACAAATCCCATATCACGCAAGAGGCGATCTGCAACTTTTCGAATAACGGGGGAGTCATCGACAACCATAATTACTTGCATTTTTTGCTCCGGCCCAGACGGGGTGAGGGCATGAGTTCAAACCACATGCCTGCGCTAACTGGAAATAATATACCCGACAATTCCGATGAAAATCTTAATCGAAGGGCAATAGTTGGGTGAAATAAATTTATGGTTAGCAAAAAGTGACTATTCGAAAATCTACCGCCCGTGTTTCTGAATGATTTTCGATAGCATTTGCAATGGCGCAAGCATTTCCTCCGGCGAAATGGAACTATATCCCATCAATAAACCTGGCTGACCATGACTTCCTGCATAAAATGCCGAAAGAGGCGGGCAAACGATGTTTTGAACTTTTGCTTCCTTCGAAATTGCCACATCATCAGCGTTCTTTGATAATTCCAGCGCAATTTGCATGCCGGCGAGGTGGTTCTTGTGACTGGCAATTTTCCCAAGTTCCGAATGAAGCAATTCAACAAAAGCGCGCCGCCTTGCACCATAGGTTCGACGCATGCGCCTTAAATGACGATGAAATTCGCCATCTTCCATGAACGTTGCCAGTGGAAGTTGTGGCACAACAGAAGTGGCCACACCAAAATCTTCGAGTATTCTATTAAACACCGAAAGCAACTGCTCCGGCACGACCATGTAACCAAGCCGAAGGCCCGCCGAAAATACTTTAGAAAAGGTACCGATATAGATTACCCGTTGAAGGTGATCGAGTGCCGCAAGGGCAGGGATAGGTCGTCCCGCATATCGAAATTCGCTGTCAAAATCATCTTCTATAATCCAACCGCCGGTTTGCTCCGCAAAGGCCAAAAACCGGTTGCGCTGACCCGTCGGCATGGCTCCGCCCAAAGGGAATTGATGCGATGGGGTGAGGATGGTAAGGATCGGTGCTGTTTTATAATTTTCTGGGCATTCGGCACCTTGTTCTCCAATTTTCATCCAGAGTGGTGACAGCCCCAAACTCAAAGCCACACGTCGCATGGGTCCGTACCCCGGATCTTCAAGTGCGATTACCTGACCTGGTTTCGTCAACGCTCGCATGGTAATTTCAAACGCGCTTCTCGCTCCGGCAGTCACCAGAATTTGCTCAGGCGCTGCTTCAATTCCCCGCCATTGCGATAGATGGCTGGCAATCGCCTGACGCAAGCGCATATTGCCAAATGTATCGCCGTTGGTGATAATTTCTGGCGTGGATGAACGTGCAGACCGTGATACATGGCGGCCCCAGGCATCATAGGGAAAAAGTTTCATATCAGGGACGCCCGGTTCAAAATACCGTGGCTGTCTTGGCAAAGGTTTTGACGGGCGGGAAGTGGCGGGTTTTTGAGGCTTCCCAATAGCTGTGAACGCGCCCACATCGCAAACAAATATACCGGCCCCGGCGCGTGCTTCACCATATCCCTCCGCAACCAACTGATCATAGGCCGTCACAACTGTTGAACGTGAAACGCCCAGTTCGGCGGCAAAGGTTCGCGTGGCCGGAAGTCGTGCGCCCGGTTGAAGCTTTCCGGTTATTATGAGTTGGCTCATGCCTTCGTAAATTTGCTGGAACAGAGGCTCCGGTGCATCGGCATCTATCGATTGACTGAGAAAAATGGCATTGGTCATGATTAAATTGGACTGGTTAAAATAGTAAAATTTGGACCTTTTTATTAATCCTCTTTTCTCCGAAAAACAATCCAAACCTTTTTGGAGAGAAATTATGAGCAGCGAACAATTATCAATTACCGAACGCACGCGGGTTAAGCGGGGGCATGAACGGGCAAGTTTTAACCGCAAAACTCTCTATGAAATTCTGGACGCGACCCTGCTTTGCCATGTGGGCTATCTCAGGGATGGAAAACCCGCCATCGTCCCAACTGTGCAATGGCGTGAAGGCGACCATGTTTATTGGCATGGTTCCAGCGCCAGCCGCGCCCTAAAAAACTCGGTTGATGAGGATGTTTGCCTAACAGTAACCCATTTGGACGGGCTTATTCTGGCTCGCTCAGCCTTTCATCATTCGGTCAATTACCGATCAGCAGTGATCTATGGCAAGGCTACGAAAATCATCGACCCGGACCTCAAGGCAGAAAAGCTGGAGAACATGGTTGAAAAAATCATACCCGGTCGCTGGCCCCATTTACGTCCGATGACCGCAAAAGAAGTTAAAGCCACGATGGTCCTTTCAATGCCGATCGAAGAGGCCTCCGCAAAAATTAGAACCGGTGGCCCGATCGATGATGACGAAGATTATGAACTCCCAATATGGGCCGGAATTGTGCCAATTCACTCTGTGATGGGGGAGGTCGAAGCCGATCCGCGCAATCTGGAAGGGTTGGAAATTCCGGAACATGTTTCAAATTTGTAGCGCTGAACCAAATTATTTCCGTCTCGGACGGCCAAAAGCGGTAAATTATTGAGCAATCATTGCAGCTACTCCCGGCCAGCCATCCAAAAGCATGTCGATTGATAGATAAACCAGAAATACCAACCCGGCATAAGATAACAGTGGGAATTTAGTCATCAATTTCATAATCATAGTTGCAAAAAATGCCATGAAGGCAATGGCCAATGCCAGCCCAAAAACCAGTAGTGCTGTATCATCTCGGGCAATGGCTGCAACCGCAATTACGTTATCGATCGACATGGAAACGTCGGCAATGGTGATCGTCACCAAGGCGCTGAATAGTTGGCGACGCGGAGAACCTTGATAGCCCTCTGTGGTGAGAGCTTTTTCCGCATCTTCGGAAATATGATCGCGCAAATCATGATAAAATCGAAAGCAAACCCATGCCAGCAATAATCCACCAAAAAACAATATTCCCGGAATTTCGATCAGATAAGTTGCCATTGCAGCAAATACAATGCGCAGGATTGCGGCAAGGGCCATGCCAAGAAAAATGGCTTTCCGGCGAAACTCAGGCGATAAGCTGGCCGCAGCCATTCCAATCACCAGAGCATTGTCGCCCGAAAGGATAATATCTGCAAAAATAATTTGGCAAATGCTGAGTAGTTGTTCAGACATTGCTATGCACTCATTTTGGAAGAATTGGGCCGCAAAGGCAGGTCAGGATTAGAATTCGCCAGTTTCAATTATTCATAACCCCATTTTAGTATGCCCACATCCACAGCTATTGATTCACACATCGAAAATCAAGACCCATTGGAGCCTTTCATGGTTCGTCGACAAATTACGGCATCAAATCAACAGAAATTTGATGCGTCATGACGTGCACGTGAACGGGCTTGATACCCCGACCGTTGAAGATTAGGGTCAAGATCAATGTGATATAAATTAGGGCAATTACGATTGCCAACAAGGGTAGAGTTAAATTGTCTGAAATTACAAAAGAAATTGTTTTTGCGGCTCTTTCGAAAATCAAGGGCCCCGATATGACCGGCGATCTGATCTCGCTGGGATTGGTAAGCGATGTATTTATCACCGATGGCAAGGTGATATTTTCAATCAATGTACCCGCCGAAAGAGCTCAGGAACTAGAACCTCTCCGCAAGGCTGCGGAAATGACGGTAGCTGATCTCGATGGAGTGTCGAAGGCAATTGTGGCCCTCACAGCCGAGCGCAAAGCAGGAGGCGCAACACCTGTTCAAACGGCATCGCCGTCAGCCCCTCCTCGCACCGCAACTCCTGCAGAACCCGATAAAGTTGGTGTTCCAGGCGTGAAATCCATCATATCAGTCGCCTCCGGTAAAGGTGGCGTTGGCAAATCCACCACCTCGGTAAATCTAGCTCTGGCTCTGCAAAAATTGGGCAACAAAGTTGGTATTCTCGACGCTGATATATACGGTCCATCCATGCCGCGCCTGTTAGGCATCACCGGAAAACCCACGGCCAATGGCCGCATCTTAAAGCCAATGGAAGGCTATGGCTTGAAAGTAATGTCCATGGGGTTTCTTGTGGAAGAAGATACGCCAATGATCTGGCGTGGTCCGATGGTAATTTCCGCCCTGACGCAAATGCTAACCGAGGTGGAATGGGGTGAACTGGATATGCTTATCGTAGATATGCCTCCGGGCACTGGAGATGCTCAACTAACCATGGCGCAAAAAGTGCCGTTGGCTGGTGCCGTGATCGTTTCAACCCCGCAGGATATCGCACTGATTGATGCACGAAAAGGGCTGAACATGTTTCGCAAGGTCAATGTGCCAATCCTCGGCATCGTTGAAAATATGAGCACGTTTGTCTGCCCCAAATGCGGTGAGCGTTCGGATATATTTGGCCATGGCGGCGCGCAAGATGAAGCCAAACGCCTCGGTGTTCCTTTCCTTGGTGAGGTTCCATTGCATATGGAAATCCGCCAGACATCTGATGCTGGCACACCGATTGTAGCCTCTTCCCCCGACAGCGAACACGCCAAGGCATATATAGCCATCGCCGAGAAGATGCAGGAAAGATTGAAGGCCGAGCAGGATATGGCAGGCAACGAAGCGCCGAAAATTATCATGGAATGATGGCGCTCCAATCCAGATGATTGAGGAGAAGTGAGATGAGTTGGAATCCATTATTAGAGCCGCGCGATGTAACCGCTGATTCTGTTGATTCAATCGATACTCTCATCATACCAAGGGCCCGTGATCTTGGTGGTTTCGCCGTGCGTCGCGCTCTTCCTGCGCCAAAACGTCAAATGGTCGGTCCATTTATATTTTTCGATCATGTGGGGCCAGCAGAGTTCATTTCCGGTGACGGTGGCGTGGACGTGCGTCCCCATCCCCACATCGGTATTGCCACGGTGACTTATCTTTATGAAGGCGAATTCATGCACCGGGATTCAACCGGCATTACCCAGATGATCTACCCAGGAGAAGTGAACTGGATGATTGCTGGAAACGGCGTCACCCACTCCGAACGCACCAGCCCAGAAACGCGTAACACTTCCCACTCCCTGCATGGGGTGCAAACTTGGGTAGCATTGCCCGATGATCACGAAGAAATGGATGCTGTTTTCGAACATCATGCCAAGGACGAACTGCCGTTTCTTGAAGGAGAAGGAAAACAGGTTCGCCTGATCATCGGTTCAGCTTATGGCGCAACAGCCCCGGTAAAAACATTTTCCGAAATGTTTTATCTCGATGCAGTTTTGGCGTCAGGTGCTGCGATTCCACTGCCGGACAATCACGAAGATCGCGGAGCTTATGTAATCGAAGGATCCATCGAAGTTGCAGGCGATGTTTTTGAAGAAGGCCGAATGATGGTTTTTCGCCCCGGTGATAATGTATCATTGAAGGCTGGTGAAAAGGGCGCACGTTTGATGCTGCTCGGCGGCGAGACGCTTAATGGCCCACGCTATATCTGGTGGAATTTTGTTGCTTCTTCCAATGAAAAAATTGAACAGGCAAAACAGGCATGGCGCGCTGGCGATTGGGAAACCGGTCGTTTCAAATTGCCCGACGATGACAAGGCTGAATTCATTCCTTTACCGGAAAATGCCTGATGGAAAGTGTTTGATGGAAGATGTTTCTAAAGATGGCCATTCCTATGGCTGGGTGATCGTTGCCGCTTCGACCTACTGCATGATTTTGGCCTTTGGTGCGAACCTCACAGTGTCAGTCCTGATCGATCCGCTTCAGGTGGAATATGGTTGGTCACGTGCCCAAATTTCGATTGCCTACACCATGCTCACTGTGGGTGCAGCTATTGGCGGTCTTTTTTGGGGCGGGCTTTCAGACCGTATCGGTTCGAAGAAAATTGCTTTCTTCGGGGCAATTGTTCTCTCATCCCAACTGGCGTTGATAAGCTTCCAAACTGACCTATGGGCAATTTATGCGCTATATTTTATTCTGGGCGCATTTGGTATTGGGGCACTTTTTACACCTTTGCTGGCAATGACCGGATTATGGTTTAGCAAAAACAAAGGGCTGGCTTTGGGTATTGTTACTGCAGGTGGTGCCATCGGGCAGGGGGCAATTCCCTTTGCCGAGCGTATGATGATTTCTGCCTGGGGTTGGCGCGATGCGATGCTTTATCTTGGACTCTTCTATATTATAACGCTCATCCCGGTTTTGTTTTTTCTAAAGCCGCCACCGGTGTTTGATGCTGGTGCGGTTGAATTAAAGACATCCAACCAGAATACATGGGGCATCTCTCATACGATTACGCTGCCTTGGCTTTCGTTCGCGGGCCTGTTTTGCTGCATATGCATGGCGGCACCACTAATCCATTTGGTGCCATTGGGCATGGACTTGGGCCTCGGCCCCGAAACCGCAGCCAGTCTGCTATTTGTCTTGATGGTAAGTGGCTTGTTTGGGCGTCTGTTCTTTGGAGTATTTGCAGATAAAGTCGGCGGGTTGAAAGCTTATTTCATTGCTTCAGTAGGGCAAACAATATCGGTTTTCTGGTTCACTCAAACAACTTCCTTGCCGCTTCTATATATTATTTCCATCGTGTTCGGCTTCGCGTTTGCAGGCGTCATGACTTGCCTGATCATCTGCGCCCAACAGGCAGCACCCGTTCGACTAACAGGACTTGCCGTTGCAATGGTTTCAGGAACCGCATGGGTTGGCATGGGGATTGGTGGTTTTCAGGCAGGGTATTTCTTCGATCAAACCGGTAGCTATACAATATCTTATGCCAACGCTGCATTTGCAGGTGTGATTAATATAACCATTCTCATGGCGCTATTTGCATATAGGCGCAATCGCGGAATGGGTGGCGGCTCAATTCAAGCTGCTTAGCGATCCCGCCCAACACCCCTAAAGCGTGAGCGAATGGTGAACCACGCCCCGATATCAAGAAGCGGTCGCGGTGGCAGCCACTTGGCAGGTTCACAGGCCAGACAATCATCAATTAACGACGATTGTCCTCCGCCTGCATATTCGGCCAAAGCAGTGCCAAACGCTGTGCCCCGGCTAACGCCCGAACCATTGAACCCGCCCGCAAAATAAATGTTCGTTTCCTGCTGGCCAAAGAAATTGGTGCCATTTGCACTGATCCCTTCAACGCCCGACCATGAATATTCAAAAGGCACATGCGCCAATTGCGGGAAGCGTTTATCAAAGGCGTCACGGTGGACCTGTTGATGAGTTGCCAATACTTGATCACCAATTAGTTTCGCCCCATTATATTCAGCGGTGTTACGCAGACAAATCCTCCCGTCTTGCGTTAACCGTACGGTCGCGCCGCCGCGATGGAGAGATAGAGATCCCCAATGAGAAAGGCTGCCAAGGCTGGCCAATTCTCCTTTGTTCAAGACACGCGTTATACTGCCGGTCAAAGTACTGCCGATCAAATAACGGTTCAAGATTCCAAGTTTCGATGCTTCGTAATTAGTCGCGATAAACAGCTTGTCGGTTTGGACTTCGCCAGCTTCAAGTCGAAGGGTGGTGGGTGGATTTTTTTCGATTGAAAGCACAGCGCTTTGTTCGCAGAGCGTCACGTTTTTTGGAAGACTATCCGCGATCCCTCGCACCAACGCTGCCGGTTGCAGCAGTACACCGACAGGTACATGGATGCCGGAATGGTAGTGCCGGGTTCCTAACCTTTCGTTCAAGGTCTCTTGATCATGAACATCATGTTCGATCTCCATCGTCTGGAAAAGTTTTTGAAGGTATACGCATTCCAGTTCTGATGTTTCATCAGCAGCAACATGGTAGAAACCCTCGTCGCTCCACTGGCAGTCAATTGAATGTGCGGACACCTGTTCACGCAAAAATTCCAGGCCAGCCTGATTGATTCTGTTGATCCGGCGGTAGTCGTCAATCTGCGCCTTCGACGGAAGCTTCAAACCATCGCTGAAAAAATGGCTGGTCGATACCGCAAAGCCGGAATTTCGCCCGGAGGCCCCTTGCCCAACTTCGCGTGCTTCCAACAATAAAATTTCTTGATCCGGATGCAATTCTGCCAGCCGACGCGCGCAGGCAAGCCCTGTTACACCGGCGCCAATCACGGTGAAGGCCGCCCGGTGCTTTCCGTTGAGAGGCTGGCTGGCGGTACGTGGCGCAAGAAGCTCTGCCCATCCGTGCGCATCTGTAGAATATTTTTCGGAACCCGGTCTCATTGATACGCCTTTTACTGTGGAGGTTGCGTCCAATTGGCAAGCAATTCATTTACCTACTACAAATTCTGCCATAACTTTGCCAGTATATTGTAGATATTTGAGTCAGAGAATGGGGCATTTTTACTCTGCATGCAGAGATCAATTATAGTAGGGAGCAGTCATGCGTCTATCAGGAAAATACACCTATTGTGGTTTGGCAGCGATTGCCGCTGTGCTCGCAACCTCGTTTATTCCAACATCAGTTCAATCAGCTGAACGTACCATGATTGTGCTCGATGGTTCAGGCTCCATGTGGGGCCAGATTGACGGTAAGCCAAAACTACAAATTGCCCGCGAAACCTTGCGGGATGTCCTCAAGGGTGTCCCCGGTTCAACCGAGCTTGGACTTCTGGCTTACGGACATCGCAGGAAAGGTGACTGTGGCGACATCGAATTGATCGTGCCACCGGCCCCGGGAACCGGGGCGCTGATTTCTGATAGAGTGGATAACCTCAAATTCCTCGGTAAAACGCCTCTAACTGCAGCTGTACAATTGGCAGCAGAAGAGCTGCGCTACACCGAAGAAAAGGCAACGGTTGTTCTAATCACCGATGGCATAGAAACCTGCAAAGCTGACATTTGTGAATTGGGAAAATTGCTGGAATCCCAAGGCGTTGATTTTACTGCTCACGTAGTGGGTTTCGGGCTCTCAAAAGAAGAAGGCAGGCAGGTTGCTTGCCTTGCAGAAAATACCGGTGGGCAATATTTTTCTGCCGATGATGGCGAGGGTTTGGTGGTCGCATTGAACGAAACCGTTGCAGCGCCCGTCGCGCCTCCTGTTGAAGCAAAATTACCCAATGTTACGCTGGTTGCAGTAGATCAAAATCAGCGCCAACTCATCAATGTTGCCTTGAGCTGGGATGTCAAGGATGCTGATGGCAACTCCGCCCTTCAATCGGAAGGAAAAGCCAACGCAAGAGGCCCGTTAAAACCAGGAAATTATACCGTATCTGTTTCGGGTGCTGAAGCTTCGGGCGGGGCAGAATTTGTCATTGCAGAAGGAAGCACCGACCAGACAATTCATGTGCCGGTTGAAATGGTGGTATTGAACGCAACCGTCGTGGGACCGGTTGACGCGGCAGCGGGTGCCGAACTGGAAGTCGCATGGACAGGACCGAGCGATAAACATGACTACATCACCATTGTTGAAAAGGGCGCAAAGAATGGCAGATACCTGAAATACGCCTATACAAGAAACGGCTCTCCAGCCAAATTCGCGGCACCCGATGGTTTGGGTGATTATGAGATTCGTTACGTCCATGGTTCGACAAAAAAAACCCTCGCCTCTCAACCAATCATACTGGTAAAAGTGGAGGCATCACTCGAAGCTCCTGCTGAAATTGCCGCAGGTGCTGGTGTTGATGTCATATGGCAAGGCCCCAATGCCAAGGGTGATTATGTCACCATTGTTGAAAAAGGTGCTAAGAGCGGTAAATACACCAGTTATGCATACACAAAAAACGGATCGCCAGCTAAAATCAAGGCTCCGGATGGTCTGGGTGTTTATGAACTGCGCTATGTGTTCGGCATTTCCAGACGAACTCTGGCTGCCAGAGACATTACGCTGACGGGAGTTTCGGGCACTCTTTCGGTAGAAAACACTCCCGTTGCAGGGGGTGAAATTGTCGTCGCATGGACAGGTCCAAACTATCGGGGCGACTACATCACTCTCGTTGAAAAAGGTACACCGGAAGGAAAGTATGGCAACTATGCCCCCACCGGTCGCGGCTCGCCTCTAAAGTTCAATGTACCGAAGGCACTCGGTGCATTTGAGGTACGTTACGTTTTAGCGAAATCAAAACGCACACTGGTATCCATTCCAATAGTGTTGAAGGCCGCCACCGCGACCATTGAAGCGCCGGCTTCTGTGGCTGCTGGTAGCGTGGTTGAAATAACATGGAGCGGTCCTGGTGGTGCCAATGACACCATCGAAATTGTTCCTGTGGGAGCCAAGGCAGGCGCCAGACCAGTGAGCAAGGCACGCACAACTCAAGGTAGCCCACTATCGCTGTTTGCACCGGATGATGCCGGCGATTATGAGGTGAGATATAAAATGAAAAGTGGCGGTAAGGTTCTGGCCAAGTCCAGCCTCAAAGTTGAATAAATTGAAACTAGGAAAAGCACTATGAAATTAAAATTGCACCACATCAATTTATCCACCAACAATGTTGGTGCAATGGATGATTTTTATAAAGATGTCTTGGGGCTGGAGCAGCATGAAAGAGATATGCCGTCGCTGGAAAAAAACAAAGGCTATTCCGGAGATGTTTCCATTGTCTCCGATGGTGAGACCCAAATGCACCTTTCCGAACGTGACGTGATGGCGGGTTTTCGTACCGGGCAATTGGTCAATCCGGTGGAGCGTGGTCACATCGCTTATCGCACCGACGATATCAAAGCCTTCATGGCGCACCTTGACGAAAAGGGTATTCCCTATTCCGATTGGAAGCATCTGGCGGTTGCCGATTGGCACCAGATTTTCTTCTATGATCCCGATGGCAATGTCATCGAGGTGCATGAGGTGCTGGAGTAACTTCTCATGTTTGCATTCTACTAAGGATTGACAAGAATTATCGGTTAGCACCGTACAAAGCTTGACACTTTGAATTATCTTATTAACGTGTTAACAAGAAAGCGAAAGAACCTGCGAGGATCAAAGTGCCCCATTTCATATTAGAACATTCTGCCAATTTAAATGGACAGACAGATGTTCAGGCACTTTGCGACATTGTTCGTGAAGAAGCGCTTCAAACCAATTATTTCGAACTGGGCGCTGTTCGCGTACGCGCGATCTCTTGTGAGCAATATTCCATCGCTGACCAGCATACTAAAAACGCGTTTGTTCACATTACCATTCGTATGGGAACGGGGCGTTCGCTTGACGATAAAAAGAAAATCGGAGAGGCAATATTTGCTGCGGCAACGAAGTATTTGATGCCGCTTCTTAACGAACCGCATTTTGCACTGTCCCTGGATATAGAAGAAATCGATCCGAATTTAAGTTGGAAGAAAAACGCAATGCATAAACGCTTACGAAAAACATAAAGGAGATTTTCTTGTCAAAATTTGAGGAAAATCTGAAAAAAGCAGAAACATATCTTGAACGGTTTCGCAAAAACGGTGTGCTGAATCGCATCAATGGTGAAAGCGTCGCTGCTGTCAGTGGCGAAACATTCGAGAGCATTTCGCCAGTTGATCTTATACCTCTGGCAAATGTGGCCAAAGGTGGAGCCGCAGACATCGACCGCGCTGCAAAAGCAGCCAAAGCGGCCTTTCCAGAGTGGCGGGCTATGAACGGTACGGATCGCAAGAAGCTCTTGCATAAAATAGCAGATGCAATTGTTGAACGTGCTGAAGAAATTGCCTTTGTCGAAAGCATAGATGCCGGGCAATCCATCCGTTTTATGTCAAAAGCGGCAATGCGCGGTGCTGATAATTTTCGCTTTTTCGCAGATTTGGCACCCGGTGCCAAAGATGGTCAAACACTACATGCACCAAATCAGATTAATCTGACTTCCCGGCGCCCAATTGGCCCGGTTGGAATCATCACACCGTGGAATACACCTTTTATGCTCTCTACTTGGAAGATTGCACCCGCACTTGCCGCTGGTTGTACAGTCGTCCATAAGCCTGCTGAATTTTCTCCACTTACGGCCAGTCTGCTGGTGGAAATTGCTGAAGATGCGGGCCTTCCCAAAGGCGTATGGAATGTGGTCAACGGCTTTGGTGAAGACGCAGGAAAAGCACTAACAGAACATCCGGATATCAAGGCAATTGGTTTTGTCGGTGAAGGTAAAACCGGTTCGATGATCATGGCACAAGGCGCGCCTACGCTGAAACGTGTTCACTTTGAACTGGGTGGAAAAAACCCGGTTATCGTATTTGCAGACAGTGATCTCGATCGCGCTGCCGATGCTGTGATCTTTATGGTCTATTCTCTTAACGGCGAGCGTTGTACCTCTTCCACCCGATTGCTGGTGGAAGCGTCCATTTATGATGAATTTACTGCAAAAATTGCGGATCGCGCATCTCGGATCAAAGTTGGGCACCCGCTTGATCCAGATACAGTCATTGGCCCGCTCATCCACCCAGTGCATGAAAAGAAGGTGCTCTCCTATTTTGAGATTGCCAAAGAAGAGGGCGCAACAATTGCTGCTGGCGGTACAAAGGTCGATGGTCCCGGCGGCGGTTGTTATGTCAGCCCGACCCTCTTCACCAATGCAAATAATTCCATGCGTATCGCGCAAGAAGAAATTTTTGGCCCGGTTCTTACTGCCATTCCATTTGCTGATGAGGCAGAAGCGCTGGCGCTTGCCAATGATGTGGAATACGGCCTTGCCGCCTATTTATGGACAGCGGATTTGACGCGGTCCCTGCGTATGACTGATCAACTGGAAGCTGGTATGATTTGGGTGAATTCTGAGAACACGAGACATCTGCCAGCCCCCTTTGGCGGCGTTAAAAATTCCGGAATAGGGCGTGACGGCGGCGACTGGTCTTTCGATTTCTATATGGACACCGTGAACACAGCCATCGCCACGACAGTCCATAAAATTCCAAAACTCGATAGTTGATATAATCTTTAAAAGGGACATTAAAAATGCCAGCACCCGTACCAAACCTATTCCCTCCCTTCAACATTGTTCGATTGAGCCATGTGGAATTTGTCGTCACCGACCTCGCGAAAAGTCGGGCATTCTATGTTGATATGCTGGGCCTTCAGGTTACGTATGAGGACGATCAGGAAATCTACATGCGTGCTCTGGAAGAGCGCGGTCACCACTGTATCATTCTAAAAAAGGGTGATCTTGCCGTTGCAAATGTGCTCGGCTTCAAGGTTTATTCCGAGGAAGATTTGGACAAGGCTAAGGAATTTTTTGAACGTCGGGGACAACGCACCGAATGGATTGAACGCGCCCATCAGGGACGTACGCTTCTCACCAGCGACCCCTTTGGTATCCCGCTTGAGTTTTATTGCAAAATGGAATTACTGGAGCCGATCCATCAACAATATAAGCTCTATCATGGAGTAAAACCGCTCCGTATTGACCACTTCAATTGTTTCACGCCGGATGTGGACGGTTCTGCTGCATTTTATAATGACATTGGTTTTCGTACCACCGAATATACAGAGGACGACGAAACAAAATTGATGTGGGCTGTATGGATGCATCGCAAGGGCAATATCCATGATATGGCCTTTACCAATGGCCTTGGTCCCCGTCTGCACCACATTGCATTTTGGACGGCAAACCCGCTGCACATCATCGATTTACTCGATGTAATGTCGACGACCGGCTATCTTGAAAACATTGAAAGAGGGCCGGGGCGTCATGGAATTTCCAACGCCTTCTTCCTGTATATTCGCGACCCAGATGGCCACCGTATCGAAATTTATTCTTCCGATTATCAGACCGTTGATCCCGATCACAAGCCGATCAAATGGGACTTGAAAGATCCGCAACGCCAGACCCTTTGGGGCATGCCAGCTCCACGATCATGGTTTGAAGAAGGAAGTATTTTCCCGGAAGTGGAATTGCAGGAACCTCTGCTCAAAGCCCAACCGATTATAGCACCATAACAGGAGTAACATATGATATCCCGCCCGCGCCTCGCCACCTTCTCCCACCAAGGAATATCCGGATATGGATTAGTGAAAGAAGATGGGGTCGTTGATCTCTCTGCACATTTCTCTGACCAATGGCCGACCCTGCGTGAGGTCATCGCGGCAGGTGCATTGGGCAAACTTGTAGAAAAGGGAGAAGGCTCGCCAGTAGATTTTTCTCTTTCGGATATAAAATTTGAAATTCCAATTCCTGCTCCTGAAAAAATTATCTGCGTCGGTGTAAATTACCCTGACCGAAACGCCGAGTATAAAGATGGTCAGGATGCTCCTCCCAATCCATCCTTGTTCATTCGTTTTCCCGGTTCCTTTGTTGGCCACGGGCAAAATCTGATCCGCCCATTTGTCTCAGAACGCCTCGATTACGAGGGTGAAATCGTGATGATCATCGGCAAAGCTGGGCGTCATATCAGTCAGGAAAACGCGCTTGATCACATTGCTGCCCTGACCCTTTGCAATGAAGGCACAATTCGCGACTGGGTGCGCCATGCAAAATTTAATGTGACACAAGGCAAAAATTTTGAAAGCTCCGGTGCTATTGGGCCTTGGGTCATTCCTTACGAAGACGAAAGCCAGATCGCCGATATCCGTCTTGAAACCAGGGTGAACGGAGAGGTACGTCAGCAAGATCGTACCAGCCGGATGATTTTTACTTTCCGCAAACTTATAAATTATATCTCCACTTTTACAGCTCTGACGCCGGGTGATATGATTGTCGCTGGAACACCCACCGGGGCAGGGGCGAGGTTCGACCCTCCAATCTGGTTAAAGCCGGGCGATGTAGTGGAAGTTGAAGCTGATGGTATCGGGATTTTACGCAATGAAGTCGCCGACGAAGTAGCTCCCAAATGATAACGTCGGAACAAGTCAGCGACGCAGCTGAACAGCTTTATGAAGCTGAGCGTACCCGTAAACAGATACGCCTATTGACCTTGCAATTTCCTGATATGATCATGGATGATGCCTATGAGGTGCAAAAGGCCTTGGTGCAGAAAAAACTAGCTTCCGGCAATGCCATCAAGGGTTGGAAAATCGGCCTGACCTCCAAGGCAATGCAGGCGGCACTGAACATTGATATCCCGGATTCTGGTGTGCTGTTCGAAGATATGTTTTTTGATGATGGGGCTGTCATCCCCAAAGACCGGTTCATCCAAACGCGCATTGAAGCAGAAATTGCTTTTATTATGAATTCCGATCTCAAAGGGCCAAATGTCACCGTTGAAGATGTCATGAATGCAACTGATCATGTGCGGCCATCGCTGGAAATTCTCGATACACGCATCATGCGCCTTGATCCGGAAACCGGAAAAATTCGCACCATTGTGGATACTATCTCTGACAATGCTGCCAATGCCGGCATCGTTCTAGGCGGTCAACCCACAGCGCTGGATTCGCTTGATTTACGCTGGATAGGTGCCATTGTTTCGCGCAATGACGAAGTCGAAGAAACCGGCCTCGGCGCTGGCGTTTTGAACGAACCAGCCAAAGGCATCGCATGGCTCGCCAACCGATTAGCTCAATATGGAGATATGATTTCCGCCGGCCAAACCGTATTATCCGGCTCCTTCATTCGCCCGATAGAAGCACGTCACGGCGACAAAATCTTTGCCGATTTCGGCCCCTTCGGTACAGTGAGCTGTGATTTCGAATAGGAGCAACGATCATGAGTGACTTCGCATCAAGCTATGTGGGCCAACTCCGAAAAATTATTGGAAATCACCTTCTGCTTTTGCCCGGAGCCCGGATTGTTATTCAGGATGAACAACAACGAATTCTGCTCCAGAAACGAAGTGACTTCAATGTCTGGGGTTTGCCTGGCGGAAATGCAGAACCGGGCGAAGATATCCTGAGCATCATCAAACGCGAAGTAGAAGAAGAAACCAGTCTTCGGGTTCTTGATGCCAGACCATTTGGGTTTGGGTCTTCCCCATCGTTAGAGACTATCACTTACCCTAACGGAGATCAGGCACAACACTTTGTTCTAGATTTTTTCTGCCTTCGTTTTGAAGGCACAGTAAAAGCAGCAGATGATGAAAGCCTCGATATCGAATGGTTTCCGATCGACCAACTTCCCGATGATATCTTACCAAATATGCGAGAAAGCATCAAAGCTTATGAGCGGTTCGCAGCTTCCGGCGAGTTTCAATTATTCTAGAGCATCAACCTTGCATATTTTGCTTGTAGCAACTCAAATAAACCTTGAAGGTTATTGGGAATAGAAGAGACAATTTATCCCCGCCCAAGGAATTTCCAAATGCTAGGTCAGCCCGAGACTTCGCCTCTACGCGATGAAATCATGTCTATGCAGCCCCATGATATTTATGAGGTCGCCCGTATTGGCCTTGGCCAGAAGGATGTCATTCCTTTATGGTTTGGTGAGAGTGATCTAAACACGCCTGAATTCATCAAGGATGCATGCAAACAAGCGCTGGACGACAATAAGACGTTTTATTCCTATGCTCGCGGTGTACCAGAAATCCGTGCCTCGATTGTCAATTATATCAAGCGCATTCACGGGGTGAAAATTAACGACGCCCGCATCACTTTGCCTGGTTCGACGATGCTATCACTGGTTATCGCGTTGGAATGTGTGGTCAACAATGGAGATAATGTAGTTTGCGTTTCTCCAATTTGGCCCAATGTTGTTCAGGCGACCAAAATGCTCGGCGGTGAACCACGGCTCATCCGTCTCGAACCTCGCGAGAACGATTGGCATCTGGATCTCGATCGCCTGTTTGATGCATGTGATGCGCGTACAAAGGCGATCTTTCTTAATTCGCCGGGAAACCCCACCGGATGGATCGCTACCGTAAACGAACAGCGTGCCATCCTCGAATTCGGCCGCAAACACAATATCGCGATTATATCTGATGAAGTATATAATCGCCTCGTTTATGAAGGCGTTGCCGCACCCAGTTTTTTGAATATTTCCGAACCCGATGACCTGGTCTTCATCGTCAACGGATTTTCCAAACCCTATGCAATGACCGGTTGGCGCCTCGGTTATATGATTGCGCCTGAATATATCAACGAACAATTGTTAATGCTGGCGGGGATCAATAATACCGGTGCGCCCGTCTTTACCCAATATGGCGGCGTAGCGGCCCTCGATCAGGGCGAAGAGTTTATCAATTTTATGGTCGATCGCTGCCGCAAAGGGCGTGACATTTTGATGGAGGCAACCGCAGAGAGCAACCGCATCAAGATGATCAAGCCAGAAGGTGCTTTCTATGCCTTTATTGAGATTGATGGAATGGAAAACAGTCTGGAATTCGCCAAAAATCTAATGCACACGGCCAAGGTTGGCTTGGCACCGGGATCTGCTTTCGGTGAAGGTAACGAGAGCTTCCTGAGAATATGCTTTGCGCAGGAGCCCGTCACTCTGGAGACCGCGATGGCACGCCTGATCGCCGCTCTTTAAAACACGCCGTAACCTCATTGTTACTCAGTTCGATATCAGCTGGCTTCCACCAATTTGTTATAATGCATATCCAGCAGTTCAGCCGTTTCTTCGGCAGAAACAGGCCTTCCGTAAAAATAACCCTGCCCGAAAGTTGCATTTCCCAGACTTATCTCCTTGTGGACCAAGGCACTTTCCACACCTTCTGCGACTGTATCGAGGCCGAGACTTTGGGCGAGAGACAGCATTGAAAATACGATATTTTTGCTGTCCCGGTTCTGGCCCATGCTCATGATAAAGGAACGGTCAATTTTGAGACAATCAACCGTCAGCTCTTTCAGATAACTAAGGCTTGAATAACCCGTGCCAAAATCATCCAGTAAAACCCGGATACCGGCCTGGCGCAGAGCAGCGATTACAGATTTTGCAGTATCGAAATTCTTGACCAGAGCGGTCTCTGTAATTTCCACCTCAAGTCGAGTTGGCAGGAAGTCGCATTCATTCAAAATAGACATCAAACGCATCGGCGTAGAGGGATCACAAACCTCACCGGCAGAAATATTAATGGCAAGTTTGGTGTCCCTCGGCCAATGGCGTGCTGCTTCGCAGGCTTGCCGTAATATATTGCCAGTGAAACCATTCATCAAATCAAATTGTTCCATAATGGGTATAAAGCGATCTGGCGGCACAAACCCTTGTTCCGGATGTTGCCAGCGAGCCAGTGCCTCAAACCCGTAAATGCTGTTATCGGCGATATTAATAACTGGTTGGAAGTAAGGCACAAACTCATTGTTGCGTACTGCTTCACGGGCATCACTTTCAAGCTGTGCTGTGGCACGCATTTTTTCGTCAAGGTCAGGATTGAATACGCTATAGGAAGAGCGGCCATTTTGTTTGACATGATACATGGCAAGGTCTGCAGCTCGCAACAGGGACTGGGCATTAGCGCCGTGATCTGGATAGACCGCAATCCCGATGCTGGCGCTAATTTCAGCATGAACAATTTCCGAATGGATAGGGCTCTCAATTAGTTTGACAATCTGTGCAGCAAGATTTTCCGCGCTTGTTCGGATGTTAGATAGATGCTTGTTTGAAAATACGACTCCAAATTCGTCTCCTCCAAGCCTGGCGACAACGCCGTGTATATCAATGGCGGCCTGTAATCGCTCAGCAATCTGACATATGACGAAATCACCAGCCGCGTGACCGTAAATGTCGTTGATGGGTTTGAAACGATCCAGGTCAATCAACAAAACAGCAAACCGGTTGGGTTCGGTGCCGGGTACGCTGCCCGCACCACTCTCCGTTAATTTCTCAATATGTTCCGTGAACACCCTACGATTTGGTCCATTGGTTAGCGGATCCTGACGAGAGATGGAATGGGCAACGCTACGCGCCGTCTCTGTTTCTTTGTGA
This sequence comes from Rhizobiaceae bacterium, assembly GCA_045047085.1. Classification (GTDB taxonomy): domain Bacteria; phylum Pseudomonadota; class Alphaproteobacteria; order Rhizobiales; family Rhizobiaceae. The sequence goes on along the minus strand of JASFYT010000015.1, from coordinate 20,842 downwards.
GCCTCAGCAAGCTCGATGGCATTGCGTCGAAACACTTCCAGCGCGTCCATCATGCTGTTGATTTCAGAAGCAAACTTTCTTTCTGGCAGTTGAATATTTGTTACTCCATCGGCCAGCACGTTCATGATGGACGTAATACCCAATATCGGGTTGGCAATCTGCCGCGCAACATACCAGCATGCAAACATGCCAATTATTCCGCCAACAGCTAAAATCGCCAGCTCCAACTTAATGATATTATCCAATGTTTGGGTTGCTTCGTCAGTTCTGGATTGAGCTGTGTGGGTCACCAATGAATTCACACGTTTGGTTATGGATGCAACTGCGCCATGTTGCCGTGATAGCATTTCCCTCGTTGGTATAAACTTGGCTGGCAATAATCCTAAGGATACCTTTATGCTTTCGCGCCAAATCTTATAAGTGCTATCCAGTTTCTCTATCTCCTCGCTAATTTCTTTGGAAAGCATGTTTTCAGAGAGACGGTTGAGGGTTTTTGAAATTGTAATATCTTGCGTATGGAAACGCGAATTAATGGTCTCGGTGGGAATGAATGTCGTCATATCCAAAAAGCGGCTAACCTCTTTTTCCAGCTTGTCGATCTTTATGGAAAGCGTGTGGGATTCGGCGCGGGCATCAAGCGCTTGTTCCATAATTTTAGCGAGCTCCCGCTGACCATTGGCCGCCAGACTTGCGGCCAGCATGGTAACGCCGACCCCTGCGATAATCACGAAGAATAGCGGGATAATGATCTGTAATCTGAGAGAGGCTGTGGAAATTGACATTGTCTAATTGGGAAGACTTGGTAGAGAAGCTTCTTGTTCTTCTGCAGTTAAAGTTTTGATAAATGAAACCAGATCGTCTCGTTCCCCGTTGGTCAGTGAAAATTTCTTCATCTTCCTTGACCGTGATGTTCGTGGAATACCTCCAACCTCATAATGCGCAATCACGCGCAAAAGTGTGGGGACTGATCCGTCGTGCATGTAGGGCGCACGAAAGATGGTATTTCGTAAGCCGGGTGTTTTGAATGCATGCATGGCCTTAACGTTGTTTGGCTCATATTTGGCTCGACCGATGTCTTTCGTGTTTAAGCCGGTGTCTTGGAATTTATTATCGGTGAAATTCCAGCCTGAATGGCAATTCGAACATCCGGCTTTTCCTGTAAATAATTCAAATCCGCGTTTGGCACCCAGTGAAATTGCGTGCTCGTTACCATCCACCCAACGATCAAACGGAGACCATCCGGATACAATGGTCCGTTCAAATGTTGCAAGAGCAGTCAGAATATTCGTGCGTGTAATTCCGTCTTCAGGAAATACAATACCAAACCACGCGACATAATCGGGGATCATATTGAACTCGGAAATGATAGTAGTAAAATTACCGTTCATTTCCGTCGGTGAGGTAATAGGATCCTCAGCCTGTTCTTCAAGCGATTTTGCCCGTCCGTCCCAAAAGTGTGGGGCGACCCAGGCCATGTTCAATATTGTGGGCACGTGTCGGGCAAGAGGTTTGTTAGCAGCTCCAACAACAAGATCAACCGGTACTTCATAACCAAAGGAAGGATTATGACAACTAGCACAACTCATATTTTTGGCGCCTGAAAGGCGCGGGTCGTGAAATAACATTTTACCAAGAGTTGCAAGCTGGATTGAATAGGGAGCAACCCCGTTAAAAGGAATTGACAATGGTCTTCGGTACTTCTGCAATTTATCCAAATTAGCAGCAGTGCTCGGCCCGGCAATGACGCAGAGTATCGGTAAAGATGTCAAAATCTTACGAAAAATATTCAATTGCAATCAAGCCTCCAAATTGCACGACCTTTTCGGGACACGCCGCGAAAATGTAAATATTTGCATACGACATTAGTATCATTCGGTAGTTAATAATGTCTGAAAAAAGCAATTGAAACGGGAGTATAGATGTAATTTCTGTATATTTCAGGTTGATTTGAATCAATGCGTTAAAAGTAAATTTTAGCTAACTGTTACCTCTAAAGTTTACTGAAGGGTTGAATGGGCATGGAACATGAATTCGATGAAGTTTGCGTTAGCGAGGGCGATTCAGTGCAGATCATGGGTGCAGTTAAACGCGGTGAGAAAAAATCTAAAAAGCGAATTCAGGAATTGCGGCGGAGTCCGGAAGCCATTCGCAAAGCGTTTGAGAGCGGAGTATATCCTTATAAACGCAAGCTGTCTCACAGCAGCTATGATGCCTCCAAGGAAAAATTGCAGGTTGAATTGTTGAAAGCCCAAGAGTGGATCAAGACTTCGGGAGAAAAAATTGTTCTGATTTTTGAAGGGCGTGATGCAGCCGGCAAAGGGGGCACAATCAAGCGTTTCAATGAACACCTAAACCCACGTAGTGCTCGGGTGGTGGCGCTCGAAAAACCAAGTGAGCGCGAGCGCAGCCAATGGTTCTTCCAACGTTACATTTCCCATCTTCCGGTTGCGGGAGAAATGGTTTTCTTCGACCGCTCATGGTACAACCGTGCAGGCGTTGAGCGGGTGATGAATTTTTGTACGCCTAATGAATATCTGGAATTCATGCGTTCCTGCCCTGAATTTGAGCGTATGATTACTCGCAGTGGTGTGCGTTTGTTCAAATACTGGTTTTCAGTCACCAGAGAAGAGCAGCGAAAGCGCTTTAAATCCAGGGAAATTGATCCGCTCAAACAATGGAAATTATCTCCAATCGACCGGGCATCGTTGGACAAATGGGATGATTATACCGAAGCCAAGGAAGCCATGTTCTTCTATACGGATACGGCTGATGCGCCTTGGACGATTGTGAAATCAGACGACAAGAAGCGGGCCCGTCTGGGCTGTATGCAGCACTTTCTTGCAAGTCTTCCCTACCCGGATAAAGATTATGACGTCATCGCAGGTCCCGATCCGTTAATCGTCGGTTCAAGCGCTGATGTCATTGGCCAAAGTACTCACATTTTGGGTAAATCTCTGCATCCCGACCATCGCCGTAAAAGCAAATAACGTATTGAATTCGGAAGCCTGAATAGTTTTTCGGATTTCCATATTCATTAAGCGTTACTGAAGCGGTAATGTGCCAAACAGCACATTCGGCCACGCCAGAACATCCTATATCCATTGTGTAGGGAGTGCAGTTTGGACTTCCTGTCAGAAGCTCCGGCGAACGCCCCTGCCGGGGCTTCTGGCGCTTTCTGGTCTAATCGATGGTGTTTATGTTTCCATTATTAGTGTATGATAATTCCAAAATCAGATCATGGAAAACTCTGAATGAAAATCATTGAAGTGAAGGCCGGAGAGCGAAAGCGTATTATTCGAAGACTTTCCAGCAGTATGCAAAAAACTTACCATTTTGCAGCGGAGCCTCTGGTGGAAGGGCAGGCCCTGTCCGGCACGATCGAAGTGAAGGGCTCCAGGTGGATATTTCCCAAGCCCATGATTAAGCAAAAACTGGAGGAAAATAACTCCGTCGAGAAGGGTGTATGGGATACGATTTACAGCGTATATGTCATTCCCGAATGTGACATAAAAATTATGTTCATCGATGCACGCTTACGAAACATCGCGATCTATCTCACTTTGGCAATTTTTATTACCGTGATAGCGATTATATTTACTCTGAATCTTGCTTAGAGCACAATCTGAAAAATGGTAACCGATTTTCAGATTAATTGTGCGTAAAAACAAACTGATAGGCACTTTTTGCGATTCAAATAACGAATAAAGTGCTCTAGAACCCATCATCCTTTCCACAAACAAAAACAGCCCCGAAGGGCTGTTTAATTAATCAAATGTTACACAAGTCGTGCTACGCGGCTTTGCGTTTTCTGCGCCAGCCTAAGAAACCAAGTGCTGCAAGTCCTGTTCCAAAGAGTGGCAATGCCGCAGGAACCGGGACAGCCGGAGTAGGCCCTCCCGTACTATATTCACTAGTTACGATATCAATGAACCAGTTTTTCCGTGGGAAAATTAACCCAGCCGATAGTTCAAAGGTCCAAATAGAATTCACCAGTGTTTGATCAAGTAGCCCGGTATCAGGCCCAAGGGAATCTACAAATGATGCACTCACGCCGGTATTTCCCAGCAAGCCTTGAAATACAAAATTGTCGTCAAACAGATTACCATTCGTACCCAGAGCGAGATTGATGCTTTCACCATGATTGTTAAGGGCATCATAACTGAGTGCTATACTGTCAATTTTCAGCCCGCTGGATAAAACAACGCTAAATTTATCTGCATCCGGCGGCGGAGTAGCTGGTAGAAAACCATTGACCTCGTTGAGACCCAAAACCAAATTGAAACTCAAATTTGCTAATGGATCCAAATCACCATCGGTTGCCTCATTGTGAAGAACGATGGCCGATGCAGTTGTCGTTAAAAGGCCAAATACAATTGCTGTTTGGAAACAAATTTTTCCCAAAGTTTGGACCAAGTTTCTCTGTTTTTTAAATTTCGGATATAACATAAATTTCCCTTACCTTAGTCAAAATTGTATCAATATAAATTGAAAACAATTGCGATAATTCCAGTCCTCAGATGCATTGCTGCATATCCCCAGATTTGCGAGTCGAAATAGAGCTTGGAATATAATATCTACCAAGCTTAGATTGGTCAAAATTTGGAGTCAATGAGTCGTAAGTGTTTATATTTGATAACTTTTTTAAAATTTTTAAATTCGTGAAATTTGTAATTTCCAAAAAATTATCCTGCTTAAGAATATCAAAAGTATGCAAGGGGAATTTCCAAAAAATGATTCTGTTTTTGACAATGTATTGAATATTGAAGGAGGTTAAATAACGTCTGTATTTTCTTTATGAAGATATAGAATTGGAGAAAAACTCCTAAATTATACATTTCACCTATTTTGATTAAGTAGTGGAAGATTTTTTATTCCGAAAAATTTGATGAAGAAAAACGAGAAAATAATATTCTCTGTCCCGCGGCCGCGTTATAAGCATTAAGTTGGGATCGGAAATCACTCTAAATCTGATGAGTATGCGTCATCGTGCATCCAAAAATATTTGGAAATTCTGCCCAGAAACAACTATAATTAGTCGGTTTCTGCATTTAGTATTCTTTGATCAATCAGCAAAACATCGCCAAAAGTAACGGCCAAAAGAGCAACGGCAGGGGTGGTAATCATTCCCCTTATCGGTGCAAGTGTTGCCGCATCGCGGATATCGTTTGATTGAATTTGGGCAAGCGGTTCGGTTTCAATTTGATTTCGAATAATCCTGTTTAGTCTTTGTGTAGTGGTGTCAGTAGCCAGACAAACATCTTGGGCGGCAAATAGTGCTCGAGAGAGAACTGCCGCAGCACGCCGCTCCTCGATTGTTAGCATCGCGTTACGCGATGACATCGCCAGCCCGTCGGACTCCCGAACAGTAGGGACGCCACAAATCTCCACTGGAATATCCAGGTCGCGCACCATGCGCCTGATTACCTGCAGTTGTTGATAATCTTTTTCCCCGAAATAGGCACGATCTGGTTGGCAGATATTGAACAATTTTGCGACCACCGTCGTCACTCCGCGAAAATGTCCCGGTCGAATACGCCCTATCAAGATGCGTGACAGGCGTGTTGCCTCGATGATTGTCTCACCGTCCGGTACATACATTTCTTGCCTGGAAGGGGTGAAGACGGCGTCTACGCCCTCAGTTCTCAGCATGGCAATATCTCGAGCAAGGTTGCGCGGATAGCTGGAAAGATCCTCGTTCGCCCCGAACTGCGTTGGGTTAACAAAGATTGTAACAATAACCCGATCACAAGCGGCACGTGCTCGACGGACAAGTTCCATATGCCCGTCGTGGAGGTACCCCATCGTAGGCACAAGACCCAGTGTGTAGCCATTGCGGCGATAGCCGGACTGAAGCGCGTAAATGTCTTTTTTTGTTTCGCAAACCTGCATTCTGCTAAGACCCGATCATTTTGAACTGGCGCCCATTTGGGCGTCCATTGGGAATGAACAACTCAAAACAACTTGTCTACGATTGATTGCTGCAATGCAACATGCTTTTAGGTGGTGTGCCTTAGGGCTTGATTATGCAAAGGCATTTTATGCGCAAAACTTTTATGAACCCATCACTGGGTTCATCCGCTGGGTAGTCTTCATGGCTTCCTGTGGAAGTGCGCTTTTGAAGGCCTCTGAATGCAGAACAATTACGTTTTCTGTAGCGGTTCTAAGACGCTGGTTTGTCTCGACATTGGTGGATTTTCGACATCGTCCACACTCAAAGCCTGAAAAGGTGCGCTATATACCCCAGCGTGGGAGTTGGTAACGTTAACACTATGTCAAGATATTTGTGAGGCGCAAATTGACTTTTTATCTATTTTGTCTCAATAAATAACTACTATTATAAATACACAAATTTTATTTTAGATGGGGCCATTGATAGAGAAGCACGTGCAGACGATGCTTTATGTGCAAAGTATCCTTGAAGGGGGAGCCTAAATTGAAAAGAATTCTAGCCGTTGCGGCAGTAATGACATTGTCATTCACCGCCGCACAAGCATCAACAGTATTTGATTTTACCAGTGGAAGCACGGGTTATACATATGGAAATCTTGGCTATTCAGAAGACGGTATTGGTCTTGATGTATCAGCTGGTCGATACCTCAACGGAAATGTCATAGATTGGGGTAAAATTGCCCAGATAAATAATTACGGCCTCGCCATCCTTAACGGCCCCAACGACAACACTCATCAAATTGACGGAGGACCATCAGGGACTGGTCACAAAGACGTTGCAGTCTTTCAATTTTCAAAAGCCGTTACCTTGGAGAGCATCTCGTTTACCTTTAATTCAAATAATGATCAGTTCGCATTATTTTTTGATATTGGCGATAATGGTTCTCTGAATTTAATCAATAGTAGCCTCGATGCTAACCCTACTGATAGCTATGAATTCTTGGGCGCCCTTTTGTTTTCCGGTGATCTTTTCGGTATCGGTGCTCTCCATTATACTGACGATTTCAAAATCGCTTCTATCACGGTTTCTGGTGTATCTGCTGTACCTGTTCCAGCAGCATTGCCGCTCTTTGGTTCAGGCCTGGCTATACTGGGCTTCATGGGATGGCGTCGCAAAAAGCGTCAATCTGCAAACGCCTAAACTACCTGATATAAATTACAATACTAAGAAAAGCTGCTGTCACCGGCGGCTTTTTTTACATGCCTAACATTGGCAAATGTTGACACATCCAATACCGTCATATCCCCAATCCCCAATCCCCAATCACCAGTTGCCGAGAAGACGCGGATCGCATTCGGTATCAAGGGATTGTCGTGGCGCTCTGTCGAAATACCGCGGCTGGCCCCAAAACCCATGCTCACGAAATTGACGGGGGTTACAGACGAACACCGGTCATGCAAATCGGGGTCGATATTTACTGCGACACCCAATGTATCATCCGTGAATTGGAGTGCCGACACCCGTCTTCATCGTTCTACCCAACATCCGACGCCGGCCTGATGTGGTGCTTGAGCAGGTGGACGGACGGTGCTTTTTTTGACTTGACGGTTAAGGTCATTCTCGGCTCCGCTGGGGATGAACCTTCCCAAAGACTTCGCCGAGGTCTGTGGCCGCCTTTATCTTGGCCTTGATTGGGCAGAAGGGCTAAAGGCTGCCAATGCCGCTCTGCCTCATCTCGCATCGCAGATCCGGGCACCGTTGCATTGGGAAAATGATCAGCTGTCGGACAATCGCAAATTCCTGCTTGGTGAAGCCCCTGCGGCGATCGATGCCCAATTGTACCATCTGATTTGGTTTCTTCGGGGACGTTGGGACAAGGGGCCGACATTCCTTTCCGAGTTCGCACACCTTGAGCGTTGGGAAGAAAATGTTACCAAAATTGGACACGTCGCGATGGTCGAAATGTCCCCTGAAGAGGCAATTTTACGGGCCAAATAAAGTGAGCCGATCACAATGCAGGCCACAGACGTGCTTGACCCTCAAGGCCTCAAACCTGGAATGCACGTGACTGTTTTCCCCGATCTTGATGGTGGTGAACAGCCGGTCGAGGGAAAAGTCGTTGTCTCCAATTACGATACGATTGCTATTTGCAGACAGGAACCAGACCTCGGAAACGTCTGTGTACACTTTCCTAGGGTAGGTTATCGGGTGGAAATTAAAGACTGAACAAAACTAACTCAGCTATCGACACTTTCGGCCCATTGTTGCCGTTGGTGCTTAATGAGTTTTCTATATCGCAAAACCACAAAGTGGACGTTTATCTGAGATTTTTAATGTTCTTCTGTTGCGCAAGAACAATTCTTCTTCCAAGCTAACGATCTGTCGGTTTGTAGCTAATTAGGCAATGTTCAACTTGCGCAAAGCTCCATTGCATAGCTTGTACTAGTCAGTAATGCCGATGACATTAGGCCTGTCCTCTTACATTTTATTCCGATCACGCCAGCGGTAATAAGCCACCGTCGCAGGCAAGAACCACGGGTTACCTTTATAGAATGGTCTTGTCTGGAATTTAAGATTATCGAATCCCGTTTCACCCTCGGGTTTCCCTAGTAATTGTTGCGCAACACGAGTGCCGAAATAGCAGGACATGGCAATGCCGGAGCCACAATATCCCATTGCATAGTGGATGCCTTCACGTTTCCCGATATGCGCTAAATGGTCAAACGTATAGCCAACAAACCCCATCCAGGAATGACTGATTGTGTATTTAGCAATTTCAGGGAACAAAGAGATAAGATCACGAAATAACAACGGAGCACTTATCGATGGATCGGTTTCACCGCCGGTCACCCGTCCTCCAAAAATAATGCGCGTGCGATCTGGTGATGGGCGATAATAATAGACCACCTCACGCGTGTCTCCCAAATTGCGGTTTGTTGGAAGCAGACGGTCCATCAGCAATTTGGGAAGCGGTTCAGTTGCAATCATATAGCTGCCAATTGGAATGACCCGTCGTTGTAGCCAGGATGAAACGCCTTTTGTGTATCCATTCGTCGCCACCAAAATTTCGCGCGCTCGGATCACCCCTTTTGATGTGGAGACCGAAAACCCGTTGCTTTCTCGATTGATAGCAATTGCCGTACAATGCGGTATGACAGTTGCCGAAGCTGTCAGAGCTTTTTCCAGCAGACCCTGATGCAATTTTGCCGGATGGACCGAAGCGCTTTTATCAAACACCACGCCTCCGAAATAAGCATCGGTTCCGATTTCATCATGTTGCTCCGCGCGGGTGACTGCATGCCCTGGCATTTTTATATCTTTGGGTTGATTGGACAGTTCTGCAGTTAGCTTTTCATATTGTGAAGGGGTGTGTGCTCCGACAAAAATTCCCGGCATGTGATAATCGCAATCAATATCCTCCGAGCGAATGAATTCCTCAAGCCATGCCATTGCAAAATGGCCTTCGGCTAAAATATTGAGCGCGGATTTTTCTCCATATTTTGACGATAATTTTTGAAAGTTCGGCTTTATCTCAGGGCTGATTTGCCCACCATTGCGTGAGCTACACCCCCAACCGGCATCCTCAGCATCAAGCACAATCGTGTCTCGCCCAGAACGTGCGGTTTCAATCGCGGCACTCAATCCTGTATAGCCAGACCCGATGATCAAAACATCGGTTGTTTCCGGCAGCTTTTGGCCGGGCAATTCTGGTCGCGGCACATCATCCCACCACAATGGTGATTGGATAATTTTCCGGGTTGATAAAGCATCCATTCGCAGTCCGTTGTGAGTACAGCCATTCTCTCCTTGATCGTTTACCAGAAGATAGGTGGAATAAGAATACTATAACGAATCTACTTTCAATATCGACTGTTAGAAAATTTGAACCCAATATTTGACTGGCTGTAGCGTAATCGGCCTTTTGTGGTCGTTCGCACGATCAGGTTTGGGTCACCTAAACTCCACAGAGCAGACACTTGGATATTGTTCAAACGGCTTATCGGCAGACTTCTCAGTTACTTTGCTTTCAAAAACTCTTGTTCAATCCAACATAGAGAATTGTTAGGCCATTTGTTTCACTATGGCATTCAATGTACTGATCAACTATATCAAACGTATGATCAATACAATTGGTGCCGTATTGCAATTTGAGTGGTTACATCATTTTACTTTGTATGATTTCAAAGCTCATCCTGCCAGATCGGATTGGTCCAGGCGCGTTTTCCTGCGCCATCGATTATTGATACGCGTATCCACGGGCTTCGGTCCGGTACCAGCCAGCCAACATCAAGCTCAGCCAGATTTAGCGTTGCCCGGGTGATGGATTTGCCGCTGGATTTTACGGATCGCGACGTGCCTCCAACAACTGAAATTGAATCTACAGGCGAACACTCAATATCCAATTGATTATCGGAAATCGACAGAGAATGGATTACCGGACCCTGACTGGAATAATAGTTTCCTGCCTTAAGTGCTTCGAGCAAATCATCGGGTTGCAAACTTTCTGCTTTTACATGAACCCAGCCACCAAAAGCATCATCATCACCGCTGGCAAAATGTGCGTCGTCTGCAGCATATCCAGTAAGGCGTTTTCCGTCATTCAACATCTGGTCAAGCAAATACCAGCCTTCTCCCCGATCGGATTGAACCGCGCATCCATGGTTATAAATCTCGACCGCATGAGCCGCATCAATGCTATGTGCATCTTCTATTTTGAGTTGAGACCATGCTGGGTGCGCGATTGCGACAAAGGCACCGGCATCTGCTGCTCTTTTTGCAATTTCGGGGCCCGTCTCATCCGTGCCGCATGGCTTGAAATCCAGTGGCAGGCCTGCCGCCAGAATGTGCCAGAGTTCCCCGACACTGGTTTTTGGTGCATGTAATTCCGCCCCGATTATGGTGGTAAAACTGTTCGACCGCATGTCGCGCGTATCGGCTATTGGCCATTTGAACGCTCTAACAAAATGCTCCGACATCATGAGAAAATCGTAGCCAGCATTCTTATAGGATTCGACCACATTTTCCATTCGTAAGGCACCATCAGAGAGTGTCGAGTGGGTATGTAGATTACCGCGCCAAAAGCGCCCGCGCGAGGAGAAAGGAGAAATGTTGACCATCAATTTACCCTAGAAAATCACCAATTAACGCGACGAATACGTCATATATAGACGGTGATTGTGACAAATAAGTCATGCGTCATATATGGACAATAAATCGCGCGCGAATGCCTCTAAACCTAATTATTCGAGCGCTATACAATGCCAGTTCTCAAATGATGGCAAGCTCATTGATTGCTTTGTCCTCAGAAAAAATTGCGCCTCCAAAACAGCGTTCCTTAGGTCAGGAAGTCACAAATTGGAACTTTGAATATCCTTGAAAATATAGCAGCGCGGTCAATTTGCCATTATCAACATGGGCATTGGCTTTTGTTTTCAAGACATCTGATCCATGAAATGCGACGCCCATGCCCGCTGCTTCGATCATTTTAATATCATTGGCGCCATCACCTACCGCCAGTACATCCCATGGCGTCAATTTGTGCTCATGGCACAGTCTGTTCAAAGTTTCCAGTTTTGCTGTTCGCCCGAGGACCGGTTCGTGAACTTCTCCAGTCAACCTGTCATTTTCAAATATCAATTCATTTGCCTGATGTTTATGGAAACCAACGCGCTCGGCTATACGTTGGGTGAAAAAACTAAACCCGCCCGATACAAGAATACAATACGCACCATTTTGGCGCATGGTTTGCACCAATGTGCGTGCACCGTCCATCAACGATATGCGTTCGTCATAGATTTTTTCAAGCAATGAGCGGTCAAGCCCTTTCATTAATGCCATGCGTTGGCGGAGCGCTTGTGCAAAGCCGATATTCCCGTCAACTACTTCCGCTGTTATCTCCCTGATACGATCGCCAACGCCAACGGCATCTCCCAGTTCATCGATGCATTCCTGATTGATGATGGTTGAATCCATGTCCGAGATCAAAAGTCTTTTTCGCCGTCCGTCCACTACGCTACAACTGACATCAATGCGTGCACCCGAAAGAGCGCCGCGCGCCCGCGCGGTAATTTCGCCCGCAGAAAGTGGGGATTCAGTAAAAACATCACAGGCCTCTTCTTCTGCCAACCATGCCTGTCGGCCGCTTACTGCCAGATGATCCTGCACTTTATCGATATGATCCTGTCCAAGCGGGTTTGTTTCAGCATCGCCGATTAATGTCAGCACATAAGATGTCATAAATTGGTTGTGTTCCTTGTATTTACTGTCTGGAATTCCGGTGATCCCATCCGTCTCTTTGGCACATTAAAAATTGACACATTTAAAAGCAGAAACTAGGGTGACGCCATGAACGAGCTTTGGACTATACCACGAAATGACGATTGGTCTATATCTGACCAGACGCGCAAATCATGGGACCGGAAAGTTCCCTACTATCTGCGACTCAGAGATCATTTTGCTGCCATGATTGAGGAGGGTGCACTGGAGCCAGGTGCCAAATTTCCTCCAGAGCGTGCATTGGCCGAAGATTTTTCCGTTACCAGAATGACCGTACGCCAGGCATTGATGCGGATGGAGGCCGAAGGGCTTATTTTTCGTGAAGACCGGCGCGGCTGGTTTGTTTCCCCACCAAGGGTTCGCTATGATCCGACCGCCAACGCCAGCTTCACCGAAAGCATCACTGATCAGGGTCGCGTTGCTGGCACAAAGGTATTGTTCAAACAGCGTATTGCCGCGTCCCAATGGGAAAGCACACTCCTTGGTTGTGATATTGGCGATCCGGTTATTGTTATTTCCAGGTTGCGTACGGTCGATGGCCGGGCAGTCTTGGTGGAAAAAATTTATGTTAAGGCTGAGCGCTGTCCTACCCTTCTTGATCACCCGCTTGACCAGTCGATGACCGGTTTGATGGCGAGGGAATTTGGCATCATAGAGCGTCGAGCGCAGATCAATATGCGCCCGACGGCATTGTCCGAGGAACCGGCCCGAGCACTTGGCATCGCTGTTGGAACTTCGGGGCTCTATCTATCTCGAACCATCCTTGACCAGTTCAATGAGGTGGTCGAACATGATGAAGAATTCTGGCGACACGATGCAATTGATATTTGCATATCGGCAGCCAGAAAAATTGATGAAAACGCACTCGTGTAGGGTAAAAACAGGAGAAATCTTTGATGGAGAGCCATTCACCAATTGTGCAGGTAAATGATATTTGCAAGACATTCGAAATTCCGGGGCGCCCTCCTATACATGCCTTGCAGAATGTCACCAATCATGTGGACAAGGGAGAGGTGCTGGTGGTTATCGGGCCCAGCGGCTCGGGCAAAAGTACATTTTTGCGGGCGCTAAATGGGTTGCAGCCGATAGACAGCGGCTCCATCACAATTGATGGAGTTGAACTCATGTCGTCGAAAACCGACCTTAACAAGTTGCGCCAGAGCGTTGGAATGGTATTTCAGAATTTTAATCTATTTCAGCATAAAACAGCACTGGAAAATATTACCATGCCACAAATGGTGGTCCTGAAACGTTCCCGAGCTGAAGCCGATGAAATCGGCGAAAAACTGCTTGAACGGGTTGGTATCGGAGACAGGGGTGACAATTACCCCAGCGAATTATCTGGCGGCCAGCAACAACGGGTGGCCATTGCTCGCTCGCTGGCCATGACCCCTAAGGTCATGTTGTTTGATGAAGCAACTTCAGCGCTGGATCCGGAGACGGTGGGCGGGGTTCTTGAATTGATGAAAGATCTTGCAAAAGAAGGAACGACCATGGTTGTCGTCACCCACGAAATGGGCTTTGCCCGTGAAGCCGGTGACAGAGTTACATTTATGGATGAGGGAAGGATCGTCGAGGAAGGAACGCCGGAATCAATATTCGATAACCCCCAACACGATCGAACCAAGTTGTTTTTAAGTCAGATAATCTAACAGAATTATTGGTATAGACCACTATAATTTTTTGGTATACGCTTTTAAGGTAAATCGTCATGGATCTGTCGCATAATGCATCCAAAGTATATTTATCACAGAGCATGACCAATGGGAGACTGAAATTATGAAAAGACTCACGAAATTGATAAGAATGAGTGCCTGCGTTCTTGGACTGAGCGTATTCGCCCAGCCTGCGAATTCGGCAGATGTTGTGGCTGACATTGTGAAGCGCGGTGAAATGCGTGTTGCTGTCCAAACTCAAGGACCACCGATCAGTTATATCGACACAAATGGCAATCGCACCGGTTTCGCGGTTGAGCTGGTTCAGATGATGGCTGACGATATTGGTGTTAATCTGAAACTGCTTGATTACGATTGGAAGGGCCTGATTCCGGCTGTTGTTTCCGGCAAGGCAGATTTTCTCGCCGCAGACATGACACCAAAAGCCACCCGGGCACTGGTTTTGAATTTTACTGACCCGTATATGTATAGCCGCAATGTTATTTACTCTAAAAAGACCAAATCATTTGTGACTTGGCAGGATGCATGCGTCGAAGGAAATTCAATTGCCGTTACTCAAGGGTCCAGCAATATCGGCGTACTCGAAGCCAAATGCCCGCAGGTAACCATCAAGCAATTTACTGGTGGCGGTCCTGCCGTTGCACAGGCAGTTGCCGCTGACCGGGCTGACGCCGGTATCAACGATGAAGCCTCTGCCAAGGGCTACATGATTGAATATCCGGAATTTCACATTCTTGAGGGTGCCCCAGACCGGGGTCCGCTAAGCTTTGCTACCCGACCTGACGAAACCCATATGCTGGAATGGATGAACAACTACATCTTGTTAATCAAGGCTGATGGGCGTCTGGACAAACTGATTAATTACTGGATGTTCAGCACCGAATGGAAAACAGACAAAAAACCTGTACCAAAAGGCTAGGCGTCGAATACGGTATATCAAACTAACACCGGGGCTCCCTCGATCGAGTGGGCCCCGTTTTTTTGAATGAAATGGGGAGTGTTTAGGGCTTCAGACATGGACTGGATTACAGACTATTATAATTGGCGCGTCGTCATTCAGTTTATCCCGGAATTTAGAAACGGGATACTGGCGACCCTGAATATTTCCCTGATTTCGCTGGTTTTGGCACTGGTTATCGGCACCGTGGTCGCCATTATGCGGATATCCGACAATCCATTTGTGTGGCGGATTGCGGCCGGTTACGTGCAGGCCATCCGCTCCACTCCCCTGTTAATCCAGATCTATGTGATCTATTTCAGCCTGCCAGCATTGCCAATACTAGATCGCCGTCTGGATGAGCTGGAAGGCGGCATCATCGCGCTTGGCCTCAATGCCGGTGCTTATATGGGTGAGATCATCCGGGCCGGTATCATCTCCATCTCCGCGGGCCAGGTCGAGGCTGCCAAATCCGTTGGCATGACCTATCTGCAACGCATGCGATACGTGGTTTTACCTCAGGCATTTGCCAATGTGCTGCCGCCTTTGCTCGGCCAAACGGCAGTTCTCATTAAAGATTCATCGCTGGTCAGTTTCATCGGTGTGTTCGAATTATTCGGTGCCGGTCTGACGCTTCTGAGCGAGCGGTTGATGCCAACGGAGGCCTTTTTGACCGTTGCAGTCGGCTATTTGATTATCTATGCATTCATGTTGCAGGTTACAAATTATGCCCAGAGGAAATTAGGAGGGGCGCGGTCATGATGGATATCATTAAATCTACCCTGCCTTTTCTGTTCGAAGGGTTATGGATAACCTTCAAAATCTCGCTGATAACCATCCTGTGTGGAAGCATCTTGGGTTTTGCCATCGGAATGTTGCGCACATTGGGCGGCAAACTAATAAATTTTATATTGGGAATCTATATTCACACCTTACGTGGCACGCCATTTCTGGTTCACCTGTACGTAATATATTTTATGTTGCCAGCAACGGGAATTTCCTGGTTGCAATTGGAGGCGTTCCCGGCTGCAGTGATCGCGCTCAGCCTCTATACATCAACCTATGTGGCAGAAATCGTCAGGGCTGCCATTGAGGCTGTTCCCGAAGGTCAAAGCGAAGCGGCTCGTTCAACCGGCATGACAAGCATGCAAACCATGTGGTATGTAGTGCTACCACAGGCGCTGAAACTGATGATCCCGCCAATGGGAGGCATTTATGTCATCATTATCAAGGGCACTTCGATTGTTTCGGTCATCGGCATCTCTGAGCTAGTTCGGGCAGGTGAACACGCCACCTTGCGCCATCCAAAGGAATTGATGTTGATATACGGTATGACGGCTTTGATGTATTTCGCCTATTGCTATCCGGTACTGCGTCTTGCCCGATGGGCAGAAACCAAATTCGGCAGTGTTAGACTGAACTCCTAAAGGTTATTTTCCTGCGGGAAAATCCCAATATTCAGAATTTTGTCACGCAAATACAAGGCCGGTCCATGAAAATTGTCACATACAATATTCAATTTGGGCTTGGTAAAGATGAACTGTTTGATCTGGAACGTATTGCCAGCGCAGTTGATGGAGCGGATATCATCGTCCTGCAGGAGGTAGAGCGTAACTGGCAACGCAGTAGCATGGTTGATCAACCGGAGGTGCTGGCAGAATTACTATATCAATATTATTGGGTATATGGACCATTTTTTGATGTTGACGCCAGCAAACACGAGGCCAACGGGAAAGTCACTAATGTCCGCAGGCAATTTGGCAATATGATCCTGTCGAAAACCCCAATCATATCCACCAGACTTTTTCCACTGCCAAAATCTATTATCAATGATCAGCGCAATATGGTCGTTGGGATGCTCGAAGGGGTTGTCGATTTGCCGGGTGGAGAGGCATTGCGAATATACAATACCCATCTGTCAGCAAAGTCCGCTGAGGATCGTATTGCGCAAATCCACACCATCCGCAAAATTATAACCAAAGCACCCGATCAAGGTGGGGCATGGACCGGCCCCAGCACCCATCCGCTCTGGCTGGAGGACAATATTACACCGCCCATGCCGGAGAAGTTTGTTCTTCTCGGTGATTTTAATCTCGCTCCCCTGGATCTGGAATATGATCATCTCGTGCGCGCCAGTCGCAATGAATGTGACCTCGTGGATTGCTGGTCCCTCACCGGGCACGAGATCAACAAAGGTGTGACCTTCCCTTCCAATAAGATAAACAGCCAGCGCATCGATTTTGCTTTTGTTAGCGCGACAATGCAAAATCTGGTTCTCGATGCATGGATCGATGAAACTGCGCAGGGTTCAGACCATCAGCCGTATTGGATAAAACTTGAATCAGACACGTTCACCCGCTTTGTAGATCTCCTTTAAGGAAATAAGGAAAATGTTCTTGATGCTGCTGATAAGAGAAAATGTTGAGCCATTTATATCATTCGCGTTACTAATGTAACGTATATGGTACGTTGATGTATTGAATACAAGGGCATATGTAACGTTTACGATACATATTATATCATAGGTGATACATGCCCGAACAATCTGAATGGGAAACCAGAGTAGCAAACCTCCTGAAAGCTGAATTAAAACGTAAGGGAGTGACTTATTCTCAACTGGTTGAAAAACTAGCTGATATTGGAGTTATTGAGAAAGAAGTGAATATCAGGAACAAGCTATCGCGTGGTAAATTCACCGCTGCATTCTTGATTCAGTGCATGGAAGCAATAGGTGAGCGGGAAATCAGGATTTAGTCATCATCTGGCAAATCAATTATCTGATGTAAGCCGATAATCTTGTACGCAAGCATTCTACCGTTTCTTTTTTCAACGTTAACATCAACAACGAAGCCATGCTGAAAGACATTTTCTGATTGAAAATGTTGTTTTATTTCGCGCTCCGCCATTTCCGATTCATAAATAATAGGCAGTGGCTTTTCGTAAATAGAAGATATTACTCCGGCTTCTTTGGTCTTTTTGCCAGAGCCAACAACGGTTTTTGCGGGTCTTTCAAAGAGCATCAAGACCTTTTCGTGGTCTGCGTGTTCAGATTTATCTAATGATGCCTTTTGCTCTTCAATAGTCTTTAAAGCGGACCTTGCTTCCTTTGATGTAAATCTGATTGCAAGTTTTCTGTGCTCACCGTTTTCCTCAAACGCAACCGCCTCTAGTGTCGCGCTTCCATTTGGGTCGTTAGCAATTGCTGTAATCGCATCAGTTACGTGCTTAAGTTGGCTTTTTGAAGCGCCTTTCAGCCATTTTCCATGGATATATTCTCTAACTCGCTTACTAAACAATGACGCAAAGCCACCAACAATAAGCACATCATCCATGTAACCTATTAAATCTGGAATATGTAGGATTAAGTCGGCAGCTATTGATCCCTTTCTGACTTCTTTGACGTATAGCTTAGCCTCGCCTTGAATTTCCTTATGCTCGGTTCGTAGATAGTCGTCGAAAAGACTACCAAAACCGCTGAAAAACCGAGCAAATTCCTCGATTTCTACAGGCTCTTTAAGGTTCAAAGTAAAAGTTAAATATGGCTTCTTACTACTCATGTATTCAGAATACGTTTTTTCATTCATTATACAAGCTCACTTCAATAAGCTTGGTGCGTTTGCTACCTAAGGCCGAAGATTTGGCAGTAGTTCTAGAGCTGAACCAATTTCCGCACTCCCCCCATTGCGACCTCTGAGCAAGTTGAGAGTTTGGTCACTTTGTCCGCATTGTCGTCATCTGTAGGCATCGAAGTGAACGACCGTTTCTCAAATGGCCGACATTCAGTCAAAACGCAGCGAACGGTAACTCCGAGCCCACCTCGACCTCTTTCTGCATTGCAGCCAATGTCTGCATTTTCGAGACAGGCTTGTCGAGACAGTTCCATAATCGGTCTCGCACGAGCATGCCTCAAGCGATGCTTCTGCTGTGCTATGCAAGGGGCCGCGCGAGAAATCCTCCAAAAACAAACCCACCCCGCTTGGGCAGAATGCTTGCATGCAGCAGCATAAGGCCCCGAGCAATCGGGGCCCTGGTGCAATTATCCTTTGTGATAGCTTTCTTGCAAGCCGTAGACAGAAACAGGAATGCCTTCCATCCTGGCTTTGATTTGTAATGACAGGAATTGCGAATAGTGGCGGGATTGATGGAGGTTGCCACCATGGAACCAAAGCGCTTCTTGCTGGGTAGGCTTCCACATATTGCGTTGTTCCCCCTCCCATGGGCCGGGATCTTTGGGCGTGTCGGAGCCGAGACCCCAGCACTTTCCGACCTTTTCTGCGGTTTCTTGATCCACGATATCCGCAACCCAGCCATTCATCGAGCCGTAGCCAGTGGCATAGATAACAACATCTGCCTCAAGCTTGGTTCCATCACCGAGGATCACGCCATCTTCCACGACCTCGGTAATCTGGCCCTGCGCGAGCTTTATCTTACCGTCGATAATCAACTGACTGGCCCCCACATCAATGTAATATCCAGAGCCGCGGCGAAGATATTTCATGAACAACCCTGACCCATCCGCGCCCCAATCAAGCTGAAAGCCAGCCTTTTCAAGATCCGCATAGAAATCCGCGTCGACTTCTTTGATCTTGTCGTACACGGGTATCTGGAAGTCTGGCAGGATTGCATAAGGTAGGGACGCAAAGATCATATCAGCCTTGTTGGTGGTCATGCCGGAGGCCACCGCACGCTCGGAATAAAGATCGCCCAGACCGATCTCCATCAACGGTTCAGAACGGACGATATGGGTGCTTGAACGCTGGACCATGGTTACATCCACGTCATTTTCCCAAAGGGCGGCACAGATGTCATGGGCAGAGTTGTTAGAGCCGATGACGACCGCCTTCTTGCCCTTGTAGGCATCAGGCCCGGGGTGTTTGGACGAATGGTGCTGATCGCCCTTGAAGTTGTCCATGCCAGGTAACTCAGGCACGTTTGCTTTGGCGGACATGCCGGTGGCGAAGATCAGTTGTTTGGGCTTGAGAACAACCTTTTCGCCGTCGCGGTCAACAGTGACAGTCCATTCCTTACTGGTCTCATCATAGCTGGCGCTTTGACAGGTTGAGCGGGTCCAGTAGTTCAGCTCCATGACCTTCGTGTACATCTCCAGCCAATCGCCCAGTTTGTCCTTGGGGGCGAAAACGGGCCAATTAGGTGGGAATGGCAGGTAGGGCAGATGGTCGTACCAGACCGGATCATGCAGGCAGAGTGATTTGTAACGGTTGCGCCAACTGTCTCCAGGTCGGTCGTTTTTCTCGATAATGATCGTTGGCACGCCGAGTTGGCGCAACCGCGCGCCGAGCCCGATACCTCCCTGTCCGCCGCCGATGATGACAGTGTAGGGTTGGGTTTTATAGCCAAGTTCCGCCGTTTCTTTCTCGCGCTCTTCCTTCCAGGTGGAGCGATGTTTTCCGGCAACATGTTTGGCCCCCATGGGACGTTCCATTCCCAATGGCTCCTCATGGCCCTTGAGTTCCACCATCGACGTCAACAGTGTCCAGATCAGTCCATCGCGTAGACGGATCAATCCATAACCGCGAGACACGGCGGTCTCGAAACTGATCCAGGCGGTGGTGATACCGCCATCCTCTGCGGCAACTTCTCCTTCGGCGATACGCCAGCCTGTGGGTTTGACAGAGTTCAGTTGCGAGGACAGCATGTCGGCGATCGCGGCCTTACCTTCCATTGTTTTGATGTTCCAGGTAATCGTGACCAAATCACGCCAGTAGCAATCATCTGTGAATAGACTTGCGGCCGCTGAGGCATCGCTTGCAATCATTGCATCATTGAGCTCTCCAAGGACCCGTTCCACCTCGGTATCAGCATTGTTATCAAGCATTTTTTATCCTCCCAATTTTAATATTCCAGAATGTTTTGAAAATGTTTTACATATTCAGTAAACCTAAACGAGGGCGCTTGCTCTTGGCAAGCACGGCGTTCAAATTTTGCCCTTTACTTAGTATTTGACTGTTCGTGTTCGTGGTATTTGAGACAGATCATGATCTGGCATAAGAGAGACTTCGGCTCATCATTTGTTGATATTATGCGGCGGTTTTGCGGTATTGC
>JASFYT010000014.1:0-15849 GCA_045047085.1 Rhizobiaceae bacterium | reverse complement strand
GCTTATAAAGGGCCCGTAGACACAGTGCTCCACCAACTGGCTGGCGGATTGAAAGCGGCAATGGGTTATGTTGGCGGTGCCGATTTGAAAGATTTTCAGAACAAAGCCAAATTCGTGAAAATTTCCAGTGCAGCCTTTGTCGAAAGCCACCCTCACGGCGTGACGATTACCCGCGAGAGCCCAAATTATCACCGCAATAGCTGAACGAAGGTAACCTGATATGCAATCAAGTCTCATTTTATGGCCGATGGTTATTTTGGCCTTGGCAACCCTTTATCTTTATATCCCCATGTCGAAAGCGCGGGTGAAGTCCGTCAAAGACGGAAAGGTGAAGGCCGCTGTTTATAGACTTAATCAAGGCGAACCTGAAGAAAGTATGCTTTTTAACCGTGCTATCGCCAATCAGTATGAATCCCCGACGCTGTTTTATGCCGTATGTCTGGCAGCTTATGTAAGTTCAAACGCTAGCATGACGATGATCGTTTTGGCATGGGCATACGCTCTTTCAAAAATTGCACATTCATACGTGCATACCTCCAGCAACAAACTGCGCCATCGCAGACCAATATTCATGGCATCGTTTCTTGTGTTGATTCTGCTTTGGGTTGTTTTAGCTCTCCACCTTGCAGAAATTTTCTAACCCTTCATTGATCGAAACGTGTATTATGGCACTGGCGGATTGAGTTCTTTTCGGCTATGCACTTTTTTGAGTGGGATAGCCCGAAAAGGAAAAAGTCATGCGTCTCGGTGGTCGTGTACAAGCAGCAATAGAAGTTCTCTCAGACATTGAAAAACGAAACCGTCCGGCATCAAGCTGCCTGAAGGACTGGGGCGTGGCACATCGCTTCGCCGGTTCAGGTGATCGCTCCGCAATCGGCAATCTGGTTTATGATGCCTTGCGCAACAAAACCGCTAACGCGTTTTGCATCGGTGACGATAGCGCACGCGGTATTGTGTTAGCTGTACTGGTACGCCAGTGGGAAATGTCCCCGGAGGAAATTGCAGAAGCTTTTGATGGTGATAAATTTGCCCCCGAGCCTCTCAATGCAGAAGAATTAGCATCTCTGGAAAACATCGAATTAAGCGCTGCTCCAGCACACATTCAAGCAAATATCCCCGAATGGTGTGTTGCCAGCTTCGAAGCGAATTTTGATGAGGAATGGATAGCTGAAGCAACCGCTCTTTGCGAACGTCCCCCCCTCGACATGCGCGTTAATACCTTAAAGTCGACACAGGATAAAATGCTGAAGGCGCTTACCAAACAAGGCGCAAAACCCACTTCCATAGCCAGAAATGGAATGCGCATTGAGGCTGGAAAGCAAAACGCTCGCTTACCGAATGTTCAAGCGGAAGCAGGGTACCAAAAAGGCAGATTTGAAATACAGGACGAAGGCAGCCAGATTGTTGGCGATCTGATCTTTGCCCGCCCCGGCGAAAAGGTTCTCGACTTTTGCGCAGGCGCTGGCGGCAAGACACTGGCACTTTCAGCTACCATGGAAAATAAAGGGCAGGTTCATGCCCATGATTCAGACAAAATTCGCCTAAAGCCAATTTACGAACGGCTGAAACGTGCTGGCACCCGCAACGTGCAGGTTCATGGTCCAGACGATGATATGTCCGCATTGGTTGATAAAATGGACCGCGTCGTCATCGATGCTCCATGTACCGGCTCTGGCACATGGCGCCGTCGCCCGGATGCAAAATGGAAATTGACAAAGAACACACTGGAAGAACGCCTCCGCGAGCAGGAAGAAGTGCTCAGCGAAGCCGCCCCATTCGTTAAACCCGGTGGCTTTTTGATCTACATTACCTGTTCGCTTCTGCCAGAAGAAAACGAAAATCAGGTCTATTCGTTTATGGAAGATAACCCGCAATTCGAGCTTCTTTCCGCTGGCGAAGTTTGGCAGGAATTGTTTGGGTTCGACAAAAATAATCCATGGTCTTCCGACATGATGACGGTTACTCTGACACCTGCTTCAACGGGAACTGACGGGTTCTTTTTTGCTGTGATGGGCCGCAAATAATGAACAACGGGATCATCGAACAATTCGTTATAGCTTTCTTTGATCCAAAAAACCTGGTTGGCCATGTGGCCTATGTACTGCTTATTGTTTCCATGTTGATGCGCAACATGCGTTGGCTGCGGATATTTGCAATCTGCGCAGGATCAGTGTCGGCAGTTTATTATTGGGCACAGGCCGACTACGTTAGTGTGTTCTGGGAATCGATATTTACCCTGGTCAACGTAATCCAGCTTTTTTATATCGCGATTGAAAACAGCCGGGGAAGGTTTTCCAAGGACGAACGTTATTTCATCGAAACTTGTTTGCCCGGTCTCGAAAGGGCACAGGCACGCAGGTTCATGAAACTTGGTGCATGGACTCAAGTCTCCGATGAGACAATATTGATCTCAGAAGATACTTGCCCACAACGCCTAAAGTTTGTCGTCGATGGTGTAGCCAAAGTAACACGTAAATCCAAACATTTGGGTAAAGTCAGTAGAGGCGATTTTCTCGGTGAAATGAGTTATTTGACGGGACAAAGTGCTAGTGCATCCGTGATTGCAGAAACCACCATGCGCTATCTGGCTTTTGACAGGGACGTGCTGAAAGAGCATTTGACCAAAAATCCCGAAGTACGTTTTGCGCTTGAATCCAGCTTCAACCGGAATTTAGTCGAAAAATTGGTCAAAACCAACGATCTGGTGCGTCCCGAAACAGAGGCGGAAGCCGGGGACTAGCATAGCTAACCGCCACGTAATCCTTGCCTAAATTGAGCAACTCCCATATGCCAAGGCATGACAACACACCCAGAATCCATCCTGATCATCGACTTCGGTTCGCAAGTCACCCAATTGATCGCCCGCCGCATCCGCGAAGCCGGTGTTTATTCAGAAATTATACCCTTCCAGCTTGCTGAAGAAGGGTTCAAACGGCTGAACCCAAAAGCCGTTATCCTCTCTGGTGGCCCTGCTTCGACCTCCGATATAGACAGTCCACGGGCACCACAAATCATATTTGAGGCCGGCATTCCCGTTCTTGGAATTTGCTATGGTCAGATGGCCCTTTGCGTCCAGATGGGAGGCGAGGCCGAAGGTTCAGACCATCGCGAATTTGGCCGTGCCGAAGTAAGCGTCGCTAAACATTGCCCGCTCTTTGATGATGTATGGGAAGATGGTGAAAGCCACACTGTTTGGATGAGCCACGGCGATAGGGTGGTGGACTTGCCCGAAGGTTTCGAAGTTTTTGCCAAATCTCCCGGCGCACCATATGCGGTGTTCGGTAATACCGAGCGCAAAATGTACGGCATGATGTTTCACCCCGAAGTGGTGCACACGCCAGACGGTGCAAAGCTGTTGCAAAATTTCGTCCACAAAATCGCAGGCATCAAAGGCGACTGGTCAATGGCTGCCTATAAGGATCAGGCGATTACCGCAATCCGCGAACAGGTAGGTGATAAAAAAGTCATTTGCGGACTTTCCGGCGGAGTAGATTCTTCCGTCGCCGCCGTCCTTATCCACGAGGCAATCGGTGATCAGCTCACTTGCATTCTGGTCGATCACGGTTTGATGCGTGAAAACGAAGCCGCCGATGTGGTGGCGATGTTCGAGGAAAACTATGACATCCCTCTGGTTGCCGTAGATGCCGCCGATATGTTCATCAATGCGCTTGAAGGCGAGTCTGATCCAGAAACAAAACGCAAAACCATTGGCAGGCTTTTCATCGATGTCTTCGAGGCCGAAGCCAAAAAACTGGGCGGAGCAGAATTTCTGGCGCAGGGAACTCTTTATCCCGACGTAATCGAAAGTGTTTCCTTCACCGGAGGTCCATCGGTCACCATCAAGTCCCATCACAATGTAGGCGGCCTGCCGGAACGCATGAACATGCAATTGGTGGAACCATTGCGAGAACTCTTCAAAGATGAAGTACGTGCCTTGGGCCATGAATTAGGCCTACCCGATCACTTCATCGGAAGACACCCGTTCCCCGGTCCGGGCCTGGCAATCAGATGCCCCGGCGGTATCAGTAGAGAAAAACTGGAAATCCTGCGCAAAGCCGATGCGGTCTATCTGGACGAAATCCGCAAAGCTGGCCTATACGATAAAATCTGGCAGGCCTTCGCGGTACTGCTCCCGGTACAAACCGTAGGCGTGATGGGCGATGGAAGAACCTACGAGTTCGTCTGCGCCCTCAGAGCGGTGACTTCAGTAGACGGCATGACAGCTGACTTCTATCCATACGAAATGGAATTTCTAGGCAAAGCTGCAACAAGAATTATCAATGAAGTCAAAGGCATTAACCGGGTAGTTTATGACGTAACGTCCAAGCCACCGGGAACCATTGAGTGGGAGTGAGGGAATTCTAGTTTCAGGAAATTTCAGGAAACGTAATACATCATCTAACGCATTGAAATAATTAAATATTACAACGAAATCCGGTGTTATCGAAGCGAGTCCAATTTGGGCTAGCAAAACGCTATGACGGTATTTTGTTCGTACAGAATTTGCTTGATTCCACCTCTCCAGAAAAGTACCGTCAGCGATATCAGCTCGTTTGACGGTATTTTTTTCGGGCTAACCATCTGATTTTACAAAAAAATGGCATAAAAAACAGCCCGTTTTCGGCTGACGGTATAATTGTGCCTTTTTTACAAAAAGGAGAGTAAAATGCTTACGGAAAAATTTCTTAAACAACTGAAATCAAAAGAGAAATCATTCAAAGTAGCGGATCGGGATGGGCTGTAGGTACACGTCGCCATTTCCGGCACTGTCACCTTTCGTTATGATTACCGAATTAACGGGCGACGAGAGACACTTGTCATCGGGAAATACGGTCGTGGCGGGGTTTCACTTCTTGCTGCGCGAGAGCAATGCCTCGACGCAAGACGTTTAGTTGTCAAAGGGGAATCGCCAGCACTGGAAAAACGTCGTGCAAAACGAAAGATAAAAGAAGCAACGAGCTTTGGTCAGTTTGGTAGGAAGTGGTTAGAAGATGGCCGAATGGCAGATAGCACCCGCAAGATGCGTGGCGCGATTTTTAAACGCGATATCTCGCCCGCTTTCGACAGTCGGTTGTTGAAAGAGATAAAACCTGATGACCTCCGCCAGTTATGCGCCAAGGTAAAAGATCGTGGAGCTCCTGCGACTGCCATCCATGTGCGTGACATTATCAAACAGATTTTTAGTTACGCCATTCTTCATGGTGAGCAAATCCAAAATCCGGCAGATGAAGTTGGGCCATCTTCCATTGCAACATTCATTCCTAGAGACCGTGCACTTTCACCGACCGATATTCGCGTCATGCTTATGATGCTTGAGCAGGTTCCTACGCTACCTACCATCCGCCTCGGGTTGCGCCTCATTCTTCTGACGATGGTTCGTAAAAGTGAGTTGCAAGATGCTGTGTGGGATGAAGTTGATTTTGAGAATGCTGTTTGGAGTATCCCAAAAGAGCGCATGAAAAGATCGAGGCCGCATAATATTTATCTGTCTCATCAGTCATTGGATATTTTGATTGCACTGAAGACTTGTTCGGGGAATTCTAGATATCTGTTGCCGTCGCGCTATGACGCTGACGCTCCCATGTCGCGAGCAACATTCAACCGAGTAACAAAATCAATAATTGAACGAGCAGCAGTGGCTAACTTGCCTCTTGAGCATTTTACAGTCCATGATCTGCGTCGAACAGGGGCAACGCTGTTGAACGAGTTGGGATTTAATCGAGACTGGGTAGAAAAGTGTTTAGCCCATGAAGAGGGGCACACGTCACGCGGCGTTTACAACAAGGCAGAATATGAAATTCAAAGACGGCACATGCTTCAGGAATGGGCAGACCTGATCGATGCCTGGGCATCCGGTGAAAAACGATCACCAGTTATTCTCCCACCAGATCTGGCACTCTACGCAGCAGACCCAACCTTTTAATTCTGTGCGTCCGGTGCTTGTACAGTGATGGACCGGACGCAAAATAATATTGATCAAATACCCATAACATGTCGTGTACACTGAAAAACCGAGGCTGATCTATTCTGTTGTATCAAATCAAGTTTTCAAAGGTCGACTATTTCACTGAGTGAGTATGTTTCTAGCTTCATAGATAAAACTGGAAAAATGACGGATAGGAAGTCCGTTTTTACCAATTTTTTACGCCAAAAAATTTAAATATATCAATAGGTTGAGAAAATTATGTGTTGAGAATTGTGCAGCAAAATGAGCAGCAATTTTGATATTTTTTGACATCGTCTCTTCACGCTATCTGTCGGGGGAAGCAGTTACAACATGAGTATACCAAAGTTGGTTTCGAGTTACTTCACCCAACAGTGAACCTGCGAACATCGTTCCAATCGGTAGTTTTGGGGGGTAAGCGGGAATTCATTGCAATTGCGAAAGCGGCGTTTGAATTCCCCGAAACGGACATTGATGACTTGTACATGCTGTTTTACCCAATTACTGCATTGAGCCCATTTTGACTGGAGCATCCAAAGTTGTTTCGTCAATTTGCGACATAAATTTTGCACTGCATTTATGCATAACGAAGACAGCAGTTTGAAAAGCGATTTGTGGAACGGTGCAAAAGTTATTACTTTTACACCGAAAGTCGGCTTGGAATTCCTATAGGGACCCCTCGCTGTTCTACTGCATGCGCACGCATGCTGTAAAACCTTCCCCTGTGAGACCAAAGTCTTCTCAGTGCAGCGCAATGGCGAATGCTGCCATTCGCGCATGCAGCATCTGAATCAACACTAGCAATGGCCGAGCTGCGAATTAGCTTTGGATTTCACCACAGCAGCAAGAAATCCAACTATCCACTAGCAATTCATTCCGGAGGACTGGATACCGGGCCTTCGCTGCATTTCTTAGTAATCTAAATCTGAGATTTCTCCGATGGCGAGAACTTCATGTGGGCGGCAGAGATCGTCTTGCCGTTTGTGTTTCCTGTGCTTCAGAGAGGAGTTTTCTCATCATTTCTTGCGAAAGTTTGCTGTCACCACGATCAATCGCATCGGCGACACTGCGGTGCCGGAGAAGCCATCGCTCATCCTCTTCAGAAGTTGCCTCAAATCCAGCTCGGAACAAATGGCGAAGAGCGACCGAGATCAGTTCACCAACAGCAAGAAACAGAGAGTTTCCGGTGGCCAGCAGGATCGCCTTGTGGAAGGCGAGGTCGCATTCTGCCTTGTCTGCGCTATCGACATAATAGGTCATTCCACGCAGGGCGCGGCGAATATTCTGCTGGTCTTCCTTTGAGCGGTTTTCAGCGGCTAAAGAAGCGGCATAGGGCTCGAATGCCGTCCTGATTTCGTAGATTTCAGCCATTGTTTGGCTCGATTGCATCGGATCCTGAAGGCACCACTCCAGGATTTGGGGATCAAGCAGGCTCCACTCACTTCTCTTTCTTACAATCGTTCCCACTTTGGGTCGGCTTACTATCAGGCCTTTCGAACTGAGAATTTTCAGGGCCTCCCGAGTCGCAGTTCGGGATGCATTGAAACTTCCACCGGTGGTGGTTTCGTTTCCCAGCAAATGCCCGGGGGAATAGGCACCCGACACGATTTTCCTGCCTAGGGTCTCCACGATTTTTTCATGAACACTTTCTTTCCTGGGTTTTTTTTTTGGTTTTTCAGCTGCTTCAGTCATGTTTAATCTATCCAGCACGAGGAATGTTCGGTTTGGCACCCATATGTTTCATCGTATCTTAGCAGGCAAGGGCGTTGCAATAAACCTACAAAATAATCAATAATAATACTATTGACTTATTTAGTAGTATTAATTAGGCAAGAGCATCATCAACAGGAGAAAATCCAATGAAACCCCTATATACTGGCATTCTGGCCTTAGCTGCTGTTTGTGCGACAGCCCTTCCCGCTCTGGCTCAAGACTTCAACCTTAAATTCCAGTCAAGTGACCCAGCGGGTAACTCCACTTTCGCGATTGAACAGGAATGGGCGAAACGTGTTTCGACAGCCTCTGGTGGGCGCCTCAAGATCGAAATGCTCCCGGTGGACGCAGTTGTGAAATACAACGAGACCCACGATGCCGTGAGCGCAGGCATTCTGGACGGTCACATTACAGCAACCGGTTATATCTCGGGCAAGGATCCGGCTTTTGCGCTGATCGGCAATACGGTGGGCGCCTGGAGCTCTCCCTATGAAATGCTGCGCTACATCAACTACGGTGGTGGCAAAGAGCTGATGAACGAATTGTTGAACCCCTATGGGATTCAGTTCATCGGCGCGACGTCAAATGGTCTGGAGGCTTTCGTCTCGAAGGTTCCGCTGAACGGTGTTGCCGATCTAAAGGGGTTGAAATTGCGTGCGCCCGAAGGTTTAGTGCAGGAAGTCTTTGCAGCCGCAGGCGCGGCACCTGTGAACCTTCCCGGTTCCGAAGTTTTCACTTCTCTGGACAAAGGCGTGATTGACGCAGCCGACTATACGGTGTTTTCCGCCAACCATTCCGCCGGTCTGCACGACGTCGCGGGACACCCGGTTTATCCCGGTTTCCACTCGATGCCGCTCGTCGAGGTTTCGATAACTAAGGCGACCTGGGATTCCATGCCTGTTGACCTTCAGACCTTGCTGTCAATGTCGGTCAACGATCTCGCGCTCGACATGACTTCGCAGATGTTCATGAAAGACTTGGAAGCAGTCGCTACCGCGCGTGCCGCTGGGATCAAAATTCACGATTGGTCGCAGGAAGAGCGTGCCAAGTTCCGTGCAATTGCCCAGGGCAAATGGGCCGAGATCGCCACTCGTAGCGCCAATGCGCAAAAGGTTTTTGACAGCCTGACCAGCTACATGACCTCTCAGGGCCTGCTGAAATAAACCTCGCGCGCGCGCCGGGCTCAGCTCCGGCGCGGGTTCCTGAAATATCCAGGTCTAAGGATGCGATAGATGACAGGGAAAATCCCTACTTCACCGGACGACGAACCACACCACCTGAAGGAAGACGTACCTCCGGATATTTTCGCATGGGGGGTGTTCAAACTCGGACATTTGTTTTCAGCTCTCTTCCTCGTTTCGATGGGGATTTTGATCTACGAAGTTGTTATGCGCTATGCTTTCAACAGCCCAACGATCTGGGTTCATGAGACGACGATCTTCCTGTGCGCATCATGTTTCGTATTCGGTGGGCTCCATTCGGTTTCCAGAGATGGGCATATCCGTGTCGTGCTGGTCTATGACTATGTGAGCGACGAGGTGCGCCGCTGGCTGGACATTGCGATCTACACGATCTGCGGGCTGGCTACAGGCATGTTCAGCTTTGCCCTCTGGCAGACAGTCGTGAAATCCTTTTGGGCGCCCACGGGCGAGTTTCGCATTATTACCTCCGGTAGTGCCTGGAACCCGCCTTATCCGTCATTGCTGCGCGCCTTCCTGTTTGTCGTACTGATCGCAATGACAATTCAGTTCGCCATCTTCGTTATCAATCGTCTGCGGAAGAAATAGACATGACTGACCTAAGTTCTCTTGGTGTTGAATACGGCACTCTCGTCATGTTCGCGATGCTGCTGTTGCTGCTCATCACCGGCATGCCATTGGCATTCGTAACCTTGATGGTGGCGCTCATCTTTACACTGGGCTGGTTTGGCCCTATGGCGGTGCCGCTGATCACCAGCAGGGTGTTTTCCTTCGTTTCGAGCTTCGTTTTCGTGTCGGTCCCGATGTTCGTGCTCATGGCGGCGGTTCTTGACCGGTCTGGCATCGCGCGTGACCTGTTCGACGCGATGAAAATCATGAGCGGCCGCATGCGCGGCGGCGTGGCGGTCCAGACCATTTTCGTCGCGGTGATACTTGCGGCGATGAGCGGGATCATTGGCGGTGAAATCGTCCTGTTGGGATTGCTCGCACTACCGCAAATGCTGCGCCTGGGATATGACCGCAAGCTTGCAATCGGTGTGGTTTGCGCCGGTGGTTCTTTGGGCACGATGGTGCCGCCTTCGATCGTTCTGATCATCTATGGTCTGACGGCGAATGTCTCGGTGGGCGACCTTTTCATCGCGGCGATTGTGCCCGGTTTAATGCTTGCGTCTTTCTACGTCGCCTATATATTGTTCCGGTCCTACACCAGTGATGTCGCTCCGCCGGTGGAAATCGACGACACGCCAATGCCCGAAAAGCTGGCCAAGATGCGCGGGTTGATCCTGCCACTTTTTGTCGTGGCTTTCGTATTGGGGTCGATTTATGGTGGCATAGCCTCGGTCACCGAAGCCTCGGCCATTGGCGCTTTCGGGGTGATCTTGTCTACCATCGTTCGGGGCGAATTTTCCTGGAAGATGCTGCAGGGTGCGGCGCTTCAGACACTAAAAACCACAGGTATGATCGTCTGGATCGGGATCGGTGCCAGCGCACTGGTAGGTGTATTCAACTTGATGGGAGGTATTCGCTTTGTTTCAGGGCTGATTACCGGCATTTCAGACACACCTGTGGTGGTGATACTGGTCATGATGTTGATCCTGTTTGTTCTTGGGATGTTTCTCGATTGGGTTGGCATCGCGTTACTGACCATGCCGATATTTGTCCCCATCGTGATCGAACTTGGCTACGATCCGATCTGGTTCGGCGTCCTGTTCGCGATGAATATGCAGGTCAGCTTTTTGACCCCGCCCTTTGGACCGGCAGCGTTTTATCTCAAAAGCGTCACTCCTCCAGAGATTACGCTGGGCGAGATATTCCGGTCGATGACTCCGTTCATTGTTATGCAGGTGATCGCTGTGGGTCTTTTGATCGCTTTTCCTTGGATTACAGGGCGTTAACAATGCAAGATAGGCGATTAAACCGAACAAAGCGCGACCAATCATTAGCTGATGTATGGGCGCTTTTGGCAGAGCAGACCGGACCTATATTTCTGGTAGATGCAAAGAAGAAAGATTTAAAGTGAAGATCACTAAAGTCACCTCATATGTAGTGCCGCCGCGTTGGCTGTTTCTGAAAATCGAAACTGATGAGGGAATCACCGGTTGGGGCGAACCCGTTCTTGAAGGTCACGCCGAAACACTCGCCGCCAAAATCGGCGAACTGAATGAATTCCTCATTGGCCGGAACCCCTTGCATATTGAGGACACCTGGCAGGCTATCTATCGCAATGGGTGTTATCGCGGCGGGCCTGTATTGATGAGTGCGATTTCGGGCATCGATATGGCGCTTTGGGATATCAAGGGAAAATTCCACAATGCTCCGGTCCATGCCCTGCTGGGCGGGCCTGTCCGCGACAAGGTGCGCAGCTATTGCTGGATTGGCGGTGATCGCCCCGCAGATCTGGTGGATCAGGCCAAGGCCCTGATGGCCAAGGGCTACAACGCCACAAAACTCAATATCTGCGAAGAGCTTCAGATCGTTGACAGTAATCGCAAGATCGACTGCATCGTGAAAAAACTATCAGACCTGCGCGAGGCGGTGGGGCACGATCTAGACCTTGCATTTGATTTCCATGGCCGGGTTCACGCGCCGATGGCCAAGGTGCTGCTGAAGGAAATCGAGCATCTACGCCCGATATTTGTCGAGGACGCTGTGGTGTCCACGCAGGTGGATGCAATGGCCGACCTTGCGCGCTCTACCTCAATCCCGTTGTGCATCGGCGAGCGGCTGCATTCGCGTTACGATTTCAAACCGGTCTTCGAACGCCGTGCTGCAAGTGTGATCAACCCGGACACCGCCCATGTCGGTGGCATTTCCGAAATGGTTCGCATTGGCCACATGGCCGAAGCCTATGACGTGGCACTTGCGCCGCATTGCCCGCTTGGCCCCATCGCTTTGGCGGCGAGCCTGCAGGTCGATGCCGTGTGCCACAACGCCTTCATCCAGGAACAAAGCCTTGGCATCCACTATAACAACGGCGGTGATCTGAACGATTATGTCACCACAGATGGCGGCTTTGTTCTGGCCGACGGATTTTTGGCGATACCGCAGGGTCCCGGCCTCGGGATTGTGGTGAATGAAGAGAAAGTGATCGAGCGGGCCGCGGTCGGGCATCGCTGGCGGGCGCCGCAATGGCGCCATGACGACGGATCAGTGGCGGAATGGTGACGCGGACCGCGGGCCATTTCAATGCCACAGAGGTAACAGCAGGGAGGCGAAAATCAAAATGACCAAACGTGACATTTTCTCAGGCGTTCACGCCATTCTATATGCGATGTTCTCTCCCGACGAGACATTGGATCACGATGCGATGGCTCAACAAGTTGAGCATTGTGTTACCCATGGTTGCCACGGGATTACTGTGCTGGGCCTGGCAACAGAAGTTCTGAAACTTACGCTTGAAGAGCGAAAAGCTTTGGTCACAACGGTAAACCGGGCTAACCAGGGTCGGCTGCCATTTTCGGTTACGGTCGCGGGCAATTCCGTGGCTGAACAGACAGATATTGCAAGTTTCGCCGCCCAAAACGGCGCTGATTGGCTGATTCTGCAACCGCCGATGGTTGGAAACTATGGTGCTGAGGTTTATCTGGAGTTCTTCGAACGCGTCGCGCGCAACGTCGACCTTCCGGTGGCGATACAAAATGCGCCGCAATATCTGGGTCGAGCGCTGTCGGGCGGCGACATCGCCTTGCTACGCGACCGGTGCCCCAATCTGGCAGCGGTGAAAAGCGAAGATGCCGCGATAAACGTTGAACGCATCGTCAATGCCGCCGGAAAGGATCTGATCATTCTGGGCGGGCGTGGCGGATTGGAGATGATCGACAATCTGCGCCTTGGCTGTCAGGGGTTTGTTCTGGCTCCCGATATTGCACCGACTGCTGCAAGGATTTTCGATCTTTGGCATTCAGGAGACACCGACGAAGCCGAGCAACTCTACGCGGCTGCCCTACCAGCAGTAAATTTTGTCATGCAGTCGCTAGAACATCTCATCACATACGGTAAACGCATTTTCGCAACGCACACGGGGTTGACAGTCAATGACCGCGCGCCCTGCCTGACAGCGACGCCGTTCGGCATCGCCACGGCCGATCGCTGCGCCGAGCAACTTTCCCGGCTTCAGGGAGGTTCAGTATGACAAGCCTTACGCATTCTTTAACTGCATGCGTTGCGCCGACGTTCGGCAACGAGATGAAACCTGTACGGTGGATAGGTGTTGATTGGGGAACAACTAATCTGCGCGCCTTCGCAATGGATGCGAACGGGCACCTCATTGAAGAGAAATCGTCGGATCGGGGGATGGCAAAGCTGCAACCCCACGCGTTCGAGTCGGCCTTGTTGGACCTGATCGCCCCATGGCTTTCGCGCGACACCGAGATACCAGTCTATGCCTGCGGGATGGTGGGGGCGAAACAGGGCTGGCGCGAGGCCCGGTACTGCAAAGTGCCTTGCCCGCCCGTCGCCGCCGATGGTTTGACCTATGCCCCGACACAGGACAAGCGCATCCGGGTTCATATCCTTCCGGGCCTGAGCCAGTCGGCCCCTGCTGATGTCCTGCGCGGCGAGGAAACCCAGATTTCCGGCCTATTGGCCCACATCCCTGACTATTCCGGCGCGGTCTGTCTTCCCGGAACGCATTCCAAATGGGTCTCCGTCGCGGACGGGAAAGTCGAGAGATTTACCACTTATTTGACCGGAGAATTATTTGACATTTTGTCCGGCCACACAATTCTACGGCATTCCGTTGGCGGCGATGAATGGGATAACCAGGCCTTTCTCTCCGCCGCACGTCGGGCAGTCAGAGAACCGCAATGCGTTGCTGAGGAGCTTTTTGGACTGCGCGCTGACTCTCTCTTGAATGGAGAGGCTCCAAGGAAACTGCGCGCCCGTCTCTCAGGTATGTTGATCGGTCAGGAAATTGGGCTGTCCAAGCGCTATTGGTCGAGCCAGAACGTGACCCTCATCGGGTCGAGTGCGACCGTCCCATTCTACCAACAGGTTCTTCAGGATCAAGGTTGCAAAGTTGAAATCATTGATGCCAAGGATGCTTCGCTCGCCGGGCTGGCGCTGGTCGCATCCATATTATTCGGGAGTGTTTGTCGTGCGTGAACTGATTGCCATATTGAGGGGCGTGGAACCGACGGAAGTGACCGATATTGCAGATGCACTCATCGACGCTGGAATCACCAAAATTGAAGTCCCGCTGAATTCGCCCGAGCCCTTCAAGAGCATCGAAAGACTGTGCGCCCGATTTGGCGAGGACGCCCTTATCGGTGCTGGAACGGTCTTGAAGGTACAAGACGTCCATCGCCTGTTTGATCTTGGCGCAAAACTCGTCATATCACCCGATTGCAACCCGGATGTCATTGGGGTTACAAAACAGCTTGGTCTGTTATCCTATCCTGGGGTGCTGACACCGACTGAGAGCTTTCAGGCCCTTCGCAGCGGGGCGGACGGGCTCAAGTTCTTCCCGTCTTTCCTGCTTGGGGTCGAAGGTCTTGGCGCATTGTTGGCAGTCTTGCCCCCTGACACCAATACCTACGCAGTTGGCGGGGTTGGGCCCACCAATTTCGGTGCATGGTTCAAGGCAGGTGTGTCCGGATTTGGCATTGGAAGCGCATTGTTTAAACCTGGGCGGTCTCCGGCGGAAGTCCGGAGCATCGCGAGCAAGTTAGTGGATGCGTATGATGACGCGTCTAGGAAGTGAAAGAAAATCCAATTTCAGACAGCGACCGAGCTGTTGCCTTCTCTTATGCGCAAGAAACGGTTGTAGCCCATTGGCCAGTTGTTAATTACAAATCAATTGTTGCGATCGCACAATAGAGAAGAGATTTCGTGGCCATTTATACAGCAACCGCATTGTGTCCAATAATGTTCATTATCGCGCAATTGCGACATCAAGCAACGGTCTCAAAGGTCCGCTCTCCCGACATTCGAGTGGTTTTAAAACAGCACGCACTGAATGGCGGCTTATCGATGCGCAGCAGCAATTCAAGTTGCCGCGAAAGGCAGCAAAGGGCCGGGAATACCGATTTGCCTGTTCACGATTGTGACAAATTAATTGCTATTCAGCTCTCAATTTGACCATGCTTGAAAGCTTTAAATAATGGAATCAAGAAGTACCCGTTTCTCAGATGACTACAATCAAATTATGATTTCTTCTGAATATACAATACTTGTTATTGTTGATCATCAAGTATCTTTCAAATCATGTTTTCATGAAAGTTCGTTAGATGTTGCTGAGAACGGCGTGGCTGAACTTGCGGATGCAGCAAGCAAGGCCAATATTCCAATTATTACCAGTTTGGTGAAAACTAATCTGATCGACTATAAGTTGAGCGCAACGCTAGAACCCAAAATCCCACAATTGACTCGGCTTAATCGCAGCGTTGTTAACCCATGGGATGATCCATCATTTGCTGATGCAGTTCAGTCTACTAATCGACCATGTATGCTGATCGCTGGATTATCAGCTGAAACTTCGGTGTCATTCACGGCACTTGGCGGGCTTGCTAGAGGCTTGGATGTTTTCGTGGTTAAAGATGCTTGCCTTGGACACTCAGAGCAAAGTATTGCGACCACTTTTGAACGTTTAACTCAGGCGGGAGCAGTGCCGGTTATCTGGCGGCAGGTCTTGATGGAATGGAACCAAGGAAACGTTGAAGCTCACTTGTTGCGGCGAATTCTCAGACCAAAGCGGTCTACATCTCATGTATCTAAATAGTTCCTGTTTGTATGTTGGCGGGTACGTTCCCCATTCTTATTTTTAATTTTGTGGCGTCTGCCTGATCTGCGATCAGCTATCAGGCTGTCATGAACCAAGCCGGCTAAAGCAGTCTCGGCCCTTCGGGTTTTCATCCTTGACGCACCCGAAGCGCTGCTTCGGACAATGGATACCCGCGAGCGGGTGACATTGATTGTGAAGTGCAATCCCCTGCGGCTGGTGGGCGGACGACCCTTATAGCCCCGAGCGGTCACAGCGCAACGGCTTTGGCTTTA